>CAYLLN010000004.1:0-164531 GCA_964384375.1 uncultured Pirellulaceae bacterium
AGAACATCGTCGGCGTGGTCCTCGGCTGCAACAACTACGAAGTGATCGACCTGGGGGTGATGGTCTCGGGCGAGAAAATCCTCGATACGGCTGCCCAGCAGGGAGTCGATATTATCGGCCTCTCCGGCTTGATCACGCCGAGCCTCGACGAAATGACCTACGTCGCCAAAGAGATGAAGCGGCGGAAGATGTGCCTGCCGCTATTGATCGGCGGAGCGACCACGAGCGCGAAGCACACGGCGGTGAAGATCGCGACCCAATACGACCAGCCGACGGTCCACGTGCTCGATGCCTCGCGGTGCGTGGGCGTCGTCGATAAGCTCCTCAGCCCGACGCTCCGCGACGGCCTCGTGAAAGACAACGAGAACCTGCAGCGTCAACTCGCCGAGTCCTATCGTCAGCGCGACGTGAAGCTCGTGCCGCTAGCCGAAGCCCGGACGCGCCGCTTTCTAACTGAATGGACGACGGTTGATATTCCCACACCGGCCTTTACCGGGGTCAAAGTCCTGCGCGACTATCCGCTCGCCGAAATCGCCCAGTACATCGACTGGTCGCCGTTTTTCATGACGTGGGAACTCAAGGGGAAGTATCCGCGCATCTTCGACGACCCGACGGTCGGCGTGCATGCCAAGGAACTCTTTGCCGATGCCCAGCGCCTGCTTGAACGGATCGTTGCCGAGAAGCTGCTAACTGCCAATGGCGTGTATGGCTTCTGGCCGGCCGTGTCGGAAGGAGACGACATTCTGCTTCGGACTCCTGAATCGACGCGCCTCTACACCCTCCGCCAGCAATGGGACCGAGTCGGCCAAAAGGATTTCCGCGCCCTGGCCGACTACATCGCTCCCGCCGAGAGCGGCCGGACCGACTACGTCGGCGCATTCGCCGTCACGACCGGCCTGGGCTGCGACGAGCTGTGCCGAGCGTTCGACAAAGACCACGACGACTACAACTCGATCATGACGAAGGCCCTTGCCGATCGGCTGGCCGAGGCGTTTGCGGAGCTGGTACACAAAAAGGCTCGCTGCGACTGGGGCTATGGCCAGGGCGAGGACCTCACGAGCGAGCAACTCATCGACGAAGCCTACCGCGGCATCCGCCCGGCGCCGGGCTATCCTTCGCAGCCGGATCACACCGAGAAGCGGACGATCTTCGACCTCTTGCAGGCCGAACAGAACGCCGGCCTTAAGCTGACCGAGACCTACGCGATGTGGCCGGCGGCCAGCGTCAGCGGCCTCCTCTTCGCTCACCCCGATGCTCGCTACTTTGCCCTCGACCGCATCACCCGCAACCAGGTCGAGGAATACGCCAAGCGGAAGAGCATTCCGCTCTCCGAAGCCGAACGCTGGCTCGCGCCGAACCTGGGGTACGATCCGTAACTGGCGAGCGGGAGGCGTGAGCCTCCCGATGAGCCCGGTAGCGTGACACTCTTAGCTATCGGGGTGCTGACGCACCCCGCTCGCCTGCCTACCTCAATCTTGCCTCGGCGGATATGATTGCCAGACGCCGTCCGAGGCGATCTCCCGCCGATCCTACCCTGCCGCAAACGGAATCTGATGCCCTTTCCGCCGCTTGCCCTGATCGACATTCTCGGCCAGAAACTCGAAGTGCAGGATCTCGCGGTGGTGGCCCTGCTGGTCGTCCTCGAGGGGATGCTCTCAATCGACAATGCGCTGGTGCTCGGCCTCTTGGCCAAGCGCTTGCCCAAGAATGAACAGCCGAAGGCACTTCTTTACGGTTTGGCCGGGGCCTTCATCTTCCGGTTCATCGCGGTCCTCACGGCGAGCCTCCTGTTGCAGTGGACGTTCGTGAAATTCCTCGGCGGGGCGTACCTCGTCTATATCGGCGTCCGCCACCTCTTCTTCGAATCGAAGGAAGAGGCAGACGGCGAGAAGATCGTCCTCGACGAGCACGGGCACCCGAAGCTGGTGGAAGAAACGGGGGAGCCGCTTTCGGAAAAAGAGGAAGAACTCGAAATTCGTGAGCGCGTGCCGGTCTATATGACCCCGGAACGGCGCAAGCAGCTTGGCCTCGCGAGCTTTTGGCCCACGGTGTTCGTCATCGAACTGACCGACATTGCCTTTGCCGTCGATTCGATCCTCGCGGCCATCGCGATGGTCGGCAGCGCGCCGCCGGGCCATCCTGCCGGAGCACTGCATCCGAAGCTATGGGTCGTGATCCTCGGCGGCATCTTGGGTCTGGTGCTGATGCGCTATGCCGCTCGCATTTTCATCACGCTGCTCGAGAAGTTCCCGCGGTTTGAAATCACGGCCTATTTGCTGGTGATCGTGATCGGTCTCAAGCTGCTGGCCGATTGGGGTGTGAATTCCGATTGGAGCTTCGCCGAGCCGAAGTGGGTCAAAACGCAAATGGGGTCGTGGCAGCAGTCATTTGAAAAAGTCGAACTGTGGCGGCGCGAACGCGTTCACGACTACGAACACTGGCTGAAAGAAAGCTGGCCACTTGGCCTGGAAGAGCACCACGCACCGCCGCCGCCGGAACCCGTGCCGGGTGCTGATCCGCAGGAAGTATTGCACGATCCGCTCCATGTGCCGCACCTGCTCAACTTCCACAGCCCGCGCCGGCCCGAGTTCATCCTGTTCTGGGCGACGATGGTGATCTGCTTCTTCATTGGGTTCGTTCCCAAGCGAAAGTCAGAGTAGTCCTCACTTGCCGGGTTCTTGCCCCAAAACTCACGTGGTGATAGGCTAAGTTGCGCGATCGAGGTTCACGCTGCGGTCGCATTAACGGAAGTTGAATCCACCCAAAGCAATGCTTGCTGGCGGAGTAAGCAGCTTTGACCGACTGCGTGTCGGTGGGACCGCGATCGTGGACTTTGAACTCCATCTAGAGACGGAAACGGTCGAACACTGCCACCCGGCCAAGCCGATTTGTGCTGCGCCGGACGATCCGATTCGGGCCGTGCTCAAAATTCTGCAGGATGCCCGGACCGGCGCGGCGATGGTCTGCATCGACGGCAAGCTGCTGGGGATTTTTACCGAGCGCGATGCCCTGCGACTCTTGGCGGATGGAGCCGATCTCAGCGCTCCGGTCGCGAGCGTGATGATCAAGAACCCGGTCACGCTCCGCGCGAGCGACACCGTCGGCCACGCGATCGCTCTGATGAGCGCCGGCGGTTTTCGTCGGCTGCCAATCGTCGATAGCGATGGGCGAATCCTCGGCGTGCTGAAGGTGTCAAACATTCTCCGTCATTTAGTCGAGCATTTTCCCAAGGTCGTTTATACGTTGCCGCCGGAGCCGCACCATCGGCCACGCGACCGCGACGGGGCGTAACCTACACGAAACAGGTGCGGTAACCCGCAAAACCACTACAACCTGATCGCTGAGAAACCACGCAAAATGCGCAGGCGCGGCGGCCTTTGCGGCCCGCCCAAAGCGCGTCAGAATGAGTGCTCTTTCAGAATCAGAGCGTCGGAACAACGTACACGCTAGATTTTCCCGTCAGGCAATGTTGCCTGTCCTACCAACCAGCCATGTTTGCCCGTTGCTTTGCCAGCCCTGCCCACCCACGGCAAAGTTGTCCTTCCCGCCACATCCTTGCCTGTGGTACAGCCCGCACGTCCGCCCATCCTGCGGCGGCGTTGTCCTGCCCTGTGCCGATGAAATAATTGATTAGCGTTCCGCGCCGCTTCTACTCACGAGTGGCCGCGGGATACCAACATTCAGGCCGAAAGACGCCATGTCCACGACGATTGCCCCGGAAGCGCCCACCACCCACAAAGAAGTTCAGCACATCCCGGAAGCGACCGTCCGCTTTGCGGGCGATTCGGGCGACGGCATGCAGCTCACAGGCGAGCAGTTCACGCGCACGTCCGCTCTCTTGGGCAACGACGTTTCGACGTTCCCTGACTTCCCCGCCGAGATTCGCGCTCCGATTGGCACGCTCGCGGGCGTCTCGGGCTTCCAGGTGCATTTCTCCAGCAGCGACATCTACACGCCCGGCGACGCGCTCGACGCCCTGGTGGTGATGAATCCGGCCGCTCTGAAGACGAACCTTCGCGATCTGCGGAAGGGCGGTATTTTGATCGCCAACGTCGATAACTTCGAGAAAAAAGACAACGAGATGGCGGGTTACGAAACCAACCCGCTCGATGCCGAAGTGCTGGAGCACACTTACCAGCTCTTCAAAGTGCCGATGACGAAGATCGTCCGCGAGTCCCTGAAAGACATGGGGATGAGCCAGAAGGAAGTCGATCGCTGCAAGAACTTTTTCGCGCTCGGCCTCGTGTACTGGCTCTACGGCCGCGACCTGGAACCGTCGATCCGGTTCCTTCAGGAAAAGTTCGCGACCAAACCACAGCTCATCGAGTCGAACCTCCGGGCACTCAAGGCGGGCTGGAATTATGGCGAGACGACCGACGCCTTTGCCAGCAGCTACCAGATCGACAAGGCGAAGCTGCCGCCGGGCAAATATAAGAACATCATGGGGAACGTCGCCCTGGCTTATGGCCTGATGACGGCGGCCAAACTGAGCGGCAAGGATCTGTTTCTCGGCAGCTATCCGATTACGCCGGCCAGCGACATCCTGCATGAACTTTCGAAGTTCAAGAACTTCGGCGTCCGCACGCTGCAGGCCGAGGATGAAATTGCCGCCATCTGCACTTCCATCGGCGCGGCCTATGGCGGTCACATGGCCATCACCACGTCGAGCGGCCCCGGCATCGCACTCAAGGGAGAGGCGATTGGCCTGGCGCTAATGCTCGAACTGCCACTGCTCATCATCAACATTCAGCGCGGCGGCCCCAGCACTGGCTTGCCGACAAAGACCGAGCAGGCCGACCTGTTCCAGGCGATTTGCGGCCGCAACGGCGAGGCACCGGTGCCGGTCGTCGCCTGCCGCAGCCCATCGGATTGTTTCGAGGTGGCTCAGGAAGCGTGGCGCATCGCCTCTCGCTTCATGACACCCGTGCTCTTGCTTTCCGACGGCTACATTGCCAACGGGAGCGAGCCCTGGCTGATTCCCGACGTGAATACGCTGCCCAAAATCCCGATCAAGCACCCCGGCCCGATCGAGAACGGCGAGAAGTTCCTGCCGTACAAACGCGATGAGCTGCTCTCGCGGCCGTGGGCCTTGCCGGGAACCAAGGGACTGATGCACCGCATTGGTGGCCTGGAAAAGCAGGACATTACCGGCAACGTGAACTACGAGCCGGAAAATCACCAGCACATGGTGAATACGCGGGCCAAGAAGGTCGAAAACGTTGCCCTGGAGATTCCGCTCCAAGAAGTCGAAGGTCCGGCCAGTGGCGATCTACTCGTGCTGAGCTGGGGCGGAACCTATGGCGCGTGCAAGACGGCCGTCGAAGCCTGTTTGAACCAGGGATTATCCGTCGCCCATTGCCACCTCCGGTGGATGAACCCGTTCCCGCGGAACCTCGAGAAAATTCTCCGCAGCTACAAGAAGGTGCTGATCCCCGAACTCAACATGGGCCAGCTTCGCACGTTCATTCGCGCGAAATACTTGATCGACGCGCAGGGCCTGAACAAAGTGCAGGGGAAGCCGTTTGCCGTGCAAGAAGTCGTGAACGAGATTCGCAAGCAACTTGGCCTGTCGGCCAACGGCCAGCCCGCGCGGGAAAACGCCACTGCGGGAGTTGCCGTGCTGGCGGGCGCTGGAGAGAGCGCGGGGTAGCCGTGGGGCAGGCGTCTCGCCTGCCTTGGCCGCGGAGCGGCCGAACTTGCGTTCCCACGCCGAGCGTGGGAACGAGCGCAATGCAAATCTGAAATCCTAAATCTGAAATCTGCAATCCGATGACTACCGCCACCCCCGCCCCGCTCACCGCCAATGATTTTGCCAGCGATCAGGACGTCCGCTGGTGCCCCGGCTGCGGCGACTATTCGATTCTCGCCCAGATGAAGAAGGTGATGCCGCAACTGGGCATCCCCCGCGAGAACATCGTGTTTGTCAGCGGCATCGGCTGCTCCAGCCGGTTCCCGTACTACATGAACACCTACGGAATGCACAGCATCCACGGCCGGGCGCCGGCCATCGCCACGGGCCTGAAGAGCGTGCGGCCCGACCTGCAGGTGTGGGTGATCACCGGCGACGGCGACGGACTGTCGATCGGCGGCAACCACTTTATCCACACGATCCGCCGCAACGTCGATCTGCGGATCATCATGTTCAACAACCGGATTTACGGCCTGACGAAGGGGCAGTACTCGCCCACTTCGCCGCTTGGCAAAGTGACGAAAAGCACGCCGTACGGCGCGATCGACAACCCACTCAATCCGCTCTCTGTCGCCATCGGCTGCGAAGCGACGTTCGTGGCCCGTTCGATCGACGTGAACCCCAAGCACCTGGTGGAAACTCTGAAGCGAGCCGCCGAGCACAAGGGGACCGCGTTCGTCGAGATCTACCAGAACTGCAACATCTTCAACGACGGCGCTTGGGAATACGCCACCGACAAGGCGACGAAGGCCGACACGATCGTCGAACTCGAACACGGCAAGCCGCTGATCTTCGGCAAGAACAAGGACAAGGGGATTCGTCTCAACGGTACCGAGCCGGAGATTGTCGAGCTGGGCAAGGGAATCACTGCCGACGACCTGCTGTTCCACAACGAGAAGGCCCCCGAGCCGACCCTCGCTTACCTGCTCAGCCGCATGCGGCATCCGGAATTCCCCGAACCGATCGGCGTCTTCCGCGACGTCGATGCCCCGAAGTACGACGTGGAACTGAACCGGCAGATCACCACCGCTCGCGAGAAGCGCGGCGAGGGAGATCTGAACGCCCTGTTCAACAGCGGCGAAACGTGGACGGTGACGTAGAGCAAATGACCAATGTCCAAGTCCCAATGACCAATAGGTTGCCTGCGGTATTGGTCATTGGTGCTTGGTCATTAGGATTTCGCTCACCCTTCCAGCTTTTCGATCAGCGCCCGCAAATCGTCCGGCACGGGCGTCGGCTTCTGCGACTTATAGTCGAACAGCACGACCGTGCTCTCTCCTTCGGCCGCGACGGCCTGCTGGCCACGGCTATAGATCAGGTGCCGCATCTTCATTGACGTGCGGCCGATCGACGTGATGCTCCCCGAGACGAGGATCGTGTCCGGGTGCTTGAGCTGCCGGCGATAGTCGCACTTGATCGAGGCAAGGATCGGCCCGACGCCGTGCCCCGACATCATTTCTCCCAGGCCGCCCCGGTGAAGGTATTCGACCCGGGCCGTCTCGAACCAGCGGAAATAGACGACGCCGTTGACGTGGCCGAAGGCGTCCTGGTCGCCCCACTGGATCGGTAGTTCAACGATGATTGGCTGACCGGCCAATTCCGCGGGGGTGTTTTGCGGAGACAGAGTGCTTTGCAGCGACATGGTGGCGTTCGCCGAAGAAAGTGGAAGGAAGACAGCGATTTTACCGGCATGTCGCGGGCAGAAGTGGCTTGCCGGAAACATTTTCGATCGGTTTGCGCTGGGATTCATGCCAACCCGGCTGCTAGCAACGAAGTACCGCAGGGCCGGCGAAACCCTATTTGGCCCTTGGCAACGCATTGGCGGTGGGTGATAACGATGGGTCGAAGGCAGCTTGTCTTCCCGCCCGGAGCCTCTCCCGGACTGGGCCCCTGAGCACTGGGACCGTGCGACCTCGCGAGCGCAAGATGTACGTTCTGGAAACCCGGCAAGTCCGCAAATCGTTCGGCGAGGATGAGGCCAAGGTCGAGGCTCTCCGTGGCGTCGATCTGGGCGTCGCCAAAGGGGAGATGCTGGCCATCATGGGCCGCAGCGGCTCGGGCAAAAGCACGCTCCTCACGCTCCTGGGGGGCGTCGATGTGCCGACCACCGGCCAGGTGCTGCTCGAAAACGTCGATCTGGCCACGATGACCGACGACGAGCGGACCCTCATCCGCCGTCGCCGCATCGGCTTCGTCTTCCAGTCGTTCAACCTGCTGCCGATTTTGACCGCCGAAGAGAACGTCGCCCTGCCGCTCGAACTCGACGGCATGGCCCCCAAAGTCGCCCACGAGAAGGCCGGCAAAATGCTGGAGCTCGTGGGGCTCGAAAAGCGGCGCAATCATTTTCCTGGAAAAATGTCGGGAGGCGAACAGCAGCGGGTCGCCATCGCCCGCGCCCTCGCCATCGAGCCGGCCATCGTCTTGGCCGACGAGCCAACAGGCAACCTCGATACGTCCAACGGCAAGCGGATCACCGCCATCCTCCGCGACCTGGTCGATCAGCACGGACAGACGCTCATTTTGGTGACGCACGACCCGCTCGTTGCCGCCCAGGCCGACCGGGTGATCTACCTGGCCGACGGCCTCGTTGAGCGCGAAGAGGCCAACCGCGTGGTGCCGGTGCGTCCTCGCCGCGTCGCCACGGAGCGCACGGCATGAGCCTCCGCCGCTACACGACACGGGCCATGCTGCAGCGGCCAGGCCGCACAATTCTGACGCTGCTGTCGATCGTCATCGGCGTGGCGGCCACCGTGGCGATCGACCTGGGGACGGCGACGACCCGCGAGTCGTACCAGAAGATGTTCGCCACTGTCACCGGCAAGGCGACGCTAGAAATCACGGCCGGCGGCGGCGTCAACTTCGACGAAAAATTGCTCGGCGTCGTTCAGCAAACGCCCGGCGTCGTGGCGGCATCGCCGGTCGTCGAAAAGCCGGCCTCGTTCTTCGTTGGCGAGAAGCAAGTCCGTCTTCAGATCATGGGCATCCAGCCCGAACTCGACGCGAAGGTCCGCGAGTACGACACCGTCGCTGGCCGGCAGCTCGGCACGGGTGACGAGCTCATTCTCGACGAAGAATTCGCCAAACTGATCGGTGTCAAGGTCAACGACGAGGTGGGTCTTCGCACGCACCGCGGCAAGAAGACATTCACCGTCGTCGGCTTGCAAAAGCCGCGCGGCGCGGAAGTGCTGCGGCAGGCATCGCTCGCCTTCATGCCGATCGATCGGGCGCAGACCTATTTCTATCCCCGCGGCAGGACGAAGCGCTACGACAAGATTCAAATCGTCACCGCGTCCGACGAAGGGACCATCGAGAAGACAAAAGCAGCCATTGCCGCCAAACTCCCCAAGCCTGCGGACGAAGGCGATCCGCTGCTGAGCGTGACCCGCCCGACCAGTGGCTCGAACTTGATGGAGGAGACGCTCAAGTCGAGCGAGATCGGTCTGGAGCTCGCATCGCTCTTTTCACTGCTCCTGGCATCGTTCATCATCCTCAACACGCTGCTGATGAACGTCGGCGAGCGGCGACGGCATCTGGCGATCATGCGGGCGATTGGCGCAACCCGCTGGCAACTGACCGGCGCGCTCGTGGGAGAGAGCCTGCTCCTGGGGACGATCGGCACGCTTCTGGGCATGGCTGGGGGGCTTGGTGCTGCCTACGTCTCCAATCGCGTCCTGACCAGCTCGCTCGACGTGACGCTCGCGTCGGTCGATGAAGTTTTGTCGTGGCGTCCGTTCATCCTCGGTACGATCTTTGGGCTCGGCATGTCGCTGATTGGCGTGCTGATTCCCGCTCTGCGGATCAGCAAGATTTCGCCGCTGGAAGGGATGAGCCGCGTCGCTGCAGGCGACCTCCGCAACTGGTCGTGGCCGTTCTTCTGGCTCGGCACCGTGATGATGGTGATTGGATCGGTTGTGATTTACCTCGGCATGATCGGCCGGCTGCCGATCAGCGCCCCGATGTATGGCGGGCTCTTGTTCCTGGCGGGACTCGTCGCCCTGCAAACCGTTCTCCTCAAGCCGCAGGCCACGCTGGTCGCTGCCCTGTTTCGTCCCTTCCGACCCGTCGAGGCGGCGCTGGCCCTCAAGCAAATCCTCCGGCACAACACCCGCTCGGCCCTCACCGTCGGCGTGCTGTTTATCGCGGGAGCGACGGGGGTGGGGATGGCCAACTCGATCATGGACAACGTCCACGACGTGCATCAGTGGATGAAAACGGCGGTCGTCGGCGATTACTTCGTCCGCGCGATGATGCCCGACATGGCGACCGGCACCGCACCCGACCTGCCCGACGAAATGCTGGCGGAGTTGCAGAAGGTTCCGCACGTCAAGGAAATCGACGGCGTCTCGTACATCGAATCGAAAGTGCTGAAGAAGTCGGCTGGCGGTGAGGATGAACAGGTCAAAGCGATTTGCATTGCCCGGCAGTTCCCAGACGAGTCCGTGGACTTGCCGTTCGACCTGATCGAAGGGGACCCGACTCGCCTCCGCCAGCAAATGCAAACCGGCGAAGTCGTCGTCGGCAGCGTCCTGGCTCAGAAGCTACAGGTCAAGGCGGGCGATACCATTCAGCTCGAAACGACCTCTGGCGTGCAGCCGATCAAAGTGGCCGCGGTCGCCAACGAATACATGGTCGGCGGCATGTCGATCTATATGTTTCGCGATTGGGCCGAGAAACGGGTCGGCATTCAGGGCTACGATGCCTTCATTCTCAAGGTCGATAACCCGGCGAACCTCTTTGCCGTCAAACCGCAGCTCGAAGCCCTCTGCCGCAAGCACGACGTGATTCTCAAGTCGTATGCCGAGATCAGCAGCAATGTCGGCCGCATCGTTGGCGGCATCGAATGGAGCCTGTGGGTGCTCGTGTATCTCGGCTTCGTCGTCGGCGCGTTCGGCGTCGTCAACACACTGACGATGAACGTGCTGGAGCAGACCCGCGAACTGGGCCTGCTGCGAATTGTCGCCATGACGAAGGCTCAAGTCCGCCGGACGATTGTCACGCAGGCCCTCATCATCGGCGGCGTCGGCCTCCCGCCGGGAATTGCCGTCGGCGTGCTGAACGCCTACGTGATGAACCTGGGGATGATGTCGGCCTTCGCCCATCCGATCGAGTTCCACATCCATCCCAGCCTGCTCATCATCACGATGGTCGGCTCGCTCCTCATCGTGCTAGTGGCGGCGATCATTCCCGCCTATCGCGCCACGCGGATCAACGTGGTCGAGGCGCTGCACTACGAGTAGGTAGTGGGGCAGTTTGGAGGTATGTCGTCGTTCGCTCCGCGAACGAACGCCCTTTCGCGGAGCGAAAGGCGACACTAGAACCCGGCGAGCGCCTCGGCTTCCGTGTTCTTGATGTCGAACAGCTGGTTCAGCCGGGTGATGGCAAAGACCTCGTAGATTTCGGGCTTCAGATTGCAGAGCCGCATCTTACCCGAATTGGCCTTCACCTTCTTGTCGAGAATGATGAGCTTGTTCAGAGCGGCCGACGAGAGAAATTCGACGCTCGCAAAGTTGAGCAGCAGGTTCTTCCGCTGTTCCTTTTCGACGAGGGCGAACAGTTCGTCGCCGAGTTCCTGAATGTTGGCCGCGTCGATGATCTTGCGGTCGAGAAAACGGACCATCGAAACTTCGCCGGCACTGCCGCTGAAATTGGTGACTTCGATACGACGATTGACAGCCATACGATCCACTCCGATGCCCGCCCACAGCGGGCAGCCGTGCCGCGATACCCTATCCCCAGTTGTTCCAGGTCCGCTTTCGGACCAAGGGCATAGCGTAACGTAGCCGGGGCGGCATTGCAACGGATTGCCGCAAGACAACCGGCTGTTAGGGGGTCGGCGAAGCGTCCCCCACCGTTCGCACAACGGCTTTCGTCACGAGCAAGTAGTTGCTGCCGCGGAACTCGGTGACGATGCCGCTGACGGTCCAGGTGGGGATGCCGCGAGCCGAGCCGAGATAACTGTCGATCCGTTCGAGCGAGAGGTTTTCCAGCACGCGGTACGATTCGCCCCCTTTGCCGTCGGGATGGAACGAGATGCGGTCGCCGGCTGCCTGGAACGAGCCGACGATGTCGGTCAGCCGCGTACCTTCGCGGAGGCGTTCGCCGAGTTTTTCGTTGTCGGGCCTCCGCGCTACTGGCGGAACTGCTGTCGGCAGGCTCTGTCGCGCGGCGGTCGCAGGATCGGTGGCTGAGCCGAGCGGCGACCTGGGCGCGTGGTCGTCGGCCCATGCGACGGAAGCGACAAAGGCGGCAAGAGCGATGGCGAGACGGCGCATGGCGGAATCCTCGAAAGCGGAAGGCTTCCCAACCATAGCCCGCGCGGCGGCGGCTGGCGTGTTGCGACTTCGCAGCATGTGGCCGGGAGGCAACAGAGCCGGCTTATGGGTGTTGGCAAATCAGATGGTGCTCGGATGGCGCAACCCGCGTCGCAGCCAAGACTAAGGGCAAAGCACTCGCCGATCGCATGGGCCCCGGCCCAGTTGTTGCCATTCTTCTTCCTGCCGACCACTCGTGCCGAGCGTGCCGGTTTTGGGGAGAATGCCGAACATGCGTGCTGCCGTTGTTGTCGCCGTCCTTGCTTTGTTGCCAGCGATTGGATTCGCCCAAGCGCAAGATCAGCCACCTGCCGCACCGAAGTTGCTCACTGTGGAGTTGGCGAACAGAAAGACGTATTCGGGCCAGGTCGATGCCGCGACCAGTGCAACGCAGCTCGTCCTGCGAAACTCGCGCGGCAGTGCAACACTCACGCGGGCGATCCCTTGGCCGCGCATCGTCAAAGCGACGCTCGACGGGCAGACCATCGACCTCGATCAACTCCCTGCTGTCGCCGCCGAGAACAAATCGGCCGCTCCTCGTGTCGAAGCTCCCGTAATCGTGACGGTTGCTGAACTTGCTGCCGACTCACCCGCAGCGCCGCCATCTGCCGATGTCGCTTCCATTTCGTTCGACGCCCGCCTAGCTAATTGGAACGGCAACGTGGAAACCGACGGCCTGCTTCTCGACTTCTATCCCGTCGATGCCGACGGTTATCTGGCGCCGGTCAGCGGTTTTTTGGAAATCGAGCTCTTCGCTCAGGAGCGGCGCGACTTTCAGGACGCACCGCAATCGGGTGGCCGCTCCGTCGAGCGCGTCGAGCGCTGGACGCGGCAGGTTCAGGCTGCCCAGATCGGCGCAAACGGCCTCCGGCTCAAGCTGCCGTTTGGGGCCGTGCATCCGGAATTCGACGAGAATTGGCTCAGCATGGGGCTGGTCCACGTGAAGTTCAGCTCGCCAGGGCACGGCGTCTTCGAGGACTCGCGCGACGCGATCCGCATTCGGCCCTTCGCCCCCAACCGAGACTATCTCGACATGCACACCGGCCGGCGGTTCTTGCCGACGGAAGGGGTCGGCCGGCATAACTAGGGTGACGGCATCTGGAGCACGGCGACCAGAAACGCATACACATCCGCGGCAGCGTCGATGAGCTTGGTCGTCGGCGTGCCCGCGCCGTGACCGGCGCGGGTTTCGATGCGAATAAGCGCGGGCTTATCGCCGGCTTGGGCGGCTTGCAGGGCGGCGGCGAACTTGAAGCTGTGGGCCGGCACCACGCGGTCGTCGTGGTCTCCGGTCGTAACGAGTGTCGCCGGATATTTGGTGCCGGGTTTCAGGTTGTGCAGCGGTGAGTAGTCGATCAGCGCTCTGAACTGGTCGCTGTCGTCGGCCGAGCCGTATTCGTTGACCCAAGCCCAGCCGATCGTGAACTTGTGGTAGCGGAGCATGTCCAAGACGCCGACCGCGGGCACGGCAGCCGCGAAGAGGTCGGGCCGCTGCGTCATTGCCGCACCGACGAGCAAGCCGCCGTTAGAGCCGCCGCGAATCGCGAGCTTTTCCGGCGAAGTGACCTTTTCGGCAATGAGATACTCTGCTGCGGAAATAAAGTCGTCGAAAACGTTCTGCTTTTTGCCGAGCATCCCCGCTTCGTGCCAGTCCCGACCATACTCGCCGCCGCCGCGGAGGTTTGCGACGGCATAGACGCCCCCCATCTCCAGCCAGGCGATCGTGCCGACCGAAAAGCCGGGGGTTTGAGCGATGTTGAAGCCGCCATAGCCGTAGAGGATCGTCGGATTTTTGCCGTCCAGGGCGATTCCTTTGCGGCTAGAAATCATCAGCGGAATGCGCGTGCCGTCCTTGCTCGTGTAGAAGACCTGCTTCGTTTCGTATCGGCTCGGGTCGAAAGCGACCTTCGGCTCGCGAAAGACCGTGCTTTGGCCGGTCTTCACGTCGTAGCGATAGTTCGAGCCGGGGACGGTGTAGCTGGTGTAGGAATAGAACGTCTCAGCATCGTCGCGCCGGCCTCCGAAGCCCCCGACAGAGCCGAGGCCGGGAAGCTGCACATCGCGGACGTGCTTGCCGGCCAGGTCGAAGATGCGGACCGCCGAGCAGGCATCGTGCAGGTACTCGGCGATGAAGTGGTCGCCGACGATACTCACGCCTTGTAGTTTGTCGGTCGATTGCGGAATCACTTCCCGCCACTTGTCGCGAGCCGGCTCGCGCGTGTCGATCGCGATGACTCGCCGCAGCGGAGCATCGAGGTCCGTCGCCAGCCAGAAGACCGGCCCGTCATTGCCAATGAACGAGTACTCGGCATCGAAGCCGGCAATGAGTTCAACGACCGGCGAATCGGGCTGCTCCAGCGACTTGTAGAAAACCTGGTTCTTTCGCTCTGTGCCGCGCCAAACGCTGATAATGAGATAGCGGCCATCCTCGGTCACTTCGCCGTCAAAGCCCCACTCCTTTTCATCCTTTCGCTCATAGACGAGCGTGTCCTGCTCCTGCGGTTGGCCGAGGCGGTGGAAGAAGAGCTTCTGGTAGTAGTTCTGCCCCGTGTATTGCTCCCCCGGCGGCGGCTCGTCGTAGCGGCTGTAGTAGAACCCGCTCCCGTCACGCAGCCACGAGACGCGCGAGAACTTGACCCACTTCAGCTTGTCGGAGAGGACGCGGCCCGTATTGACATCGAGCACGCCCCACTCTTCCCAGTCGGAGCCGGCCCCGGCGAGGCCATACGCCATCAGCTTGCCGTCGTCGCTCACCGTCCAGTTCTTCAGGGCCACGGTCCCGTCGGCCGAAAGCGTGTTCGGATTGAGCAGCATCCGCGGCTGGCCGGCGAGCGAATCGACGACATAAACGACGCTTTGATTTTGCAGCCCATCGTTGCGGGTGTAGAAGTAGCGGCCGCCGCGTTTACTCGGCAGGCTGAAGCGTTCGTAGTTCCAAAGCTGCGTGAGCCGCTGGCGAATGCGCTCGCGGGCCGGAATTTGTTCGAGCCACGCAAAGGTCACTTTGTTCTGGGCCTCGACCCAGGCTTTCGTCTGGTCGCTATCGAGCTCTTCGAGCCAGCGGTAAGGATCCGCGATTTTGGTGCCGTGATAGTCATCGACCTGATCGACCGTGGCGGACTTCGGATAAGTGAGTCGCATGGGAGCGGTAGCGGCTGTGGTGGGGAGCGTGGCGGCGGGTGCGGGCGCGTGCTGATTGCGGCGACGACGAAGCGGCCCGGCAGCGGCGAGATCGGGCGCACCGCACGCCAGTGCAAGCGCTGCCGTCAGCAGCAAATGGAGACGAGTGGAGCGGAAAGCGTTCATACGGGTTCCTGCGAGCAGTTCGATGCCGCCTTGGTATAGCGAATGCGGCTTTGGGGCGAAAGCAATGACTACCGGTTGCGGCCCTGCAAGTAGTACTCCACCGCGGCCAGCACCCTGTCGCGCTGGTCGAGCCACGGGACATACAGCCCGCGGAGTGGCGAAAGGGGAGTGATTTCGGCATCCGGGACCAGCAGCACGCCGTTGCCACGGACTTCATACCCGCGGATGGCGGGCCAGGAAATCCGCCGCCGACGGCCAAAGACGACCTGCGTCACGCCCGAAACACCAATCTCGAAGGTCACTGGCAAGAGCGTCCGCCACAGCGTGATGGCGAGCAGGCCAGCCGCCGCCCAGCCGAGCCACGGACGCCCTGTGGAATACGCAACGAGCCAGCTCACGCCGCCGGCAATCGTTAGTGCTACGAGCGAACCGATCGGCTCCTGTCGCAAGGGCCACGCGACGAGCGTCATCTCTTCCGGCACGACGCGAATGCGCTGTCCAGCATCTCGACTGGCGGAGTCACTATTGGCAGCATCTCGACTGGCCGAGTCGCGTTGGCGTTCAAGCGACGATGGCATGGCGATGCTGCTCTGTGGGACGAGAGGGGGCTTATGCAATCCCGCGCTTCTTCAGTTCGCCGACAACGTTCTGCACGATCCGGGCGACTTGCTCGGCATCCATCGGTTCACCGACCTTACAGCCGCCAAGCGGCTCGTCGGTGAAGCCTTCGGCCGCGAGCAGGCACTGGAGCTGGTCGCGGAGCTTCACGAGCCCCTGCTGCTGCACGGGGGATTGCGGCTGGCGGCCGGGACCGGTTTTGATGCCGCGCAGGTTCAGCGCCGCCCGGAAGCCTTCTGGGAACTCGCTGTGATAGATCATCGCGTCGAACAGCGTGAGCAGGCGATACTGCAGGTCGCGAGCTTCGTCGAGGCGGGCGGCGAGCGTCAGGTCATAGAGCTTCCGCGTGATTTCGGGAACGACGCCGCTCGTGGCGTTGGTGCCGCCGTCGCAGCCGATCAGGATCATCGGCATCAGGGCCGCATCCCAGCCGGTCATGAAGGCGAACTCCGGCCGGAGTGGTCTGACCGCGGCGATCATCCGCATCATGTGCGGCAAGTCGCCTGAACTGTCTTTGATCGCCACGACCCGCGGGCACTCCTCGGCGAGGCGCTGAACCGTCGGCACGTCGATCGGCGATGCGAAGAGCGGGATGTTGTAGAGCGTGATGTCGATCGGCGAGTTGTCGGCGATTTCCTTGAAATACGCATAGACGCCGGCGGGCGAGAGCTTGTAATAGAACGGCGCGACGATCGCCACGGCTCGGCAGCCGAGACGGTGGTAGTGCTCGCAGGCCGAGATCGTTTCCTTGACATTTGCTTCGGCTGCTCCGGCGAGAATCGGCACGCGGCCGCGAGTCTGATCGGCGATGATTTCGATAATCCGGCGGCGCTCCTCCGCCGTGAAACGCAGGAATTCGCCCGTCGAGCCGTTGGGATACAAGCCGTGAACGCCATGGTCGATCAGCCAATCGACGTAGCGGCGGGTCTCGGCTTCGTTGATTTCGCCGTCGGCATGCAGAGGGACAATGTTGGGCGTGAAGATGCCGCGGAGTCGCTGGTCGTGGGGCATGGTGGAAATCAGGGGAGAGAGCGGCGAGGGTTCTTGTCGGGTGGCTGGGGTTGCGGTACGCAACCCCGGTAAACCGCATTGCTGTGGTTGGCTGTCGCCAACCACAGCCACCCGATCGTTGTCGGCTACATTCACCCGGCCACCCAGGGCTGGGCAGGCAAGTACAATCGTTACAACCGGCAGGCGCGCGGCGAGCAGTCAATCATAGCTCACGCGGCCGGCATCGGAAGTCGCGGGAGAACGGGCGTTGCGGAAGGAAAAACTGAGTTCAACCAGCAGTTTGGTCCCCGCGACAGTGTTCGCCATTGTCGCGCTGGGCTACCTCGTCTGGTTCATCCCGCAATCCGCGGCGCGGGTCTCGCTGCTGGCCGAACTCGGCGATCCCTTCGCGTTTGTTGCCCAATGGTTCGGGCCAGCCGGAACGCCGCTGGGGTTCTTGGATCGCATTCCAGTCGTACTCATGGCCATCGCCGTGCTCGGAGCGGCTTATGGATTCGGCCGGCTGCTGCTGGATGGGCTGAGACTGGCCGATGCTCTCCCCGCAACCGAACACGATGTTTTCGCCCTCGCAGCCGGAATGAGCCTGGTCTCGACCGCCATGCTATTGCTCGGCCTGGCGGGCGTGCTGGCGTGGCCCATGCTGCTGCTCGTCGTCCTATGCGGTTGGCTGGTCGGCGCGTGGCGGGTCTGGCACGACATCTATTGGCAAGGCGCATCGCTCGAAATCAATCTCAAACCTCGCTGGAGGCGTCAACGTCCTGACCGTAGCCCGCCGGGTTTAGGGTTTCTGGTTATCCTCCTTCTTGGCTCGCTGCTGCCGCCGTGGGACTTCGATGTCCGCGAGTATCACTTGCAAGTGCCGAAGGAGTGGCTAGCGCAGGGGCAAATCACGTTTCTGCCGCACAACGTCTATGGCAACATGCCGCTGGCTGCCGAGATGCCCGCGCTGCTCGCGATGGGGCTCTGGCCGGGCGAGCACGGTTGGTTCTATGGGGCGCTCGCGGGCAAAGTGGTCATCGCTGCGTTCGCAGCCATCACCGCGGTGGGAGTCGCATGCGCCGGCCAGCGCATTGCGGGTAAACCCGGCGGCATCCTGGCCGCTGTCGTGTTTCTATCGCACCCGTGGGTCATTCAAGTCTCCATCAATGGCCTCAACGACGGTGTGCTGGCGTGCTATGTGTTTCTCGCGCTCTATGCGATATGGCTCGCCCGCCGCGGCGAGTGCAGCTACTTCTTGCCGGGACTTTTGGCGGGAGCGGCGGCAGCGGTGAAATATCCGGGGCTGGCGTTTGCGGTGGCGCCGGTTGCGATGTGGGCGATGATTCCGCGGCGAACATTCGTGCGGCAAGAAGAAGGGGGCTCGGCGGGAGCCTCGCCCTCCCAACAAGCCTCGCCCTCTTACGGCATGGCAATTGTCCTGGTGCTTGCTGGCATCTTGCTCGGCGGCGGAGTGTGGTATGCAAAGAATGCCGTCCTCACGGGCAACCCAGTGTATCCACTGGCTTATGGCATCTTCGGTGGCAAGACGCGAACCGCTGAGAAAGCGGCTCAGTGGGACAAAGCTCACCAGGTGCCGCGCGATGAGCGGGGTTGGCGATATTCGGCAGGGCAATTGGCCGGTTCCGCATTACGTGTTGCCGGCCGCGATCCGCTGGCTAGTCCCCTCGTCGTACCGCTGATGATTGCGGCACTGTTCGTCCTGGTCAGCAAAGTAGGTTCCTCACACCGTGAGGAACCAGCCGCTGGAAAAGTGCCTCGATCGGTTGCGTCCAATGCCCAGTCAGCATCAACCGGTTCGCCGGTCCCTGACGGCGTCAGGAACCTACTTTGGGCATTCGCAGCACTGGCGTGGATCCTCGCCGTCTGGTGGTTCCTCTCGCATCGGCTCGATCGGTTTCTGCTACCGGCATGGCCACTGGTCGCGGTGATTGCCGCAGTGGCTGCCTTGCCGGAGGATCGCTGGTGGCGGCGGACCGTGACCGTCGTCGTCTGGATCGGACTGGCGTATTGCTATCTGGCCGCTAGTTCGACGCTCGTCGGCGACAATCGCTGGTTCGTGTCGCTGGAACAGCTCCGCCGCGACCAACCGTGGCCGCAGCACACGCCGCAAAGGGTCAAGCTTTCGCATCGATGGCTGAATGAGAACGTGAAACCTGGGCAGGCCGTGCTGCTCGTCGGCGATGCGGAACCGTTCGAGCTGGAGATGCCGGCGTTCTACAACACGTGCTTCGACGACTGTCTGCTGTGCGACTGGATGCTGAACAAGTCGCCAAGCGAGCGTCACCAAGAACTGGCCCGCCGCAACATCGCCTGGGTGGTCGTCGATTGGCCGGAGATCGCCCGGTATCAGCAACCGGGTAACTACGGATTCGATCCGCGGTTCAAGGCCGAACTGCTCGATGAGCTTGTGCAGCAGGGTGTGCTCGACCCGCCAGTGAAGCTGGGCGAGGGATACGAAACGCGGCACACCGAGGCATACCCCGTCCGGGGTGTCGCTCCGAAACCGGAGTCGGCCGGCGGGGTTCAATCCAGATGACCAAATCCCAATGACCAAAGGGAGCCGACAGCCCTGGTCATTGCGGCTTGGTCATTGGTCATTCGACCACGCTGGTCCCAAGTCCGCCTCCCGCATAGATTTACAAACAGAGACTGGTAAGTAGCGTACCTGAGTTTATATCCGTCCCCGCCCGAGCCCTTCGCGTTGGCTTTGACCACTCCGCCGTATCGTTACGATCTGCACGACCCCGACGTGCGGCTCATGCTTCAGGTGCGCGACGGCAATGCTGCCGCGTTCGAGGAGCTCGTGCTGCGCTATCAAAACCGCCTGTTGACGGTCCTCGAGCACCTCGTGAACAACCGCGAACAAGCCGAGGACCTGGCGCAGGAAGTTTTCCTGCGGGTTTATCGGGCGCGGGAGCGATATGAACCGGGGGCGAAGTTCAGCACGTGGCTGTTCACCATTGCGAACAACGTCGCCAGCAACGCCCGCCGCTCGCATGCCCGCCGCAAGGAGGTGGGGGTGCCGGAGCGGACCAATGGCAGCGGCAGCATGGCGATCCAGCTCGATCAGCTCGCCAAGGCGGCCAGCGGCCTGATGCCGGCCCGGGCCCTCGACAAGGCAGAGCAGGCCGAGATGGTTCGCGAGGCGGTGCAGTCGCTGTCCGAACGGCAGCGGATGGCGCTCCTCCTCTCGAAGTTCGAGGGGATGAGCTACCAGGACATTGCCGACACGATGGGGCTCTCGGTGCAGGCGATCAAGTCGCTTCTCTCGCGAGCCCGCGTGAACCTGAAAGAAATTTTGACGCCGTATATCGAACAGGGAATTCGGCCCGAGGACGGGCCACGACCCACCCACGATCCATCCGAGGCGGATGATGAAGGCAGGCCAATATGACCGACGAACAAACCCTTTCGACCGAAGAAGCCATTGACCAGGAGATCGTCGCCTATCTCGACGGCGAGCTCGATCCCACCACGGCCGCCAAGGTCGAGCGGCGAATGGCGGAAGATCCGCGCTACAACGCCCGCCTCATCAAGCTCGAAAAGGCGTGGGACATGCTCGATACGCTCGGCGCGGCCGATGCCGACGAGAGCTTCACGCACAGCACGATGGCGATGGTCGCCCTCAAGGCCCAGGAGGATGTGGCCGCCGAAACTAAATCCGCCAGCCGTCAGCAAACGCTCCGCTGGGTCGGCTTGGCTACAGTCGCTCTCGTGGCTGCCGGCCTCACTTATTACTTCGTCGATCAGCGGCTGAATCGCGAGAATCGCGAGCTGGTTCGCGACCTTCCCGTGATCGAACGGCTCGACGAGTATCGCAACATCGACAGCGTCGAGTTCCTCGAACGGCTGCAGAAGGAAGGCTTGTTCGCCGCGGAGGTGAACGATGCGATGTAAGCGGATTTCAGATTTCAGATTTCAGATTGCAGATTTGGCGGTCGGCTTGGCCGTTGTGCTTGGTGTCGGTGGATTTGTTGCGGTTGCACTCGCCGATACGGCTGCCGAGCGGGCTGCGCGGCTGGAAAAGCTCTCGGCAAGCGAGAAGGAAGAGTTGCTCCGCAAGAAGCAGCGGTTCGACAAGCTCGATGCGGACGAACAGGCCCGCCTCCGCAAGCTGCACGAATCGCTGTCGGCCAAGCCGGACGCAGCACAACTTGAGGGGGTGCTCATCCGCTATTCGAACTGGCTCAAGGGGCTCAATTCGGCGCAGCGTTCGGAAATCCTCGACATGCCGACCGAGGAACGCGTGGCACGTATCAAGCAGATCGTGCAGATGCAGGAGCAGCAGCGCTTCCGCGACTTCGTCGATTACAACCTCCCTGGGCCGGATCAGGACTTGATTTACCAGTGGCTCGACAAATTCGTTGAGACGAACGAGAAGGACATTTTGAATGCGATTCACGACGATCGCGATCGCCGCCGCATTCGCGAGATCGACGATGCTCAGGCTCGTCGCCGCATGCTGATCACGCGGCTCGGTTCGCGGTGGTTCAATTCGCGGATGCCGTTCCCTTCGGAGACGGAAATCGACGCGATGGTCGCCACGCTTTCCGAAATGACTCGGAAGGAACTTGAAAAGGCCAAGGACGCCACCGAGCGGCAAGACCGCATGAAACACCTGGTCGGTGCCGCGATCTTCAGCATCAACTTCCCGCATCCGAGCGAAGACGAACTGCGGAAATTCTATGCGGCGCTATCTGCGGACAAACGAGCGCCGCTGGAAAACCTCGAACCGGCCGAACTACTGCCCGAGTTGCGGCGGCTCTATCGGATGGATCAATTTGCCAAGCAAGGGGGACCGTGGCGCGGCGGCCCTCGCCCGCCAGGTGGTGAAGGCCCGCGCGGCGGCCGAGGCGGCGGCTTTGGCCCTCCTCCTCCGCCCGACTTCGGCCAGCAGCCGCCGGGCTTTGCCAGTCCAGCGCCGGACAAGAAGAAATAGTTCGCGGCATCCGAGGGCGCAATTTGCCCGGCGATGAATTACAACGAAGGTTAGTTTGACCCGCCTTCGACATCGCTGCTTTCCAAAGCCCTGCCTGCGAATCCCTCCATGATGCTGTTTGCCCGCTACGCTGCTGGATGTATCGGCGCGCTCGTTGTTCTCGCCTCTGCTGCCGCACGAGCCGACGACTCGCGTGAGGCACTCGACTACTTCGAGCGTGAGGTGCGCCCCGTTCTGGTCAATCACTGCCAGGAGTGTCACGGCGCGAAGAAGCAAGAGTCAGGCCTGCGGCTCGACTCGCGCGAGGCGTTGCTGAAGGGGGGCCTCTCCGGAGCGGCAATCGTTCCCGGCGAGCCGGGCAAGAGCCTGCTCGTCGCGGCGATTCGCCATGAAGGGGACGTGCAGATGCCCCCCAAGGCAAAACTGACCGAAGCCCAGATCGCCGCGGTCACGCACTGGGTCAAGCTCGGTGCGCCTTGGCCTAAAAGCGATTCGCCTGGAAGCAAGACGGCGGATGCCGGTCGGACCCACTGGGCCTTTCAGCCGGTGCGCGATCCGCCCGTTCCTGTAGCCGAAGGAAACAAGTCACCCAATCCGATCGACGCTTTCATCCGGGCGAAGCTGGCCGAGAAGGGGCTCGCTCCGTCGCCGCGAGCGGATGCGCGAACGCTTGCCAGGCGGGCGTCGTTTGATCTGACAGGCCTGCCGCCGTCGCCCACGGATTCTGATTCATTGGAGTATCCGGCCTACGTCGAACAACTCCTCGCATCACCGCACTACGGCGAGCAATGGGGCCGGCACTGGCTTGATGTGGCTCGCTACTCGGATACGAAGGGATACGTCTATGGCCGCGAACAGCGGATGTGGGTCCATGCCTGGGTCTATCGCGACTGGGTCGTGCAGGCGCTAAACGACGACCTGCCTTACGACCGCTTCCTGCTGTTGCAGATCGCCGCGGACCAGGTCGCGCCCGACGATCGCTCGTCGTGGGCGGCGATGGGTTTTCTTACGCTCGGCCGGAGATTCCTCGGCGTGCAACGCGACATCATTGATGATCGGATCGACGTGGTGACTCGCGGCACCATGGGGCTAACCGTCGGTTGTGCCCGCTGCCACGATCACAAGTACGACCCCATTCCCACCCGCGACTATTACTCCCTGTACGGCGTGTTCCAAAGCTGCATCGAGCATATCGAGCCGATAGCCCAGCCGTTGGCCGAGCAGCAGGACGTGGCGTACAAGACGTACACGGCGGAACTGGAGAAGCGGCGGAAGGCGCTCGCCGACAAACTCGCTGCGATTCGCTTGGAAACGGCCAATCGAAACCGGAGCCGCGTCGGCGACTATCTCGCGGCTCAGCTCGAATTGCACAAGTATCCGGCCGAGGGCTTCGATCAGATTCTGGAGAAGACGGATCTGTTGCCGAACTTCGTCCGCGTCTGGCAGGAGTATCTCGCCGAGGCTGGCAGGCGGGGCGATCCGATCTTTGCCGCGTGGCACACGTATGCCGGCATACCGCACCGGGAGTTTGCGGCCAAAGCCGGAGAAGCGACAGCAATTCTGGCGGCGCGGCCAGCCGGCGAGGTGCATCCGCTGGTGGCGGCGAAGTTTGCTTCACCGCCAGCGACGATGGCGGAGGTCGCCAAGCGCTATGGCGAGCTCTTCGCCGAAGCCGAGCGCCAATGGCAGGAGCAGACGAAGGCCGCTTCCGAGAAGAAAGAGCCGCTGACGACGGCGCTCTCTGATGCCGCGGCTGAGGCCCTGCGACAGGTAATCTACGATCCGCGCGGACCGTGCGAAGTTCCCGACGAACCGATCGTGAACATCGAATATGTCGTGGATTCGGCCTCTAACAACGAACTGTGGAAGCTGCAAAACGAGCTCGACAACTGGATTCTGCAATCGCCGCCAAGCGTCCGGCATTCGATTGTGCTCGCCGACCGCGACGTGCCGACGACACCCCGCGTGTTCAAGCGCGGCAACCCGGCCAACCCGGGCGACCAGGTGCCGCGGCAGTTTGTGGAAATCGTTGCCGGCGCGAATCGCGAGCCATTCACCACCGGCAGCGGGCGTCTGGAACTCGCCAAGGCGATCGTCGATCCGGCCAACCCACTCACCGCCCGGGTGATCGTCAATCGCGTTTGGACGCATCACTTTGGCGCGGGCCTCGTCCGCACGCCGAGCGACTTTGGCACGCGGGCCGAAACGCCCAGCCATCCGGAGCTGCTCGATTGGCTTACCAGTCGCTTCATCGAAGACGGCTGGTCGCTGAAGAAGCTGCATCGGAGGATCATGCTGAGCGAGACGTATCAGCAGCGGTCAGAGGTCAGGGTTCAGGGTTCAGAAATAGCCGGCCTGAACCCTGAACCCCGAACCCCGAACCCTTCCTCGATCGATCCCGAAAATCGCCTCTTGTGGCGTTTCTCTCCTCGTCGCCTCACGTTCGAAGAGCTGCGCGATTCGCTCGTCGCGGCTTGCGGCAAGCTCGATCCGGCGGTCGGCGGCCGGGCGGGAGATTTATTCTCGCCCGCGTTCGCGCGCCGCTCGCTCTACGGCACGATCGACCGGCAGTTCTTGCCGAGCACGCTTCGCGTCTTTGACTTTGCCAATCCCGACCTGCATATTCCTCTGCGGAGCGAAACGACCGTCCCGCAGCAGGCTCTCTTCTTTCTGAATCACCCGCTGGCCGTCGGCTACGCACAGCAGCTTGCCGCGCGGTCGGCCAATGACGCCAAGGACGACGCAGCCCGCGTGCAAGCGCTTTACCAATTCGCCTATCAACGTCCCGCGACCGAAGGTGAAGTCCAAGCGGCCCTCGAATTCGTCAAGCTCGCCGTTGCCGATCCGGCGGGACAAACCTCCGCCACAGCGGGCGCGTGGCAGTACGGCTTTGGCGCGACGAGCGACGCGCACGATCGCGTCACGAGCTTCGAGAGCCTGCCGCACTTCACCGGGACCGCGTGGCAGGGAGGACCGAACTGGCCCGATGCGAAGCTCGGCTGGGCACAGCTCACCGCGGCCGGCGGCCATCCGGGGAACGATCTGGCCCATGCCGCCATTCGGCGCTGGACCGCGCCGCGCGACGTGACCGTTCACATCACCTCCACGCTCGTCCACGAACCGGCCGAAGGGAAGGGCGTTCGCGGTTTTCTGATCAGCAGCCGCTCGGGCCTCGTCGCCGAGGCGAAGGTGCACCACGGCCAGGCCGATTTTCATGCGAAATCGCTGGAGCTCAAGGCCGGGGACACGCTCGATTTTGTCGCTGACATCGGCGACTCGCTGGCGTACAACCAGTTCTACTGGAAGGCTCGGATCGCCGCGGCCGACGATTCAGGCCTCGTCTTCGAGTCGGCAGCCGATTTCCAGAACCAAATCCAAACCCGGCTGACTCCCTGGGAGCAACTCGCGCAGGTGCTTCTGTCGGCTAACGAGTTTGTGTTTGTGGACTAATGGGCGAGTCCTGGCTCGGATTTTATACCAAACGGAAGATGGGCAGCGATTTGCGTCTAGAGTCGACTAGAGTCGAGTTGTGTGGACCATGAATGCGGCAGATGCGCTCGCTTTGTTTAACGCAGAGGCAGTCAATCGAGGAACTTGCGAATCGCCTCCTCACTTACTTCATCTTCGATCGCGCCCGCGACTTTTCCCTCGCGATCAAGAATGACAGCCGTCGGCCAGAATCGAATGTCATACTGAGTCGTCGTTGCGCCTCGCGGCCCACTCTCGTCCGTGGGCACGTCGAACGCTGCTCGAAGTGTCATTCGGCTTCCGCCCCAGTGCTTGGTTTGCAGACGCGCCAACTCATTCTCGTATTCGTCGGATTCCTCATTGGAGCAATCCTGGATAGCGATCCACTCGACGCCTTCCTTGCTGAGACGTTCCCGCATTTCCATCAACTTGGGAATTCGCTCGACGCAAGGCTTGCACCAACTGGCCCAGAAGTAGAGCACAACCACTTTTCCCCGCAATTCAGCCAGCGTCTTTTTGTCTCCTTCGCGCCATTGGAGCGAGAGTACCGGCGCGGGCTTGCCAGTCAATTCGGCCAATCGGGACTTTGCAATTTCTCCGTCGATGGTCGTGAAGTAACCAAATGGCGGCTTCATCACAAAGTCTTCGTCGGTCACTTGGGGATTGATGACCGCGCTCGTTACTACGTAAGTAGATCGGCCACCGGTCGGCCACTGTATCTCAAGACGGTGTGGGAACGGCACCTCTTTGTTCCGCGCCACGTCTCGAACGGCCTTCAGGGAGCCGATCGTCCTTCCCCAAACTCGATCGGGCTCCGTCTTGTACTTGGGGTGAAGTTCGATGCGTAAAGGCAAATGGCTTTGTTTAGGAGCCAGCCAAACCTTCACGAACGCGGTGTCACCCCAAAACTTTGGGCGAACGGAAAGCGGAATATTGGGGCCGATCTTGAGGACGATCACGCGCTCGCCGTCGATGTTGTCCTCACCTTCGGAGGTCGTGATGTCCGGGAATTTCAAAAAGTCACTGAGTGATCGGTGTTCGGGCGACAAGATCCGCAGTCCCAAGGGATCGATCGGAAGACTGGGAAATGGGTCGCCATCCAGTTTGGTTTTCTCGTGAAAATCTCGGTCAGAATGGCTGACTTGAATCAGCTTTCCTTCGTGAATCCGTGTGTCACGATCCCTTTCTGTCAATCTGCCGTCGCGATATTTGCGTCGTTCGAGCACCTTCAGCCGCATCGATGGATAGGCGTAAAGCAATTCGTTGTCGTTTACGAGCTTCGAATCGTAAACGGAACCTGTTTCGGGCGGGCCTGCGAGCGGGTCCTTAGCGATCTCCATCGGCCCCGGCGGCGGCGTGAATTTGTCGGTGTACATGACTTGGAGCGTCTCAATATTCTTCAAGTACGCTTCCAACGCCGACTGGGCCTTCGCCAGTTCGGCCGGTTCGACGGGAGTAGCCGCAATCAAGAACAAAGCAGATAGAAGCGTCATCTTCAGTGCTCCCAAGTTACGAGCATCGACCGTCACCGGGAGGCTGACGCCTCCCGCTCGCCATACAAGTTACCCCGCCACGCGCCACCGCGTGTTGAAGAGCCACATCATCGTGCCGATCAGGCCCGTGTTGAGCACGAGGCTGAAGGCGACGTAAGCAAAGAAAATTCGCCAATCCCCCGTTTCGGGCTGGGCGTTGTTGCCGTCGCTCGGCAGATCGAGAGGAATTGCGTGAGCCGCGGCAAACGGGCTGACAAAGCCCGAGGCTTCGACGAACGGGGTGTTGGGATGTTCGGGGAAGAACGTCTGGGCGAAGAAATTCGCGGCCAAGGGGGCGCAAAACAGCACGATGATCACGAGGTAGGTCGTCATCATCGCGTGCGAGGTCTTCTTGAAGAGGACCGAGTTGAACAGGGCCAGCATGGCCGTCGTAAGGCAGGTGATGAGTACGATCGCCAGATACGCCACGACCGCGAGCAGGTTCGTCCAGTAGAGCGAGACCATCACGCACGCCAGCAGCACCGGCCAGACGAGAAACAGCGTGAGCACGCTTGAGACGCGGAGACCCGCGATGAGCTTCCCCCAGAGGATGTGCCAGGGAGTGATCGTCGTCGTGAGCAAGAGGTCAAGCGTTTCGCGCTCGCGCTCGCTCGTCACGCTGCCGGCCGAGAAAACGGGGCCAACGAGCATGTTGAACATCACGACGTAGCTGATGTACCACGGGGCATATTCCGGCCAGATATAGAGGCAGACCGCCATGAACGGGATCGCCAGGAGCATGCTCACCTGGATCACCAGGCGGAGCATCAGCGTCCCTTGGCTGAAGATTTCGCTGCGGATTTCCTTGTCATAGACCGGGTTCGCATCGTCCTCCATCAGGTCGTCGCGCTTGGGCGGGGCGAAGAGCTTGTCGGGGAACTGGTCGCGCTGAATGACGAGGCCCACCGCTTGCTGGGCTTCTTGCTCCAGATCGACGACCTCTTTCCCTTCGCTGCCGACGTCCGGCGGATGCAAGAGCAGGGCGCTCGTGTTGAAGAAGAGGGCGAGGCAAACGGCAATCGTCACGGCCGGCAGCACCGTGAGGATGAGCATCAGGCGGAAGAACCCTTCGTCGGCCAGTTGCCACCAGAGGATGACGCCAACCAGGGCCAGCGGCAGGATGAGCAGATACGACACGACGAGCGAGGCGCTCGTGCGCTGGAAGTACGCGCTGCAGGCCACGCTGATCATGCCGAACATGACGATCGACAGGAGCAGGCCGAGGTAGGCCGCCAGCACTTCATACACGGAGACCCCGCCCAGCGGCAGGCAGAGCATCACGATCGGGAGCGACGCGAAGACGAGGACGGCCAGGTGTGAGAGCGACGCGACGAGCTTGCCGAAGACGATCGCCGCCGGTCGAAGCGGGCTGGCGAGCAGCATCTCGTAAGTCTTGCGTTCCTTCTCGCCGGTGATTGAGCCCGAGGCGAAGCTGGGGGCCATCATCGACGCCAGCACGTATTGCCCCACAAAGAACAGATCGACCAGCCGGCGGGTTTGTGTGCCGCTTTGGCTGTTCACGGTCATGTCGAGGCGGGTGTCTTGCGGCCAGGCGAAATAGACGACCGCGCCGAGCAGCGCCTGGTAGAGGAACAGCAGCACGAACGCCCGCCCCATCCGCAGGTTGACGAGCAACTCGCGTTGCAGGACCGGGTTTTCGATGACGTACATACAACATAGCCGCGACCAGTGGTCGCGTTGGCACGCTGGCGAATTGCTCTCTTGAACTGTCGTTATAACCGGCCCTTCGCCCCATTTCACCGGCCCGCCCTGCGATTGTTACCTCCGGCGACCGATTGCGGTTGCAATCGCACACGATGTTCTCCTTCCGCAAACCGACTGAAGCCGACATCCGCAAGCTATTGGCCCGGCAGCAGGGAGCGGCGTGGTCGTATGACTGGCCGGAGATTACGCGGGAAGTGCCGCAGCCACGGGCCGGTTGGCAAATCGACCGGCACCGCGTGCTCTTGGGGCATGGTGTGGCGACATTCGCGGCGGCCTGCGAGGCGATCCGCGGCTGGAAAATGTTCCCGCGGCAGATGTGCCAGGTCTTTTGGCCGACGACGCGGCAAGAGCCGGGCGAGGTGGTGGCCGTGCTGTACCGGGCTCGGCCGTGTTTCTTGTGGATGCTGTTTCCGGCGCGGGTGGTGTATCGGATTGAGGAATCGCACTGTTTTGGCTTCGCGTACGGCACGCTGCCGGAACATCCGGAGCGAGGCGAGGAGCGGTTTCTTGTCGAGTGGAACAAGGCAGACGACAGCGTCTGGTACGACCTGATGGCCATTTCGCGGCCGGGACATTGGCTGGCCCGCCTCGGCTATCCCTATGCACGATACGAACAGGCGAAGTTCCGACGGCTGTCGGGACTGGCGATGCAGGAGGCGGTGGGCTGAATTCTCACGGCGACTCCGATGCTTGAAACCGTCATCCTTTTGCTGGCCGCACTCGTCCTTGTGCCGCTCGGCCTGCGTCTGAGCGACGATGCGGAGCGCGGGCCACTCGCGAGGAGGCTACTGACGACAGCCAACTGGCTGCAGCCGCCGGCAGCGATCTTGCTTGGGGCGAGCTTCGCCTTCGACCAAGGCTGGCTCGCTGCCTTTCTAGCCATTCCATGGTTCATCGTGACGCTGCTCATCGCGGCTGTTGGCGCCCTCGATGCCTGGCGTCGCGGCTGGCGGCTGGACGGCAGCACGGCATTCACTGCGGCCTACCTGTTCATTCCCGTCGGCGGAGGTTGGGGACTCATCTCGCGAGCGGGGCTCAATCCCCAGGACTTCAGCGATGCGATCGTGCTGCTGACGGCAGTTCACTTTCACTATGCCGGGTTCGTGCTGCCGATTGTGGCGGGGCTCGTGGTCCGCTCGCTCCGGCCGCGAAAGAGCGACCAGTTCATGCTCGTCGCCATCATCCTCGGTGTGCCGCTTATCGGCGTGGGGATCTCGCTCTCGCCGCGCGTCGAAGTTGGTGCGGCGATCCTGCTGGCTCTTGGTTGCACGATCCTGGCTATCCGGCAGATTCAGGCAGCCATCACCAGCCGCGACCCAACCTGCATCACGCTCTTGTGCGTCTCGTCTCTGTCGCTGCTGGCGGCGATGGGTCTAGCCGCGGTCTATGCCGTCGGCGAGTTCACGGGCCACGCCTGGCTCAGCATTCCTACGATGATCCGCACGCATGGCGCGGCGAATGCCTTTGGATTTGCGACGTGTGGACTGGCGGGGTGGGCGTTGAAGAGGGAATCAGGACTGAAGGTTCGGGATTGAGGGCAGCATTTACAAGCGTCGTCCCTTAACCCTGAATCCCGATCCCCGAACCCCCTTCGCCTCAAATCATATTCATCTTATGCCTTGCCCGGCGCCCCGCGCGGGAGCACTCTTCGCAAATGCCCGTGATGATCAGCCGGTGGCCAGCGACGCGGAAGCGATGTTCGCGGGCCACTTCGTCGCGCAGTTCGACGAGCTTCTCGTTCTCGAATTCGAGCAGCCGGTTGCACTGCGTGCAGTGGAAATGGTCGTGCTGAGGGTAGCCGTAGTCGTGTTCATAGACGGCTCGACCGTTGAGGACGAACTTGCGAAGGAGCCCCGCATCGACGAATTCCCCCAGCGTCCGATAGACGGTCGGCCGGCTGACGTGCCCCTCGCTGCCGCTGGCGGGAAGCTGTTCCATGAGCTGGTCGGCGTCGAAATGCTCGTGCCGCGAGAAAACGTGATCCACCAGGGCCAGCCGCTGCTGCGTCACCCGCATGCCGCGGCTTTGCAGGTATTCCACGAACCGATCGCGGGGAGTGGACGAGACGGCAACACTGCCTAAGGTATCTCTGTCCAGAGGAACATCGCTTGACACACCAGACTCCAGCCGCCGATAGCGGTCTTATTGAGACTCTGGCCGCGACGAAATGCCGGAAAGTGCGACAAGAACGCAGGAAACGACATCGCAGCCAGTATCAATAAGATTGTAGGCCAACCGGACGGGGTGGCAAGGGCGCTCCACGGCTCGATCCTTCACGACTTCGGCAGCTCGCACAATTCGACGGACCCGCCGTGCAGCACCACGGGATGACGCTGGAGCAACTCCAGTAGCCTTTGTTTGTCGTCCGCGTCGAAACGCATGTAGCCGACAATGTGATCCGAGGGCTTCGCGGAGTTCGTGTCGCCCAGCACCTCCCGCTTCCCTATTTCGCTCCCTCCCTGGAACAGGCCACTCTGGCGTGCGGCAGCAAAGAACTGCTTCCACTCGTCGCTTGTGGACGGCGTTTTCTCGTTGCCGTGAATGAGGAGGAGGTATTGCGTCATGGAGCTTGAACTTGTGATTCAATAGATTAGGTACGCCTTCAGTTCAAGATATCCAAGTCCACATCTTAAATATTAAGACGCCAAGCAGGGCCTCGCTGGCCTACTTTGGCGCGGGCGACGAGGCCGCCGTGTCAACTTCCGATGGAGGCCTTCGCCACACAATCCACGCCAGGGGCATGATCCAGGCGCAATGGGCCAGGATCATGATCCGGTTGGGCCAGCCGACGAGGACGTTGGGGCCGGGTTTGCCTTCATTGCGCGGCAACATGATGGCCATCGAACCGATAAATAGGATCAGGCCCAAGAGGGGGAGACCCGCCGTCAGCAGCAACGTGCGCCGGAACGGTTTCCAGGCCGGGTTTTTCGCCAGGCCCCAGTTGATCAGCGGAGCGGCGAAGGGGAGGTGGTCGAGCATCGCTCCGACTTCGTGGAGCCGATTGACCGGGTCGGGGACGAAGATCGCGGCCAGAGTCATGCCAAATGCCGCTAACACCACCAGGGCCAGCCCCAGATAGCCGAGCACGCCGCGAAGCTGGGAATAGATCGCCACGCAGAGCGCCAGGCAGCTGACCGCCAAGCAGACAAACGCGAGCTGCATGATCCAGCCGAAGGGTCCGATTTCATACTCGCTGATGAACCGCCAGGCAGGATCGAGATCGGTCCGCAGGGCGTGCAGACCGGCCAAGAGAACGATGAACGCCCCGGAAGCGGCGAACGAAATCCGAGCGGCAAGTCGCTCGCGCTTACCGTGGTGCGAGTCGATCACTGATTGTTGTTGCATGGAGAGGGCCGCAAGGAATCGACAACGGCACTTTGCCGATTGGGTGCTGACTGGTCTCGATCGCAATACCTTCAAGTCAGAAATTGCCGAGTCATTCTCAGGGTGTGCAGTTCCGAGGCTCGGTCGTTCTCGACCGAAACCCACTAGCACAGCTCAAAACTTGCAAAATAGCCCTGGAAACATGCGTTGCGTTTCAGAGTAGTCAGCCCCTTGTAACAACCTGCCAGTTTGTTGCAATAATTCTGTCCACTGGTGCATCATAGATTCTGGCGGCTGGCCATCGCGCCGGTGCGTTTGTTGCTTGATCCATTTGGTGAAACGAAACTTATTGCGGGATAAGTCCTTCAGGGATGGGGAAAGGACTCTATCGTAGCCGGAATTGGAGGAGTGGAATTCATACGATTCATAATCCCATCCCCTGGGGGAAGGGTTTTATGAATGGATGCAAGTGGAGGCACATCAAAGAGTTATGGCATTTCATTCATACTCGGAGCGCTGCAGAATCAGCGAAAAGTATGAATGCCCAGGGTGTTAGCCGATCAGCAAGCAGCTCAGCAGGAGCTTCGCCCTACCAATGTGAGCACATCCAACCGAGGCTGTCGCGAATCCCTTAGTCTCCGACGCCGATGTCGTCGTCGTAGGCGGCGAAGATCAGCTCGTTCTCGCGCTCCTCGTGGCTGCGGAGGCGGGCGTCGAATTCGAGGAACTCGGGTCCGATCCAGAGGGCGAGTGCCGCGTGCTGCTCGTCGTAGAGCATCCGCTCGGCCCGATCGACCAGCTCGCAGAAGTCGAGGTAGAGCCCCTTGTGCTCGCCGCGGAGCTGATCGGCCTGGCGCGAGAGGCGGGGGGCCACATCGACCGGGTCCTCGAAGTAGCCGTAAGCCTCTTCGAGGGCGAAGTGGAGGGCGAGCTGATCGCGGAGCGTGCAGAGCTTGTCGATGAGCAGGCGGCAATGGCCGGGGGCGATGGGCCGCTGGCACCGATGCCGCAGGTTGGTCAGCAGGGTCCAAAGCTCCTGATTGACCTCTTTGATTTCCGCGAGAAAAGCGGCATTGACGGTGACCGTCCCGGTGAGAGTGGCGATCGACATGGCGACCTCCCTGACCCGCGGCGGCCGGAGAAAAGCGGGGCCGGCGGGCAAATGCGGAAGCGTTTGCGGGCGGAACTGCCCGCTAGCGCCGGAACGAACCAGTCCGCCGGCCCTTCAGCGACCTGCGGAACACGCAGCCAAGAGGAATATCCAGGTGCAACGGTCATGCTACTGCCGTTACCGGGGCGGGTCAAACTTTTTTTATGACAATTCCGACATGCTGTCTTCATCGGGCGCTCATTGAATCTTCATGCGGCGGCCGGAAGATCGGTCGCGGGAAACTGGGGTAATTCGCGCCAGGGGGTATATCGAGTGATTGACGTTTGGAAATGCGCAACAGGGGCGCTCCTGGCGGCGATGGTCGTGGGACAGTTGGGCTGCGGCGGATCGACAGCGGCGGATCTGTCGAAAGCGGCAGCGAATGTGCAGAACACGGCCGCCACCACTGTGCAAGCAGTGGAAGAGACGGCGACGAAGGCAGCGGGTTTGACGACCGGAAGCGTCGAGCTGGATGTGAACGGCCCTCTCAAAACCGAGCGCTGCTCGGCGTGGTTCACTCCGCCGTCGGGCGACCGGCCGGCCGTGCTGCAACTGACGACAACGGAGACGCTCGATGCCGACCCGAAATTCACCGAGTATCCGAGCGTTTACGTTTGGGCGAGCGTTCCGGTGGCCGGCGCGCAGGAATTGCAGGCGGGCAAGACGGTGCAGGGACAACTGATGATTCGCCGCGAGCCGCTGCGCGAGATTTGGCAGAACGAAATGCTGCAGCCGGTGAACGTCACGATCACTGCGGTCGATTCGTGGTCGATCGAGTGCGAGGTGAAGGATGTCGAGCTGAAGCGGCTGGATGCAGAAGGAACGGTGAAGGTGGCGGGTAAATTCCGAGCGGTCTGGAAATGATGGGCTCAAGAACGATGCACGTGAACCACACCACCCGATTCCTCGTGCAGGCCACGGCGCTCGCGGCGACGATGGCGGTTTCCATCGCGGCTCTGGCGAACCCGAGCACGTCCGCGCCGTCGCTTCCCTTGGTGATCCGTCCCGACGAGGCGAATGACAAAACGCTCGCGCAATTGGCGAAGCTCGACGAGCTGGCCCGGCGAATCGTCGAGGATTTGGCCGCCGCCGCAGGGCGCAAGAACGCATCGCCGCAAGAGATCGCCGACATCAGCCGCCTGGCGATGGCGCTCACCTGGCAGGAGCACCTCGCACGCAAGCTGGCCGACCAGAGCGAGGCGGCGGGATACGACTATCTCGCGCGGGCCGGTGAACACGAAAAAGTGTTGCGAAAAGCGGCGGCCGACTTTCGCGCCGGCGGAAGCGTGCGGACCGACGTGATGGACCGGGAGATGCGAGCACTCGTCGATGCGGCCATGCGACGGTTTCCGGAACTGAAATCTCGTGCGGCCACGGACGCCGAAGCCGCTGAGGACGAATTGGTGAAGATCATCGCTCCAATTCGCCGCTACCAGGTTTGGCTGGAAGGGTCGGACAAGTCATCGTTTCGGCATTTGGCGGAGTTATACCGCGACGTGCAAACGGCAGCTTCGGCGCTTCGTCAGCAGCAGCTTGGCGAGAAGCTCGCGCCGCTCGTCGCCGCAAGCCGGCCAAAGTTTGACGAGCTTCCCATGCAAGTTGCGGAAGCAGCGGAGACCTTGAAGGCCAGTGGAACTGTGGATTGGCGGGGCGAATCGCTCGCGGGGCCGGACCTGGTCGAGCGCGTGCTCGAAGCGTGGCGGCAAGTCGAAATCCAGTCGCAGCGTACGCGGATGCTGTTACTAGCCAGTCGCGGCTTGGCAACGACGGTGCCAGCGGAAGTGGAGCAACTGTCGGCGGAGCAAGCGAAGTTCACGACGCGGATGATCGGAGGCATCGGCTCGATCGTGGCGGCCGATGCGTCGCGCGTCGCGCCGCAGCACGCCCGCGAATTGTATCGCAAGTACCTCGATCGGCTGGCGCGCGGAGCGATCGTGTGCGATCGAGCGGCGGTGCGAGCCGCGTGGGGGCCGCCGCTGGCCGCCATCGCAGACAAGGAGCCGGGACTGAAGGCTGACGTGCAGAACTACGTGCGGGCCACGGGGCCACTGCTGCAATGGCGGCGCGAGCTGGTCGATTTGGAGCTCGCCGCGCGGAGCAAAGTCGATACGGACATTCAGGGTGTCTTGCATCAGGCGATTCGACCATCGGGTGGTCCGGCGCTGTTGGCGGAAAATGCACCTAACACGCGAGCGGCGCTGATCAGCTCAGCAGCCGCCGTGCTGCCGCGGATTGGGGAGCGTGCGTGCGGCCGGCCGGCTTCGGTGCGCGACGTGGTGGGCCTGGGTGCCGGCAAGGCCATTGCCCCGTACCACGATCGCGTGTATGCGCGGGTGACCGTTCCATATTCGAAGGCGTTGGAGTCGCAAGTGGACGCGCTGCGGATGATGTTGCTCGTCACGCCGACGCAGGGGCCGTTGTCGCTCGATGCGGCGATTGCGCTGGTTGCGGCCGAGAATGGAACCTATCGCGCGATCGGTGGAACGGTGACGGAAGTGACGTTGGAACCGCTGCTCACACGGTTTGCGACACTTTCCGAGCGAAGCCGCGGCCTGTTGCGTCTGGAGCCGTTGCCCAGCGAGATTCAAGCGAGCGATCTGCGGAATGCGGTCATGGCACGGTTCGACCTCGCACCGCGGTGGGTCGCGCACGAGACGTTCATCGTCGATTTGCTCGCGCAGCCAACACCAAGTGCAGCTCCACCACCTGCTGCGGCAAGCCAGCCGGTGGCGCAGGTGGAGTAGGTTCCGACGGCCCGGCAGGACTTCGCCGCTGCAGGCTATTTCTGCTTCGGCTCGGCTTGAAGATACGCTTCATAAGCCCGAGCGGGATCGAACGCTGTGTCGTCGGTCGCATAGGCGTACACGGCAAAACGCAGCCGCAGTTTGTCGCCCGGCTTCACTTCGATGCGGCTCGGCTCACCTCCGGTGAACGCGCGGCGTCCGAACGGATTGGCGACGACGAGACCGTAGTCGCGAGCGTGCATCCACGAGGGACGGAGGTTATCTGGATGAGGCATCACGATCATTCCTGCTCGGCGCTCAGCGAGTTTGCCACTGTAGTCGCACCATTTGGCCGTTTTTCCCCACACCCCTTTTTCGTCGCGATCCCCTTCACTATTGGTGATGATGCCGGTTCCCATCTTCACAGTCAGCGGCGTGGCCAGACGAATGCCCAGCCCCATTTCTTCCTGGTCGCCAAACACGATGGGCCGATCGCCGGAGAATTCGCTATCGAAGGTGATCAGCCAGCCATCGCCGTGTCGGCGCAGGGAGTATTTGCAGACTTCGCGTCCGATCGCGCGGTCATCGATCGCGTAGCGAAAGCGAGCCGCGAAACGAACGACCCCTTCCTTGACGCTCGGCCGCTCGGTGAACTCGACCAGCTCGACTCGCCCCTTGTTTCGCCAAAAGTCCGCGCCCGACAAGTCGCCAAAGGCCAGCCAGATGCCGGGGTGCATCGTGTCGTGGTCGGTCGCATCGCTTCCCTTTCGCGGCGGATGATTGCGAGTCACTTGCTCGCCCGAGGGAGCATGGACCGCGGTGAAATAGGGGCGGCGAATCTGCTCGTCGGCGAAGATGTACCGCGCGATCGGCCGGCTGCCGCTCGTGATGATGAGCCGATTGTTATGTTCTTCAATCGCCAGATCACCGTCGGCGCCCGAGGCCGTCAGCGCTGTGCATACGACGACTGTCCAGCCAGTAGAAAGCATCATCGGTTTCCTCCACTTCCGAGGTTCGACCAGTCCCGTTCATAGACGAGGTGCCCGCTCGGCTGCATCCCCAGTTGCTCGTACACGCGCTGGGCTCGCTCGTTCTCGCGCTCGACATAGAGCCGCAGGCCGCGGACCTCGCCGTCAGCCTCGGCCAGTGACTGAATGTGCTGAAACAGAGCGCGGAACACGCCGCCGCCCCGATGCGTCTCGGCTACATAGACGCTTTGCAGCCACCAGAGGACGCCGTCGCGCCAGTCGGTCAGCTCGATCGTGATCATCGCCTGACCGACAATTTGCCCCGCGCGCTCGGCGACGAAATAGCGACACAGGGCAGGTTCCGAGATCGCTCGCTTCACACCCCGCTCAATCGTCGCCGGATCGAGCCGCTTGTGCTCGGTTTCCCCGGCCAAAAGCGAGTTGAACCGGACGATGGTGGCCAGGTCGGCCAGCGTGGCATCGCGGATATGCAGGGGACTGTCGGCGGAGGTCGTCATGGGGCGATTGTCGCGGGCGAAGTCGCTATGATGCTGAAGCATAATCGACCGGCAGGCGGAGCGTGATATGGCGGCAAGCGGCGGCGACGATCTCTACAAATTGACCGACGAGGCGATTCAGCCGCCGCCGCCGAGCCTTTGGCTGGCGCTGCGGAAAATCGGCCCCGGCATCATCCTGGCGGGAAGCATCGTCGGATCGGGCGAGCTGATCCTCACGACGTCGCTGGGGGCCGATTGGGGCTTCGTCTTCCTGTGGCTCGTGCTCTTTAGCTGCATTATCAAGGTCTTCGTGCAGATCGAGCTGGGCCGCTATGCGATCTCGTCCGGCGAGCCGACGCTCACGGCGCTCGATTCGCTCCCTGGGCCGCGAGTCGGCGCGCACTGGCTCGTGTGGTGGTGGTTCTTCATGCTGCTGGCCAGCGTGTTCCAGCTCGGAGCGATGGTGGGCCTCGTCGGACAGGCGATGCACGTGGCGTTCCCCCACGTTTCGCCGGCTGTGGCGAGCGCGATCAACTCGATTTCGCCGCTGCTGGCCGACGCAATCCGCAGCCGGCCCGAGCATCCGTGGTCGATTCTTACCGCGCTGGCCGCGATTCTGCTGCTGCTCTCGGGCGGCTACAAACGGCTCGAGTGGATCACGACGGCGCTCGTTGCCGGCGTCACGCTCGTCACCGTGGTTTGCGTGGGGATGCTCGCTGGCACCGACTATCCCGTGCGACTCGGCGACATTCAGCAAGGCTTCTCGCTGGCGGTCCTCGCTCTGCCGCCGGCTGCCATTGCCGCCGCCTTCAGCACGTTCGGCATTACGGGCGTGGGAGCAAGCGAACTCTACTCGTATCCGTACTGGTGTCTGGAAAAGGGATATGCCCGCTTCACCGGCCCGCGCTGCGACAAGCCGGAATGGGTCCAGCGGGCTCGCGGCTGGTTGCGCGTAATGACGCTCGACGCCTGGGTGAGCTGCGCGGTCTTCACGGTCGCGACGGTCGCGTTCTATATCCTCGGTGCAGCCGTGCTGCATCGGCAGGGTCTGCACCCGAAAGGGCCGCAGATGATCGTTGCCCTAGCAGAGATGTACGTCCCGACCTTCGGCGATTGGACGAAGGTGCTGTTCATGATCGGGGCCTGGGCGGTCCTCTTCAAAACGTTGTATGTCGCGTCGGCCGGTCACGCCCGGCTCTCAACCGACTTTCTCGGCCTGCTCGGCGTGGCGAAGTTCGACGACGCCCGCACGCGGCCGCGCTGGATCAATCGCTTCTGCGTTTTCTTTCCGACACTCGCCCTGATCCTGTACCTCGCATTTCGCGAGCCCAAGATCATGGTCGTCATCGGCGGCTACGCTCAGGCGATCACGCTGCCGGTGATCTCCGGGGCGGCACTTTACCTGCGTTACTTCCGGACCGACAAGCGGCTCGCGCCGTCGATCGTCTCTGACATCTTGCTATGGATCGCGTTTGTGCTGATCACGGCCGTTGCGAGTTACGCCGTCGTGAACGACGTGGTGCCGACGATTCGCGGGTGGCTGACCGTTAAGTAGCAGGTACACTCGGTTAAGTAGCAGGCACACTCCGTGTGCCGTCGGTTTGAGTCAAAAGCTCGCCGATTCTCAGGCTCGCGGCTTCGATCAGCATTTCGAGACTTCCCGCCGCCAGCGGCGAAATCGTTTCCTGATAGATCCCTTTGCCGTAGGCGTGCTGTGCGGGGATGTAGCCCGGCTGCCAGTCGTTGGCGATCGTAGTGACGAGAATCGGGTGGTCGGGAAACCGGCTGCGGAGTGTGGTTTGAAAGACCTGGTAGAGTTCGCCGGGGCTGAAGAGCCAGATTGCATCGCCGAGTTGAAGCAAATCGAAGCGATACGGATAGGACGGTCCGAGCGGCAGTGCTTCCAGGCGCATGATCTGCCGCGTCATACGCTCGACTTGTGCGTGGCAGTCGCGGCGTGTGATGTCGTCGGTGGCGGCAGATTCGGCGGCTTGCCAGTGGGCCAGATCGGCGCGGGTTTGTTCGAGCGTGGGCAGATCGGGGCGATAGGGGAGTTCGACGGTGCCGCGCGAGAGCTCGAACTTGGCGTTTGCTTTGCACGGCTCATGTTGCCAGGTGCCGATCGTCGCACCAGAGACGACCGGTCCGGCATAGACGTACTGAGCGCCGGGTGGTGGCAGTGATTCGAGTGCGGCGAGCGCGGCGAAGCCTACTTGGCGGCCGTTGGCATCGGCGACTTGCACATCGCCGACGAAGCCTTCGCGCGGGCCGAGATCGCCCGACGCGCCTAGCAGGAAGAGGCACGGCGCACTAGTTTCCCGCTGGACCGTTTCGCGCATCGCGCCGACAAAGTCGGGGCTGATCAGCGTATTTTGCCAGGCGAGCGTCGTCGGATGGCAAGCGTAGTTGACGACCGTGCCGAGCGTCTGGCCGCTATCGGAAACGATCTTCGCAACGAGGAGCGTATCGTCGGCCGGGCCATCCGGGTCGTAGCCGCAGACGAACTGCCCGCTGGCCGGATCGACAAAGTCGCGATGCTTCGCGAGCGAACAGCGGCCGATCCCATAGACAATCGTTGCCTCTTGCGCGCTGCGAACCGCTTTGGCAGCGAGCCGGCCGCACTTGGCCGCGACTTCGTCCAGGTACGGCCCGATCAGTTCGCCGCCGGGCAAGTGCGCTCGACTGCGGAGCATGAGACCAGCCGCGTGCGTATGCGTCAGACAAAGCTGAATGTGGTCAGCCGCAATGCCCGACTCGCGACTGACGGCAGCTTTGATCCGGTCGATTTCGGCGCGGTCGAGGAGGCAGTGGTCGAGGGAGAGAACCATAGTAGTAGGCACACTCCGTGTGCCGTTAACTGCGGACGGCACACCGAGTGTGCCTGCTACAAACAGCGCCGTCGCCATCAGCGGCCGATGGACCCCCGTTGCCCGCTCATGCGTGGCCGCGCCCCACATCCGATGGTAAATGCCAACCGGGGGCGTGATGTCGCACTGGGCGATGCCGACGCGGCAACGGGATTGGGGGAAGTGGATGACCGTCATCGCGATTCCTTTGCAACGTCACGGTCGAGCTGCGCTATCAAGCGATCAACTTCCGCAACCGTCTCGCGATCCAGTTCCCACGAATAGGGACGTCGCCGACGATCGGTTGTGAAAAGACCTTGACGATGCAGCAAGTACTTTTCGATGGCCAGAAAGCCGTCGAGGCCCGCTTGTAATTGGAGGGCAACGATCGCACAGATCGGATAGTAGAGCCGATACGCCGCTGCATCATCGCCGCGCTGGAGGGCATTCCACAAGGCAACAATGCCCGGCAGCATTTCCATCCCCGGCATCGTCCCGGCAATGCCGCGGCGGAAGCTATCGATCAGCAGAATGCCGCCGGAGCCCTCGAAGATGCGGGCCTTACCGCTCGTCGCATCGCGCAGGGCCGAGAGATTCGGCCCGATCGGAGCGGCTTCAGGCTTGAAGACGATTTTCTCCAGACCGTAGCGTTCCAAGAGTTCGACATAGACGGCGAGCGGAATCGCCTGCCCGACGTAGCCGCTGGCGTCCTGCACAATGAGCGTCAGGTTGACTCCCTCGGCCAGCGCGCGGAAGTAATCGACCAGGGCCTCCTGCGGCAGGCGCGTGGTGATCGGTGGCACAGCCATGACGCCATCGCAGCCAGCTCGCTCGGCGGCCTTCGCATAGACGAGGGCCTGAGCCGTGCTTTCCGCTCCGACCGCAGCAAACACTGCCCCGCGTCCTGCCGCCAGTTCGGCGATCTGCTGCGTCAGGCCGATCCGCTCGTCCGCCGTCAGCCGCAGGATTTCGGAGACCATGCCGGTCCCCAGGCCGTCTGCGCCGCTGGCGAACGCGAAGTCGATTTCGCGCCGCAGGCTGGCCGCGTCGATCGAGTCGTCATCGAGGAAAGGCGTATGAACAATGGGCAGGACGCCTTGAAGTCGCTTCGTCATGATTTACCAATCCCCCACGCTGCCGTCGCTATAGAACACGCGTTGCAGCATTTCCTGCTCGAACGGATACTTCTTCACTTCCGCCTCGTCGATCGTGATCCCCAGGCCCGGCCGCGTGTTGGGACGCACGATCCGCCCATCACGCTCGATCGTGAAGCCTTCCTGCACCACGTCCTGCCGCCATGGCACGTCGCTCGTCACCGTCTCGCAGATCACATAGCTCGGCTGAGAGAAGCCGAACTCGAGCGATGCGGCGGTGCTGACGGGCCCTTGGGGATTGTGCGGGGCGAGGGCGATGCGGTGAGCCTCGGCCAGGGCGGCGACACGGCGGGCCTCGGAGAGACCGCCGCAGTGCGTGATGTCGAGCTGGCACACCTCACAGGCCCGAGCGTTGAACAGGTCGCTAAATGCGGCGAGGTTTGTCACTCGTTCGCCCGTCGCGATCGGCGTGGCGACCGCGCGATTGATCGCGGCCAGGCCATCCACGCTTTCCGGCCAGCACGGCTCTTCGAGGAAATAGAGGCCGTAGGGTTCGAGAGCCTTGGCGAACTGCAGACCCATCGCAGGCGATGGGCGGGCGTGGCAATCGACCATGATGTCGATGTCCGGACCGACCGCTTCACGCATCGCGGCGACCGCTCGCTCGGCCGCACGAATGGGCCGCTGCCCCTCGAGCGGCATCGTCGGCGGGACGGCCATCGACTTGAATGCCGTGTAGCCGCCCTCGACTGCCTGCCGGGCCAAATCGCCAAACCGCTGGGCATTATCGGCAGGTGTCTCGTAAAAGTCCTCCATCCGTCCGCCGCCAAGATGGCAATATGTCCGGACGTGATCGCGGACCGGGCCGCCCCACAGCTTGCTGCACGGCAGGCCGGCTACCTTGCCCAGGATGTCCCACAGGGCCAGGTCGATGCCGGCGATGGCCGTCGCCCGCACGATGCCGTGGCCGTGCCAGAAATGCTGACGAAACATCATCTGCCAAAGATGCTCGATGCGTGTCGGGTCTTCGCCGACGACAAGCTGCGCGATGTCTTCGATCGCCCCGACGACGGCCCGCGTGTGCCATTCGAGCGTCGCCTCGCCCCAGCCGAACAGGCCGTCCTGATCGGTCAGTGCCTTCACGAAGACCCAGTTCCGCATCCGGGCGTGGCAGACGTGCGTTTCGATGCGGATGATTTTCATAAGTCTGCACGGACAAGGGGAACCGCGGATTGCGCGGATGGCACAGATGGATCAGTTTGACTTTCCACTTCTCACTCGTTTTACTTCAACGTACCAGTTGCATTCGCGAGGGCCAGTAACGAAATCCTCCGTGACTACATCGAAGGTGACTCGCTTGCCATTGCGAATGTACCAGCAGTTAGCAACTTGACCTCGCTTAAGTATCATTGACAGTCGCATGTGACCTGGACCACGGTACGGACAGTACCTAACTCTCCCAGATCGCGTTGGATAGCCGCGAGTCCGAAAGAATCCAACAGGTAACTCGTTAATGTAAAAGACAAGGCGATCCAGTGACCTTGCGCCTTTTCCTTTCATACACGCCTCATTTCCTGCTCCCATCCGCGTCCTCCGCGCAATCCGCGGTTATTCCAAGACGCGCTGGTCCCGCACGAGGACCCAATCGACGTCCACTCCCAACCCCGGCCGACTCCTGATCGTCGTCACGGGCCCTTCGATCGAGAGCGGCTCGCTGACGATGCGGAACTCGTAGTACGCTGGGCCGTGAATGTCGCCAGGGTAATCCTCGACACGAAGGTTTGGTGTGGCGACAATCAAGTGCCCCATCGCGGCGGTGGCGACGTCCCATTCCAGGTTCGAGCCGATCGTGCAGCCGATGCCGTGCCGCTCGGCGAGCTGCACGATCTCGCGCGACTTGCGAATGCCGCCATTCTTGCCGGGATAGACGCTGATCAGGTCGCACGCCTGGTTGCGAATCAGTTCTTGTGCGTGGACGAGGTTGAAACACATGTCGTCGGCCATCACCTTCACGCCGCCACCCTCGCGTCGCACGCGGGCAATTTGCTCATAGTCGCCGTCGGGCGTCGGCTGCTCCATCACGGCGATGCGGCAATCGCGCAGCTCGCGGAGGGCGTGAATGGTCGTCTCAGCGTCCCAGCCGCAATTGGCGTCGATCACCAGCGCCCGCTCGGGACCGATGACCTCGCGAACGGCGCGGACGCGGGCAATGTCGTCTTCCAATTTGCCGCCTACTTTGACCTTCACCGTGTCAAAGCCTTGCTCGACAAGTTCCGCGGCACGAGCCTTGGCTCGATCGACGTCGTAAGCCCCCATCGAAAAGCGGCTGCGAATGGCGAGCGGTCGGCAGGCGCCGCCGAGCAGGTCATAGACCGGCTTGCCGGCGGCTTTGCCCAGCACATCCCAGCAGGCCATTTCGATGGCCGACTTGGCGAACCAATTGTGAGCCGCGGCGCGGTCCATGATTGCGTCGATCGCAGTGATACTCGCGAGCGGCTGCTCGGGATTCAGCTCCTGCCCAATAAGCAATGGAGCGAAGACCCGGTCGATCACCGCCTGCACGCCCCACACCGTTTCGCCGCTCCAGCGCACCGTGGCCGATGCTTCGCCCACTCCTTCCAAGCCGTCGTCTGTCCGCAGCCGGACGAGCACGAACTCCGACTCCCAATGCTTCCCCAACGCGGAGATCATCCGGTACGCCGGCTTGAGCGGGATGCGGACGAGGTGCGTTTCGATGGCAGCGATTTTCATGGGCTATTCGAGAAAGCGCTGAAGCACATTCGTGGTGATCTTCGACACGGCCTCATCCACCAGCACACTCGCCGGCCAGGAGATCGAGCCGACGGAGAAGACCGCACCGCCGCCGGCTGGTTCGTGGATGACCATCTCGGCACCGCCATCGCTGGGATTCTCGCCGCGGGCCAAAAGGTGCGTATTGGCGGGTGAACTGGGCGAAACCTTGTCCGTCTCGTGCCCCGACGCGCCGCCGGGAATCCGCATGTGCAGCGACTGGTGGCCGAACAAGTCCCCTTCCCGCAGCCTTGTGCCAGCAAAGACCCAGTGCCGCGAGTCGATCACGCGGTACGGGGCGGCGGTCATGATTCCGCGATCGTCATAGACGACCCCAAGGAGCGACGCCTCTGAATCGTTGCGGAGGTGAAAGCGGCTTTCGGGCTTGTTGGTTTTGACCCGCAGCTTCCGCTCGTCGTCGTTCCGATAGATGCAGGTCGCCTCGTCCAGAAATTCCACGTCGCAGTTGAGCCCGTTGCCGCCGAGATACATGAGCCGGCCGCCGCGCTGGAAGACCCAATCCTTCACGCGGCGGAACATTTGGACCGACCAGTACTCCGGGTGCGTGCTGATGACGAGGACTTTGTAGGCATTGAGGTCGAGCTGGCCGAAGTGGAGCTGCGTTTCGGCATAGTAATCGTAGGCGAACCCTTCGCGCTCCATCCAGGCTAAAAGTCGCCACTCGGCTTCGGCGATGTGGCAAGCGGCCCGTCCCTCGATCGGATCGGTCGCCTGCACGTGCTCGGGGATCGAGCAGATCGGCTCGGGCCGCTCGAACGAGAGCGGGGCGTAGTCCTGCACCGCGTAGTTGACGTGATCGGGATTCGTGTAGCGATTCAGCTCCAGCCGGGCATTGACCGTCGGCATCGGCGGCAAGCGGTCGGGATGGATATAGTTGCTCCGCCCGCCAAAGCTGTTATAGGCGTTCCACGTGATATTCGACGCGAGGACCGCGATCTTCGCCTGCGGCCGCGAAGGAGCAACGATCCACGGGAATGCGAAGAACCGGCCTGCTTCGCTCTTGGCGTGAAAGTAATACAGACCGCTGCGCTCTGGGGCGGTGACGAACTGTTTGTGGTGCGGGCTGGTATAGCCGAACTTGTTCCAGGCGACGCCGGTCTGTGAATAGTCGCCGTCGGGGGTGATCTGGATCGTCGCACGCGGGCCGTGCTCGTCGTACCAGCCGATGGTGCGGATGAACTCCTTTTGTAGCCCGTAGCGGAACAGTTCGAGCTTGTACGCCGCGTCGCTATGGACGCGAAACTCGGATTGCTCGCCGCCGCGAACCCATTTCGGCCAGACGTAGCCGAGCAGGCCGTCGGGGAGGAGGCGGAACTGATGTGGCTCTGGCTGGGCTCCCTCGCTGACGCTTTGGGTTGGTATTTCGAGCGCGAGGCGTTTCGCTCCATAGCCGTCCTTGGCCAGGATCACTTCGTATTGGCCAGAAGGCACATCGGCGTGGACAGCGCCGGAGGCACGCGACATGGTCGCCACCGACGTCCCGCCACTGCCGAGGAGTTCGACATAGACACCCGGCAGGGCGATATAGCGCTGGTCGCTGACGTAACCGATGAGCATGTTGGCGTTTTACCGTGGCAGCGTGGCCGGTTTTTCCAGCAGCGACTCCCAGCCCACAGGCTGAGTCCAGGCTTGCTGTTTCTGGTCGACGAACGAGGGATCGACGGCCGTTTTGCTGCTGGTGACGATCGCGCGGACGTATAGTTCCTTGCCGGTCAGCGTAAACTTGGGGGAGAGTCCTTCGACCGTCGCCAGCACCTGGCCAACGTCGGTCGAATATTTTCGGCCGACGCGCAACGGCTTGCCCGCTTTATCGACCGGCGACTTTCCCTCTTTGTCGAGCGTTGGTGTGCTGGCCGCGTCGAAGCCGCGTAGCGTGCCGATAAACTGCGTCGTGAACGTTGCGTCGCCGTCTGGCTGAACGGCGAGTTCGAGTGTTTTGGCCGCAGCGTCGTACTTCACGTCGGCCAGTGTCACGCCGCTCGATGCGTAGCTATCGCCCGCCTTGATCGCCCGAATGATGTGTTCCGGCGTAAGGTGAGTCGCGCGGACCATTTGCCAACCGCGGAAGGGACGCGAGCCGTTCTTCTTGTCGTGATAGTGATGGCTGTCGTCGGTCGCGATTCCATACAGTGGCGGGGCGGAAAGCTCCGCGAGGCGAATCGTGTTCGCGATGTCCCAGAGCCGGTCGATGCTCGGCCGGTGCTCGTCCCCTTGCTGGTTGACGCCCGGATGGCCGTTATACACCTCGAAGAACCGCTCGGTGACGGCATGGGCAATGTCCTCGGGCGTCACCGCCCAGCCGAAATTCGGGTGGTTCAGGTGCGTGAGGATTTCGCGGCCCGCTTTCTCGGCTTGCTCCTCGACCTGCCGCAGGTTGTTCTCGATCGTCTCGCGGACGGTCGCTCCGCCCAGCGGCTGAATCACGTCGCGGAGATTCGACGCATTCATGTGGACGGGCACACCCTCGGCCTTGTCGCTGATTTCCTCGGCGGGAATCAGCAGGAACTTACCCCGCTCTTCAATGAGAGCGCGGTACTCGTCGAACGGCTTGAGGCGGACCTCGACGATGTCGCCGCTGCCGCGAGTTTCGACCCAGCTGGGTCCGAAGCGAGCCTGGTACTTGGCGATCACCTCGTCGCCACCGCGTTTGGTGATGGCGTCGGCCTTCATCCAGCGGATGCCCTGGGCCAGCACATTGTGATCGGTCAGGGCAAGGAAGTTGTATTCGCGGGTGCGATACCGTTCGGCAATCATCTCGGGAAAATCGTCGCCGTCGCTCCAGAGCGAATGCGTGTGCAGGTTCCCCTTCCACCAGCGCGGGGCAGGATTCTCAGGGACGGCTTCGTCGGCCAGCGTTGTGGAATTCGTGGCCAACGAGGACAGCACGAACAGAACAGCACTGGCCAAGAGCAAACGCGCGAGCAACTGATTCATCGCAGCTTCTCCAGGGTCCGCGGCCAGGAGAGTCATGCCGCGGCACGTCAGGTAGGTGGAGCCTGCAACGATAGCCGAGCGGCGCAGCGTTCTCAACCCGATGGATTCGCTCTATGGCGCGAACATGCCGACTTCGATTCCGCGGCGGGTTGCCTCCAGTTCCACGCCGCAACTGGCGATGCCGCTGCCGTCGCCGTAGTTGATGGCGACGTAGAGCTGCCGGCGGCCGGTCCGCCAATCGTCCCATGACGCCGGCTTCAGGCTTGCTCGCGGCTCGAACGTGGCGTGCTTCGTCCAGTCGCCAGGAAAGGCCCGCTCGCGATCGAGGCACAGCTTGTCGGCTGCGGCGAAGTCGCCCCGGTTGATCGCGGCGGCATACCGCTGGGCGTTGAGCGACGGTAGAGCCAGCCAGTAGATGCCGACTGGAATCAGTGCGCTGGCCAAGAGGAGCCAACGCAGGGAGAACTTCAAACGTGGAATCGGCATGTCGGTCTCCTCGAGTGGTTACCAGAGGAGACGATTTACATGGCCAGATCGTTCCTACGCTCCGCGTAGGAACACCAGAGTCGCCGCTCCGCGGCTTCAAAGTACACCGGCACACGGAGTATCTCGACAACTTCAGGGCCGCAGAGCGGCTAAATGCGTGTGCCCACGCAGAGCGTGGGCACAAGAAATTTCAGTCGGCGAGACGCCTGCCCCACAAGGCTACCGAGCCTTCTTTTCCGTCCGCGGCTTGGCCGCCGTGCGGGCGGCACGGGTTTCCGGCTGCTTCTCGATTTCGGCCAGCCGCATTTTCAGCCGTTCGTTTTCGACGGTGATTTCGACCGTGTGCTCCATCACCTTGGCCTTGGCTTCGGCGAGTTCGACCTGAGCCTTCAGTTGGGCGTTCTCAGCCGCCATTTCGGCCAACTTGCCGAGCAGCTCGGTCTGCCCTTCCTGAAGTTCCAGCTTCGCTTCGAGGCGGGCTTTTTCGGCATGAACCTCTGCCAGGGCTTCCAGCATCTCAGCCGTGCGGTCGAGTGTGTCCTCTTTAACTTCCAGAGCCGCTTCCGCCGCAGCCTGGCCAGCCGACAGCTCGACGATCTTCTCCCAGAGGGCGTCGATCTTAGCGGCCGACTTGGAACAGGGGCATGCGGTCGTCGCGACTTTTGACTCGCAAGCACAGACCTTGCCTTCACAGCAGGCCGCATCGCACGCCTTCTCCGCGACCGCAATCGCCTTGCAGGCGGCCACGTCGCAAACCGTCAGTTTGCCAACCGGGCAAGCCTGGCCTTCGCATTCTTTCCCAGCGGCCACGACATCGAAATCGACGCCGATTCGCTCAATAATATGCGTCGTGACGGCCGGGCAATTCCCGTCGGCACATTTCGCTTGGGTGCAATTCGCTTGGGTGCCGTGGCCAGCGACTGCACATTCGCCCGTGGCACAAGGGGGCGTCACGATGGCGACGTTCTTGAACAGCCGGCTGATGTACGGGACCTTCGAGAGGATCGGTACAACCTCTTCATGCCTCGTGACCGTGGCCGGACACTGGCACTTGGGTTCCTCGGCGACGGCAACAGCCGCAACGGCCAGCATTCCGAGGGCGACGGTCCAGGCTCGACTTCCACTGACGGGCTTACGCATCGAACGCTCCTTGATTCGGGCGGCAGATAGATTCGGGAGAAGCGAAGGGCGGGATATATCTGCCAAGGGAGCGGGCCGCAAGGCGAATCGGTTGCCAGCACGGCGTGCTGGCGCGAGCGATGCGACATCGGTCCAGACAGCAAAGCCTTTTAGAGTTGAACTCGCGAGAGGTTAGGCGTTTGGGTACTCGCGAGAATTCTTGGGAAGGCGGCTGCCACTCGTGGCACACCGACAGATTACGTCCCGCCAACCGGCACGAACTGGGCGGTCGATCCCTCCGGGCGGACGATTTCGACTTTGATCTCCGGATCCGGCGTAGTACCAACTTGGACCCTCAGCGTGATCGTGTGCTTACCGGTCGCCAGTTCACGCTGGAGCTGCTTCTGGATTCCGAATGGCTCGGCATCGAGCCACCAAGCGAACTTTTCGGTGCTGGCAATCTCGATCGCGACGAGGCCCGCTTCGTTCACTTGCAGCTCGCCTTGCAGATAGACGAGAGCTGGCCGCTCGGTTGCCAGTTCCGCCAGCGGCAGAAAGCCGTTCGCCTTGCCGTAGGCGGGTTTCCACGCATCAGGTTTGGCGTCGAGCAACGCGACGCGAACCGTTTCGACGTTCGGCACCTCGTCTGCCAGTTCGCTGCTCACTTCGCGCAGCACGCGCCACCGCTGAATACTGGGCGTTTTGCGAATCGCATACGGTCCGGGCCGGCCAAGTTCCGAAATGAACTTCGCCAAATCCAGCAGTTCCTCGTGCGTGAGAAACTTCGTCAGCCCTTGCGGCATCAGCGATTGCCCCTCGGCTTCCTGGTCGATGTCGTCTGTGGGAATGACGACGATCTTGCCGCTGGCGTCGCGGAGGCGGAGCCGCTGGTCGTCCCGGTCGATCTGGATGCCAGTGATCACCTCGCCATTCAGGGTGAGCACCTTGCGGGTGATGAACTGCTCTTTGATCGCCTGATTCGGATTGAGGATCGACGTGACGATGTAATCGACGGGTGAGATCGAGCCGATGGACGTTAACTCGGGGCCAACACTGCCGCCCGCCTGGGCGATGCTATGGCATTTCAGGCACGATAGATCGGCCCGGCGGAAGATCCGCTCGCCCCGCTCGGCATTGCCCTGGGCCGTGACTTCTGCCGAGATCCTTGCGATCTCTTCCGCCGTGGGCAGCGGCGGATTGGCAGCGATCCCGGCGGCTTTGCTGAGCACATCGGAGAGAACCTGATCGCTCCGGCCGATCGAGTACATGTGGCGGAGAGCCTGCTTGGCGACATCGGGCGACAGCTTTTGCTTGCCGAGTTCCGCGGCGAGTTGCTCCGCCCCTTCTTGGCGATTCAGAAGTGCATCGACCAGTGGCGTGGGATCGTCCTTTGCATTGGCAGCGGCCAGTGCTGCCGCGCCGAGGCGTGCCGCCGTAACCGTATCAAGCTTCGCCAGTCCAGATGCTGCCAGCAGCTTGATGTGCGTTGTCTGGCCGGAAGAAGCTAGCGATTCGAGAGCCTGTTTGCTGGCTGCATCGCCGAGGCTCACCAAACCTTCGATCGCCGCCTGTCGGAGCTTGTCGGTCGCTTTATCATCGGCCGCCAGCTTCCGCAGCGGCTCGCCGACCGATTCGAGCTTCCAGGCCGCAGCCAGCCGAATCGCACCGATTTGTAGCTCTCTGTTATCGGATGCAAACAGACTCGTGATTGCGCTCAGGTCGCCTGCCGGTTTCACCTTGCGAGTGACCGCTGCATCGGCGAGCAGTTCCGCCGCCCGCAGACGCACCGCCGGTGGAAAGCCATCCTCCTTCACGAGCCGCTGAAACACAACCGCCAAATCGGCCCCTTCGCCGCGCGTGCAGATCATCTCAACGATCTGCCCCTGCCGCTCGGGCGGGACGCGTCCGCTTTCGAGCAAGCGGACGAGCGGCCCGGCCGCGCCCCCTTGGGCGTGGGCCAGATTCGCACAACCGACTAAGAACAGAAACGCCAACCACCGCATCACAACCTCCGACCTCTGACCACGCGAATCCGGCTCAGCAGGAGCCACGCCCTCCCGACTACTTCTTCACCCGCCGCTCCAGCGTGCTCAGCGTTTCCTTCAGCGTGTAGTCGATATAGTCGTCCTTCTCGGTCTGGAAGGCGAGTACCTCGACGGCTGCATCGATCGCTTCCTGCGTATGGAAGAAGCTGAGCGCCCGGACCGCCTCCAGCCGCACGCGCGGATGCTCGTCGGCGACTTGCGTTCGCAACAGCTCGACCGGCTTTTCGACCCGGTCACGCCAGTAGCAAAGCACGCGCGTCGCAGCCGCCCGGGCGCGGTAGTCGGGCGAGCGGAGGACTTCCTTGAGCAGCGGCTCGTTCACCGCGCTATGCGCCTGATGCAGCCAGAGCGCCTCGAGCTTGTGATGCTCGATCTCGGGGTCGCTCTTGGCGAGGCTCGCCAGCCACTTGCCCACTTCGCCGATCACTTCCGGCGTTGGCCGGCTCCAGAGCTCGCTTCGCACCCAGCTGCAGGTCCGCTCTTCGGGAGTCGATTGCAATTGGGCCAGCAGTGCCGGGATTGGCTCGCCGGCGATCTTGGCGGGCTGCACGAGCGGCTTCTTTGCATAGTGGACGCGCCAGATGCGGCCGACGGCATGATCGCGCTTCGGATCGCGGATCGAATGCTGCATGTGGCCGACGAGCGGGTTGTACCAGTCGCATAGATACAGCGCCCCGTCCGGCCCGAACTCCAGATCGGTCGGCCGATAGCTCGGGTCGCTCGACTGGATCAACGGCTCGACCGGATCGGCCGCGAAGCCCGAACCGGCATTCTTCATCTTGTATTGCAGCGTCCCCTGAAAGCCGATGCAGTTGTTGAGCAGGTAGTTCCCCTGCATGTCGTCCGGGAAATTGCGGCTGCTGACCAGTTCGCAGCCGCAGGTGGGCCGCCACTGCTTGGTGAGAAACCGCTTGAGATCGCCCCGCTTGTGCGGATAGTCGATGTCGCCGGAAAACGCGGTCCCGTAGTAATTATCGCCGCCGGACGCATCGGCCACGAAGTTCTGCCCCCAGCGGTCGAAGATGTGCCCCCAGGGATTGGCAAACTGGTACGAAATGAAAATGTCGAGCTTGTCGGTCCGCGGCTCGAAGCGAAAAACGCCAGCATTGACCACCCGCTTCGGACCGTAGGGCGTTTCGATCTGCGTGTGATGAAACGTCCCTTCCATCATGTAGAGGGCCGCTCCCTGATCGAACGTGAACGCACTGATCGCGTGATGCGAGTCGGCCGAGTCAAAGCCGTGCAGGATCAGTTCGCGCGTGTCGGCTTTGTCGTCCCCGTTGGTGTCCTTGAGCAGCATGACGTTCGGCTGTTGCGGCACGATCACGCCCCCCTGCCAAAACTCGATGCCGGCAGGGATGTAGAGCTTGTCGGCAAAGACGGTCTGCTTGTCGGCTCGGCCGTCGCCGTTCGTGTCCTCAAAGATCAGGATCTTGTCGTTCGGTGGCGACCCCGGGAGGTAGTGCGGATAGGTCGGGATCGTCGTTACCCAGAGCCGACCGCGGGCATCGAACGCGAACTGTACGGGATCCTGCAAGTCGGGGAATTCCTGCTCCGAGGCGAACAGGTTGATCTCAAACCCTTCGGGGAGGGTGAACTTCTGTCGGGCTTCTTCCGGCGCGAGGAGCGAGACGGGCTTCTCGAAGTTCGTCGCGATGTTGGGGTTGTCCCCGGTGCCGCTGTCGTCGATTGCGGACGGCAGCGCTTTCCCTTGAGCCGCTTGCCACACACGCTCGTCGCGAACGGCAATCATCTTCCGCAGCTTGGCGAATTCGACCGGGAAATTGACGATGCCAAACGGCGCTTTGCGGCCGCCATAGATATAGAAGCCGTTGAGGGCTCGGTAGTCGTAGAAAAACTGCTGGTTCTTCTCGGCGACCGCCGCGTGCAGGGCAGTTAAGTCCTGCGTCTGCGGAGCGGCTGCTTGCGGGCCCAAGAGGAGCGAGTCGAGCAGGCCGGCGACAACCTTGTCCCCCTGCTCGTTCAGGTGGACGCCGTTGATCGTCAACTTCTCTTGGCCGCGCTGCATGGCAGCGAGCGTCGGTGTGAAGAGGTCGATGAACTTCACGTTGTGCTTGGTGGCCACGCGCCCCATCGCTTCGGTGTAGAGCTTCAGGTTCTCGTTCTGTTTCGCTCCGTCGAGATGTGTAGCCACGCCCAGATTCTCATAGGCGATCGGCGAGACCAGGATGATCTCGCGAAGCGTCTCGAGCTTGGGCAGGTCTTGGCTCTTGTCGGCCGTTCGGTCCCAATTACTGCGAGCGGTCGAGAAGTTGTCGATGTTCTGCGGCGACGTGAGAAACTCCGCCAGGTCCGCCTCGAAGCGGGCGATGCCGTCCGGCCCCGCGAACGATTCGTTGAAGCCCCAAAACGCCAGGATCACGTTCGGCTTGTGATCGGAGAGCAAATGCCCGTGATCGCGAAAGTCTTTCGACCGGGGTCGCAGCTTGATCTCGTCGGCCGACCAGCCGAGATTTCGTACGACCAGCTCTTGCTCTGGAAACCGGCTGTGCAGGCGGGTTTCGAAATGGTTGAAATACTGCATCCGCTCGGCCAGCGCATTGCCGACGAGGACGACGTGGTCTCCCTTCTGCAACTGCAGCGGCTCAGCGGCCATCGCAGCAGCGGCGAGCAGCAACGTGGCAGAAGTAATTCCGAGGATACGAAGCATAAGATCACCTTGCGGTCAAGTTTCGGCAAACGAGTCATTGTAGTTGGAACTCGCCCGGCAGGCAGGTGGTGATTGTGGCCCGCTGTGGGCCTCACGAACACGCTGCGGCGTGCATAATGGGAAGCTATGGCGACAGGCAAGGTTTATCTCGTGGGAGCAGGTCCGGGCGATCCGGGACTCGTGACGCTCCGCGCGGCCGAAGTACTCGCGCGGGCCGATGTTGTGCTGTACGACTACCTCGCCAACCCCGCGATCCTCCGCCACTGCCGACCGGACGCACTCCTCGTTTCGCTCGGCAAGCACGGCAGCGGGCGGGTGAAGACGCAGGCCGAAATCAACGAGTTGATGGCCTCCTTGACCGCCGTCCACAAAATCGTCGTGCGGCTAAAGAATGGCGATCCGATGGTCTTTGGCCGGGCGGGCGAGGAACTGGGTTACTTGCGGTCGCACGGCATCGAGTTCGAGATCGTGCCGGGCGTGACGGCCGCGGTGGCGGCAGCGAGCTATGCAGGCATTGCCATCACGCACCGCGACGAAGCTTCTGCCGTGGCGCTCGTCACGGGGCACGAGGATGCCGAGAAGACCGATTCGACGCTCGATTTTGATGCACTCACTCGGTTTCCCGGCACGCTCGTCTTCTACATGGGTGTGACCACTGTCGAACACTGGTCGCGGTCTCTCGTCACCGCCGGCAAGCCGGCAACGACCCCCGTCGCCATCCTCCGCCGCGTCAGCCTGCCCGATCAAAGGCGTATCGACGCGACGCTCGACAACGTAGCTGCGGTCGTCCGCGAGCAAAAACTTCGGCCGCCGGTCGTGTTTGTCGTGGGTGAAGTGGCCGCCCGCGATGCTGCGTTCTCGTGGTTCGACAAGCGGCCATTGTTCGGCCAGCGCGTGCTCGTCACGCGAGCGACGCATCAAGCCGACGATCTGGCGCGGCCGCTGGCCGAGCTTGGGGCTGAGGTCTTGTATCAGCCCGCGATCGAAATCCGGCCGCCGATTTACTGGTCGCCCGTCGATCAGAAGTTGGAGCGATTGCATGAGTTGAATTGGCTCGTATTCTCCAGCAGCAACGGCGTGCGAATGTTGCTGGACCGACTCTTGGCGAGCGGGGTGCGTGAGCACCCCGATGGTTCCGAGCCGACAGCTAACGTCGGCGTCATCGGGAGGCTGACGCCTCCCGCTCGCCGTGACCTACGCGTCCTTGGCAACGTGAAGCTCGCCGCCATCGGTCCCGGCACTGCCGACGAACTGGCCCGCTATCACTTGCAAGCCGATCTCATCCCTGACGAGTTCCGCGCCGAATCGCTCGCTCTCGCGCTCCAGGGGAGCGCCGCCGGCAAGCGGTTCCTCCTCGTCCGCGCCAGTCGGGGGCGCGAGGTGCTAGCCGAAGAGTTGACCAAGGCGGGCGGCATCGTCGAGCAAGTGGTCGTTTATGACAGCATCGATGTGCAGTCCCCTGCGCCGGACATCGCTGAACAGATGGCTGCCGGACGGATTGACTGGACCACCGTTACCAGTTCCGCCATTGCCCGTTCGCTGGTGCGGATGTTCGGCGACTCGCTGCACAAGACCAAGCTCGTCAGCATCAGCCCCATCACCACCTCCACACTCCGCGAGTTGGGTCACGAGCCCGCGGCAGAAGCAGGGGAATACACGATGGCGGGGGTCGTGACTGCCATTGAAAACCATTGATTGCAGCCGCCGCCGGTTTGATCTTGCCGCTGGCCGCAATTGCCGGGGAGAATACAATTCGGAAGACTGGAGCGATCCAATCCGATGACGAACTTACGCGCAACCACGACGGTTTTCTTCGCCGCACTTGCGGCAGTGGTTGCTGTACGTGCCGGCCTCGCACAGGACATGCCTCCCGTTGCCGCGGTCACCCCCGCGCCGCTTAACTTCCCCTCGGCCACGCTCGGCGGCACGCAGTTCTGGAGCGATGAGCAGGTCTATCACGGCTGGCGGATTCAGCAGAACGTCCTCACCGGGCACTACCGCCTGCTCGATGGCCGCGATTTTCGCCGCGCGTGGGGAACTTTCGAGCAATGCCAGGCCAAGCTCGACGAGTTGAAGCAAGCCGAGCGATTGGCTCCGCTCGCGAAGCGGACGGTGGTAACGCTGCACGGCCTCGGCCGCTCGCGCGACGCGATGGACGACGTGGGCCAGCACCTTGCCGACAGCGGCGACTTTGGTTGGATCAACATTTCCTACGCCAGCTCGCGCCGCTCGCTTGACGAACACGCCCAGTCGCTCGCTCGCGTGCTCAGCCATCTCGATGGCGTCGAGCAGATCGACTTCGTGTGCCACAGCCTCGGCAACCTCGTGGTGCGTCGTTATCTGGGCGAAGCGTCGCTTCCGTCGCCGCGGTGGAAGACCGACGCGCGCATCCACCGGATGGTGATGATCGGCCCGCCGAACAACGGCGCACAGCTCGCCCGCCTGTTCAAGAACAACCAATTGTTCGGTCTCGTCATGGGACCGAGCGGCAAGGAACTCGCGATCACGTGGGACGAAGCGGAGCGCCGGCTCGCCACGCCGCAGTTCGAGTTCGGCATCATCGCGGGCGGTACGGGGAAGGAGAGCCTCACCAATCCGGTGGTCGATGGGGACGATGACATGGTGGTTTCCGTCGAAGAAACGCGGCTGCCCGGCGCGGCTGATTTTCTCGTCGTCCCGCGGTGGCATGGGCTCCTCTTGCACGACGAGCAAGTGTGCGACTGCGTCGGCAAGTTCCTTCGCGAAGGGCACTTCGTTGCAGCCGACAAGCGAAGTCCGATCGCTCCCCCCAAAGCCGCGACCAGTGGTCGCGGTGAATCGGCGGGCGAGCGGGAAGCGTCAGCCCCCTGAGTCCGGCTATGCCCTCTGATCCCGCGATCTTTCCTCGCCTCGGCCGCATCGCTGGCATGGACTATGGCACCGTCCGTATTGGCGTCGCGGTGACCGATCCCGACCAGCGACTCGCCAGCCCGCTCGAAAACTACACCCGCCGCGGTGAAGCAGCCGATACCGCTTGGATCAAGCAACTCGTGACGAGCGAGCGTCTGGTCGGCTTTGTCGTCGGCCTGCCCGTACATACCAGCGGTAACGAAAGCCAGAAGTCGCTCGAAGCCCGTGCCTTCGGCCAGTGGATCGGCGATCAAACGGGTCTCCCGGTGCTCTTTTTCGACGAACGCTACACGAGCGCCCATGCCGAAGCACTGCTGCTGGATGCCGGCTTCACGAGCAAACGCCGCAAGGAGCGGCTCGACAAGCTGGCGGCCCAAATCATGCTCGCCACCTTTCTGGAATCCTCCCGCTCCGGAGACGTTCCTGGCCCTTTGTGATTGGCTAGGTTAACCCTCCTTTTCCTTCTCCAGCTTTACTGTTCCGTAAGGATGGAAGGCGTGCTTTCGTTGGATGGTCGAGTGGTCAATTCTGAGCAGCCATGCAGATTTGAGACGGCCACTCCCGCCCCTTGCTGAAGGCCGCTAAGGGATGTTAATTTTGAGGGATTTTACACGCCACGCCAGCCTTCCGGTTCGGCGTGCGCGCGAACACCGCCTCTCCGACCTCGATTGATAGCCCAAGGACGCGCCGTGCCTAAACGCACCGACATCAAGAAGATTCTGCTCATCGGCTCCGGCCCCATCATCATCGGCCAGGCTTGCGAGTTCGACTATTCCGGCACGCAGGCTTGCAAAGCACTTCGCGAGGAAGGGTACGAAGTCGTCCTGGTGAACAGCAATCCGGCGACAATCATGACCGATCCGGACACGGCCGACCGGACGTACATCGAGCCGCTCACGTGGGAGATTGTTGAGAAAATCATCGCCCGCGAGCGGCCCGACGCAATCTTGCCGACGCTCGGCGGACAGACCGGTCTGAACCTGGCGATGGACCTAGCCCGGCACGGTGTCTTGGATAGGTACGGCGTCGAGATGATCGGTGCCCGGCCGGATGTAATCGACAAGGCTGAGGACCGGGCCCAGTTCAAGGCAGCCATGGAGAAGATCGGCCTGGAGTGCTGCCGCGGGGAGACGGTGAAGGATCTGGAGCACGCCCGCCGGGTCCTCGACATGGTCGGCCTGCCGGCGGTGGTGCGGCCGAGCTTCACCCTCGGCGGCAGCGGCTCGGCGATCGCCTACAACACGGGCGAGTTCGACATGCTCGTGCGCCGCGGTCTCGACCAGTCGCCGGTTCACGAGGTGCTGATCGAGGAAAGCATCATCGGCTGGAAAGAGTATGAGATGGAGGTGATGCGGGACATGGACGACAACGTCGTCATCATCTGCTCCATCGAGAACTTCGATCCGATGGGTGTGCATACCGGCGACAGCATCACGGTTGCCCCCGCTCAGACGCTGTCGGACAAGGAATATCAGCGGATGCGTGACGCGAGCCTCGCCGTGATTCGCGAGATCGGCGTCGAAACTGGCGGCAGCAACATCCAGTTCGCGACACACCCGCAGACCGGGCGGATGATCGTCATCGAGATGAACCCTCGCGTCAGCCGCAGCTCCGCCTTGGCAAGCAAGGCGACTGGATTCCCGATCGCGAAGATCGCGGCCAAGTTGGCCGTTGGCTATCGGCTGCATGAACTGGCCAACGACATCACGCGCAAGACGAAAGCCTGTTTCGAGCCGACTATTGACTATGTCGTCACCAAGATTCCCCGCTTCGCCTTTGAAAAGTTCCCCGAGGCCGATGCAACGCTGATGACGCAGATGAAGAGTGTCGGCGAGACGATGGCGATCGGCCGCACGTTCAAGGAGTCGTTTCAGAAGGCGCTCCGCGGTTTGGAGGTTGGCGCGTTCGGCTTTGGCTGCGACGGGAAGGACCGCTGGGGGACGACCGAGCAGCCGGGGGACGACGAAATCCGGGCCAAGCTTTCCGTTCCTAATGCCGACCGCGTCTGGTACCTGCGATATGCACTCAAGTCCGGCATGTCGGTCGAACAGATTCACGAGCTGACGAAGATCGACCTCTGGTTTCTGGATCAGCTTGCGGCGATCGTGCGAATGGAGGAAGAATTGCGGCAGGTGGCCGATTGGCAGCAGCTCGACTCGGCGACGCTCCGCCGGGCCAAGCAATTCGGCTTTTCCGATCGACAGCTGGCCACGCTCTGGCGAACGAGCGAAATGGACGTCCGCGAGCACCGCAAAAGCCGCGGCATCGTGCCGACGTACAAGTCGGTCGATACGTGTGCGGCGGAGTTTGAAGCCTATACGCCGTACTACTACAGCACTTACGAGGACGAGGACGAAACGCCGCGTAAAGCGCCCGGGAAGCAGCGGGTGATGATCCTCGGTGGCGGACCAAATCGCATTGGGCAAGGAATCGAGTTCGACTATTGCTGCTGCCACGCCAGCTTCGCCCTGCGGGAACTGGGCATCGAGTCGGTAATGGTCAACAGTAACCCAGAGACGGTGAGCACCGACTACGACACAAGCGACTTACTCTTTTTTGAGCCGCTCACGACCGAGGATGTGCTCAACATCTACGATCGGATCGAGCCAGACGGCGTGATTGTGCAATTTGGCGGGCAGACGCCGCTCAATCTAGCGCGAGCCCTGCACAACGCCGGCGTAAAGATCATCGGCACGAGCGTCGATACGATCGAAGCGGCCGAGGACCGTGAGAAATTCGCCCGCATCTTGTCGCGGCTCGACCTGCGCCAGCCGGCCAATGGGATCGCGCGGACGATGAATCAGGCACGGACCGAGGCGGGCAAGGTCGAATTTCCCTGCCTCGTGCGGCCCAGCTTCGTCCTAGGCGGGCGGGCGATGGAAATCTGCTACGACATGGCTCAATTCGAGCGGTTCGTTGCGGAAGCGTTCGTCGTGGCCCAAGGGCAGCCAGTGCTGATCGATCAATTTCTGGAGGACGCAACCGAAGTCGATGTCGATTGCCTCTCGGACGGGGAGAACGTCATCGTCGCCGGCATCATGGAGCACATCGAGGAGGCAGGCGTACATTCGGGCGACTCGGCGTGTGCAATTCCACCATACAGCCTGGCTGGCCCTGTCGTGCAGGAAATCCGCGAAGCGACGATCGCCATGGCCCGGCACTTGCGAGTTGTCGGCTTGATGAACGTGCAATTCGCGGTAAAAAAGGGGACCGACGGCAAGCCGACCGTTTATGTGCTAGAAGTGAATCCGCGAGCCAGCCGCACGGTGCCGTTCGTGGCCAAAGCGACGGGCCTGCCTCTGGCGAAGGTGGCGGCCAAGGTGATGACGGGCGTCAAACTGCCGGAGCTCGGAGTCCACGGCGAGCCGATCCCATCGCATGTGAGCGTGAAGGAGAGTGTCTTCCCGTTCCGCAAATTCGCCGGCGTCGATATCGTCCTTGGCCCGGAAATGAAATCGACGGGCGAAGTGATGGGAATCAGCGAGCGGTTCAGCATCGCCTTTGCCAAGAGTCAGCTTGCCGCGGGAACTGTGCTGCCCAAGGAAGGCAAGATCTTCGTCAGCGTCAGCCGGCGGCATAAGGATGCAGCGGTCGATATTGCCCGCCGGCTGGTGGCGCTGGGGCACGAGATCGTCGCCACCGAGGGAACGGCCCAGCGGCTGGAAGAAGCGGGTCTTTCCGTCACGCGAGTGAAGAAGATCGCCGAAGGGCGGCCGAACCTCCTCGATTACATGAACGACGGGCAGATCACGCTGGTGCTCAATACTCCGAGCGGCAAAGGGGCCCGCACCGACGAAGGCCGTATCCGCGCCGCCGCCGTGCAACTAGGTGTGCCGTGCATCACCACGCTGCAAGCGGCCGAAGCGGCCGTGAAGGCGATGGAGGCCCTGCGCGAGGAAGAGATGACGGTGCAGGCGCTACAAGATCGCTTTCCCAAGCCGGCAGCCGTCGATTTGGCGGTGCAGGTCGTGGGAGTCTAGAGCCGCTAGAAGGAGTGTTCGCAGTTAGCGAACACGCGGCTGACCGCCTTGTCGAGTTGGCAGACGGTAGTAGTGCAGATAGTTCATGTACGTCCCGCCGATCCCTGTGGGAGCGGCATCAGACGGGCGAATTTCTTTGATCTGCTCGAGTTGCCGCTGGGTGTTTCGGAAATCGGCGGCTTGCTGGGCGGCGAGCAGGTGGAGCTGCGAATCGAGCTGCTGGCGCGGCTGCACGAAGGTATTGAACTGGTCGAGCAGACCGACGTCGCGCCGGAAGTAATTGAGCTGCGACGGAAGAGTGGGCCCCGACGGGGAGTAGTAGCGTGGCGGACCTTGCGCGAAGGCATCCGACGCTGAAACGGACACCAATACTGCCGCCACGATCAACGCCAAGCAGTTTCGTGCGATCATCATCTGCACCTCTACTCTGCAACTTGCGGCCATATTAAGCGGGTAGCCGCTGTAAGTCTAGCCGCATCTTCGGCTTACAAAAGTGATGGGGAGAGAGATGCGCCCCACTCCCAATCACCAAGTGCCCGTCTCGAAGTTATCGACCGCACCACCTGTAGCACTGGCGTAATTTTTGCGGATGTACGAGCGGTGTTTGGGTCCGCTTTCCAACGAAGAATGCGATTCAATTAGTGAGGGAGTCCTCAAGGTTGGTACGGAACCGCATTTTTGCGGTGAAATGCAAGCACGACAACCTTTGACTCGCAGATCGCCCGATCGGGTAATGAATGATGTTTTTCCAGGTGGCAGTCTAGAGGATCAGACAACCAATCCTACATGTGGCTGCCCGTTTGGCGGACCTGCTAACCCCAAAGCAGTGTTGCATTTATAGCCAAGTTCCATTCCATTTAAAAAAAGTACGAAATCTCTCCATCGTTCGTCGCCTGGGGCATCGCAACGGACGATTCGTACCAATGAAGAAGGCCGCTCACATGGTGTCACAACGATTCGCACGGCTGGATCAAGCGACGATTGCCGTCGAGTTGTCGCAGAACGGTGTCAAAAAGACGCTGCGTGGGACTGGCGCCTACGAACGTGACCCCGATCTAGGCAGCGTTCTGACCATCAAGGTCCGCGAAAAATGGGGTGATTTCGCCGTCGTTCTTCGTGAAGACGAGTTTGAAGGGGAAATCACCAGCGGCAGCACTGCTGGCTGCGACTATGCGATTTCCCTCAGCTCAACGTGTGCTTGCAGTTAGGTGACGAACTGCCCACTGGTTGCTTCAAGGGACGCGACGCCGCTCGTCTCGCAGGCCCTATTTGCCACTCGTCGAGATGAGCCGTAGCCCCTCGCGCGGAATCGAGAGAAACGCTCCGGCCGGCAGTCCCTCGAGCCTTACGAGCCATCTCCCGGCACCGCCAGACTTTACGACCACGCCGCGCGCGCCAGTTAGCTCACCGCGAGAAACTTCGACCGCTTGCCCCGGCCGAAACACGGCGGGGTAAGCCGCCAGCGATGGCGGCAGGGGAAGGGGATGCTGAATCCTTCGCTTCGGTTGGGGCAAAACCGATCTTTTCATGGCGTCCTTCGAATCGCCGCACAGGCGATCTGCTGTTCGTTCCTTCGTTTATGGTTGGTCAGTGGATTGCGCAATGCCAGCAGTAGCACCGCTCGCGGCCCCATCGCGTACGCTGCATCCTGACAGACTAATTCGCAATCCAGTTTTTGCGAGCGGATTCGTTGGCCGGTGACCAGCTCGTCAGCTCCACTCAAATAGTCACGTTCTCCTATGCTCGCGGCACGAGGCTGGTTTCGCTGCTAGCACCGGATTTACCGGGATCACCAATCGGCAATGTGGTGATTGTAACGCGGTCCAGCCAAAGGGAAACGAAACTCGACTTGAAATGTACTCCTACATTTATATGACGATTATTCGCAGATGAATAGCCTATTTGGGTGGTTTTAAAAGGGATCGAGCTGCCCAAACCATCAGGTTTGCCGATTCTTCCGAAATTCCGTGTCATTCCGAAGTAATCGCAAATGCCGACGGAACCGATACCACTCCAATCGAGGCCGCGCGCACGACAACCCTGATCGCAGCGCGCCTGCAATGCGGTAAGGAATCTTTTCTGGAGTCGTCGCGAGGTTCTTTGGACATGCGCAGCATACATTTGGCGATCGGGTTGGCCGTTGCCTTGATGGCAAGCGCCGGCGGCTGCAAGATGCATGCGTCGCATCACGGCGCGAACTTGCCGCATCATTTGCCCAACCCTCCCCCCGACACGCCGCGCGAACTGAACAAGGTCGTCCTGCCGACCTACACGGTCGAGCCGCCAGACATTCTCGTCATTGAAGCCATTCACATCGTTCCCCGCAGTCCCTACGCGCTGCGCACGGGCGATCTGCTTGGGATTACCGTGCTTGGCACCTTGCCCGATGCTCCCGTGGCCGGCGCGTTTTCGGTGCAACCAGGCGGAATGGTGAATCTTGGCGCTCCCTATGGCTCGGTGAAGGTGGCCGGCGTCACACCCGAACAAGCGACCGAGGAAGTTCGCCGCGTGATGTCCATGCACGTCAACGATCCCGTCGTCTCGCTGTCGCTGTTGGAAATGTCTGGAAAGCAGCAGATTGCCGGACAGCATCTTGTCGGTTCCGACGGCACCGTCACGCTCGGCAGCTATGGTAGCGTGCCGGTCGTGGGCCTGTCGCTTGCCGATGCAAAGCTGGCGATCGAGCAACATCTGGCCCGCTTCCTGGAAGATCCCGAAGTGGCTGTCGATGTGTTCGCCTACAACAGCAAGGTCTATTACGTCGTGACTGAAGGCGCTGGCATGGGGGATGGTGTGACCAAGTTCCCCATCACTGGGAACGACACCGTGCTCGACGCGATCGCCAACATCAACGGTACGACGAGCGTGTCGTCCAAGAAAATATGGATCGCCCGGCCATCCCCAGAAACCGGCGATTGCCAAATCCTGCCCGTCGATTGGCAAGCGGTCAGCGCCTACGGTTCGACGACCACCAACTATCAACTGTTCCCTGGCGATCGCGTCTTTGTGGCCGAAGACCACCTGGTTGCTACCGATACAGCCTTGGCGAAGATGCTCGCTCCGCTGGAGCGGGCTATGGGCTTCACACTGCTTGCCACCGGCACCGCCACACGTTTGTCGGGGAAAGTGCTGAAGGGCGGTGGCAATCCACAAGGGGGCGGTGGCGGACCGTAGCACGGCTGCGATTCGAGGTTATTTGCGGTCACGACCCAGCTTGTCGCCTGATGGCGGAGTCCTTGACGTGAAAAACAAATTACAATCGTCGTGCTGTCTGGCCTTGGGAGCCGCGCTCGCCCTGCTGGTGTCGAGTGGCTGTGCCTACCATCGCGCCTGCGAGGGGCACGACTTTCAGCACAGCGATTGCTATGCCACTTGGCCCTGCTTTGGCTACAACAGCACCTGCTGGCGGCCGTGGCCGGGCGAATGCTTGACGTGCCCTTCGCCGTTCTTGCCTGGCGAGATGCCCGCTGAATCGCCAAAGTCGGAACTGATGCCGGTTCCGAGCGAACCCGCGCCACCTGTTCCCGTGCCCGAGGGCGCTGATCCGAACGTGCCGCCGATGCCCGGTGTTGAGCCCGCGGTGCCGGCACCTGCCGCACCGCAGCCGGGAGAGTCACTTCCTCAGGAATCGTCGTCCAGTCGCCGACGCGGCAATGTCGAGCAGGCGATCGAAGTTCGTCCGATCAACCTGGAGTCCCTTAGATGGGCTCCAACTGATAATCGTTGATCTGGATCGATACCCCCTGCTGCAGGAATTGCACGGCAACGAGCAACCGGCTTTCGCCGCGGCGTGACTGAATCACTCCCTCCAGCCCCATGAGCGAGCCGCTCTTCACGCGCACTCGCTGGCCGGCCTGCAAGCGTGCCTCGGGGGTGAGTGGGACTCCTGAAGCAATCAGCGTTTGAATCTGCCGCAAGTCGCACGTCATCTCGTCGATTTGCGGTGCGGCCCAAGACTGGGCAATGCGCTTTGTGCCTAGCGCCTGCACGCGCTCGTCATCCGTTCCGTAGAGGAACAGGTAACCACCGAAGAGCGGCAATAGCGATTTCACCCGGCGGCCGCCAATGTGCGCGACGCGAGACACGAGCGGCAAATAAAAGGGGATCTCCATTCCCAAAAGCTGCCGGGCCAGCGACTTTTCCTGGCGCGACTTCGTGTAAACCGCCCACCAACGGCGATCGCCGTCGGGTTGCACAAAATCATCGAGCAAGTTGCCGGGGAACAGGCTCGTTTCGGCGGCGAGGATGGGCATGGCAGGAAGTCTTGTCAGGATGGTTGGCCGAGGCGGGTCCGTTCACGTGGCCAACGGGGCAGGACTACATTGTCTGGGCCAGTGGCGTCATTGTCACCAGCCCCACCATCGCAGACGGGTTGTTGTACCACCTACATTAACCAGCCCACAAGCGTTTTGCACGCCTTGGTGATTACATTTCACACGGGAAAATGATGCGCCTTTACACGCCAAAAAAGCTCTGCAAAGGATGTTCAAATCCCCTTGATTGTCGCTGTTGCGAGAAATCAACATGTCCAGGTCGGTCTGAAACCTGCTCTGCGTTGACAAGTTCGCAAACCTTGCTGACCTACTATTCTCCAATAGCCTACGTTCCACGAAAAATCCCGAATCCCTTTCGGCGGGTTGTCAGGTTTTGTCAATTAGAATTAGTTTTTCCATCGACGCTGTTCGGCGAATTCCCAGATTCAGGACGTAATGCTTCCAATGGCCTGGCAAACGGAACTTGACTCCCCCCTTAGGGAACGCGGCCGACGCCGCCTGTCGTGGAGATATTTCGCGGTTGGTTCGTTCATTTTTGCCGTGCTGCTTGCTGCGGGTTGCCAACCTCCGGAGTTCGAAAACCTCGACCGGGCCACCGCGCAAATGTCGCGAGGCTACTGGAAGGAGGCAATTGCGGAACTCGACGAAGCGGCTCGCCTTGCTCCCCGATCGACACAGATTCTTATCATGCGAGGCCAAGCCAAAATGGAACTGCGCGAGTACGCTGCAGCCATTGACGACTTGCATGCTGCGGAACAGATCTCGCCTACTGAATTTACCCGCCACGATCTGCTTGTTCGTGCCTACCTGGCCCAAAGCGACTCGAGTGCAGCAATCAAAGCAGCGACCGCGGGGCTGACAAGTCAGCCGACCAATGTGGAACTGCTTGTGCTGCGGGCTCAAGCTTTTCTCGACCAGCGCCAATTCGCCGAAGTCGAGCAAGACGCCGACGCCGCGTTATCCGCCGATGAGCGCAATGCCCGTGGATTGTTTCTGCGCGGCTCGGCACGATTGCAATTGGGAAAGTACTCCGAAGCTGCTGCGGACCTGGACCAGACGATCCACCACGATTCGCACAATGCAACTGCCTATTGGCTGCGTGCACAGGTTCGCGACAAGCTGAACGAACCGGCGTTGGCTGAAGCGGATCGGACTCGCGCCAGGGAACTCGATCCATCGCTCAACCTGACGGACTCGTCGACAGGCGATTCGTTGCTGAAAGGTCTGCAAAACTCCGACCGGCGCGAGACGCTCGATCCCAACCTGAAGTAGCGAGTCGCTCCGATGTCGTACTGGTGCGACGAACATCTCGTGGTCACGGTGACCGGCCCAGCGGGTCGCCGAGTGATCTCGCTTGCGCAGCCGTTTGCCCGCGTCGGCAGCCATCCCGCATCGGAAGTGTTGCTCGAAGGGAAGGCCATTCCCACCCGCTGCCTTTATCTCCATGCAACGCCTGTTGGCGTTTTCTGCCTGTATCTTGATCTACACGCCGGCGACGGAAACACCAGTGCCGGACAACGAGGCCGCTGGCTTGCGCCCGACGAAGACTTGGCGATTGGTCCCTATCGCGTCCGGGCGAGTTTGCTCACTGCGGAAGCGGGCGATGCCGTCCCCACCGATGGTTTGGCCGTTTGGGGCAGCGCCCCGCGCCCGCTGCCGGTGCTCATGGTCTATGTCGGCGACTTGCTCAAGGACAAACGCCGCTTCCGTGCCCGGCTTAGCCCGATTGGCCGCAGGCCGCAATGTGCCTTGCAGCTCAAGGGGCAAAACGTCTCCGGCTTTCACTGCGTGCTATATTGGCATGAGCAGCAGCTCTGGTGTATCGACCTGAACGCTAGCAACGGTACGGAACTCAATGGCTCGCCGATCGTTTGCTCGCCGGTGAACATCGGCGATCGACTCGAAGTCGGCGAGTTCGGCCTCGTCTTCCAGCGGCTGTCGTACGGCAAAGCGGGGATCGGCAAGCCTCAAGCAACTACGGGTGCGCCGCGATCCACAGTGCAAAACGAAGAAGCGGAGGACGACATCCCCGCTCCCATGCCGATCGTCGCTGCGGCTCCGGCCCCTCCACCAGCGTTAACGCCGCAGCAGACGATCTCACCGCTCGCGCTTTCGGTTCCGAATCGCGAGGCAGAGGAAGCGGTTCGCCGGGCGCAGGAACTGACCGAGGAGCTACGCGCCGCCGAAGCCACCCGTGCCGCCGAGCAGCAGCAGCTCCGCGACAAACTGAACGAAGAAGTCGTTCGCTTGGCGCGCGAGCGGGAAGAGTTGCACACGACGTGGGAGCATACATCCCACGATCTGAAATCCCAGATTAGCCAACTGCATGACGAGGCAGCACGCCTTGCCGCCCAGCGGCAAGCGCTCGAACAATCACGGCAGGAATGGCAAGCCGAACGGGCGACCATTTCGACGGAACTGACTCGCCGGTCGGATCAACTCGGTCACCTGGAGGCGGAACTAACTGCAGCGACCGCGTTGCTCAATAAGAAGCTCGCTGCCGCCGAGACGCCACCGGCTCCGCTTGTAGCCCCGGTGCCGGTAACACAGGAGCCGTCGCCGGAGGAGTTGGCACGCTTGGAGGAACAGCGGCAACTGCGTGCCGAACTGGCGGCTCAGGTCGAGCAGATGGCTCGCGAAAGGCAGGATCTGCAGGCCCGCTGGGAACAATCCACCGACCAACTTCGCAGCCAGATTGCGGAACTCTCCAGTCGGTCGCAAGAGCTGCTGCACGAGCGCGACTCGGCTTTACAGTCCCGCCACGAATGGGAAACCGAACGGGCCACGCTGGCCGCGCAGCTCGCACGAAGTTCTGACCAGCTCGCTCATCTCGAAGCAGACCTAACCACCGCAACGACGTTGCTGGCACAGAAACTGGCAACAGCACCCCCGACTCCCACGGAGCCATCGCCGGAGCAAGCAGCGCAGTTGCACGAGCAGCAGCGCCGGCAAGCCAACCTCGAGCAAGAGATCGAGCAGATGGCCCACGAGCGCCAGGCGCTCCAGGCCCGCTGGGAACAGTCCACCGAGGAATTGCGAGGCCAGGTCGCCGAGCTCACCAGTCAATCGGAGCAGCTCCTTCGCGAGCGCGACTGGGCCAAGCAAGCGCGGCACCAGTGGGAAGCCGAACACACACAACTTGCCGAACAACTGGGGCGGCGGACCGACCAACTCGCTCGCCTGGAAATAGAACTAGCGACGGTGACTGCTTCCTTTGCTGAGAAGTTGGCTGTACTGGAAACGCGGGCAACCAGTCCCCAAGCAATTGCACAACCAGCTACCGCGTCCCAGCTCATCGTTGCAGCGCCGGAACAGGCCGCCGCGGTGACGGATCAGGAACCCATTGACCTCGATGAACCGATCGACGACGAGATGGAGTTCGATTCTGCCGACCCAGTGTCGATCGACGATACAGCGTCTGACGACGACCCAGTTTCTGCCGAGGATACAGCGCCCGCCGAGCAGGAACTAGCCTCTACGACGGAAGCACCGATAGCCGATGCCGCGATGCGGACGCCGGCGATAGCAAGCAGTTCAAGCTCGGAACCGGCGCATCCGCAGGACAGCAGCGAAGAATTAGCAATCGATGTGGTAAGCGCGAAGAAGGAGGCGGACAGCGATGGACTTTCGGAAAAGGCCGAACACATCGCGCCGCCCACATCGCCCAGCTTCACCACGCCAGCGCCACTCGCATTTGAAAATCGCGACCGGTTGCCGCTCTTTGTTAGCGATCGGCTGGCGGAGCTCGATCAGACGGACCGCCGCAAGCAGTTCTTCTGGTGGTCGGCCGGGGGCATTGGCGTCGCCGCGATCATCGCCATCGCGGTCACGCTCTGGCAATGGCTCTTTTAAGAAGGAAAGTTCGCTTACGTCAGCAGATCATCTAGCGGCGGCCGCCACCAGGAGAGCTTCGGAAACAGAGCACTTCCCAAACGCAGGGCGACCTTGTTGGAGGTCTTGATTCGGCCCGATTCGACCAGGTTGGCCAGTTCCCAGTGGCCGAGCACAAGCGGTGCCAGATCGCGCAGGCGAAGCGACAGGTAGTTCCGCCCGCAACCGTCGGGTGCGAGCTTCGTGCCACGTGACGACAATTCCAGCCGCAGACGAGCCACTTCGGTTGCATGCGTCCGTCGAGCCTTGGCTCCCACCAGGATTTCTAGTCCGAGGTGTCCTTGGCGACCCGCGTCGGCTCCTTGCCAGCGCTGGGCCAACGTGTCGCACAGCGCGGTGAGTAGCGCTCGCGGCGCGAGCACTTTGGCCATGAACGTCTCGCCACCGAACTCCTCGGCCTGAATGGATTGGCCTCCCGCCGCACGAAAGAGCGTGTGCAGCGGTTCGTCCGGCGGCGCATCGAGCCGCACTTGCCAATGGTCCTGTTCGCTGGCATCGGCACAGACGCGCGCCGCCAGGTGCTGCTTCACGTTGTCGCGTCCGGGCGCGGCGATCAATTCGACGATCCGCCCCCGCTGGGCAAAGACCGCTCCTCGCACGGCCGCCAACTGCTCGGACAGTTCGGACAAATCCGGTCCCTCCGACGCAATGTAAATCCGGTCGCACGCTCCTCGCCCCAGCAGCCAATCCCAATACGCCTCGCTCCGAACGGGAGCGCCGTGGCGCGCCCTCAGCGATTCGTCATAGAGCCGCATCACGGCCGGCAGCTCGATCCGCCGCAGCGGGCGAATCGTGATCGGCTGTCGCGTGCTGGGGCGCAGGCAAGCCGTGGGTGAATCCTCGGTCTCGACGAGTCCCGCCGACGTAGCCTGCATTTGCGCGAGGAACTGCCGCGCGCCGGCGGTCGAGAACACATGCCGCCCGCAGACTGACCAGCCTTGCCGGGCAAACAGTGCCGGAGCTTTGGTCCGTGTGAGTGCTACCAGAACGCCTTGCTCGCGAGCTTGCTTCTCCGCCGCTGCCACGAGCGCCGTGGCAAAGCCGTGGCCGCGATATTCCGCGGCTGTCGCCAGGTCCATAAACCGCACGGTTGGAAGTTGTGTTCCCGCCAGGGCGATGGTCTGCCGCACGAGGCGAACGTGCGCGGCGAGTGTATCGCCGTGACGCACCAGCAAGCGATCGGCCGGATCGTAGCCGGGCTGCTCAAATTGCCGCTGGAATTCGGCCGGCGCGGGTCCATGAAAAGCGGCCAAGAGGAGCCGGTGGATTACGGGATGATCGCCGGCGCGGGCCGGGACAATCGAGGGGCCGGCAGTTGTGGCCGGCGGCTGGAAGAGTGCTCCAGCAGAAGGAATCGCGTGCGAAGTTGTTTCGAGTTGTCGCGTGGAAATTCGGCGGGCGACCGGGGCAACGGTTCGCGTACTCACAGGCGAGTCCTCTCGCGGGTCGTGAATCCTTCCGCGGCCATCGTGGCCGCCATCCAAACGAGCGCGTGCGCTCGTTTGTTAAGGGGATGTTATGCCGGGACTTGGGCCAAGGCTAGTAGGCGCGGCACCAGGTACTCTTCTGGAAAGAGGACGAACGAGAACTCGCGCGAGCCAAGCAGTCGAGTGCGGCGCGCGTCTTCGACGAGTCGCGCATGCTTGCGCCGCAAGTGTTCTTCGACCGGCCGCAAGAGCTCGTGCATCGCGCGATTGATGCGATCAACTCCGTGAAATGCTTCTTCAGAGCCGCGTCGCAGCGTATGAGTACGCACATACTCGCGCTTCTCGGCAGCGAGTGAAGCAAGCTTCTGCGCTAGAAGTGGTTCGTGTGCGAGCAGCGGATCGCCGACGAACGACTCCGGTCGAAAGCGCACGTCTCGAATTCGCCGAACACAGTCGCGCACATCCTCGATCGTCACGTGCGGCCGATCAATCGGCAGACGGAACGTCGCCGTTGCCGTCAGATACGCGGGAGGCTCGATACCGAAGAAGCGGCGAATGATTTCGTCGGTCAATTCGTCGTACTTCGCCCCGCCAATGCCGTGGATAAACAGGTCAGAGAGGACGAGCCTCGCGTACATGGTGGTGATAAGGGCCCGGGGACGAATCTTGAACCCGTTCGTCTCCGCTTGTTTTAACTGCTCGATTGCCCGGTCGGGCGGTGAATCGCTAGTGGCATCAAGTCGTATTCGCCAATTGCCGAAATCGCTGATTTCCAAGCCCGAATCGATCCGTCGAACAAACGGCCGACGACGGCGCGGATCGCTCGCTGACCAGACATGCAGCGGCGGTTCCAGCCACTCGTCCTGCTCGTGCAGTTGAGAAACAGGATGCGTCTCGCTGCGAATGTGGTTCGCGAGGCGATAGGCGTACAGCGCCTCGTTGTAGATGGGCCACAGTCGTGGCAACTCGGTCAGCAGGTGAATGACGAATCGTCGAAACGCCTCACCGCGACACAGTTGGCTGAGCGGAACTTCGAGCGTACGCAAGCCAAGACGAGATTCCAGCACGTGCCGTGCTTCGGCCAGCACTCGTCCCAATTTGGGTTTCAGCGTGCGCCGCTCGGCATCGCGAGCCGCTTTCCAGAAGGGACTGACGAGCGGCAGCGACTGGCTGGGGCAAACGCCGCTCCGATCGAGCGCCAGCCGCAGGCGGTCACCAAATCCGTGAAACTGCATCGCATCGACAATCGCGCGTTCCTCATAGGGCATGGGCTCCATTGATGCATCAAACGCGAGGCTCTCAATCGGCGTGCTAGTGTCGCCTGCTCGCGGGACGGTCAGCGAAGTGGAGTGAACGACGTCCGTATCAACAATCAGGTTGATAGGGATCACTTGCTCTCGCTCCGCCAGCGACGAGAGCAGGAAATTCTTGTACCAGACTCCTGCGTGGAACAGTTCCGGCTGATGCCCGGCCAGAATGAAACGCCTTTGGACGGTGAGCGGTGGTATGAAACCGCAGTCCATGTACTCCGACGTGTGGAACAGAGCCGTGTGGTATGCTTCGCCCCGAGCCGCGAGTGCCAGATCTGCCAGTCGCTTCCCTTGAATCTCGCAACGTGCATTGCTGACGATGCTGCGGGTGCGCTCAAGAACTTGGCTAGCCGAAGTCGCCGGCGGTTCGACAAGCGCGGCGCCGTCGTCGATAGGAGCGCGATAACGGCGAGTAAGCGGGGCGGACATGAGCACAGACGCCAGATGGGGCCGGTCCGATACAGCGTACTCAGAGCCGAGCTCGTCGTGTAATTGGCCCGCTCAGTGAGGGAGCAGTAGTCCCTCGCTAACGCTTCGGGTTAGTGTGCCGCGGCAATCCAATCGCTATCCCCCGCACGTTGCTTCCGCACAGCAGCCGGGTTCGACGGCGGCCATCGCGCGGTCGAGCGTCAGGTGGTAGTACTCCAGACGCGTCTGAGCGTCGTCGAGCACGCCGCCAAACGACCGCTTCTCGTCCAGATAAATCAGCGGCACCGGCAGCTCAACGATTCGCCAGCCGGCGGCGGCGGCTTGCACCCAGACTTCCAGCGGCATGGCGTACCCGGGCTCAGTGATGTTCAGGCCGGCAAGAGCCGACACGCGGTAGCACTTGAAGCCGCAGAAGGCGTCGGTCAACGAGAAGCCCAAACGGCGGTTGATCTCGGCTGTCACTTGCTGGTTAATTCGCCGCCGCTGTTCGGGCGGTGCGCTGTCGCCGTCAAACTGCTCTAAATATCGGCTGCCGGAGACAAGATCGACCTCGTCCGTGCAGGCGTCGAAGAAGAGCGGGATGCGCTGCGGCTCGTGCTGTCCGTCGCAGTCGATCGTGACGAGCTTCTCGAACCCGTGCTGCTGGGCGTAGGCAAAAGCGGAAAGCAGCGCCGCTCCATAGCCACGGTTTTCTTCGTGCGTGACGACGCGAACATCGCGACGGTTGGCGAGCAATTTCGACGTGCCATCGGTCGAACCATCGTCCACGACCAAGATGTCACGACAGTACCGCCGCACTTCGTCGAGCACGCTGCTAACGTGCTTGACTTCGTTATAGACGGGGAGAGCGGTAAGAAGTCGCGACATGGAGAAGGATTCAGAGTTCGGAGGTCAGGGTTCAGGATGGTGGGCAGAACTTGGTGGGCAACCGCATTCTAGATGAGCGAAATGGCGCGTCAACGAACGTCCCAGCGGGTTGCCGCAAGCGACTGGGCCTGCCATCGATCGCGTGAGTCAGCGCCACGACGCATCGCGGCGCAATTCCCGCCGCCGAATGGAGTTCCGTTGCTGTCACACACGGCTGACAGTACACTCAAAACGCAAGTTCGTGCGGCCGCGACCGTCCAACAGGACAGTTTACTTTTCCCTGGCCGCCCGGCACTGCAACCTGGCTTCGCGCGTTCGCGCGGGCGGGAGAGCATCGATGTGGCAGTTCTGGTCCCGACTGTTCGAGACCCAAGGCTTCGACCAGCCGTGGCAAGGGGGCGATGCCTGGACGCAGGGACTGGGAATCACGCTGCTCCTCGCGAATCTGGCGACGGCGCTTGCGTACTTCGCGATCCCGGTCCTGATCTTGTCGTATTTGCTGCGGCGAAAGCACCTGCGCTGGTCGCGGCTGTGGTTCTTATTCTTCGTCGTGCTGGTGGTTGGCGGATTGGTGCATCTCGTTTCGGCCGCGTCGTTCTGGTGGCCGGCGTACCGGTTTCACGTCGTGGTAAACGTCACGATGGCAGTCGTCTCCTGGATCGCCCTCGTCGCGCTCATTCCGCTGATTCCGCGGCTCCTCGAAAGCAAAAGTTCGGAAGAGTTCTTCCATCAGCTCTCGCGGCGCGAACAGGCCGAGCAGGAGCTGCGAGAAAAGCAAGCGGTCTATAAGTCGCTCGTCGAGGGTCTGCCGCTCAATGTCTTTCGCAAGGACATGGCGGGACGCTTCGTCGATGCCAACCAGCGATTTTGCGACACGCTCGGCAAGCCGCTGACCGACATCGTCGGCAAGACCGACTTCGATTTCTTCCCACCGGAGCAGTGCTACAAGTACCGGCACGACGATGAGAAAGTGATGCAGGGGGGCGAGACGCTGGAGGACATCGAAGCGTACTTCAAACCCGGCGGCGGCAAGCTGTACGTGCAGGTGCTCAAGGCCCCGGTGCGAGACGCTGCTGGCCACATCCTGGGTGTCCAGGGAATGTTCTGGGACGTGACCGAGCGGATTCGTTCGGAAGAGGCCGCCAAGCAGAGCGACGCCCGTTTCCGCAAACTCGTGCAGTCGAGCCTCATCGGCGTCATGGTCTGCCGGCTGGACGGTCGCATTATCGACGCGAACGACGAGTTTCTGCGGATCATCGGCTTTTCGCGGGACGAACTGAAATCAGGCACGTTACGCTGGGACGCCCTCACACCCGCCGATCATCGCCCCGGCGACGAGGCGGCTATTGCCCAATTGCGGGCCACGGGCACGTGCCTGCCGTGGGAGAAGGAGTACTTGCACAAGGACGGCCGGCGCGTGCCAATCCTGATCGGCGTGACCATGCTCGAAGGGTCGGAGACGGAGTGCATCTGCTCGGTGGTCGATATTTCGCATCAGAAGCATGCCGAGCAAGAACTGAAGGCGGCGAAAGAGGTTGCCGATGCCGCCAACCAAGCCAAGAGCCAGTTCCTGGCCAACATGAGCCACGAGGTTCGCACGCCGATGAACGCGATCATCGGTATGACGGAACTGGTGCTCAACACGCCGCTCGCGCCCAAGCAGGCCGAGTACCTGCGGATGGTGATGCAGTCGGGCGAGTCGCTGCTGGCCGTGATCAACGACGTGCTCGACTTCTCGAAGGTCGAATCGGGCCGGGTCGAACTCGAGCATCTGCCGTTCAGTTTGCGCGACTGCATCGGCGACGCAGTGAAATCGCTCGCCTTGCGGGCGCACGATAAAAAGCTGGAACTGGCCCTGGATGTGCGGCCCGATGTGCCGGACTGGCTCGAAGGAGACCCCGGTCGCTTGCGACAGGTGGTGATTAACCTCGTTAACAACGCGATCAAGTTCACGCCGCAAGGAGAGGTCGTCGTCGATGTCTCAGTCAAGGGGCAGCTGAACGGCTCGGTCGAGTTGCTGTTTTGCATCGCCGACACCGGTATTGGCATTCCCGAGGACAAGCTCGAAAAAGTGTTTGAGGCGTTCGAGCAGGCCGATACTTCCACCACGCGGCACTACGGCGGTACGGGGTTGGGTCTGGCGATTGTGCGGCGGTACGTGGAGCTGATGGAAGGGCGAGTCTGGGTCGAAAGCAAAGTGGGCGAAGGGAGCAAGTTCCTCTTCACCGCCCAACTCGCCCTCTGCCGCCAGCCGCCCCCCGACCGAACAATTCCCAAGCGGAACGCCGTGCGCGGCACGCGGGCGCTGATCGTCGATGACAACGCGACGAATCGTCGGATTGTCGAGGAGGTGCTGACGAACTGGGAACTTCTGCCTACGTCGTGCAGCAGCACGGCCGAGGCGATCGAAAAGCTGCGAACCGGCTTTCGTGCGGGGCGGCCATTTGAGCTCCTCCTGTCCGATGTTCACATGCCGGGCGAGGACGGTTTTGCCCTGATCGAGCAAATCCGCCGCGATCCGGCCCTCTCGGACCTGACGGTGATTCTTCTCACGTCGAGCGATCAACCGGAGGACGCAGCCCGCTCGGAGCAGCTTCGTGTTGCCGAACGGCTGATGAAGCCGATCAAGCAGTCGGAGCTATTTGACGCGATCGTAGCCGCCCTGGGCATCTCTCCACCGGAGCCGACTGCTGCCGATACGCCACCTGCCGAGCCTCCGCCGACACGACCGCTGCGGATTCTTTTGGCCGAGGACAGCATCGTGAATCAGCGGCTGGCGATCGGCCTGCTCGAACGTCACGGTCACCGGTTGACGATCGCCAATAATGGCCGGGAAGCGTGCGAGCAACTGGAGAACAACTCGTTCGACGTGGTGCTCATGGACGTGCAGATGCCAGAACTCGACGGCCTGGAAGCGACTCGCTCGATCCGCCAGCGCGAGGCGACAGCGGGGGGCCCGCACGTGCCTATCATCGCGATGACTGCACATGCCCTCAAAGGGGACCGTGAGCGATGCATCGAGGCGGGCATGGACGAATACGTCTCGAAGCCGGTCCGCGAGCGGCAATTGCTGGCAGCCTTACGGGCGGTGCTCGGCGGACATGACGACACGCCGCTGCCGCCCGACCCGGCTGAACAGCTTGTGACACCGGACAAGGGGGTGATCAACTGGGACGAAGCCCTGAAAATCTGCGCCGGCGACCATGCCCTGTTGCACGACATTGTGGATGCGTTTCTCGACGAGCATTCGCGGCGGATGGACGAGATTCGCCGCGGAATCGACGGGCCGGATTTCGAGCTACTCAATCGGGCGGCTCACACAATCAAGGGTTCGATGCGGTATTTCAGCGCTTCGGCGGTCTTCGACCGGGCCTTTGCCTTGGAACAACTTGGCGCCCAGAAGACGCTAGAGGGGGCCGAAGAACTTTACGGATTGCTGAAGGAAGAATTGGCAAGGCTTGTGCCGCATCTGATAAACTACCGGGCGGGAAGAGGGGGGCCGAGTGTTGTTCGGGCGTAAGTCATTGAATCGATTCGTCACTTGTCATTTGCCAGTTGTCACTTGCGACGCAAGCGTAGGCGCGTCAGTGGCAAGGGACCAATGACAAGTGACTACACCCCTTGTCACGGAGTTTCCGCCATGCCACGCGTTCTGGTCGTCGATGATTCGGCGGTGGACCGTCGGTTTGTAGGTGGGCTGCTCGCCAAGGGAGGGCGCTATCAGGTCGAGTTTGCCGAAGACGGCTCACAGGCCCTTACGCAGATGCGCAAGGAAGTCCCCGATCTGATCGTGACCGATCTGCAGATGCCCAATCGCAACGGGCTCGAACTCGTCGCGGCCGTGCGGATGCACCATCCAGGCGTGCCGATCATCCTGATGACCGGCCACGGCAGCGAGGCCCTCGCGGTCGAGGCGCTGCAGCGCGGAGCATCGGGCTATGTCCCCAAGCCACAACTGGGCGAGTTACTTCTCGACTCGGTCGATGAGGCGCTGTCGATGTCGCGGGCCGACCGGACCTACGAGCGGCTGATCTCCTGCCTCAGCAAGTGCACGTTCGCGTTTGAGCTCGACAACGACCCTGCCCTGATCGATCCGCTGGTCGATCTGGTCCAGCAGATGGTCGCGGGCATGAAGCTGACCGACGCAACCGGCCGATTCCGGATCGGGGCGGCGCTCAAGGAAGCGCTGCTCAACGCGGTCTATCGCGGGAACCTGGAAATCAGCTTTCAGGCGATGCAGGCGGCCCGTGTGTCGCTGATCGAGGGGAAGGGGGAAGACCTCGTACAGCAGCGGCGGCAGGCAGAGCCGTATTGCCACCGCCGCGTGTTTGTCGATGTGTCGATCGACACGAGCGAGGCGCACTTCGTCATTCGCGATCAGGGACCGGGATTCAATCCCGCGTCGCTCCCGCCGCCGGGCCAACCAGGCTCGCTCGACCCGGATGCGGGTCGGGGACTCGTGCTGATGCGGGCATTTATGGACGAAGTCTGCTTCACCGACCGTGGCAATCAGGTGACACTCATCAAGCGGCGCGAGGCGGCGTAGCAGTGGGGCGAAGGAAGAGAGCAGTCGATAGGGAACAGAGGGGTATCGAGATGGCAACTGTGCTCGTGGTCGATGATGCGGCCGTCGATCGCAAACTTGTCGGGGGATTGCTGTCGAAGGCGAAGGATCTCGCTGTCGAATACGCAGCCGATGGGGCCGAGGCGCTGGCCAAGATCGAAGCGGTCAATCCGGCGATCGTCGTTACCGACCTCGTGATGCCCGGCATGAGCGGGCTGGAGCTCGTTTCGCAGATCGTCGATCGGTTTCCGCAGATTCCTGTCATCCTGATGACCGGCAAAGGGACCGAGGAAACGGCGGTGCAGGCGCTGCAGGCGGGTGCGGCCAGTTATGTCCCCAAGGGGGCGATGCACCAGTACCTGCTGGAAACGGTGCATGACGTGCTCGATGTCGTCCGCAGCAAGCACTCGCACCTACGGCTGATGGAGTCGCTCAAGACTACCGAATTTCACTTCGCCCTGCCGAGCGACGCCAATCTGATCCCGTCGCTCATCAGCTACGTACAAAGCCTCGTCTGCAGCATGGGACTGTGCGATGATTCGAGCGTGATTCGCGTCTGCATCGCGCTGGAAGAAGCCCTGCGCAACGCCATGTTTCACGGCAACCTGGAGCTGACGAGCGAGCAGCGCGAGGGGGATCCGGAGGTTTATGAGCAACTGGTGTGGGAACGGAGTCGCACCCAGCCGTTTGCGAACCGGCGGCTGTTTGTGACGGTGCGGGTTTCGCCCTTAAGCGGCACGTTCACCGTCCGCGACCAGGGGCCGGGATTCGATCCGAACAAGCTCCCCGACCCAACCGACCCGGCGAACCTGGAAAAAGTGAGCGGCCGCGGCCTATTACTGATGAAGACGTTCATGGACGAGGTGTCGTTCAACGCGACCGGCAACGAGGTGACGATGAAGAAGCTTGCTGCCGAGCCCACCCAGGAATGAACCTGCGAGCCCGCCATGAGCGTTAACCCAGCCAGCCAACCCCCCGCAGGTAAATTCGTGCGGATCGACCGCGCGGGCGATTCGCTCGTGGTGGCCCCGCTCTTCACGTTCGCCAGCTTCACCGAAGCGGACATGGTCGCCGAGTGGAAGGCCGTGCAAGAGCAACTCGACCTGCCGGACGTAAAGAACGTCGTCGTCGATCTGGGGGAAATTCCGTACTTCGGCTCGACGGTGCTGGAGTGGATGGTGCAGATGTGGAAACGGGCGAAGGCCAAGGGGGGAACTCTGGCGACGTGCAACTGCTCGCAGATCGGCAAGGAAGTGCTGCACGCCGCCCGCTTCGACACGCTGTGGGACAGTTTCGCCAGCCGCGACGAGGCGATCGCGTCGCTGAGCGGGGCCTGAAATCTGCCGGCTCGTGCGTTACGCCAGCCGATCGAGCACGCCCGTGCTGTCGCCGAGGCGCGGCGTGGGGCAGCCGAAGCGGTCGAGCATAGCGAGCCAGAGGTTGTTGATTGGCGTTTCTCTTTCGTAGCGGACGTGGCGGCCGGTTTTGATGGTGCCGCCACCGCGGCCCGCGAGCAAAACGGGCAGGTCGCCGTGGGCGTGAGCGTCGCCGTCGGCGATGGCGCTGCCGTAGGCGACCATGCAGTTGTCAAGCAACGTGCCGTTCCCCTCGGGAATCGACTTTAGCTTGCCGACCAGATATGCGAATTGCTGAATGTGATAGGTGTTGATCGCTTTGATCTTGGCGATTAGTTCCGGCTTGTTCTGGTGATGCGTGATCGAGTGATGACCCTCGTTCACGCCGGCCATCGGATACTTCTGGTCGCTCCCTTCGCGGGCAAACATGAACGTGGCGACGCGGGTCACGTCGGTCTGGAACGCCAGGACCATGAGGTCGGTCACTAGGCGAATGTGCTCCGTCAGGTCGGCGGGCAGTTCTTCCGGCTTCTGCGTGCCAGCGGGAAGCTCAACGGGCGGCAGCTTCTCGGCTCGCTGGATGCGCTCTTCGAGGTCGCGGACGCTCGACAGGTATTGGTCCAGCTTCTGCCGGTCGGCGCCGCCAAGCTGATTTTCGAGTGAATGGGCATCTGCGAGCACGGCATCGAGAACGCTCGCCCGGAGGCGGCTCTTGCGAAGGCGGTCGGGATCGTTCGGCCGGTCGGAGAAGAGCCGCTCGAAGACGAGCTTCGGATTCACCTCGGTCGGCAGCGGCGTCGTTGCGTCGCGCCAAGCAAGCGTGTGCTCATAGACGCACGAATAGCCGCTGTCGCAGTTACCGGTGCCGCGGAATCGTTCGATGCCTAGTTCCAGCGACGAAAGCCGTGTCTTGTCGCCCAGCTTCTGAGCTGCAATCTGGTCGGCCGAAACGCCGGCGCGAAAGTTGGCGCCGGCCGTTTTGCGGGCCTGTGAGCCGGTGAGGAACGCGGCCGACGCGCGGGCATGGTCGCCGGCGCCGTCGCCGTTGGGCCGCCCTTTGTCACAGGTCAGTCCGCTCATCACGAGCAGGTCGTTCTTGTGCTCGGCCAGCGGCGCGAGGATCGACGGCAGTTCGTAATCGGTCCCTTCCCGAGCGGGCGTCCAATCCTGCATGTGAACGCCGTTGGGAACATAGATGAACGCCATTCGCCGCGGAGCGCTAGCGGCTTGCTTCTCAGCCTCGGCGGCGCGAGCTCGCGGCAGAAGCGATTCGAGCATCGGCAGGGCAACGACCGTGCCCACACCTCGCAGAACGGTGCGGCGGGAGATTTTTCCGTGCGTCATTGATCGTTCTCCTTCGATGTTCTCGCCTTCCCTCGCTTACGCGTCGGGTTGGTATTCACTACTTCACAGCTTCAGGCTTCGCAGTTTCAGGTTTCACAGTGCTCGGCATTCGCTTCTGGAACGGCTCGCTCTTGATCGTGGCAACAACGAGAGCCGAGAGCTTGTAATCGCTCTTTTCCAGGTCCGCCATCGCCGCATCGACCGCGCACTTATCGTAGTACTCCAGGCCGCGGCCGAGGGCATACGTCATCATCTTCTCGGTTAGCGCCCGGGCAAACAACTCCTTTTTCTCTTTCAGGATCTTTTTAAGCTCGCCGGGGCCGTTGAACTTTTGCCCATCGGGGAGCTCGCCCGAGGCGTCGATCGGGTGCTCGCCGTCCTTCTCGCGAAACGCCCCGACGGCGTCGTAGTTTTCGAACGCAAAGCCGATCGGGTCCATCCGGGCATGGCACGAGGCACAGATCGGGTTTTCGCGATGCTGCTCCATGACCTGACGGAGCGAACCCTTCAGCTCCCCTTTCTCGGGCAATTCAGGCACATTCGGCGGCGGAGGAGGTGGTGGCGTGCCGAGCAATTGCTCGAGCACCCATTTGCCCCGTTTCACCGGCGCCGTGCGAGTGGGGTGCGAAGTGATCGTGAGGATGCTTCCCTGCGTGAGCAGCCCGCCCCGATTGGCCGGCGTGGGGACGCGAATCCACTTCGAGCTTAGATGCCCCGGGATGCCGTAGTGAACCGCCAGCCGGCCGTTGACAAACGTAAAATCCGAATCGAGGAACTCAAAGATGCTCCGGTCTTCGCGGAGGATCGCGTCGAAGAACAGCTCCGTTTCCTTCTTCATCGCTTTGCGCAGCGGCTCGTCCCATTTCCCAAAGGGAAACTCCGTCGGATCGGGGCTGACGCTGTCCAGCTTGCGGAGCGTCAGCCATTGGCCGGCAAAGTTCAGGGCGAAGGCGGCTGATTTCTCGTCGTCCAGCATCCGCCGAATCTGCGCGTCGAGGTCGGCCCGGAGCGCGCCTTGGCCAGCTAGTTCCAGAAGTTGCTCGTCCGGCATGCTGCTCCAGAGGAAATACGACAGCCGGCTGGCCAGTTCGTACTCGCTGATGTCATACGCCACGCCTGGCTGGGCTGTTGGCGGATCGAGCTCGATGCGGAACAGGAAATGCGGCGAGACGAGCACGCGGCAGAGGGCGAGCTTCACACGTGCCTCGAAGACGTCCCCTTCCTTCTCGGCCAGATCGTAGATCGCGAGAACTTGCTCGACCTCAGCGGGCTTTACCGGACGGCGAAACGCCTGCGTGGCGAATCGCGTGACAATCTCGCGGGCAGCTTCGCGCGGTTCCAGATCCTCGGCATGCGCCATGATCCGCTGATGCACCGGCGGGCCAGGGGGGGACGGCGGATTGTACGGACCATCGACAATGACTCCACGCACGAGCAGCAGCCGGCGTTTGGGCGACTCTTCCGTCGAATCGGGATGAACGAAGGGATTGGCCAGCCCGACACCGATGCGCGTGCGGCCGCCGCGAATGCGAGTCTTCACCTCAACCGTGGAAAGCTCTTCCCGTTTCTCGGAGCCGACCTCGAATGCTCCCCGCGACTCCCCTCCAATTCGTATGTCGGCTTTCACCTTTTCGTCGCCGAAGTGGCGAGCGTACGCCTGCACGCGGATGATGTACTCGCCCGGATCAAGGTCGATCTCGCCGCGAACTTCGCCGGCGGCGTATAGTGCCGCGCCGCCGTCCGTGGTCTCTCCCGCGCCCTCGGTGACGGTTAGTTCGTCCAGCCGGGCGTCCTTCGGATCGACCTTCGGCGGAACGACGATCGCCCGGTCGAGGATCGATTCGGCGGCTGCAAGGTACTTCTCGAAGAGGAGCGGCGTCGTCGAGAGGACGTCGCCGATGTTGTCGAACCCGTAACCGACGTCGTCCGCGGGAAAATCGGCAGAGGGCTGAAAATCGACGCCGATCAGATCGCGAATCGTGTTGTTGTATTCGACGCGGTTGAGTCGCCGCAGCGTGACGCGACCGACATTGCGATTCTGTGTACAGTCGAAGCTCTCCCGAATCGCCTCGATCGCCCGCACGACCGTATCGATCTCATCGGCGGTCGGTCGCGGCCGCTCCTTCGGCGGCATCTCGCCTGTGCGGACCATGTGCAAAACGTTGTCCCACACCTTGCGGTCCTTGATCAGCGATTCGTTCGAGTCGTATTTGTCGAGGACGAGATCGGCTTCGTTCTTGCCGTCGCCGTGGCAGTGAAAACAGTGGACCTTCAGAAACGGCAGCACGCCCGTTTGATAGGTCACCGGTTCGTCGGCCCATGCGGGACTCACCGCCAGCACGGACAGCAACGAGCAGACAATGGCAACAGGGCGGAGCATGACGCGAAGCGGCTGGTGGGAACTGTCAGTTGGAGCCAAGCGGGCCAAGGCGGGAAGGGCACGTCGCCACGGGCAAGCCGTGCGCGCACCCTGCTATTTAACCCCGCAATGTAACAATCGGCGCGGGCTGATGCGAGCAAAACCGGAGAAATCCGTAAGTGACTGCTGGAGAAAGACTTGCGTATTGTCAGCTACGTGCGTGGAAGTGGCAAACCGCGACGATAGACCTTTACTAATCGGAGTTTTCGGCAAGTTCGCGGCCCCTGCCTGCCGATAACGACGAAGCCCCGCCGCGCGCTTTTCTTGCGGCGGGAACTGCGCCATTCGGAGCCGCTGCATGGAAAGGAGTCCGCACTGGGCTGTTGCCTTCCCCTTTCTTGCGCTAGCCTGCGCGATGGTAGTCGGCTGCGGACAATCCCCCGACAAAAAGCAGGCTCAGAACGAATCGAGCGGCAGGCATCTCGTCGTGCGACCGCTCGATCAGGGCTCGATGATGGGGGGCGCGCCGAGCGTCGCTGTCGAAACAGAGCCGGCGGTCGAGCCCCCTGTTGCTCAGCCATCCATCGCCCAGCCCCCAATCGCCACGACGGAAACTGTGCCGCCAGAAGCTCGGCCGCCAGAAACCCAACCTCCAGAAGCATCGGCGAGCGACCTCTGGCCGGCCGACGATCCGATCACGCCGATTCCAGCAGATCCCATCGCGCCGGCTGAGGGCAATCCGCTCCGGAGTGAATCCGCGCCGCTGACGCTCGCTCAGCCCGAGTTGGAAATCGCCGACAATCCGCTGCGGCCCTTGGCCGGTGCTCACGCCTTCAGTGCCGCTCCGCGCATGGCGCTCCGTTCCGCGCCGAAAATGGCCATGCCACCAGCTGCCGCCGCCGATCCGCCGGCCGCCGCCGCGTTTGAACCTGAAGCAGCTATCGAACCGCCGCTAACCACGCAGCCACTGCGCGTTGGCGCAGCGCCACCCACGGAAGAAGAACCCCTTCTGCCCGGTGCTGGCGAAGAGCCAGCGACTGCCGCACCTGAAGGAATCGCACCGGAAGCTGTTGGGCCGCCTGACTCGGAAGCACCAGGGGCATCGACCGTTCAGCCTCTCCTCGGCAGTTCTCCCGCTCCGGCCAGTCCAGCCGACTACGATGTGGTCCGGGTCTTTTATGGCACCGACCGGGCGGCAATCGACGTAACGCCGGAAAGTGTCCCTGAACAGGTTTCGCGATTCCTGCCGACGGCGATCAGCGTTCTTATCACGCTCGCTTTGGGCCTCATTGCGATGGCCAAGCGCCGCGTCGGTCTGTGGTTGCTGGTGGTTGTTGGTATCGGAATCAGCCTCGGTTTGGGCTATCAAGCCTCGTCTGGAACGCTGGCTGCCGTGCGGCACTCCGAACACGTCGGCCCGCAGTACACGTCCAATCGCTCGGCGAACGGTCGCGTCGAACTGGGCCTGTGTGAGGTGACGATCCCCAAGGTCCACACGGTCGGAGAGCTGGAAGCGCCCTCGATTCTCCGCCTGGAAGTAAAGCCGGTCGCCAGCCAGCACGTCATCCTTCGCAAGACGGAGCGGCTTCAGGACGAATCGTTCTACACGATGCTCAAGGAGCGAGTGGCTGCTTCGCCGCGCAAAGAGCTGTTCATCTTCGTTCACGGCTTCAACGTGACGTTTGAAGACGCGGCCCGCCGCACCGCCCAGATTCACCACGATTTGCATTACGAGGGAGCCCCGATCTTCTTCAGCTGGCCGGCGCACGACAAGTTCGTGCTCACCTACAAGGCGGACGAGGCCAACGTGAGCTGGAGCGCGGCTCATCTCAAACAGTTCTTGCTCGATGTGACGCATCATAGCGAAGCGAAGTCGATCAACCTCATTGCGCACAGCATGGGGAACCGGGCACTAACCGGCGTGCTCAAGGAATTGCAGATGGAGCTGCGCGACGAGTCGCGGCTCTTCAACCAGGTGATTCTGGCGGCACCGGACATCGACGCCGACGAATTCCGCCAGAGCATCGCTCCGTCGCTGACCAAAACGGCCAACCGGATCACGCTCTATGTCTCGGCTCGCGACGAAGCACTTGCCGCGTCACAGCTCGTTCATCGCGGTTCGCGAGCAGGGGACGCCGGCCGCGGCCTCGTGGTTGTCCCCGGCATCGACACGATCGACGTGACGCCAATCGACACAAGCCCCTGGGGCCACACCTACTACGGCAGCAGCGATCCGGTGCTGCGTGATCTGGGCCTCCTCATGTCGCAGTCGGCCGAACCGAGCCAGCGGCTTTGGCTCGCGCCGGCCGAGATCGACGGCCTGCCGTATTGGGTCTTTCAGCCAGCCAGCGCGACCGCCCGCGTGCCGGGACAGCCGGGGTTCTAGGTTGACGATTCACCCATCGTGCGATTCGCGGGTGAGCCATAAACTGGGACGCGACGACTTGGCATCCGCGTCCACATCGGCTCTCCTCCCATGCCCTGGTTCACCGAATCCGCCCCCTCTATTCCCCGGTCCCGCGCCCTGCAGCTCGTCGCCCGAGCACTCGACGAGGCAAAAAGCCGCCTTTGCAAGACGCCGCGACGTGTGCTGCTCCTGCCGCCGGACATCACGCGGATGCACTCGGGCGCGGGGTGGATTACGGAGTGCTTCTATAAGCTGTTGGCCGATTCCGCCGACGTGCATGTGATTCCGACGCTCGGTCAGCACGAACCTCACACACGCGAGCAGAATGCCCAAATGTTCGGGAGTATCCCGCACGAGCGAATTCACCCGCACGACTGGCGCGGCGGCTGCACGTATCTAGGCGATGTGCCGGCCGAGGTCGTTCGCGACTTCACCGGCGGAGCGGCGGACTGGAAGTTCCCTGTCTGGCTCAACTCGATGTTGATGCAGGAGCAGTGGGATCTGGTGATCAACATCGGGCACGTCGTGCCGCACGAAGTGCTCGGTTTTGCCAACCACAACAAGAACTACTTCATTGGCGTGGGGGGCAAAGAACTGATATGTGCCGCTCACATGGCCGCGGCTTGCTGTGGTATCGAGAACAACCTTGGCAACCTGCTGACACCCGTGCGGCAATGCTTCAACTGGGCCGAGGAGAAGTTCCTCGGCCGGCTGCCAGACTTTTACGTGCAAGTGGTGCTCGCCCGCGATCCGGCTGGCCATTTGACGCATACCGGCGTTTTCGTCGGCGATGACCTGGAGACGTACTTGGCTGCCGCCCGGCAGGCCCGCGAGCAGAACATCACGATGCTCGACGAGCCCTTGAAAAAGGTCGTCTGCGTCATGCAGGGGGACGAGTTCTTCAGCACGTGGGTCGCTAACAAGGCCGTCTATCGCACCCGCATGGCTTTGGCCGACGACGGTGAATTGGTGATCATCGCTCCTGGCCTCAAGCGGTTCGGGGAGCAGCCGGACGTGGACGCCCTGATCCGCAAGTATGGCTATTGCGGCACGCCCCGCGTGATGGAGCTTTACCAGCAAAACGCCGACATGCAGGATCTCGCCCATGCCACGGCCCACCTCATTCACGGCAGCAGCGAGGGGCGTTTCCGCATCACCTACGCCCCCGGCCACCTCAACCAGGCGGATGTCGAACAGGTCAACTTCCGGTACGCCGACCTGACTGAAACGCTCCGCCGCTATCCAATCGACCGGCTCAAGGAAGGTTTCAACGACGTGGCCGGCGAGCGGATCTTCTTCATTCCCACGCCGAGTGCCGGCCTGTGGGCGACGCGCGACAAGCTGCTGGGACGGAAGACGGGGTTTGGGGCGTGACATTTCGTCGTCCCCGCAACCCACGACGGCTCTTGCGGTTGTGACGATCCGGGCGGAATAGGCCGGTTTTGCGCCGCACGGGCTCCGTTTGTGAGCTAGGGTTGCTTTTGGCTGCACACCCTAGAGTCATGCGCGATGCCATTCGGCCGCTGGCGCGTGGCGGGGACAGCCGGTTGAACTCGTCCTCGTCTTTTCCACTTGGATGTTGCCACGTGCGGCGGCAGGGGCTAGTCGTCCCCGCAGTTATCGTCGGCCCGCGTCACTTCCACTGGGAGCTCGCTCATGCAGACTTCGCAGACCTCCGCTCGCGGCAGCCGCACCCGCCAGCCGAACGAAAAACGCCGCGGCAATGTGCTTGTGCTTTCGGCCCTCCTCATGGTTTTCATGTTGGTGATGGTCGCGTTTGCGACCGACGTGGGCTACATCTGTCTGATGCGCGGCGAATTGCAGCGGGCGGTCGATGCGGCGGCGCTGGCCGGTGCGGCCGAGTTGCAGTACGGCGTGCCGGAGGCGCAAGCCAAGGCCAAGGAATACCTCGTCCGCAATCCGGTCGGATCCGCGACGATGGTCACCTCCGAAACGTGGAATCTCGAAGGAGCTCTCGACGATTTCGAGGAGAACCACGCCGAGGGATTGACCCTCGAGGCGGGCAGCTGGGATCCGACGACCCGCACGTTCACGCCGACCGATCAGTTGCCTTCGAGCCTGTATGTCCGGATGGAATACAGCAACCTGCCGTTCTTCTTCGGAAAGGTGATCGGACACGACACGTTCACCGTCAGCGGTGAATCGACCGCCATGTTCCAGCCGCGCGAGATGATGGTCGTGCTCGACTACTCGGCATCGATGAACGACGACAGCGAGTATTCAGCCATGTCGAAGCTGGGCCTGTCGGAAATCGAAGCGAACCTGAATGACATTTTAGCCGACCTCGGAAATCCCACCTGGGCCAGCCTGCCGAATGCGCCCGACTGGGCGACGGTCGAGGGCGTGCCTGAAAACACCGCGAGCCAGGTTCCCCACGTAACGGTTCGTTATCAGTACAACTCCGTTTACATCACTTCCACCCAGCCAATCACAACCGTCCGGCTGGAGTTTTCGGGCGGAGCGACGCAGTCGCTCACCGGCAGCGGCAGTGCGGGAACCTTCCAAGGGACGAGCACGAATGCCACAAAGCAAATCACGAAAGTCTGGGTGAAGTCGTGGAACAACCACGTCGTCTATCCGAGCTACGGTGAGTACTTCAACTTCACGTCGGGCAACATGAACTCGATCATGAAGACCGCGCTCGGCATGACCGGCACGAATTTCCCGTATCCGAGCGGTACGTGGGACAATTACATCGACTGGGTCGAAAGCAGCAGCAACCAGAACAAGAACGCCGGCTATCGCTACAAGTTCGGCAAGCAGAACTTCCTCGTTTGGCGGTTGCAATCGTATCCGTCCTCAAGCCAGACACCTGACTTGTGGAAGGGACGTGCGGAACCGATGGCCGCTCTTAAATCGTCGGTCGATGTGTTCATGGACTTCATCAGCGCCGTCGATACAAACGACCGTGTCGGCCTATCGGTGTACAACGCGACGGACGGTGAAGGAAAACTGGAAATCGCCTTAACCGACGACTACGATCCCATCGTGACCTCGGTGGCGACGAAGCAAGCTGGCCACTATCACAGCTACACGAACATCGGCGGCGGACTCCACTCGGCTCGCGTTCACTTGGACGGCAACGCGCGCCCGAATGCGTCAAAGATGATCGTCCTCATGACCGATGGCAACGCCAACTGGGTGAACGGCGCTTACAACGAAGACGCGGCCAACCAGTACGTGCTGGACGAGGCAGCCCTTTGCGCCGAGAAGAAGTATCCGATCATGGCGATCAGTCTGGGTGCTGCCGCCGATGCAACCATCATGCAGCAAGCGGCTGACATCAGCGGCGGCCGGCATTTCAACGTCCCCGGCGGTTCGTCGCAGGAAGACTATTACCAGCAGTTGTACGACGTGTTCCTCGAGATCGCTCGGGCCCGTCCGCTGCAGATCGTGAAGTAAACCAGGGAATCAACGAGGCGAGCCTCGTACAGGACTTTCCCCGTACCAGGGGCGCCAACGTTCCCTCCCCACACCGGCCGCCGGGCAAACTTCGGTTTGTCCGGCGGCCATCTTTTTCTGCGCAGTGGAAGTGGTGCTAGGAACTAGGTGCGCAGCTTCTTGACCCACGGCGCATCTATACTACGGACCCGGTCGCTCGCCGGGTTCTCTCCTCGCTAGCCCTTTGTAACGTGGGTGTCCTATGGCATTTCGAGACTCGACTCGGTGGGTGGTTGCGTTCCTATCGGCCGCGTTTTTCGCCGCTCCGGCTCTGGCTGCCCGGCCCAACATCCTGATCATCGTCGGCGACGACATGGGGTATGCCGACATTGGCGTGCATGGCTGCAAGGACATTCCGACGCCGCATATCGATTCGCTCGCGAAGCATGGTGTCCGCTGCACCAATGGCTACGTCAGCGGGCCGTATTGCAGCCCGACGCGGGCGGGCTTGATGACCGGCCGCTACCAGCAGCGGTTTGGCCACGAATTCAATCCCGGTCCCAATCCGATGGGCGAGATCGGCTTACCGCTGACCGAGGTGACGCTGGCCGATCGTCTGAAGGCCGCGGGCTACAAGACGGGGATGGTAGGTAAGTGGCATCTGGGGGATGCCGAGAAGTTTCACCCGAATAGCCGCGGCTTTCAGGAATACTTCGGCTTCCTCGGCGGGGCCCGGTCGTTCTTTCCAATCAATGGCAACGTCCCGGTCGGTGCCCGGATGTATCGAAACCGCGAAGTGCTGCCAGAGGATCAGCCTTACACGACGGATACGTTCGCCAAGGAGGCGACGGCGTTCATCGACCGGCACGCGAAGGACGAATGGTTTCTCTATCTGACGTTTAATGCCGTCCACACGCCCATGCACGCGACCGAGAAATACCTGGAGCGATTCAAGGACGTGCAGCCGCAAGGGAGGCGAACCTATGCCGCGATGATGTCGGCCATGGACGACGCGATCGGCGCGGTGCTGGCAAAGCTTGATGAGAACAAGCTGACCGAGAACACGCTGGTCTTCTTTGTCAGCGACAACGGAGGGCCGCCGGTCAACTCGTCGAGCAATGGCGTTCTCCGCGGCAATAAGGCACAGACTTGGGAGGGAGGCATCCGCGTGCCGTACCTGGTGCAGTGGAAGGGGCGGCTGCCGGCGGGCAAGACATTCGATAATCCGGTCATTCAGCTCGACTTCCATCCCACCGCGCTGGCCGCCGCCGGAATTGAGGCGAAGGACGCGAAGCTCGACGGCGTGAACCTGCTGCCGCACCTGGAAGGGAAGGTCACGACTCCGCCGCACGAGACGCTCTACTGGCGGTTCGGCGATCAGATGGCGATTCGGCACGGCAACCTGAAGCTGGTACAGGGTCGGGGCGTCGAGCAGCGGATGCTCTTCGACCTGGCCACGGACATCGGCGAGCAAAAGGACCTTTCTAGCGATAAGCCGGAAGTGGTGAAGGATCTGACCGCCAAGTACGACGCCTGGACCTCCACACTCGAGCAGCCGCGTTGGGGCCAGCCGAATCGGGCCCTGGGTACGTTCAAGAATAAGGCGAAGCAAGGGGGAAAGAAGAAGAAAGCCGCGGCCGCAAACTAAGTCGAGATTTCCACCGCGGATGAAGCACCGATGAAACACGGATGTCGAGCGAGTTGGCTGCTGTTGACGCTGCTGGTCTTTGTACCGTCGGCATTGGGTCAATCTCCCAATGCGCCTGGCACTTGGGGCCGCACGATTCTCGCGCAACCCTTTGACGAGCGGTTGTTCGACAAGCAACCGTTTCGCGAAGTGCGGATTCCGGGCTGGGTCGAGGAGACCATCGGCTGCGGGTACACGCTCTCCGGTGCGACCGAGGAGCAGCGGAAGCGGGCAATTGAGCTGGGAGTGACGATCAGCGAGCTCGGCTTTGTCGATCCGTTCTTTGTCTATTACGACAGCAAGCTGCTGAAAAATCGCAGCCCGCACGTGCCGCTCGATCATGTCGATAAGGAGGTCGCGGCGTACCGGCGGCTGGGGCTGAAGATTCTGGCCGTCTATCCGCCGTGCTTGCAGAGCGAGGCGTACGCAAATCATCCCGAGTGGCGGCGAATCGCGACGAACACCAAGGAGATCCCGCATGTCGATTTGAAGGTCCATGGGCACGGCGGCATGCTCTGCCTCTTGGGGCCATACGGCGACTTCTTCATCGACGTGCTCGCCGAGATCACTGAGAAGTACCAGGTCGATGCGTTCAGCTTCGACGGTCTGCACTACGGCGGCGTCTGCTACTGCGAACATTGTCGCACGGCCTATCGCGAGCAAACCGGCGGCGAGATTCCCGATGTGAACCTCGACGATCTCGCGTTTCGCCGCTATCAGCACTGGGCCGACCGGCGGATGGAAAATTTGATCCAGCGGATGCAATCGCGGCTGAAGGGGATCAAGCCCGATGTGGCCCTCGTCACCTGGACGACGAATGCCGGCCGGTTTGGGCACCTGCGTGACATTCCGCGAAACATGCCCGCGCGGATGAACCTCTTGCTCGACGCGCCCGATCAAGAGTTCTGGATGGACGAGACGAATCGCGGAGCGACGATCGTTCCTGCTTTCGCGAACGCCTACATCTGGGCCTGCACGAACCACCGCGTCGCGTTCAGCGAGCCGTACCTCATGTCGCACGGCAATCCGTACGGCAAGGACAGCTTTCCCGCTCACGAAATTCAGCGGCGGGTGCTCCTGGCGATTACCCACGGTGCGCGACCGAGCCTCGCCGTCGCCCAGCCGGCCCACATGCAAAAGGGGGCCTACGAAGCCCTTGCCGAGATTCAAAAGCGCAAGCCGTGGCTCACGCATGTGAAGCCTGAACCGTGGGGAGCGATGCTCGTGAGCGACAACACACGGGTGATGTACGGCCGCAGCCCCGGCAAGGTCGAGGATCGCTACCTCGCCAGCGTGTTCGGCATGTACCGAACCGTGCTTGAGGAGCATCTGCCGGTCACGCTCATTTGTGACTGGAACCTGACGCCGGAGGAACTGGCGAAGTACAAAGTGCTGATTCTTCCCAACGCGGCCTGCCTGAGCGATGCACAAGCCGAAGCGGTGCGCGAGTTTGTGCGCAAAGGGGGCGGACTCGTCGCGTCGCTCGATGCGTCGCTCTGTGATGAGTTCGGCGAGGCGCGAAAGAACTTCGCCCTGGCCGACGTGCTCGGTGTTGAACATGCCGGTCCGTTTCCACCGGCAGGCGAGGGACCAGAAGAGATCGACGTGAACTTTGCGAAGGGGCTGGACGCTTCCTACTGGGAAAAGCGGAGCAATGTGTTTCACGTGCGACTTGGTGAGAAGCTCCGTGATTGGGATCCTCGTTTGGCGGAACTTGTCGGAAATGAACCGGTGACGTTCAAAGGGCCAGCCATTCGCGTGAAGGCGGCGGAAAAAGCAAATGTGGTCGCGACCTGCTGGCCGCACGGCGGCGACGAGAAAGATGCCTCGCCCGCCATCGTCGGGCACCGCTATGGGGAAGGAACGACCGTCTTTTTTGCTGCTGGGCTCGATGCCGGGTATTACCGTTACTCGTATCCGTATCAGCGGCGATTGCTGGCATCGCTGATCCGCACCGCAGCGGGTGGTGAAGAACTTCCCGTGGAGATCACCGCGCCGATGTGCGTTCATGCGACGGTTTTCCGGCAGGAGCATCAAGGCCAGCAGAAGCTCATCGTGCATCTCTTCAATGACGTGAACACGACGGCTCAGCACGGCCTCCCCGACGACGATGTGCCGCTGCGGGAGGAAACGATTCCCATTCACGACATTCGGATCAACCTGTTCAACTACCAGCCGGTCAGTGCGATGGAAGTCCCCTCGATGCAATGGCTCCCCGTCGGTACCCGCCGCGGTGACATCCACGCCATTACCGTCCCGCGACTGGACGTCCATTCGATGATCGTGATCGAGCTTGCACCTCCCACGAAGCCGTAGCGCTTGGCAATTCCATCTTGGCCTCGGGCTTTCGTCCCGGCGTTTGCCACCGACTCACTTCTTGAACGCCTCTGGCTTCAGCTTCAATTCCCCGAGGTCGTTCGCACCTGGTTTGATTTCCCACTCGATCCGCCCGCGCGGCCACTCGACATCTTTACCATCGAGAGTGCCGGTCTTGATGAATCCGACGCGCTCGTGCCAGAGGCGGAAGTTCCATTTGCCCACCGGCAAGTTCTTGATCGCGATCTTGCCGCATGTGTCGCTGACTGCCATGTAAGGTGTGTCACGCAATAGGAGCCACGTTCTCATCCAGGGGTGGATGTTGCAGTAAATCTTGATCGGTTCATGCTCCTCTACATTCACACTTATTCGAATAGTGTGTTCCCCCGGAATAGTGCTGCTTGTCGGGGGATTCTCGTCCTCGAAGAACCGGGTGACGGGATTGAATCCAAGCGGGTCCATGTTCCGAAATCTCAGCACCCCCGGCGGCTGCATGAGCACCATTCGCGGCTCATAGCGGCAATTCTTCACGATGATTGTCGGATCAATGTGTTGTTTTTTCAGAGACTCATGCTCACGCACTTTCTGCCCCTTTGGCGGTACAAGCCAGATTGCGACGTCGGCAATTCCCTTGTCTTTGTCGTTGACTACTAGCGATTCGTCGCGTATGGATGCCCCGCAAACTTTTGGATCTATCTCGTTCTCGATCAGGCGCGGTTTCGGCGGCACGCCGTCGTAGCTCACTCGTAGCGTCAAATCGCCCCACGTGCCATCCTCGCCGTGAACCGCAGGGCACGACAGCGCGCTCAGCAAGCCGGCGAGCAGGCAGATTTCAAAAGTGGCGAAACGCGTCACGGAATTGCTCCCCGTCTTCAAGGGTCACTTCTTGAACGCCTCTGGCTTCAGCTTCATCTCTCCCAGGTCGTTCTTCCCCGCCTTGATCTCCAGCGGCGGCATGCGCCCCTTCGGCCAGTCGAACGCCTTGCCGTCGAGCGTTCCCTTGCGGGCAAAGCCGACCTTGTCGTGCCAGATGCGGAACGTCCATTCCCCTGCCGGCAGGTTTTTGATCGTCACTTTGCCGCTGGCGTCGCTGATGGCGAAGTAGGGATCGTCGCGCACGAGGATCAGCCCCTTCATCCAGTTGTGGATGTTGCATTGCATGGCCACGGGGGTGGCTTCGACTTTAGGAAACAGCTTGGCGATTTCGCTTCCGGCAGGGACCGATTCATTGAACGCGGTATTCTCAAATGGTGTGAAATTCATGTTGTGCCCCACCGGATCGGGATTCTCGCCGATAAAGGTCTGGCTCGTCTGCATCGCGATCGCCTTGGGTACGAACTCGCATCCTTTGTTGGCCATCTTCACTTTGTCCTTGGCTCCCTTGGCATAGGACGGATGCACGGGAACCTTCGAAACGTCATCCTCGAACAGATAGACGAAGAAATTCGCGATCCCCTTGTCCTTGGCGTTCACGAGGAGCGAATCGTCGTCGATCATCGCGCCGCAGCCGGGCGCGGCGCCCACGACGATCTTTGCCGGCTTCGGCAGCGGGCCGTCATAGACGATGCGGAGCGAGAGATCGCCCCACTCATCGGCCGCAACGGACCATCCCGCGACGACCAGAACCAACAGCATGGCCATCGAGCAAAGTCGCAGCATGGAACCGCCCTCCTGAGTTAAATGTCAGGCAGTCGTCAGTCCATTGCAAGAACTTTCGTTCGCTATTCGTCGTCCTCTTCTCGATCCGGGTGCAGCGGGTCGTCGGGATCGAAGAAGAAATCGCCCAGGCCCAGCGGAACGCTGCTGCCGCCGAGTGTGCGGGCCTTGCGCTTGGCCAGCGACTCGATGTCGAGCGCTTCCTCGCCGAGGCATTTCTCCAGAGCCTCGCGCCAGGCCGCGTCCTTCCCCAGCGGATGCTTGGCATCTTGCGCCAGCCGCTTGATCGCGTACCGCAGCAGATTGATGCCGTCGCGGGGCGAAAAGTCGAGCTTCAGCGAGTGCGACTGCTGCAAAAACTCGACCGTCATCGCCAGCATGTCCGCCTCGGCAAACGGCAGGTGGTACTGCAGGATTGCCATTTCGTCCTGCCGGCTCGGAAAGCCGAGGGGGAGCGTCGGCTGCAAGCGGCTCAGGATGTAGTCGGGAATCTCGTAAGTCGATTCGTCCTGATTCATCGTCACCGCGCAGCGAAAGTCGGCGTGGGCCGAGATCGAAATGCCGGCGACGATCGACTCGACATACCGCCGCTGATCGAAGAGGGGAGCGAGGCTCGCCCACGACTTCTCGTTCATCCGGTTCCCCTCGTCGAGCAGGCAGACGCCCCCGCGAATCATCGCCGTCACCAGCGGAGAGGCGTGGTACGCGATCCGCCCGCTCTCGGCCAGCACCGGCGTGACGAGCAAATCCTCCGGCCGCGTATCGGCCGTGCATTGATAGATGTAAAGCTCGCGGCCCAGCAGCTTCGCCCCCGCCATGCCGAGGGCCGTCTTGCCGATGCCCGGCTGCCCGACGAGCCGCGGCGTGAGTGGCAGGTCGCGCTCGTTCACGACCAGCCAGCACGCCAGAAGCTGCTTGAGGATTTCCCCCTGTCCGATCCACTGGCCGGCGTTCTCGTGCGGCTGGGCGAGGTGGAGGTGAATGCCGTCGATTTCAACGTGACGCTGCATAGATGATTTCCGTAGAGTGCTCTGCATCCTACAAGCCGCCTACAACCGCTCCAAGCCATACAACCGCGCCACGTTTACAGCGGGTTTGCGCGGCAAGCTTCCCGCCATCTGCAGCGTCTCTCCAACCCCGGCCGCTTTGACCTAGGCTTTCGCTGCTAAGGCAGGCCGGCGCATGCACCGCCTGCGAGGACCATTCCGCCGACGACAACCGGCCATGAATCTTGCCAATTTGTTCGGGGACGAAAACCAACCCCTCAGTCTTCCGCAGTGGCTCGACCGCGGCATCGTGCTCGCCGTCGTGCTCGCCTGCGCCGTCGCCCTCTCGCTAAACATCGTCGATCCCGACCTGTGGGGTCACGTTCGCTACGGCGAAGACGCACTCGCGGGCGGCCTGCCGCGAACGACGACCTACTCGTATCTGGCCGAAGGATACCCGTGGATTAACCACGAAATCCTCGCCGAATCTGTCCTCGCCATCGGCAACTACCTTGGCGGCGGTCCCGGCTTGCTCGTCGGCAAGCTCGTGCTTGGCATGACGATCGTCGGCCTCGTCCTCTATCGGGCGTTCAAGCAAGGCGTCGGCATCATCCCGGCCTGCACCGTGATCCTGCTCATGGCGGTCTGCCTCGGCAGCCACTGGAGCTTACGTCCGCAGATTTTCTCCTACCTGCTGTTTGCCGGCCTGCTCGCTCTTTTGTCGTATTGCTTCGAGGGGTGGGAAGGGAAATGGCAATGGCCGCAGAACCTGCTCCCAGTCGTTCGCGGACAGGAGAAGCCGGTGCTGGAACCGCTGGAGTATTCCAGCGACCGACTCCGGCAGCTCTGGTTTGTGCCCTTCCTGATGGTCATCTGGACGAACACGCATGGCGGGTTTCTCGCTGGCTTGTGTGTCTATATCGCCTACCTGGCCATCCGGACGGGCGAAGCGTACCTGCACAAGGGGCGCGGCGCCGATGGCCTGGCTCGCCGCTTTGGCCTGATGGCCGCTGCCGCCTCGGTTGCCACGCTGCTCAACCCTTACGGCATCCTGTTTCATCGCTGGCTCTGGTCCGACCTGGCCGTGCCGCGGCCGGAGATCGTCGAGTGGCGCTCGCCCGATCTGCTTAGCCTCGAAACGCTGCCGTTCCTGCTTCTCTTCGCCGGCTGGATCGCCTGCCTCGTGCTGAGCACCCGCCCGCGCGATCTCACGCAGCAAGTCATTCTCGGCCTCATCGCCTGGCAATCGTTCAGCCACCTTCGGCACATCGCGTTTTTCGCGATCGCCTTCGGCTGGTGGATGCCGGTGCATGTCGAATCGGTCTTTCAGCGTCTGGGGATCGGCAAGCGGTGGCAGTCGGACGAAGAAACCATGTACGGCTGGGCCCCGCCCGAAGACCCGGCGTTCACGGCGGCCCTGTCGCGCCAGATGCAGCAAATTTTTGGCATCCTCCTGATCTTTGCGATCGGTGTTGGCGGCGGGCAGCTTGTCTTTCGCACAAGCTCGCTCCGCGTCGAACGCGACAAGTATCCGGCTGACGCGTTCTACTTCATCGCCCAGAACAAACTGACCGGCAAAATGGTCTGCACGTTCAACTGGGCTCAGTATGCTCTCGCCGCCTTCGGCCCACGCGAGCCCGGCCAGCCCGGCATCCTGGTGCAGGTCGATGGCCGTTGCCGCACGAGCTATTCGCAAGAGATGCTCGACACGCACTTCGACTTCATTATGGGGCGTGACGATCCCAACATGCGGTATCGCGGACCGGCGAGCGGCCCCGTCGATCCAACCAAGGCCCTGCATGCCGGCCGGCCCGATCTGGTGCTCATCTCGCGGCATCAGGTGCCGAGTGTCGAGGTGATGCAATCGCAGACCGACCATTGGGTGCTCCTGTATCAAGACGGCCTCGCCCAGCTCTGGGGCCGCAAGTCGCGCTACGACGACGCCAAGAGCGCGTACTACCTCGATCCGAAGTATCGGAAGGTTGGCGAATTCGTCCCCAGCGGAACCGTTGCCTGGCCCGGCTTCGTCGATTATCGCCCCGATCCCCTCCCCAACCTCGCTGCCGCTCCGACGCCGAGCACAGCCAACTCGAGCACCGCCACTCCGTGATGCACACCTCGCCGACTCGCTCGCCAGTCTCCGACCCGCTGCGCGACACCGATCCGTTCCTCGCGATTCCCGCGTTGCTCGATCCGCCGGCTCGCGTCGATGTCGCCGCGCCGGCCGATCTGGCGGCGGTGTCGCGCGTGACTGTCGCCCTCGACCGGCTGGAAGAGCTCTCCGACCTGCTTACGCTCGAAGACAACTACGAGCCGGCGGTCTGCGACTACGAAGTTCCGAGGAACTTCCGGCTGTCGATCGTCGTCCCCGTCTATAACGAGGAGCGAACGATCGCCCGCGTGCTCGCGCGGCTGGCTGCCGTGCCGATCCCCAAGGAGATCATCGTCGTCGATGATTGCAGCACCGACAGCACACGTCGCGTGCTAACGGGCCTCGACCGGACGCGCGGGTTGCATGTCATCAGCAAGCCCACCAACGAAGGCAAAGGGGCCGCTCTGCGAACGGGCTTCCGTCGGGCGAGCGGCGATGTGGTCGTGGTGCAGGACGCCGATCTTGAATATGACCCGCGCGACATCGTCGCGCTTGTCCGCCCGATCGTCACCGGCCAGGCCGACGTGGTGTATGGCTCGCGGTTCCTCGGCGAAAAGCCCCAGGACCCCTCGTGGGTCCATCGCTTCGGCAACGGCCTGCTCACGAAGGCGTCGAACCTGACGACCGGCCTGGCAATCACCGACATGGAGACGTGCTACAAGGCGTTCCGCCGCGACGTGCTCCGCAGCCTCGAAATCCAACAGAATCGGTTTGGCTTTGAGCCGGAAGTGACCGCCAAAATCGCCCGCCGCAAGTGCCGCGTGACCGAGGTGCCGATCACCTACGCCGCCCGCAGTTACGCCGACGGAAAGAAGATCGGAGTGAAGGATCTCTTCAACGCCCTCTGGTGCATCGCCCGCTACGCCGTCCGCGATTAGTACGTCCCGCCGGCTCGTCGGGACCGACTGCCGATGCTCCGCATCAACCTGCTCGATCGGGTGTCTTCATCGCAGCACTATCCATCCGCTGAACAGCCCCACATGCGCTCCAGCCGATTCATACTTTGGCGCGGTCGTCATGCGATCCGACGACGGTCATATTCGCAAGTGATTACAAATCAATGACTTGCGATCCACCCAGCAATCGCCGGGTATGAATTTTATGACCGATTGCCAATTCACCTGCGACGCGCTGAACATGCCTTAACCGGGGAGTGCATTCCGGTGTCGTCGGTCGTGGTTCCAGCGGTTCGCTTAACGCCGGAAATCAAATCCCAACCCACCAACTTGTCAATGAACGCCGCGACAACCTCAGCCGCGTAATGGGCGCAGGCCCCGTCAACTATTTGATGCGCGAACTGAACAAATTATTTGTTGCGGGCTTCCGCAATGTCGTGGTCGGTGATCCGCCCTTTCTCGCGCGCAAAAAAGACCAAGCCCCCGTGGTTATGGGGACTTGGTCCTGGGTCATTTCCGCGAGTATGCCCGATTGGGGTCGAACCAACAACCTTCGGCTTCGGAGGCCGACGCTCTATCCAATTGAGCTACGGGCACGTGTCAGCGCAGTATGTCACATTGGGACACAGTGCGTCAACAAGCGGTTCGGGGTGGCGGCTGCGGCTTGGCTATGGTTTGCGCAGCAAACCACGGCTGAAGATGCGGTGGACTACTGCCCCGTGCTCTCCTCCAGCACGTCCTCAGCCACATAGATCGGCAAGATCGGATCGCAGGCAACGGCCACCGCAATTGCGTCGCTCGGGCGCGAGTCGATCTCAATCAGCTCGCCGTCCCGTTTGACCCGCAAATGGGCGAAATAGATGTGGTCGCGCAGCTCGCTGATCACCACGCTGTCGAGTTCCCCACCCATCTGCTCGATCGCTTTGACGAGCAGCTCATGGGTCCGTGGACGGGGTGACTGCACCCGCTTCACCCCCGTGTTGATGCTGTCCGCCTCGAACTGGCCGATCAGGATCGGGAACGTACGATCTCCCTCAACCTCCTTGAGGTAGATGATCTGCTGCGGGTTGATGTCGCTGATGATGATCCGCGACAACTGCATTTGGACCGGCATGGCGGAGCGAGCGGAGTGGGGCGATGGAAACGAGCGGCGACTTCCGAATTATAGCCATCCCCGCCTACGGCGTCTTGAATGGCAGCTTCTCGGAACTTCGCGGCTTCGGCTCGCCGTAACCCCCTTCCTTGTCATAGACGCGGACGTAATCGACCTGCATCTCTGCCGGGAACTTGGTGCTCTTGTCTGGATTGCCCAGGAACTTGCCGCCAACCGCCACGTTCAGAATCAGATAGAACGGCTGATCGAACGGAGCCGGCCACGGGTTCAACTCCGCCTCGCTGGCCGGCTTCGCGCCGTTGGGCCCATCGGTTTTGCCGCTACTCCACCACGAGTTTTGCGTGACGAATTTCTCGCCATCGAAATACCAGCGTATTTCGCCCGGCTCCCATTCCAGGGCGTACTCGTGAAATTCAGCGATCGTCTTACCGGCGGGAAGGGCGAATGTCTTGCTCGCTTCAGCATTGGCCGGCCAGCGCGAGCCAAAGTGGAGCGTCCCGAGAATCTCGCCCGGCTTTTGACCGCGGGCTTCCAGGATGTCGATCTCCCCCGACGACGCCCAGCCGCCGTATTTCTCGTCTTGCGGCAGCATCCAGAACGCCGGCCAGACGCCCTGGCCCGTCGGCAGCTTCGCCCGCATCTCGAACCGGCCGTACTTCTTGGCGAACAGCTCGCCCCCGTCGCGCTTCCGCGTCTTCAGCTTGGCCGACGTATAGCCGAACCCCTGCATCGACTCCTTGAGCGCCCCGATGTGCAACAGGCCGTCCTTCACAAACGCATTTTCCGGCTCGCGCGTGTAGTACTGCAGCTCGTCATTCCCCCAGCCGCTGATCCAGACGTTGGCATCGTAGTTGTAAAACCCGTTGCCGACGTCGCGATCCCACTTGGTCCGGTCGATCTCATTGCCGTCGAACTCGTCGGACCAGACGAGCTTCCAGCCGGGGGGAGCGGGCTCAGCGGCACTGCATGTGCTCAGAATCATGAGGTGAATCAATGCAGCGAAAACCATGAGTCGAAGCGTCATTGTCGTGGCCAGCATATACAAAGTCCTCTAATCATCGATTGAGACATCGCAGATCATCACAACGCGAAAATTTCATTCCAAGCTCCGTCAATCCTCGTGCAACAATCTGACGACAATCTCGCGCAAACGAGTTTCTTCGATCCCGCATCGCTGGTCGATGGCAAGCTGGTGGTCTGTTGGTTCCAGCTCGACGCTCGGCCGGCAACCAACCGCTCTCTGATGAACCATCGTTTTGAGAAATACCGTGTCAGCATAGCCCGGGATCTTGGTGCAGAGCCATCCAAAATGTGGTCCCAGTTTCACTCGTTCGGGGTTTTCCCAGCGCTCAGCTATTTCTCGAAAGCTCTGCTCGCTCAATGAGCACCAGACGCCCCACGTGAACGGGCGATCGACGCCACGGATCGGTATTTCCAAGCAGGCACGAATGTAGTAGCTGCTTCCTTGCCCGCTTTCGATCTCACACTGTTCCTCGCCCAAATACGAACGGGATAGCTCGTCAGGCGTAAGGAGCGTCCATTGCACAGGCGCATCTGCGCCAAACGACACCTCATCGAGATCGTGCTCCAAGCCGCACTTTGTGCATCTGAATTTTAGTTGGCCTCTTTTCATTGGACGGATTGGGTAGTCATCAAACCCCAAACTGCCGCAGCACCAAATCGCATACGTCGGTGTCGGCCATCGGTCGCTCGACGAACATGCCGCGTTGCGACGAGAGGAGCACGCCGCGCTGCTCGTCGGTGGTGGCCGGCGCGCCGTGTGAGCCTTTGACCAGCGTCGCGTCGAGCGGAATGCTCTTCGTCGCCATGTCGATGTGCAGTTCGACCGGGTCGTATCCCGGTTTGTTATGGATATCGACCGTGCGGGCAAATTTCGGGGCCTTCGCGTCATCGAGCCAGTAGTAATAGGCCTGCCAGGAATTGGGTGTTGAGACGAGCACCACGTCCCCTGCCCGCTCGTGCGAGAGCGAGTACTTATCGCGGTCGCCCCCTGCGAGGACTTCGGCCATGCCCGGCTTACCGCGGAAAAGATCGACGACGCGGCGGATCGTGGCGGCATCGCGGTCTTTGACAAAGACGTGCGACATCTGATGATCGACCAGCGCCCAGGCGGGAGTGCCGGCGAAGTCGATCAGTTCCCCCGCGCCGCCATCTTTGACGGTCAAGAGGCCTGCTTCGCGGAGCACGCGGTTGGGATAGGTCACGTGATCGACCGGCGTGATGACGTACTCGCTGGCAACGAGCCAGGCAAGGTTTTGGCCTTCATACGCCTTGGCAGCCGTCGCGGCGAGCTTGCCGATCACTTCATCCAGCTCGGTCACTGCCTTCAGGGCTGCCGGGCTGTCGGGGCCAGACTTCTGCGCGGCGTAGTCGAGCTGCGGCAGGTAGATGTAGAAGAAGTTCGGCCGGTGCTGCTGCATGCACCAGCCAGCGGAATCGGCGATCCAGGCCGACGACTTGATGTTGGCCATCGGCCCCCAGAAGTTCATCAGCGGGAAATGGCCGAACGTGTCGCGTAGCGTGCCGTACATCATTTCGGGCTTCGTGTAGCACCAGAGGGACTCGCTCCCGTCGGGGTTGTGGACCGGCTTGGGCATGCAGATGAAATCGGCCCCACACCCCTTGCTGAGCATCGGGAACCAGACCGCCGACGTGAGCGATTTGTCGTGCTGATGAAGCAGATCCCAAATCTGCGGCTGCTGGATCTTGTCGTTCCAGGCGGTCCACATTTCGACCTGGTTCGTATCGCGCCAAAAGAAGCCATTGGCGATCACGCCGTGTTCGTCGGGCAATTTCCCGGTGAGCATATTCGCCTGCACCGGCCAGGTGACGGCAGGAAAGCTAGGGACGAGTGCCGTCCGGTCGCCGCCTGCTGTCAGCCGCGTGAGGTTCGGCATCGCGGCGAGGTCTTGGCCGCGAAGGCCGGGGATGGAGAGGAGGAGGATGTGGTCGGACATAGGAATTTCAGATTTAGGATTTCAGATTCGGCCCGTAGGTTATGCTTCAGCACAACGCCGTTACCAAACCTTCAGATTGTTATGCTGAAGCATAACCTACTCGATCATCCCACCACCGGCGTACACAGTTCAACGAGCGTGCCATCGGGGCAGCGGACGTAGGAGACGATTTGCCCCCACGGCTTCTGCGACGGCGGGGCCATCTCGGTCGCTCCAGCGGCGATCGCACGGGCATGAGCCGCCGCTACATCGTCCGTGACGAACGCGACCTCGAAGCCCAGCGGCTGCTGGGAATCGTGCGCAGCCACGTGTCCACCGGGGAAATTCAGATCGCCCAGTTCGTGGGCTGCAAACGACAGCGTTGTCTCACCGGTTGCCAATTCGCCATAAGTTCCCGATTCGTGCAGAAACCGCCGCGACAGGCCGAACGCCCGCTCGAAAAACGCCAGCGATGCGGCAACGTCGGGAACATAGACGATCGTGTAGCCGAATTTCATCGATCCTTCCTTGTTCATTTCGCGTTAGGCCAGAGCGTCCACCAGCGGCCTCAGAAAATCATACGCCCGCTGTGCCGCGGTCGGACCTTCGTGGCTGTGGCGGGAAAGCTCCACGTGCAGTCCGCCGCGGTAACCGGTTTTGGCCAAGGCGGCGAGGATCGGCGGGAACTGCATCTCGCCATCGCCGAACATCAGGTGCTCGTGGATGCCGGCTCGCATGTCCTCGATGTGGACGTTGACGATCCGTTCCCCCCAGCGGGCAATGTAGTCGGCGATCGGCAGTTCCCCCTGACACCAGAGATGCCCCACGTCGAGCGTTAGTTTCAGATGCGGCGAGTCGATCCACTGCAACAGCCGCCGGTACGCCTTGAGCGTGTCGATGAACATCCCCGGCTCCGGCTCGAAGCCGAGGATGACGTTGTTGTTCGTGGCGTGGCGAAGGACCGGCCGGAGCGATTCGGCCAGCCGTTCGAGAGCCTGCTCGTCGCTCGCCTTGTCGCGGAGGATACCCGACCAGAGCGAGACACAATCGCTTTCGAGGTACGATGCCGCGTCGATCGCCCGGCGGAGGAAATCGCTCCGCCGCCCGCGACCGGCAGGATCGGCCGTCATCAGCGTCGGCTCGTGCTTGACCCGCGGGTCCAGCAGGAACCGGGCTCCCGTTTCGATCACGCTCCGCAGGTTGTGCCGCCGCAGCGTCTCCTTCAGCTCCTGCAAGTTCGCCCGAAAGCCCTCGGCCAGCGGATTGAGCGGCCCATGATCGAGCGTGATCGCCACGCTCTGGTAGCCGATCTCCGCCAGGAGCGCAATCGCCTCCAGCGGATCGTGATGGGCCAGGCCGTTGGTGTTGTAGCCGAGGAGCATGAGCCGATTCTACCAAGCGGCGACAGCGATCTTGGCAACGTTCGCAGATTGTAGAATGGTTTCTCCTTCGCACCGATTTTGCAGACGCGATGTTCGATTCCGGCAGAAACCACCAATGACTGAACCTTCCGCTCCACAGCCGCCCACTACGCCAACTCCTCGCCGCCCCGACTGGAAACGAACTGTCGTCGGCATTGCTGTCGGTGTGGGGACGTACTTCCTCGTCGCGTATGTCCTGATGCCCGCCCTGTGGAAGCGGTATGAGCGGCGGCATCCCGCGCTTGACGAACTGCCGGGAATCACCGAGACCGGCGACAAGCATCCAGGCGATCCGATCAACGTCGCTCTGATTGGATCGGAGGCGGATGTGATAATGATCATAAAGGCTGCCGGCTGGTTCCCGGCCGACAAACTCGGCCTGCGGAGCGACGTGAAGATCGCGGCCGACACGGTCCTCAAGCGGCCCTACGACGAAGCCCCGGTCAGCAATCTGTTCCTCTTTGGCCGGAAGGAAGACCTCGCCTTCGAGCAGCCCGTGGGGGACGACCCGCGCCAGCGGCATCACGTCCGTTACTGGAAATCGGCCAAGGTCGATGATCAGGGACGCCCGCTCTGGGCCGGTTCGGTCACGTACGACAAGCGGGTCGGCCTCTCCTACACGACCGGCCAAGTGACGCACCACATCAGCGGCGACGTCGATGCCGAGCGCGATCGCCTGTTCGACGAATTGAAGAAGACGGGCGATCTGGCCGACGTGCAGATCATCGACGACTTCCACAAAATCAAAAGCGGCAAAAACGGCGGCGGCGACGAATGGCACACCGACGGCCGGCTATTCGTCGGGACAATCGCGCTCAAAGCCGCGCCCTAAGAGCCGGCCGCGCTACTTCACGATCGTCATGTCCAAACCGGACGATGCGGTCGCCGCGGCTTTGTTGGCTGCCGGAGACGACGAACTGGGCGATCCTCCATTCCCTGCACTCCCTGCCGGTGACGCTGCCGCCGCACTAGCGGTTGCCACGCCTCGCTCGTGCCGCCCCCACCACGCTTCGGCATCGTCGATCGTCCACGCGCTGGCGTGCGGCGAGCGATCGAGCAGGATCGACAGGTCGCGGGCCGTTTGCGGCCGCTTCGCCCGGCTCTTTTCCAGGCATGCGAGCAGAGCCGCTTCCAGCTCCGGCGAAATCGCCTTCCCTAGCCGCTGTGACGGCGCTTCGGGCATCGTCGCCACGTGATGCTGGCACAACTCGACCAGCGACGCGGCATTGAACACCGGCTGCCCGGTGATCAGGTAGTAGCCGACCGCCCCGACGGCATAAAGGTCGCTCCGCGGATCGACAAGATCGGGCGTCTGAATCGCCTCAGGCGACATATACAGCGGAGTGCCGGACATCCCCGCGCCGGATTGGCGAGCCTGCTTCTCGTCGTCGATTGCTTTGACGAGGCCGAAATCGAGCACCTTGATTACGTCGGGCTCGCCGCCGCGCCGGTTGAGCATGATATTCGCCGGCTTGATGTCGCGATGCACCAGGCCCAGCGAATGTGCCTCGTAAAGCGAGCTGCAAACTTGTTTCAGGATGCTGATCACGCGCCCTTCGGGTTGCGGGCCGTACTTTTCGACCAGCGCCTGCAGGTCGATCCCGTCGAGGTATTCCATCGCGTAATAGAAAACCCCTTCGGGGGTGCGGCCGTAGTCGTAAATCGCCACGGTCGCTGGATTGTTCAGCTTGCAGGTGATCTGCACCTCGCGCTCGAACCGCTGGATCGACGCCTCGTTCACCTTATCGACGTTGAGCATCTTGATGGCCGTCGGCCGGCGGAGCATGGCGTGATGCCCCTTATAAACGACCCCCATCGCTCCGGCGCCGAGCCGCGTTTCCAAGCGATATTGCCCAAGCTGTTTCGCTTCGATGGCCGCTTTCTGAGCTTCCCGCTGCAAGCGGGCGACGACAATCGTGAAGATGAAGATCGCAATCGCGGCGACAATGAGCAGGCCGAAGAGCGAGAAGAACGTCCAGCGGAGGATCGTCAGCGGGCGGAACGCCTCGGCATGATTGATCTCGGTAATTACCCCCATCTCGTATTTGGGGAGCCAGTCCCACGCCCCAACCTTGGTCACGCCGCGGTAGCCGCGATACCCTTCCACATCGACACCACTTTTGCCGGCAATCGCGGAGGCCACCGATTCAACGAGCGGCAGCTCAGCCCGGCGGACCTTCGGTCGAAAGCCGGCGGTCATGTCGCCCCCGGGATCGCGCAGGCTGATACTCAGAATCGATTGGGCGCTTTCGGTGTCTGGCAATAGGCCCAGCAGGATTAGCTCCTCATCGAACCGGCTGTTGGAAACGAGCAAGCCGCTCTTGTCGAAGGCGTAGGTTTCGCCCGAATCGCCGATGCGGCCCAGTTGCAAAATGCGGGTAAACTCCTGCTCGGGACGAATCCGCATGGCGAGGACCGCCACGACCTGCAAGTTTTCGTCGCGGACCGGCGCGGCGACAAACATCGTCGGCACTCCGCTCCGCAGCCGGCCTGCTTTGTCCTTGAGCATGACGACGCTCGGAAACGGCGGTGAAACGGACGGAGCTCCCTCGGCGACACGGGTCAGAAACGGTTCGTATTCCGGAACCGTCGTGCCGATCAGTGACCGCGTATAAGCGGCAATGATCTGTTGCGACTTGTTGGTCACGACGTAGCCGACGAAGTTGTGCGACGACATCGCCGGCTCGAGTTCCTTGGCCAGGCGAGACTGCAGTTCCTCAGCCTTCAGTTCCGCTTCCGCCTTGGGGCCGGTTCCGTTTTTTGCCGCTTCCTCGGCCGTCAGAATTTCTGCGATCAGTCGTCGGACTTGCGGATCGTTGGCAAGTGTCTCGGCGTTCGACTCCTGCACCTTCAGCCACGTTTCGAGCATCGAGCGCTCGACGGAGAGGAGCGTTTGCAGCTCCGATTTGAGGCTCGCTTGCATCGTCCGCTCGATCGCTGACTTCACGCCCAAGCCGATGACCGCGAGCACGACGACGGCGATGATCGGCCAGATCCAGAGCTGTTTCTTCAAGAACAGCGTCGTGCGGGAAAGAGACCGGCCAACCGACGTGTGGGCGAACGTCAGATGCGCCTGCCCGGGCGCGGCGGCAGCGGCGCGATTGGGGCGAAGGCGTTGCCAGAGCCAGGCAAACATGACGCAAGTGCGGACGAAGGACGATTCTGCCGCCAATGCCAGCAGCGGAGTGCAAACATTTCACACTAATTGGCGGGGCGAGGATGCGATAGTGGCACGATGGGGAGCTGAATTTGCCGGTAATTCGGAACGTAAGCGTTTGTTGTTCGAAGATTGGCGAAATAAACGATCGATGCCGCCAGCGAGCGCTTTCCGCCAACAACTTGACCGTTGGGTTCAGGCCACCTATCTTCACGGAACCTGACCTGAGGCGGCCTTGGCATCGCTGGGGCCAACTCTCCTCAGGTTTTTTCATGCGCGGCGGAATGAGATTCAGGCGGTAAGGTTAACGTTCCAACCGCTTCGATCGGCGGTTGCTGGGGAGATTGCTCGCAATGCCGCTGCGTCGCCGGGCCTGGCTCAGTCGCGAAGGGTGGTACTACACCTTCGTGCTGGCTTTCATCGTCGGCGGGGCGGTGCTGCGGTCGATCAATCTGCTGGTCATTCTGGCCGGAATGATGATCGCGCCGCTCATTCTGAACTGGCGGATGGTAATGGCGAGCCTCCGTGGCCTCGTCGTTTCGCGGCGACTGCCGGAACAAGTGACAGCCGGCGAACCGCTGACGGTGGAGGTCGCCATCGAGAATCGGCGGCGGACGATGGGTTCGTGGATGATCGTCGTGGAAGATTGGGTCAAGCGGCTCGACGATCCGGAAGAGAAAAGTCCGAGAGCGGGTGCCAAGAAACAACACGCTGTAGCGGCTGGGTCCAAGCCTCTGCGTACAAGGCTGCTGGGAAGCTGGTGGCGCGAGGTGCGATCGGCTTTGCATCTTGGTGCGACCCATGCCGAAACGGTGGCGGCGCAGGTTCCGGCCCATGGAACGAGCGCGGCCACGTATCGGATCACCCTGGCTCGGCGCGGGCGCTATCGATTCGGACCGCTGCGCGTTTCGACGCGCTTTCCACTCGGCCTCGTGTGGGGACACTTTACTCAGGACGATGAAGCCGAACTGATCGTCGCGCCCCGCTTGGGGCGGCTCTTGCCTGAATGGGCGAACCTGCTCGAAGCGCAGCACGCTGGCGATCAGCGGAGCCATCCGCAGCGCGGCGTCGATGAAGGAGACTATTACGGCTTGCGGCCGTGGCAAAGCGGCGACAGCACGCGCTGGATTCATTGGCGGTCCACGGCCAAGCTTGGCGTGCCGACGGTCCTGCAGTTCGAGCGGCAAAAGAGCCGCGACGTGGCGATCGTCCTCGATCCGTGGTTACCTGCTGAGGCGGAAGTGCAGCACGAGGGGCTGCTTGAACTGGCAATCAGTTTTGCCGCGACAGCGGTGGCCGACCTCACCAGCCGCGGCCACACGCGATTGCTCGTCGCGGTCGCAGGGACCGAGCCGAACTGCTGGGCGGGTCCGGCGTCGGCCATGTTTTGCCATGAGGTGCTCGCCCAGTTGGCCGTGCTGCCGGCGGCCGACGGTGAATCGCTTGGCGACACGTTGCAGCTTGCCCGCGATCAAGCTCCAGCCGGGGCACGACTGATCGTCGTAAGCTCGCGCGGGCCACAGGTTCCCTCCGACCCGGAGCGCAGCAATTTAGTGTGGATCGACGTCGGGGCGCCGGAGTTGGAGACGCTCTTCGTGCTGGAGTAAAGACCACCCTACAGAACGCATCCAGAGAGAGCGAGGACGGCCTAGGAAATTGCCCGATCACGGCGAGCAAGCTGCCCGCGCTGGGCCAGTTGCGGCACTTCGCGGTGCATTCGCGATTCGAGGTCGGCCAGCTGCCGATCCAGGTCGAGATTGAAGCGGATAAAGGCGTCCAGATCGACGACGATGCGGCCGGCACTGGCCTCGTCGCAGATCATCACGAGCAATGTTTGCGGCAGTTCACCGGTCACGGAAATCCCCTCTCGCCAGCCGCGAGTGAACCAATGCGGCTCTCACCTTGGTATTCGCCGGGCGGGCTTCAACCTTTGTGACGAGTTTCCCAGCCTAAAAGTTCACGCCGGCGGGCTGATTGTTACGTTCCCGCGGCAAACCGCGGCTGGTTCTGGTGCGGGCTCCACGCGCGAACCTGCCGGCCGCCTCTCCTGTCTTCGACCCCCATGAAACATGACTGGTATCGGGACTTCTTTCACGGCGTTGCTGTCGAGCTATGGCATCAGGCGGCCCCTCCTGCTCAAACCTTGCAGGAAGTGGATCTTGTCTGGCAGGAACTCGGCCTTTCGCCCGGCAGCCGGGTGCTCGACGTGCCGTGCGGACACGGGCGGCACTCGGTGGAACTGGCTCGCCGCGGTGCGGTGGTCACCGGCATCGACATCTCTGCTGAGGCACTGGCGCTCGCCCGCACAGCGGCCACCAACGCGGGAGTGACTGTTGATTGGCGAGAGGCTGATGTGAGCGAGCCGGTGGACCTGCCACCGTGTGACGCGGCCATCACGCTCGGCAACAGTTTTGGCTACTTCGGGCCCGAGCGAATGCCGCATTTCGTCGCATCGGTCGCTGCCGCATTGAAGCCGGGAGGCCGCTGGCTCCTCGACACGGGAGCCGTCGCCGAGTCGATCCTGGCGAATCTCAAGCCGGAACTGGTTTACACGATCGGCGAGATTGGTTTTCACGTGCAGAACGAATACCTGGCTGCCGAGAGCTGTCTGCACTCGACGTTCACGTTCACCAAGAATGGCGCCTCGGAGACCCGTGAAATCTGGCACTGGGTCTTCACCGTTGGCGAAATCCGCCGCATGCTCGCCGCCGCCGGCCTGCGGACGGTTGCAACGTACAGCTCACTGACACGCGAGCCGTATCAGCTCGGTTCGCACTATTTGTATCTGGTGTGCGAGAAATCGTAGCGCAGGATTTATCCTGCCGAATCGACGTGCTGGCGAGCGGGAGGCGTCAGCCTCCCGATGATGTTGCCATCGCGCTAATCACGAACCATCGGGGAGCTTACGCTCCCCGCTCGCCACTTACTCCTCGTGCACGACGCGGCCGGCGATCGTCAGCTTGAAGCGAGTGATCCGAAACAGCGTCAGGATCGACAGTCCCGCCCGCACGTCGATCCGCGCCGGCAGCCGGTAGCCATCGCCGTCGATCGTGAACTCGATGCTCGGCGATACAAGGGCGAAGTCCCACGGACTGCCGCGCCCGCGCACGACGCCGTTGACGCGTACCGTCTCGCTCGGCGGCGTCCAGCCGTCGTAGTCGATCTGGGCCTCGATCGTTCCCGCCACGCGAACCGTGCGGAGCAGTCCTGACCCCGACACGCTCACCGTGCGCAGCTCCAACTTCGCCCACTCCTCGGCCGGCAAAAGCGGCCAGTGAGCAGCCGAGTCGTGCTGCGGCGGTGCGTAGGGATTGATGTCGACTGGCGGCAAGGGCACGCGAGGATTCCGGTTGTAGCGGCCAAGGCAGGTGAGCGGGGCGTTCGACCGCGCCAGTCATTCTATCTGGCAGGTCGCAACCGGCGAGCGACGGCAGCGCGGCGTAGGTTTGCGCGGCAGCGGACTGACCCCGGTCCACCGCGAAGGAACAATGCCGTGCCCCGCCGTTATCCGCCCGGACCGACGAATTTCAACGCCTGGTGCGGTTTCACGTGGCGGCACGCGTGGCGGCAGCTCGCCGACCCGCTGGAATTCGTTACGGACCTGGCCCGGTACGGCGACATCGCGTTTTATCGCCTCTTCATTTACGAGGCATACCAGCTCAATCACCCCGACCTCGTCCGTGACGTACTCGTGACCAAGGCCGCGTCGTTCCGCAAGCAACCCAGGCAGCGCGAACTGATCGAGCGAATCGCCGGACCCGGCATCCTCACGACCGAAGGGAGCGACTGGGTACGTAAGCGGCGCATGATGCTCCCGGCGTTTCAGGGGCAAATCGGTCAGCAAATGGCCGCTTGCGCCGTGCGCGAGATTCAGCACGTGTGCGACTACTGGAATGAAGGTCAAGAGATCGACCTGTACCAGTCGATGACCGACCTCATGCTCCGCTCGGTCGGCGGTTCGTTCTTTCGTCTGGAAACGGCCGACGAAACGCGTGAGCTTGCCAAGGCGTTGCACACGCTTGCGAATTGCTTCCTCGATCGCGACTACTTTCTCGTGCGGCTCTCGGGCTGGCTGCCACAGCTCAATCGGCGGCGCATGCGCGAGGCCGAAGGAGTGATTGCACGGTACTTTACTCGCGCGATCGAGGCTCGCCGCCAGCTTGCTGCGGACGATCCGGCCAACGACCGGGATTTGCTCAGCCTGCTGCTCGCAGCGATCGATGAGGGCGGCGACGGCCAGCGCATGACCGAGCGAGAAGTCCTGGCTGAAGCGCGGACGATGTTCTTTGCCGGTCACCATACCGCTGCCTCCTGTTTGACTTTCACCCTGCATCTGCTGGCCCAGCATCCGGACGTTCGCCAGCGGCTCATGGAGGAGATCGGCGACGAACTGCAAAATCGCCCGCCCACCGTCGCCGACATTCCGCGACTGACGTACACCACGCAGGTGCTGCAAGAATCGATGCGGCTCTATCCGCCGGCCTGGGCCCTCTTTGCCCGCGAGGCGATCGAACCCGTTGAACTCGGCGGCTACACGCTGCCCAAGGGCGCCTGGGTTTTCATGTACCCGTGGGTGCTGCACCGCGACGCTCGGTTCTTCCCCAATCCACTCCGGTTCGACCCCGAACGGTTTGCACCGGGAACGAACGAGCAGATTCCCACCGGCGCTTACATCCCGTTCGGCCTCGGCTCTCACAGTTGCATCGGCGGTCGCATTGCGATGACGACGCTACAGGTCGCTCTGCCAGCGATTCTGCAGCGATTCACGTTCGACGAACTTCCCGATCAGCCGCCGCTGGAACTGCAGACGGCGATTTCCATTCGCCCGAAGCACGACCTGCGGATTCGACTCGCGAAAACACCACCGGCGGCTAGGAGTTGAGCGGCGGGAGTTGTTGCGGTCTCAGACGGCTTACTCGCGTGGCGGAGCGCCGGGCCGGTCGCCGTCGGGGCGACGGTCCCCCTGAGGACCACGCGGCCGGTCGCCATCGCGGAACCGTTCAAACGCTGCGCGGATTTCCTCGGAATCGATGAAGTCGTCGCTGTTCACATCCAGCCGGGCGAAGCCTTGCTTGATCATCGGCGGCAGCTCGGCTTTTTCCACTTCGTCCTTGCTCAGCTTGCCGTCTTCATTGGTGTCGGCATCACGAATTGCCGCCGGGTTAAAGCGGGCAAAGAAGCCGCCGCGCCCTTCTGGACGAGCATCGCCGGGACGAGCATCGCCGGGACGACCGTCACCCGGTCGGTTCTCGCCCGTCCGACCTTCGCCTGGCCGTCCCTCACCCAGCCGCATTCCGGGCGGGCCGCTGGGGGGACCGATCTCGTCGCGCGTCAGTTTGCCGTCGCTATTCCGATCGAGCTTCAGCAGTGACTTACCTGCTGCTTCGATTTCTCCCGCGGAGAGTTCGCCGTCGCCGTCGGCATCGAGTGCGACAAACAGTGGAGGTCGCCCGTCGCCCGGACGCGGTTCACCAAGTCGCGGATCTCCAGGACGGCCTTCACCAGGTTTCTGGTCGCCGGGTCGCGGTTCACCAGGACGGCCATCACCGGGTCGCGGCTCACCGGGTCGTGCGAAAGCGAGGAACCGCCCAAACTGCTCTTTGTTCAACGACTCGATCCCGAACTGCTCAAGCGTCCGATCGAATCGCTCGCGGAGCGGTTCCGGAACTTCGTCCTTCGTGATCTTGCCATCCTTATTCGCGTCGGCTCGCTCGAACATCGCCTCCACTTGCTGAGCATTGGGAGGGCCGCCCAATCCGGGCATTCGGCCAAGCTCGTCCGCGCCGATGAATCCATCGCCGTTGGCGTCAGCTTGCTCGAATCGCTCCTTCAGCGGCCCCTGTGCCTCATCCTTGCTCAGCTTGCCGTCTTTGTTCGCATCCAACCGCTCCAGAATCGCTCGCGGATTGACGAACTGCCCGCCTCGTCCACCAGGACCACCACCCTGGCCCAGCGGCGGTCGCGGTTGATCGGGTTCCTTCAGTCCCGCGGCAAACTCCTCCTTGCTGAGCTTCTTGTCACCGTCTTTGTCGGCCGTTCGGAGCAAGCGGTCGAAGATCGCCTTGCGGTCCCCTTCCACTTCATCCGGCGAAACAAAGCCGTCCTTGTTCGCATCGAGCTTCGCGAACAGGTCACCTTCCTCTTGAGCCAGCAGGGGAGCGGCAGATAGGACCGCAGTAGTAATCGAACCGAGCAGCAATCGACGCATGAGACACCTCCAAGCGAACCAACATAGGAGCGGACAAGCCAACAGCCAATCAAACCCTGGCGAAATGGGCAAGTTTCGACAACTAGCAGAACTGGCAGCGCCCAGGAAAATTGCATTTGAGCCGCAATTCACTCCCGCTCGATTCGTCCCAACCCAGCCCCCAGCCACGCCTTACGTCGATCTTGCCGCCACACCCTTCTTTGCCTATACTCCCGCCGCGCACACGCTCCGCAGTCCCGCTGGGCCGGCTCGGAAATAAATCCGTCCGGCCCAAACCCGCAGCCGGGGCGATGCGTACAATCGGTATCGGTGCCGCGGACCTCACGGTCTGCGGCATCATCTCCTCGCGAGTCGCCTCAAGAGGGGAATGGAGTCCCAGAGGTTTGTCCGATTCGTGGTGCTTAGCCGCAGCGTGTTGCTTCCAGGCAACGGCGATGCTTTTAAATAGCAGAGCGGCCGCACCTGTCGCCAGTTCTCCTCCAAGGACCGGCACATCGGGCGCATCCGTCCGGGACACCGGCAATCGGTACAGGAGGTTACCGCTGGATTTGGGTCACAGTCGCGTGGCCGCTTTCCGATGTTCTAGGGGCAGTCAGTGCTAGCGTTCGCAAGGTCTTCTTCTGCAACGGACCGCAGCTTCCCCGACACGGATCGCGACGCCCGGCTTTGCACCTGTGACGTACAATTCGGGGACAGCGTAATCGGCATCCGGTTCCGCCTTGGGCACGGCTTCGGCCGCTCGCCGGGTGGACCTGCCAGGTCGCTCTGCTCCCCAGTCGCGAAACCAAGGGAGATAGCGGCACTCGCTTCGCTCCGCAGCTTGCCCGTGCAAGCCGCGTCAGCCGGCGACGCCGCAGGAGAGACCTAGCATGTACATCTACGGAACCGCCCACGTTCACGCTGCCCAGCCGATCGCCCCGCCGCATCGGATGGCTCCGACCCAGGCCACAAGCGGAACGGCCAGTTCGCTGGGAGTCGATCAGTTGGACCTTTCACCGGAAGTCGAGTTCGCCGCTGCCGCTCGCGACTTGCCCGACATTCGCGAGGACCGCGTCGCGGCCATCCGCGCCGAGATCGCCCGCGGCACCTACGAAACGCCCGAGAAGCTCGACATCGCCCTCTCGCGCTTGCTCGACGAAATCGCGTAGGACGAAATCGCATAAGTCGCTTGGTCCACCGTGGGGCAAGTGTCTCGCCTGCCAATCCTGGCGAGCGAGAGACGTCAGCCTCCCGATGGCACGTCCGCGTAGCTGTGGCTGGTGACAGTCAACCAAGCCATTCTTCGCTTAGCCGCCGCGTCCACGCGGCGCTCCTGCTGAGCCCTCGGCTACCGCTGTCAGGAGCGCGTGACCCCTGCCGAGCCCAGGCAATGATCCACCTCGAGAGGGCAAAGCCCCTATTTAGTCGCGTGGTTGTGACAGCCAACCACGGATCGTCCGTCGTCGTAGTCCCCGCTCCCTCTGGGAGACGGCTAGGGTGAGGGCCCGTCACGCTGAGCGACCCTCATGCAGCCAGCCATTCATACTTTTCGCTCTTTCGGCAGCAAACCGAGTATGAATGAATTGTCACAACTCTTTGATGCGCCTTCACTTGCATCCATTCATAAAACCCTTCTCCCAGGGGATGTGATTATGAATCGTATGAACTCCACTCCTCCGATCCGGCTACGATACAGCCCTTTCCCAATCCCCGAAGGACTCATTCCGCATAAGCTCCGTTTCACCAAATTGCCAAGGATCGAGCGGCTCCTACTCCCGTCCGCGCGAATCCCGCCGCCAAGCTGAAGATGCGCCAGTGGACAGAATTATTGCATTAAACTGTCAACTTGTTACAATTCGCTTCTCTCATCCAACATGAAGAAGCAACGCCGATTCCCCCGAGCCATCGATCCGACGCGCGTCGGCAAATACCCCGCGGTGGCCGGCGCCGGTGGCGGACTCGTCTGGGATGCCGTTCTCGAATACCGCGTCTGGTGCCATCCCGAACTCGGCGCGCCGGACGAAGCCGATGGCAGCGACTACTACTACCCCTTCGCCTCCTACCCCGACGCGCTACGCTTCGCCAGGCAGCATCCCGGCACCGAAGAGCCCCTCGCCCTCGTCCTGCAACTCGAATACCTCGACGAACCGCAGCCGGGCCACTTCAAACACGTGAAGAAGCGTCGCGTCACCGAATGGCCCGTCGAATTCCTCACCCGCCCGCGCCGCACCAAAGAGACCATCCCGCGCTTCCTCTCCCCCGACGCCCCCGCCAACCGCCTCGCCATCCTCCGCGGCCAGACCCGCAAGCCGACGAAGTCACGCCCAGCCAAAAAGAAACGCAAGCCTTAATTGCTGATCGCAATGGACTTTCCTCGCTTCCACGTCGCATAATGGAAAGAGAGGAGCAGGGCATGACCGCGGTCATTCTGGATCGGGACTTGGAACGGTCGATCATTCGCCGGCGTCGCCGTCTGGGGATCGACCTGCGCGACGAAGTCTGGGATGGAGTGTATCTCATGTCTCCCGCTGCCGATCACGAGCACCAACGACTTTCCGGCGATCTATACACAGCGTTCAAGCCGGCCATCAACGACGACGGCCTCGGCTCGGCCGAACCGAACGTCAACGTCAGCGACCGCAAACGGGGCTGGCGGAAGAACTACCGCTGCCCCGACATTGCCGTCTTCCTGCACGGTAACCCGGCTGAGGACCTGGGTACGTTCTGGTATGGTGGCCCCGACTTCGCCATCGAGATCGTCAGCCCCCGCGACCGGACCCGCAAGAAGATCCCCTTCTATGAGAAGGTCGGCACGCGCGAACTTTTGATCGTCGATCGAAATCCCTGGAAACTCACGCTGCTCCGCCTGCACGACGGCACGCTCGCGCCCGTCGGCCAATCGACCGACGACAGCCCCGCCCTCCTCGCCAGCCAGGTGATTCCTCTCTCCTTCCGCCTCACTCGCCACGGCACTCAACCCGCCATCGAAGTCACCCATCACGACGGCCAGCGCCACTGGACCGTCACCGCACGGCCGAAGGTTGGGCGCGGTTAAGTCAGTGTCTTGTCATCAGCATTCTCGCATGTAAGCTTATTGAAGCGTGAACCTGCCAGCGTCGAGTCTCATCCTGAGAAGACCTTACACGGTACGATTTTAGCTAGCACCGGTTTCCAGGCTTGGTGTCAAACGTGAATTCATTTCCGTTCCTCAGTGCTAACGCGCGACATGGCCTTGGCGCGCCGTGGGACCAAGTGCTCTTGGAAACCGAGCATTTCGTCGTCGTGCCATCTGTCGGCGCTTTAGTCCCCGGCTGGCTACTGATTGTGCCGCGCCGGTCCGTCCTAGCTGTTGGCGCTCTCGATGACGAATCGGTCAGCGAGCTCGACGGAATTAAACAGGTGTTATTTCAGCTATTGCGGCGCGAATTCGGTTCGGCATGCGCGTTCGAACACGGCCCTTCTGCACGTGGCCAGAGCGTAGGGTGCAGCGTTGATCATGCACACCTGCACGTGGTCCCAGCTCCTTGTCATTTGATCGACGCATCGGTCAATTTTGTAAACGGCTGTCTGAAGTGGGAACCCGCGAGCGGCTTGCTTTCCACAATGGAACGATTCCGCATGGGCCGGTCGTATCTCTATGTGGAACAAGCCGACGAGTTACCTCAAATTGCGGATGCGGAAGCGGCTCCTAGCCAACTATTTCGACGCGCCATTGCCCGGCACCTTGGGATAACGGATCAGTACGACTGGCGACTTAATCCCATGACGGAAAATGTGCTGGCGACTGTGGCATGCCTTCGCCGTTGGTTGTAAACAAGCTGTAGAAGTGGGCAAGGCGATCCATGGTGCGTGAGCCAATTGAACCCGGATTTGCGCCTGCCAACCCAACCGATAACCGCGGGGCCGGTGACTGGGAGAGTAGATACAACGACCCAGTTGCAAAATGGTGGATTCGATTTGAAGCTGGCTATTTGGCAGTTCATCTCAGCGCAGTTGTCATCACGGTCTTCTGTCTCGAATTCTTCAAACTCCCAGCCGCGCCGTTCTCGTCGGTATCCACAGAGACGGCTTTATCAAACCCGCTCGGTTGGGAACAAGTTCTGCATGCTTGGATGGGAGGATTACTCGGCGGAACGATCTATGCGACTAAATGGCTGTACCACGTGGTTGCAAAGAACATGTGGAACGTCGATCGCAGGCTCTGGCGGTTATTCACTCCACACCTTTCTGGCTCGCTCGCGCTCTCTTTCGTGATTCTCCTCTCCTCGGGACTGCTTGTCATTGTTGACCGAGCCGAGTTGCAGTCTAAGTGGGTGTGTTTTGCGATTAGTTTTCTCGTCGGATATTTCTCTGACAACGCGACTGCAAAAATGGCGGAGGTTGCACAAACGCTATTCGGTGCCAAAAAACACACTGACTCTGATTCCGAGCAGAGGCAGGCTAATCCATGACGCTGCGTAAATGCCCTCTCACATTTTTTATAGTCGTCACTTCTCCTCGCGGCTTGCATCTGAAACACCTCCGCTTCCTCTCCTCGGACAAAAGGTCGTCGGCCTGGCTTCAATTCCGCTGGACTGGACGTTGCCCTCTCTAGCAATACCAGCAAACGAGGATCTTCACTCTGCATCACTAGCAGTTGCTTTGAAGGAGGCTATTAAGTCTCTGATCGCTCTTCACGCCTCAACGGACGTTCTGGTTCGATCAAGCGCAATAGACGAGTCATTGGCGGATCGCGGACACTATCAATCAAAACGCTGCCTATGCGACGCTGAGACTGTCATTCGATCCTCTCACGACATTCGTGCGCACTACAGCGCTTCCCTGCAAGGACAGAATGACAACAAGTGCCAAGGTATGGCACTTCTTATTCAACCATTTGTTGCCGCAACTGCATTTGGGCACTTGTCGAATGAACGACGCGTTAGCAGATCTGCTTCGAATTGGCATGTTGAATCGCAAGCAACTGAGGAACAGTCGCCAAGGGTAACACGCCTGCGTGTTGCTCGAAGTCGCGTCGAGTCACCACTCCGTTGCAACAGCCGCGATGAATTGCCTGCTGTTCTCCGCTCGATTGCTGCGTGGTGTCTTGGCGTTCCAACGCGACTCCATCTTGAATGGATTTGGGATGGTAGACGTGTCTTCGTCGTTCAATGCGATGCTGAGCCAGAGGTTCTTGGCCAACCGCCGGGTTCGCGATGGAAAGGTGGAGGAATTCTACCTGACGATACCGTTTTCAACGTCTTGACGCCTATTCATAACGCTAACCGGCGTTGGCCAAAAGTCCAAGCGGTTCGAGCCTTTTCTGAATGTGGACTCCAAACTTATCCTGTATTTGTCTTGGAGCATGTCAAGACGCTGTCTCAACTCGCCCGCGGCAAAGTACCGAATGCATTGCGTGCCGATCTAAAACACCTCCTAGTCTCGCCGATTCTAATTCGCACTGACTTAGCAGATGACTCAGGGGAGTCGGGAATGCTGTTAAGGCGTAGCGGCGCATTGCCAGACCTTGAGAGAGCTACGTCGTTCCTTCGCGAACGAGCTCAGTCACTAGTTGCAGACGGTAGAGCGGCAGATCAATTCTGCTTCACGATTCACCAATTTGTTGCAGCATCGGCGGGGGCATATGGATACTCGAAACCAGGAATTCCGCGAGTGCTGATCGACGCAAACTGGGGCGGTCCAGACAGCTTACTTTATTACCCGCATGATACTTATGTCGTTGATTTAACTGCCCGCAAGGTGCTCAAAAAAATCCGGTGCAAGCCCGAATACCTTGACATGAATGCTGAAGGGGCATGGCAAGAAGTAAAATCGGGAGAGCCTTGGGATTGGAAGCGTGTTTTGGATGATGAACGGCTCTTCGATATAGCGCGCCAAACACGACTCGTAGCTGACCATGTCGGGCAAGATGTCGAAGTGATGTACTTCGTTGATGTTCGTTCGACAACGGGCGAGTCATATACATTGCCATGGTTTTATACTGACAAAGTCGTCTCAGAGTTCGATCCGGATACACCCGTGCGGTACGCAGGAAAGCGCATCGCTGTGATGGATCGGTCTGATATTCAAAGACTGCGACGAGAGTGGGAAGGTGAGCGGCTTCGCAAACCGTTTAGTCTATCACTGCGTCCCGGTCCAGAACTGCTACGATCCGAAGAGTTCTTGACGGAAGTTGCAACATTTTCGCGCGATGTAGGAGTACCTATTGAGTTCTTCGGAAGCGTGCTTGCCCACTATTACTATGTGCTAAAACGCAATGGCGCTCGAATTCTAAGCATTGACGCATTTCGCGAGCCGCGCGTGTCTCGTAAGTTCGGAAAACTTGTCCGCGACAAGATCCCGTTGAGAATCGAATCGCACGGTGATACACCCCGCCTCATGCGCGTGACTAGTGAGCAACTCCTTGAACTGTTGAAGGCTAAGGCTGTGGAGGAAGCGCTCGAACTTTTTTGGGAGGCACGCGACGAAAAGTGCATCGATGAGTTGGTGGATTTGCTTGAAGTCGTCGAAAGCGCATCGACGCTGTGCGGTACTTCCCTAAGGCATGTCGAATTGCTTGCAGCCGCTAAACGAGAAGAACGTGGAGGCTTCAAGGAAGGTATCGTACTTTTAGAAACGAGGTCTGTCCCACTGCTGACAGACGAGTTTACTGGTGTTGGACTTTTCAATGATGTAGAGGAGGCCAAACCGGCAAGACATCACCGAAGTCGACGAAACGCAAGAGTGGACGTCGGGGCAACGCGCCGACCGCGAAACGATGGTGATGAGCTAGTAATCTCGCTGGTTCCTCCGTCATCGACAGAAGGCGCAAAGGCAACACTCGTGCCCCTTTCAAACGACGTATATGAAGCTCGGGTACGCTATTTCCCTTGTGAGGTTCGCATTCAATTCCGAAGGCGGGATCGACAAAAACATGACCCACGTCAGCTTGTTTTTACCTTCTTGACTGAACAGAGTCAGTAAGTTGGGAAATCAATAAGTTTTGTGTATTACACATCCAAATTCCGCACTTCCAGCGCGTGCTTTTCGATGAATTCGCGGCGGGGTTCGACCTTGTCACCCATCAGGACGCGGAACATGTCGTCGGCGGCGCCGGCGTCGTTCATTTGCACCTTCACCAGCGTCCGGTTCGCCGGGTCGAGCGTCGTTTCGCGAAGCTCTTCGGCATTCATTTCGCCCAGACCCTTGAAGCGGGTGACCGTCAGCCCCTTCTGACCCATTTCGCGGACGGCCGCGGCCAGGCCCCGCAGATCCTCGAGCGGGACGTCGTGTTCGCCGCGCCGCAGGACGTACCTGGGCTGGTCGCTGCCGGTCCGCTCCTGGCGGATCAGCATGTCGCTGTCGAAGCCGAACTGCGACTTCAGATCGGCGAGGCCCTGGTTGATCGTGCGGACCTCGTGCAACTCGGTGATGTGGAGCTGTGAGGCGCGGGCGGGTTGGCCGTTCGTGGCGGCGTCTTCGGTTCCCTCGCTTACGCTGCGGGTTGGTGTGGACGGACCCTCGCTGACGCTTCGGGCTTCCACGGGCGCGTCGCTGATCGATAGCTCCGGGCCGCCGGCGGCTTCCTGCTTTTCGAGGAACGCGTCGAGCTCGGCCCGACTGGTGAACCAGTGCTCCTGCCGGCCCAGATACACATGGAAGACGGGGAGCTTGCCGTCGGCCCCGCGACGGGCGGCATGGCTCTTCAGGCTGTAGCCGCGACGCTCCAGGGCGAGGAGGGCCTCCTCCATGCCGGCGAGCAAGCCCGCCAGGCGCTGCATCTTGTCGCCGGTGAGCTTGCGGCCGTCCAAGAGGTCGAGCTCGGAATCGTTCAGGCCGCGATCGAGGAGCTGCGTCTTCATCTCCTCGTTCGTTTGCACGTAGTACGGCTTGGCCTTCCCCTTCATCACGCGGAAGAGCGGCGGCTGGGCGACATAGACGTGCCCCTGGGCGACGAGCTGATACATCTGCCGATAGAAGAAGCAGAGGAGGAGCGTGCGGATGTGGGAGCCGTCCACGTCGGCATCGGTCATGATGATGATTTTGTTGTACCGGAGCTTGGTGATGTCCTGATCGATGCCGATGCCGGTGCCGATGGCCTGGATCATCGCCTGAATTTCGGCGTTATCGAGCACCTTGTCTTCGCGCGACTTGTAGGCGTTGATGATTTTCCCCCGCAGCGGCAGGATCGCCTGAAAGTCACGCAGCCGGCCCCCTTCCGCGCTGCCGCCGGCCGAATCACCTTCGACCAGGTACAGCTCGCACTCCTCCATGTTCTTGCTGAGGCAGTCGCGCAGCTTGCCGGGAAGCGAGCCGCTGCCGAGGACTCCCTTGCGGTTGCGGAGCACTTCCTTGGCCTTGCGGGCCGCTTCGCGGGCTTCGCAAGCGAGGAGCCCCTTCTTGATAATCGCCTTGGCCGTTTTGGGGTTTTCCTCGAGGAATTTCGACATGAACTCGCCGAACGCGGTGTTCACGATCCCTTCGACCTCGGGATTGTTCAGGCGGTTTTTCGTTTGGGCCTGGAACTGCGGCTCTGAAACGCGGACGGCGACGATCGCGGTCAGCCCCTCGCGGAAATCCTCGCCCGAGGGGACGAGGTCCTTGAACATGTCCTCCTTCTTGCCGTAGCTGTTGAGCGTGCGCGTGAGGGCCGTGCGAAAGCCGACGACGTGCGTGCCGCCGTCGGGCGTGTGAATGTTGTTGACGTAGGAGTGCAGGTTCTCGGTGAATTCGCCCGAGTATTGCAGGGCGATGTCGATCTGCACCCCCTCCGCTTCGGTCTTGAAGTTGATGACGTCGCTGTGGACCGCTTCGCTCGCGCGGTTCAGGTACTCGATGAATTCGACGAGGCCGCGCTCGTAATAGAACTCCTCGTGGTCGCCGCTCCGCTCGTCCTTGAAGTGAATGCGGACGCCGCTGTTCAAAAACGCCAGCTCGCGGAGCCGCTTCTGCAGCACGTCGTAGAGGAACTTCGTCGTCGTGAAGATCGTCGGGTCGGGCTTGAACGTGATCTTCGTGCCGCGCTTGGTCGTGGCGGCGATCTTCTTGAGCGCCCCTTGCGACTCGCCCGCCTGAAACTCCTGCTGGTACATGAAGCCGGTGCGGCAGACCTGGGCCTCGCACCAGATCGAGAGGAAATTGACCGCCTTGAGGCCGATTCCGTGGAGGCCGCCGGACGTTTTGTAGCTCCGTTTATCGAACTTGCCCCCCATGTTCAGGTTCGTCATGACCGCTTCGAGCGTGCTGACGTCGCGGCCTTTCTCTTCCGAGGTTTGCTCGTGCCGATCGACCGGAATGCCGCGACCGTCGTCTTCGACCGTGACCGAGCCGTCGTTGTTGATCTGCACCCAGATGTGCTGGGCAAACCCGGCCATCACCTCGTCGATCGAGTTGTTGACGAGCTCGTACACCAGGTGATGCAGCCCCTGCACGGAGCTGTCGCCGATGTACATGCCATAGCGGAGGCGGACGTGCTCGCGGTCGGAGAGCTTCGTGATGCTGTCGGCGCCGTAGTCGTCAGGGAGTTCAGCCACGGCGGATTCGGTCAAGGTTTCTGACATTCTTCGGTCGATTCTTTCAGGTTGCGGCAGGGAAGCGGCAGGTTAAAAACCTGCCCCACTAGTCGATCGCTCCCACGCGGAATTTGAGTTTGCGTATCTTCTGCTGCGGGGCCAGGGTCGCCAGCGTTTTGACGATCTTGGCAGAAAGGAAGGAAAGTTCCTGGTTGATGGATGAATTGCGGACGAGCACCTCCAGCACGCCGCGGCTGACGTTGCCGGGCCGCGTGTCGCGAGCCAGCTTCTCACCGACCGCTTCCCGCCAGGCAGCGACGTTCATCGCTGCGGTTTGCACCTGGGCGTAACCCCGCTTGGCGAGCAGTTGGCCCATCACGTTGCCCAGCGATTTGGGCGGCGGCAGGCGGATCTGCTTGCGGCGGTAGTCGTCGTGGAGGTTGCGGTCAGTCTCGTCCTGCAGGGACATGCAAATTCGTCCTTGAATGAAACTTTTGGCAGGTGAAAAACCTGCCCTGCTACCGATCGCGCGACAGCGGCATGACGACATATCCATAACTGGCGTCATTGGCGAGAAACACGGAAGCTGTTTCGCCGTTTTCGATGTCGAGCGTGATCGTTTGCTCGGGCTCGAGCACCTTGAGGAACTCCAGCACGAAGCGGTGATCGAGCGAGACAATGATCTGCGGCCCGTCGTACGAGACGGGCATTTCCACGCGGGACTGGCCGGTTTCTGCTGTCGCTGCCGAGAGCGTGAGCGTGCCGGCTTCAAACGTGAAGTCGATGCCGCGACTTTCCTGATTGAGCACGACCGCCGCTTGCCGCAGGGCCGAGTGGAGCGGGCCAACCTGCATATCGATCTTGGCCGCATCGCGACGGCTCGGGAACACGTCTCGCCAACGCGGGAAGCGCCCCTCGACCAGCCGCGAATAGAACGTGCAACGCGGCGTGCGAATGAGCACGTCGCTCGAACGGGCGGCGAAGTGGACCTCGCCGTCGTTGTCGGAAAGAGCGCGGTAGATCGAACGGAGCGACGGCGTGCGGACGATCGTCATTGTGTCGCCCGACTTGTGCCCACCGACAGATTCCGCCGGTCCTTCCATCTTGGCCAAGCGGCGGCCGTCGGTGCCAACCGCGGTGATCTTGTTCGCTTCCAGTTCAAACAGCACGCCGCCCAGGGCATAACGGCTGCTTTCCATTTCGGTAGCGAATTCCGTCCGGGCAATGACCTCGCGGAAGAGCCGAGCCGGCAGCACGTGATATTTCTTTTCCTCGAACTTGGCGACGGCTGGAAACTCCTCCGGGTCGCCGGCGGTCAGCTTGAACTCGCTTCGCTCGCCCCGAACGACGGTCCCTTTGCTCGTGGCGTCGATCCGCAAGCGCTCATCAGAGCTTTCCCGCAGGATTGCACCGAAGTGACCCACCGGCAGAATCGCACTCCCTGCCGCATCGACATCGAGCCCCTCGATCGTCACGCGGACGCCCACTTCCAGGTCGGTCGCACTGAATGTGGCCCCGTCCTTGTCCACGTCAAGCTTCACATTGGTCAGGATTTCCTTGGGGCTGCGGCTGGGGGCGAAGAGGGCCGCGGTCTGAAAGGCGGACAGCAGTTTCTCGCGTTCACAAACGATCTTCATGGGGTCGAACCCTCCGTGCGTGGGCAGCCGCTGGATGACGTTGGGCGACAAGCTTGTGCCGGTCCGCGTGCCACTTTCGAATAGAGATATCTAAAACAGTCGTAGTCGTAATAGGGTGGGCGAAAATGTTGATAGGTGCGGTGGTGAATGCAATAAGCGACGTTCTTAATTGAACTTATGGCGGATTCGTTACGGCATTTGATTGTGGATAACTTGTTTGTGAAGCGTTGAATGCGTGTCGATTGGTGGTTGGGTTCTGCGACGAGTTGTTTGGAGGGCGAAGTGTCTGTCGGCGGCGTCTGTTGTGAACGACAGGATGTGACGTGGATCGACGGGTTGTTCACAATAGAGGCGTTGGCCGAGTGAATTCTGAAGTTCAACTACTGAACTCTGGCGAGTTCAGCTACCTTTTCAGTCGAACTGCGTCGAAAGTTCCTCCACGAGTCGGGCAGTGGCCGGATCGGATTGCACGAGCGACGCGACCTTGCGGCAGGCATGCAGCACAGTCGTGTGATCGCGGTTGCCGAACTGGCGGCCGATGTCGGCCAGCGTCAAATCGGTCAGTTCGCGGCAAAGATACATGGCGAGGCTGCGACCTTCGGCAGTCGTCTGCTGGCGCGACTTTCCGCGCAGCTGCCCCATCGTCAGACCGAAGTGCTTGGCTACCGCCACGGTGATTTGCCGGACCAATCCCTTAGCATCGGTATCGTCCGCCTCGGGCAGCGGCTGGTTGTGCAGCGTTGCCGAGGCAAGCTGCATCAGGCGACCGCGTAGGCGGGGAACTGTGAGCGATGCGGCACGCAAACCTTGAGCGGCGGCAAGCTCTTCGACCGCATCAGCCGATAGCGACAGGTCGAGCCGCTCGGCCAATTGGCGGACGATTTCACGACGCGCGAGTTCTGCCGGTGCGACGAGCGGCACGACAAGGCCGCTATTGAGCCGACTGACCAGCAGCGGCGACAGGTCGGCCGTCGATTGCGGCAGGCGGCGGAGCGTTGCAATCACCAGCACGCCACGACGGACGAGCACATCGAGCGTATTGACGAGAAACTCTTGCGTCGCCGACTTGCCAGCAAACTGATCAAGATCGTCGATCAGCAGCCAGTCGCAACGGTGATGCCGCATGCGGAGCTCGGGGACCGAGTTCGTTTCGGCGGCATGCGCGAGTTGGCGGGCTAGGTCCGCGCCGGTCGTTTCCAAACCGTGCGACAAGCCAAAAGCCGTGCGGCGACGGTTCGCCAGGAGATGCGCGAGCGTCGATTTGCCGACGCCGGACGGACCACAGAGCACGAGCGGATTGTATGGGAGCGACTCGCCGGCGACCCCCTTGGCCAGTTCGCGAACCAGCGAATTTTCCGGCCCGACAACGAAGCTGCCGGTCGTCGCCAGGGGCGCAGCCGCATCGTGCATCGAGAGCGAAAAGAGGCCGCTAATCACGCGAAAACGGGCCGCGTATTTGGAACAGCGCCCGGCCGAGAATTCTGAGCTTTGGCGAAACCCTGATTCTACCCGTTTTCGCCACGTCTGAGGATATGGCAGAGGCCGAAATCAGCCGGAATTCTGTGAGCGCAAGTGCTTGACAGTCTTGAGGATACGTCGAGACGCCTCGGCGACCTCGTCAGCCGTCGTAAACGCTCCCAGGCTCAGCCGAATTGCCCCGTCGATCACGTCCTTCGGCAGGCCCATCGCGACGAGCGTCGGCGACGGTTCGCTCGATCCACTCGCACATGCCGAGCCGGTCGAACAAGCGACGCCGGCCAGATCGAGTGCCATCACCAGTGCCTGCCGATTGAGGCCGGGGAAGGCGACGCAGCTGGTGTTGGGCAATCGCGGTACGTCTTTGCCGATGATGTAAGTAGCAGGCACGCTCCGCGTGCCGTCCGCATTCACGGCACACGGAGTGTGCCTACTACTTTCGATTAGCTCCCGCTCCAACGCATCGCGCAGCTCCCGCATCCGCTCCGCGCGCTCTGGCAGCTCCTTCACCGCCAACTCAAGCGCCTTGTAAAATCCAACCGCAAGCGCGACATTCTCCGTCCCCGGCCGCAACCCTTCCTGCTGAAAGCCGCCGACCAATTGCGGCTGTAGCTCCACTCCATGCCTCAGCACGAGCGCGCCGATGCCTAGCGGACCATGAAACTTGTGCGGCGCGACGGTCATCGCATCGACGCCGAGATTGCGAAAATGAACGGGGATCTTGCCGACGGCTTGAACAGCGTCGGTGTGCAAGATCATGCTGCGCGTACGGCAAAGCGAGGCGATCTCAACCATCGGTTGAATTACGCCCGATTCGTTGTTGGCTAATTGAACGCTGACCGGATGCCACTCTCCGAGCGCGATCGCACCGTATCGTAGTACTCCATCGCAGCCGACGGGTATTGTGCTGTCGGAAGGCAAATGGAATCCCAGAGTTTCCGCGGCGACTCGATTCGCGATGCGAAACAGCCAATTCGGATAATATCGGTTGCTTTCTTTGAGCACGGCTGCAAAAACCTCGGTCGTTAGCTCCTTAGCTCGTCGCTCGTCTCCAGCAAGCTGCTGCATCGCACTCGTGACTCGCGATTCGTGGCGTAACACGAATTCCTCAGCAGCCCCCGGCATTGCTTTGGCCATTGCCCGCGTCAATTCAAGATCGGCATCGTCCGCAACGCGCAGTGGAGAGCGCTTGAGCCGCTTGGCGGCCTCCATCACACTCGGATGCTCTACTGCGGAGACCAGCGGTACTCCGCCGTCCAGCCCAAATATCGCCAGATTGTTCGCCTCCGTCCCGCCGCTCGTGAAAATCACGCGGTCGGCATCCATGCCGCCGGTTTTCGCACCGAGCAGTTCGGCGATTCCTTCGCGGGCTTCCTCCAGCATCCGCCGCGCCTGGCGGCCGGGAGCGTGCTGACTCGCGGGGTTCGCGCCGCAGTCGGTCCACGCCCTCACCATCGCCTCGACGACCCGCGGGTCGATCGGCGTTGTCGAGTTGTGATCGAGGTAGATCGTGTTGGCGGGCATGACGCCATTTTACGCGAGACAAGCAACCGAGGTTGGCTGTCGCCAACACACACCGCCACCCCGAGCCAGTCGTCAATCACAAACGCCCAGCGCGGAATAGCCACAAGAAACACGAAAAGGCACGAAAAGGGTTGCCTGAACTTCCCCAAGAACGTAGGCGTGGTTTCGCGAGTTTTTGTGGTTTTTCGCGTTCTTCGTGGCGATTGCCCTTCTCGCTTGTTTCACGCCGGTGTCGTCGCCCCCCGCGGCAGCTCGACCGTCGCGTGCAGAATCTTGAGCTGGATGTTGATCTTCAACCCGTCGCACCGCTGGTGAATCACTTCGGAGAGGTTGTTGAAGAGGAGCGACGAATTCTCCTGCGTGTAATAGCTGCTGATCATGCTGATGAGGCCCAGGAGATCGCTCACCAGGCCCAGGTACAAAAGGTTCTCGGCCTTCTTCGCTTCATCGGCCAGGCCGAGCACGTCCTTGTTGCTTTGCAACATGCTGAGCAGGCTCACCAGCGAGTTGAGTTCGTGGAACTGCTTGCGATAAGCCATTACGTCCAGGCCCAGGAGCGCGAGGAACGCCAGGCCGATGTTGACGATGATCCCCAGGAACGCCTCGATCCCCTGGAAGATGTCGCTCGCTTCGTGGGCCGTTGGCTCAAAGTCGGCATCGGTGATCGCCAGCGGCCCCGAGTCGAGCACGTGCCCGGCTTGCGCGAGCAAACGTGGCGTCAGTCCGCGGCGGGCGACGAGATACGTCCGGACCGAGTACGTCGCCACCGTCTCGTCGGGCAAGGCCGGCTCGGGTCGCAAGTAGCCGCGCGAGATTGTCGCGGCTTTGAGAAAGTCGTGCCGCTCGGCTCGCACGCCCAGATCCGCCGGCATCAGTCGGAAGCCTGCCGCAGTGAGCTTGGCGAGCCCAGCCAGCGTCTTCTCATCAGCCGGGTCCTTCACGACGAAGACCGCGTCGATGTCGTCGGCAATCTGATAGTTCTCGTCGGCGGTGAGCGTTCTCCATTCGTGCACATACTCAGCCTCGACGATTCCCCACGCGGGACAGAAAGCCTTGGCAACCGTGTGGCTCCCTTCATCCGCGAGCGACGTGAGAACTCGCTTGATCGTACGCGGGTTGGCATTGCCGCCGCGGGTGAGCCACAGCACCAGCTCCGGGCTCGGCGTTTCCAGTCGTGGCAGGTCGGCGGGGATCGGCAGGCCCCCTTGGACGAATGCCAGATCGACTTCGCCGCGCGTCACCTGCCCGAGCGCCTCGCGAGAGCCGGGGACTTCGACCGGGCGGAAGTGAACGCGTTGACGGCCGGTGATCTGTTCGCGGAGGCTCGTTGCGTCACGGTCGGGCACCGCGATCGTCAGTGTCGCGACGTGAAAGAATCGCCAATAAATCCAAACGCCGAGGCAGACGAGCGCCGCCGCCAGAAACACCGCCGGCAGCCGATGCAGGCTGATGAGCCGGTTCATCGACTGCGAGACGTTTTGGGCCTGCTTGGCGGCATCGGCAACGCCGGTCGATGCGGCAGCCAAGCCGTCGTGCGTGGGAAGCTCCGTCCGCACGCGCGCGGCCAACCCCTCGGACAGCTCGACGATCGGCTGAATGAGGAGGCGCAACGGCTTAGCGAGCTTGGACTTAGCGGCCATGGAAGCGCGAGGCGATTAGGTGACACGCAGTTTTACTCGCCGGGCGGCGTGCGAAACAACTATCCGACCCGGAGAAAGACCGGTATAAAGCAGATTGCCCTTTCCTCGCACTTCTTAGGTCCGCATGAAGCTCTCCTCTTCTCCTGCGGCTGCCGCTTCGCCGAATGTTCCGAAAGCGGCCGAGACGGACCTGGCCGCGCTCGCTGCCGAGCTGGTTCGCTGCGACGAGCCGCATGCAGTTCGCCCGCTGCCGCGACTAACCGGCGTGCAGGTGCTGGCGACCGGGTCGTATGTTCCTGCCGAGCGAGTGACGAACGCCGACCTCGCGCCGCTAGGGATCGATGCCGACTGGATCGTGCAGCGAACGGGGATTCTGGAACGCCGCCGGGCTGCGGCCGATCAGGCGACGAGCGATCTGGCGTATGAGGCGGCGGTGAAGTGCCTCGCGAAGGCGAATGTCGCGATCGACGACATCGACCTGATTGTGCTCGCCACGATGACCCCCGACAGCCCCGCACCATCGACCGCCTGCCAATTGCAGCGGCGGCTGGGCGGACGAGCGGCGGCGTTCGACGTAAGTGCCGCCTGTGCCGGGTTCATGTACGCCCTCGTGACGGGGATGTCGTTCGTGAAGTCCGGCTGTGCCAATCGCGTGATGGTCGTCGGGGCCGACGTGATGACGCGGCTTGTAAATCCGACCGACACCAAGACGCTGCCGCTCTTTGGCGACGGCGCCGGTGCGGTGCTGCTCGGGACGGGTGATAGCGAGCAAGGATTTCTCTCGTACACGCTCGGCGCCGATGGCAGCGGCGCCGATCTGCTCTGCGTCCACGGCGGCGGCTCGCGCGAGCCACTCACCGCTGACAAACTCACGGCCGGCCGGCAATACATGCACATGGAGGGGAAGGCCGTTTTCAAGTGGGCGGTGAAGCTGCTGGCCGATACCATTCGCGATACGCTGGCTGCTGCCGGGCTGACCGCCCGCGACTTGGACCTGGTCGTGCTGCACCAGGCCAACCGGCGAATCCTCGATGCCGCTGCCGAGGCCCTCGGCATTCCGGCCGAGAAAGTGATCGTCAACCTCGACCGCTTCGGCAACACGTCCGCCGGCAGCATTCCACTCGTCCTCGACGAGCTCGCCGCTGCCGCCCGTCTGAAGCGGGGCGACCGCGTCCTCCTCTCCGGCTTCGGCGCGGGCCTGGCGTGGGGGACGGGCATTCTGCGGTGGTAAGTCGTAGGCACACTCTGTGTGCCGCCTGACTGTTGTCAGCTTCTTCTGTTCGGGTGGCTGTGGTTGGCGACAGCCAACCACAGCGCGCTGCTTCCAAGGTCGGTTTCACCGCCCCCGCGAAAACTGCCCCAGTCGCACATCGCCTCCTGGCATATGAGCGATCAGCTCCAGCTCGTTGCCGAGCGCCTCGATCAGCCGCCGCAGTGTGCTGATCTGCATATCGTCCTGCGACTCCAGTTTGGATAGCGTCGGCTGCTTGATGTCGAGCTCGGCTGCCACATTCTCTTGCGTCAGGCCGACGCTCTTGCGAATCTCCGCCAGCAGCATCTCGGCGATCATCTCTTTGGCGCGGACCTTGGCCCGCGCGAACGACGCCGGCGGCATCTTGGCTTCGAGTTCGCGGAAATTGCGGGGCATCAGATCAATCCTTCTTTCTTAACCAATATAGCGCAGTAGCTATATTGATCCCCGGCCTGGGACCGATCTCGACGGCCGCCACCTTGGTCGTGGTCCGCGACGTCTCTCGCTTTCGTTCGGCCGATGCGCTGAAAGCGTTCCTCGGGATCTATCCGCGACGGAACCAATCGGGCAAGCGCGAGAAGCCCTCCCACCTGGCTCGACATGGCAATGCACTCATGCGGCACGTGCTGTGGAATGCCGCCAAGGCCGCCGTGATCGTCAAGCACCCCGCCAATCCGTTCCGCCAGTTGCTGGAGCGTCTGATGGCCAAGGGTCGCTCCTACAGCTACGCGATCGGCGTCGTCTGTCGTAAGCTCGTACAAGTCATTTACGGAGTGCTAAAATCACAAACAACCTTCCAATTCCCGTCCCTCACCGCTTGACACCAACCGGACAATCTCTGTGTTTCCATTCATTCCTATGTCCGACCCCATCAAGATCGCCGTTGCCCAGATCGACATCACCTTTGCCGACCGCGAGCGGAACCTGGCCCGCATGATCGAGGTGCTGGAGCAGACGACCGCGAGCGGCGCGAAGCTGACTGTGTTCCCCGAAGCGGCACTGACCGGCTATTGCTTCGATTCGCTCGACGAGGCTCGGCCGCATTCAGAACCCATTCCAGGCCCCAGCACCAAGCGCATGACTGAGGTGTGTGCCAAGCTCGGCTGCCATGTGATCTATGGCATGTTGGAAGCCGATGGCGACCGGGTCTTCAATGCCTGCGTGCTCGTTGGGCCGGACGGTGTTGTGGCGACGTACCGCAAGGTCCACCTGCCGTTTCTGGGCGTCGATCGGTTCACGACGCCCGGCGACCGCCCCTTTGCCGTGCACGAAGCGGCCGGCATCCGCATCGGCATGAATATCTGCTACGACGGCGGCTTTCCCGAACCGGCCCGCGTGCTGACGCTGCTTGGTGCCGATCTGGTCGTCCTGCCAACGAACTGGCCGCCAGGAGCACAGTGCATGGCCGGCTGCGTGGTGAACGCCCGGGCGATGGAGAATAACATCTTCTATGCCGCCTGCGACCGGGTTGGCGATGAGCGGGGCTTCCATTTCATCGGCCAGTCGAAAATCTGCGGCCCCAGCGGGCAGGTGCTGGCCGAAGCGAATCACGACCGCGAGGCAATCCTGTATGCCGAGATCGACGTGGCCGCCGCTCGCCAAAAGAAGATCATCCGCCGGGCCAAGCTGCACGAGATCGACCGCATCCGCGATCGCCGGCCAGAGATGTACGGGCCGATCGTCGCGCCGAAGTGATGCTTTGGTGGGACGGCAGAATAATCAGCACAGAATAATGTCCAGACATTGTTCTGCTCCTATTATTCTGCCATCTTTCGATCCAAGGTCACTTGCGGCGTCGAAACGAGCCCGCGTTTTTCTCGACGAACCGCTGGAGTTTAGTCCAGACCGTTTCATCGCCACACATTCGCAAATCATAGTCGGCAAATTCCTCGCTTGGATCTTCCCACAATTCTTCCATCCGGGCCTGCCGGCGTTCCGCGTCTAAATGCGGGTTCTCGAATCCAAACAGATTCACGGCTCGCTGAAGCATGTCGGCGCACTTTCGAGCGCCAATCTTGCGGTAAGCGTCCACGAACACCGAGTACGGAGGAGTGCCTTCCCAATTGCTCTCGAAAAAGTACTGTAGGCCGCCGTTGTCGATGATTGCCTGGCCGCTGTCCACACGGATAAATGTTTGCAGCTCTGGTTTTAACTTGGCAAATTTTCCTTTTGCCTTCTTCAGCTGCGCGTAAGCAAAATCGCTAGCGGTGTCGAGAATGTCCTTGGCCACGTGAATGTCTCCGCAGGCAATTTGACCCTGCATTTGAGCTGCGACTATACTCCTAAAACTCCTCTCCAGCGAACGCAACTTGCCATGGGAGTGAAGTGCAGCCATGCCCAACGCCTGGTACATCAAACGCGCGCCGAAAAACCAAGGGCCGTTCACCTTGGAGCAACTGAAGTCGCTCGCGGCCAGCGGCAAGCTCGCGCCGACCGACCGCATCGGCTGCAAGGGGATGGAGAAGTGGGCCAGGGCAGGCAGCGTCGCAGGGGTCTTTCCTCAGCAGCCGGAGGAAGTCGCGGCGGAAGCGGTCGTTGAAGAAGAAGCAATTGATGCGGTCGCGGTCGAATCGCCAGCCTCTGAGACAATCTCATCTCTGGTTGCGCCCGCCAAGAACAATGCCGCCCCGTGGATTTTGGCCGGTGTGGCTGGTGGCGGCGTGCTGCTGCTGGGCTGTTCGGGCTTACTCTGCGCGGGCCTGGCCGTGTTCATCGGCCAGTCGGACGATGGTGAATCGGCGGCGAACTTTGACTCCGGCAACACCTTCGCCGCAAGTGACTTCGCTGGTCAGCCGCTCATCTCCGAAACAGAGCCAGCCGCGTTCACCGATCCGACCGCTTGGCAACCGGCTCCGGAATACACGCCGGTTACGCCAATCGCCCCCGTCGAACCTGCGGCACCGACGATCAGCCCCGATGCGGCAGCCGCGATCACCAAAGCCGAAGGCGGCGACCGGGAGTCAATGTATGAGATGAGCTTCCGCTATCAAGAAGGGAACGGCGTCCCGGCGGACGAAGCGACCGCGATCGGTTGGCTCACGAAAGCAGCCGAAGCGGGTCATCCTGATGCAATGAACGACCTCGCCTATCGCTATGCCAAGGGAGAGGGCGTTGCCGAGAATGGCGAGTGGGCCGCCTATTGGTTCGGCAAAGGAGCCGAAGCGGGCTCCGGCATGGCGATGTTCAACTTCGCCGTCTGCCATGCCCAGGGAGTGGGCGTGCCGCAAAACGAATTCGCGGCTCGCCTTTGGATCATGAAGAGTGCCGAGTCGGGCTACGAGCCGGCTCAGAATGCCGTGAAACAGATGCAAGCCGAACTGCTTGCGAATGCGTTCGGCGCGGTCTTGGAAGGGATGTCCAGCGGCGGGGGCGACGATGGCGGCGGAAACACGAGCGCCGAAGATGCCGACCGCGAGTACTGGAACGCCCGCCGCCGCGAGAAGGACTACTGGGAAGACCGGGCGAGCCGGGCCGCCGCATCTGGCGATCAGATGGACTACGACTATTCCAAGCGGATGGCGCCGCCATAGCGTCCCACGTGCGATCCGCTCGACCGGCCAGCAACTCCGGAGAGTTCGCAGAATAATGCTGGCAGAATAATGACGCGCCCCACGAACCTGTCCTCATTATTCTGACCAAATTATTCTGCCTTTCTGCCCTCCTTCTGCTCGACCACCTTCGCCGCAACTCCTTGCCGCCGCTTCGCTTAGAATAGCCTTCGCGGCAATTGGAACGGGCTTTGCACTTCTCCGCCAAACGGCCCGTTGTCGGCCAAATTGGAGGATTCACCCATGGCTTTCCGCATCGATAAGCTCACCATCAAGGCCCAAGAGGCCGTGCAGGCCGCTCAAAGTCTGGCCAGCGAAAAGGGTCATTCGGAGATCGACCCGCTCCACCTGCTCGCCGCATTGGCGGCTGAGACCGACGGCGTTGCCCGGCCGGTGCTGGAAAAGGTGGGCGTTAATGTTTCACAACTGGCCAAAATGGCCGCTGGCGAGCTCGATCGGCGGCCGAGCGTCAGCGGTGGATCGCAGCCGCAACCTAACCGGCAGCTGATGAGCGTGCTGGAAGAGGCTCAGAAGCAGTCGGCCGCGATGAAGGACGAGTTCGTCTCGGTCGAACACCTCTTGCTGGCCCTGACGAAGGTCGATTCCCCCGCGAAAAACCTGCTCCAGCTCAACGGCGTCCGCGACAAGGACATTCTCGAAGCCCTCAAGTCCGTCCGCGGCAGCGCCCGCGTCACCGATCAAAACCCTGAAGGGCAGTATCAGGCTCTCGAAAAATACGGCATCGACCTCGTGCAGAAGGCCCAAGCCGGCAAGCTCGATCCCGTCATCGGCCGCGATAACGAAATCCGCCGCGTCATTCAGGTTCTCTCACGCCGCACGAAGAACAACCCCGTCCTCATCGGCGAGCCGGGCGTCGGCAAGACGGCGATCGTCGAGGGGCTCGCTCTGCGGATCGTCGATGGCGATGTCCCCGAAACGCTCAAAAACCGCCGCGTGGTGGCCCTCGACATGGGCCTGCTCATCGCCGGGGCAAAGTTCCGCGGCGAATTCGAAGAGCGGCTCAAGGCGGTCCTTCGCGAGGTGCAGCAGTCCGAAGGTCGCGTGATCCTGTTCATCGACGAATTGCACACGGTCGTCGGCGCGGGCGCTGCCGAAGGGGCCGCCGATGCCGCGAACCTGCTCAAGCCGGCCCTGGCCCGTGGCGAGCTCCGCTGCATCGGGGCGACGACGCTTGACGAGTATCGCAAGCACGTCGAGAAGGACGCCGCTTTAGAGCGACGCTTTCAGCCGGTCTTTGTCGGCGAGCCGAGCGTCGAGGACACGATCGCCATTCTTCGCGGTCTGAAGCCCCGCTACGAAGCCCATCACGGCGTGAAGATCAAGGATAGCGCCCTCGTGGCCGCCGCCAAGCTTTCGCACCGCTACATCGCCGATCGCTTCCTCCCCGACAAGGCGATCGACCTCGTCGATGAAGCCGCCAGCCGCCTGGCGATGGAGTTGCAGAGCGTGCCGACCGAGATCGACGAGGTGCAGCGTCGCGTCCGGCAACTGGAGCTTGCCTCGCGGCAACTGGCGGAAGAGACCGAGCCGTCGGCCGTCCAGCGGCGGCACGAGCTGGAGGCCGACATCACCGAGCAGAAGCACAAGCTCGCCAGCCTTAAGGAGCAGTGGGAGGCCGAGAAGCTTGGCGTCGGCGACGTGGCCAAGCTCCGCAAGGATCTCGATCGCGTCCTGCTCGAATACAAGCAGCTCGAAAACACGATCAAGGAGAAGCAGTCCGCCGGCATCCCGCCGAGCGAGGAGGACTATCAGAAGCTCCTCAAGCTCTATAACGAGCGGCAGCTCCTCGAAAAGCAGATCGACAAGGCCGACGAAGCGGTCGAGGACGAAGCCCCGGCAGCCGAGAAGAAGGCCAGCGGCAAGCGGCTCCTCCGCCGCGAAGTGACCGAGGAGGAAATCGCCGAGATCGTTAGCGCCTGGACCGGCATCCCCGTCAGTCGCATGATCGAGACCGAGAAACACAAGCTCCTCGTGCTGGAAGAGCGGCTGCACCAGCGGGTCGTCGGCCAGGACGAAGCGGTGACCGCCGTGGCCAATGCCGTCCGCCGCAGTCGCAGCGGCCTGCAAGACCCGCACCGGCCGATCGGCAGCTTCATTTTCCTCGGCCCCACGGGCGTCGGCAAAACCGAACTCTGCAAGGCCCTGGCCGAGGTGCTGTTCGACACCGAGCAAGCCGTCGTCCGGATCGACATGAGCGAATTCGGCGAGAAGCACAACGTCAGCCGGCTGATCGGCGCTCCGCCGGGCTACGTCGGCTACGAAGAGGGGGGCAAGCTGACCGAAGCGGTCCGCCGCCGACCGTACAGCGTCGTCCTGCTCGACGAAATCGAGAAGGCCCACCGCGACGTGTTCAACGTGCTGCTCCAGGTGCTCGACGACGGCCGCCTGACCGACGGCCAGGGCCGCACCGTCGATTTCACGAACACGATCATCGTGATGACGAGCAACATCGGCAGCCAAACGATCCAGCGGATCACGAGCGAGGGGGGGACCGACGCTGAGGTCGAAGAGGCCCTGAAGGAAATCCTCAAGGAGAAGTTCCTGCCGGAGTTCCTCAACCGGATCGACGAGACGATGATCTTCCGTCCGCTCACCCGCGAGCAGATCAGCAAGATCGTCGAGATTCAGATCGACGCTCTCCGCAAGCGGCTGGTCGAGCAAGAGGTCACGCTGGAGGTCAGCCAGGCGGCCAAGGTCGCCCTGGCCGACGAAGGGTACGATCCCCAGTTCGGCGCTCGCCCGCTGAAGCGCGTCATCCAGCGACGCATCGTCGATCCGCTCGCCACCGAAATCCTCCGCGGCCGCATCGCGCAGGGTGGCGGCGTCCGAGTCGATTTCAAGGGAGACCAGTTCACCTTCGAACCGCTCGCCCCTCGCGGCGGTTCTTCATCGAAGGGGAGCCGCGAGGGTGGGACGAAGGTGGAGACGGTGGGGGTGGGGTAGCTCCCGCCGGCCCGACGGGAGCTTTGGGAGTCAGGTCCGCCTGTCGGCGAATGAGTTTGTGACCGTTGATTAGAACAGCGAAGTCGACTTCCTTTCGAAGCGTTCTACTTCGAAAGCAATTGTTCGCCCAGCCACTTTAAATCAGACCGGAGGCGAGGGAAGGCAGACTTGCGCAGCGTCTCGATTCCGAATTTTTCCTTAAAAAAGTTATTGGGGGTCCATCTCACCACATCGCGTTTTCTGGCTTTGCGCCAAGCCCCCCAGACCTCTTTGGTAAGCCGTCGCATGACTTTGCGAGCGTGACGTCCGATCATTCCGTTGCCAGTGAACTTGGTGAACGCTTCTTTAATCGATTCCATGGTGCAACGTGCAGGGATACCGTCTACCTGGTCGACGCCGAGCCCCAGAAGCCATAGGCAGTTCAAAAACGCATGCCTTTGTCGCCGAAATTCCCTGCTGTCTTTGTAGCCGAAGTCTCGCAATAGTCCGAAAAGTCGGTATCTGAGATACATATTCTTAAATCGGCGAGCGACCACGGATCGAGATGGGAAGAGCCGTCGATAGTGCTTTGCATCAAAGAACCGATCAGCTCCTCGTTTCGCAAGTAGAACACCGTCTCCGGACTCGTACTCGGTCACGATCAAAATCTGACCGAATCTGGCCAACGACAGTCGTTCGAGGCCATGATAGCGCGGTTCATTCCGGACGCTGCCCCATTCCCCCCGCTTTCGTTCATAGAACACCTTTTCTCTTCGGAAAAGGTGTTGAAGTTCAATTTGCTCAGGCTCATTTGAGTGGAAATCAAATGCCTTGACGCGATTCTGGGTGTTTACGCCACGGATAACAGATTGGAGCCAGCGGTCGTCCTCCAAGCTGCTGCCGTTGTTCTCGCGAACAATTACGCGAGTCGTAACCATCGCTCCCGATCGACTATGGGCTGAGCCATCAATCGCGTAGAGCGTCTGCGCACCGTTCACAACACTTGGGTTAACCAGCGTTGCGATGCCAGACTTTTCCGTCATCTCATCACAGACAATGGTGAGTCCATTGTGGTAGTACCAAAAATCCGCGGGACGATTCTCGTACGTCGTCCTGATCGCTCGTCCGACACTTCCGCGAAGATTGTTGCGAATGTTGCGGGCAACGAGACGATCAACGTGCGTAGTCTGCAAATACTTTCGAAAGTCGGATAGTCGGGCGTTGAAAAGGTAGGACTGAGTGCCGCGTTCTGGATCTCGATAAGGAATTTTGTCGGTGACCGCCAATTCAAGTGATCGGGCCCTTGGCGTCGCTCCTTTCCGGTATTGAGCGTAAAGCCTGAGCACATCTGCGCCATAAATGTACGATTGCGGCGGGATCAGGTCCGATTCAGCTCCCACCCGCCGATTTGCAGTCGTGACTAGCCGAAACGCCTTGCGCTCATGACGCCAATCGTTTACCCCTTCCATCAGCGAAAATGTGCGTCGGTAATACGGGCGTAGGTCATCACGAACAATGTCTAAGAAACCTCGATCTCTATGCCGAAAGGCCTCAACGACGCGATGAATCTCGTCGTACGCGCGATTTGCCAACGCTCCAGTTCCGATTCGTTTGGTGAATTTGGACTGAATGATGACTCGCGGAGGGACCTCACTCGGTTGCTCGACAATGACGTCGATTCCGCCATCGCTAACGTCATCCGAAAAATGCCAAACCGCGTCCCTTCCGAATTCAGCTTCCACGTACCAGCAAATGAAAGCCTGATGTAGTCTTCCTCGATGGTTGTCGTTCGCGCGCTGGGTGAGTTCGTCAAGAAACTCTTGTGTCAATACTTCTTGATCCATCGCATGTCCTCGTTTGCGTGCCATTGTACTTACACACGCCAGCAATTCGAGCGCGGCTGCTAGTCGGCTCCACGGCGGAATGCCACGGGCGTTTCGCCCATGTCGAGCGAAGGGGATGTGGCTGCGCTGCTGACGGACACTCCAACTCCGCATTTTCGCCAGCGGTGAATCGCCGTAGGACGCTCTCTTGCTGGACGACCGTTCGCGAAAAAGGGCGGGTGGCCACGCATTGGGTTCGCCTCACCGCGAAGCGGTGACAGAGCGAAGCCCAGGGTCGCCGGTAGTCCGGCGCACCCTGGGAACAAGTCCCACGTCATGCCAGTTACGCCGAAGGCGTTACCCAGAATCCGGCCGCCTTTTTGTGTAACCCCTACGGGGTTCACGCGTTCGATCCATTCCATTACCCAGGGTGCGCGGCTGCGCCACGACCCTGGGCTTTGTTGTTGAACGCCTTCGGCGTAAGGACAATCGCCGAGCCGCCTGCTAGCACTACCTTGCGATCCATATTCGAATCTGGGTGATGTTTGACTACATTCCCACGCGAGAATTCACGAATCAAGGAGGATTTCCCGATGCCCGCCGCGGCCCTAAGTGAAATCACATTTTCGCAACTGCAAGCATTCCTCGCATCGCTCGGATTTGACCGACCGGCGAAAGTGAACCGTTCGCACGCCTTCTGTCATCGCTCGTCGGGAGTCGTGCTGATTGTCACGGTTCCCGCCAAGGGGGAACGAGTTCGTCCGGCCGATTTGCTCTCGATTCTCGTTCGACTGGAGAACGAGGGTTTGGCCAATGAGTCGCAATTGGATCTGATTCGCCTCGGCCAGCTTCCCAAGGCGTCGTAAAAACACGATGGCGGCGATCACCAACTCCGAGTTCTTCGAGCTGCTCCGCGGGCTGGGTTTCACGGAACGCTCCGTGTCGGCGAGTGACATCGTCTTCGAGCATCGTCCTACTGGAATTGCCCTCGTCCTTGGTGTCTCTGCGGAAAACGAGCCCGTACGGCCCGCCGATCTCCTTTCCGCCGAAATCCGCCTGCAACACCACGGCCTGCTTCAGGGCTCGCTCGAGAAAGCGATCCGCGCGGCGCGATCCAAATAGTCGCAGTGGCAGTTGACACCCAACCGCCCGTGGTTCGCTCCGCGACCCACAGCCACCCATCGCGACGCACAGCCACCCCGGTTCGAGCGATCAGACGCTTAAACTCGCCGCAGCAAGCGCAACGCGCCCCAGCCACCCACGACGATCAGGAGCAAGATGACGATGGCTGCGATGGCCGCCAGCACGACGAAGATTTGGGTCTCGGCTGCAGCCTGCGCTAGCAGCTTGTGCTGGTGAGCGTCGAGATGCGCAATGAACGAGGTCAGCGCGTCGCTATACCGGAGCTTCGCCGCGTGATACTCGGTGCTATTGAGCAGCTTCCACGCTTCGGGCGCTTGGCCGAGTTGAACAGACTCGAAGGCGCTCGTTTCCGCCGTCACCAACTCGGCATTGGCGGCCTCCACATCGGCCAGCGGGCGTTCCGCGCCGGGGGCGAGCCGCACCGCATCCTGCAAGGCTGCGTCGAGCTCTTTGACGTGGTCGTCGTAGCGTTTGTGCCACTGGGAGTCGCCGGTCGCCGAAGCGAGCAGGGCGGACGAGGTGAGCACTTCATCCAGATACAAAATCCGGCCGCTCAACTGCTGGAGCGGGCGCTGCACCTCGTTCACCTCCGCCATGAGCCGATAGGTGCGGTAGGAGCTCCACGCCAGGCAAACGGCCACGAGCAGCAACATGGCGACGCCGGCCAGCAGCACGAACGTTGGGCCGGGGTGCCGTTTCGCCCACCGCCACGCCCGCTCGACCGTGGCCAGGGGGCGGGCTTGGATCGGCTCATCGGCCAAAAACCGCCGGAGGTCGTCCGCCAATGCGGCAGCGGTTGCGTAGCGACGAGCGGGGCTCTTCTCCAGGCATTTATGGCAAATCGTCACCAAGTCCTGCGGCACTCGACGCTGCAGCACTTGAATCGAAACGGGGTCGGCTGCCGCGATGGAGTTGATGGTTTCGAGCTGGTTCGGGCCTTGGAAGGGAGGTCGCCCCGTGAGCAACTTGTAGAGCAAAGCGCCCAGCGAATAAACGTCGGTGGCGGGGGTGGCGTCGCGCGTGCGGCCGAGGGCTTGCTCAGGCGCCATGTATCCGAGGCTCCCCATGATGGCGCCCGTCTGCGTCAGGCCGTCTTCGTCGTTGAGCGATTTGGCGAGACCGAAATCGGCCAGCTTCGGCGCGCCGTTGGCGGCGAGCAGCACGTTGGCGGGCTTGACGTCGCGGTGAACGATGCCCGCCTGATGGGCTTGGTGCAGGGCATCGGCCAGGGTGGCGATGAGCTGGGCTGCTTCGCGCGGCGGTTGCGGCTGATCGCGGATTTGATCTTCCAAGCTGCCGCCGGGGCAATACTCCATCGCCATGAAGGGGCGGCCCCCTTCCTCGCCCACCTCATACACCTGCACGATGTTTGGGTGCTGCAACTTGGCTGTCGCTTCCACCTCGATTTGGAACCGCTGGCGTTCTTTGCTGCCGGCATGACCGCCGGCCAGGATGACTTTGAGGGCGACCAGACGCCCCAGTCGCCGGTCCTGCGCCTTGTGGACAATTCCCATTCCCCCTCGACCCAACTCGGCGAGCAAATCGTAGTTGCCGATGCTCTCGCCTGAGGGAGGCTCGGGCGGAATTTCAACGAGCGGCGGGTCCGCATCGCTTGTGCGACTGAAGTCGGTCGTGGCGCTCCCATACGCGATTGTCGCGCCGACATCTTCCACTCGCGTCTTGGCACTGGCAGCTGATGTGCATGACGGGTCTTCTGATTCATTCCGAGCAGACATGCGACCTCATCAGGACTCGCTCATGGATGGTATCGGTGGTGTAGTTTATGCTTCTAATGCTTCCAGCATAACGCTTGCCAATGCACTGTTATGCTGAAGCATAACCTACGGCTGCCGATAGGCGGGCGGCTCGCCATGCTTCGCTACATCGTTCGCAATCGCCGCACGGGCACGACCGAGCACCTCTATGCCACGCTGGGCGAGGCAATTGCCGCGGCGGTGCGGCTGATCAACGACGGGCCGGATGCCGATGTGATCGACGCGCAAGGATCAGGCGAGATTGTCGTCGGCCTGTTCGACCTGCGGGAGGCTGAAGCGTACCTGCGCGGGAGCCTGGGGAGCGAGTCGTTCGGCCAGCCGCAGCCACTGAAGACGGTTCTGGACGCGGCCCGCAAGCGGCATCAAGAGAAGCCGACGATCTATCACTGGGATTACGGCGATAGCGATATCCGGTGAACGCGGAGGCTAGGCCAACGGAACGCGCTCTGCGATCACGCGCTCGCCGAGGCGGCGGGGAATGTCGATCGTGGCTGGGGATTCTTACGCTAGCGCCGCTGTCGCGGCTGACCGAAGCGGCTGTGCATGGCGCAGCCGACCACAACCGTTGACGCTCGATTAGCCATGGTTCGCTCCGCGACCCACCATCACACCGAAGGAAATGGGGAATCGCCAGGGCCAGAGTTACTTCGTCTTCATCCCCTTGGAGGCCTTCTTCTTGGCTGTCTTCTTCTTCGCGGTCTTCGTGGTGGCCTTCTTCGCTGCGGCCTTCTTAGCCGCTTCCGCCTTGCTGGTGCGCTTCATGTCCTGCGACTGAGCCCGCTGGTAGGTCTGAATATCCTTGAAGCGGCCCCCGGCATCGCGCTTGGCGTAAAGCTTCTTGCCGGCGGTACTGCGATGTGTCGTACGTCGTGCTTTGGCCATGGTGAAGACTCCCGTTGAAAGGTGAACGACCCACCACAATGTCGCCGGTGGACGCGGCAGGGTCAATCGCACCAAGTTCCGATGACGCCTGTTGTACAAGCAGTGCTCGCTGACCCGAATGAGCCCGCGGCGTGGCCGGTCGAGATCGATGATGACCAATAGCGTTGCTGCGACCAGAATCACCAGGTCCACCAGCGTACTCGCAGTGCTGGCGAGCTGACAGTGAAGGAAAAGAGCCCGAGATCGAGATGATCTGCGACTGAAGTCGTATTGATGACAGATGAGGCGCGGCGGGTTGTAGGCCGGCCTTGCTGCGGTTCTGCAAGTGGCTGCCGGCAAGGTACTTACGACGACGGCCCCGGCGTAAGCGAGTCTTTGGCACGGCGACTGCCTTAGGCGTGCCAGCAGGAAACGACGCTCGTCGCTTTCGCTGGCCCCCTCAAACTTCTGTTCCAAGGATCATCGCCATGACACGTCTTCTCACGCTCGTCGCCGCTCTGGGTCTCGCCTCCTCGTTCACGCTGACGGCGGAAGCCACGCCCCGGACGCGGACCGAATATGTGGTTACCGAACGCCACCCGGCAACCGGCGGGGTCGTTTTGACGAATCGCTTTTCCAGCCGGACTGAAGCGGTTCGCTATTACGATTCACTCGGTCGCGCCCACTGGGTGCAATGGAAATTCATGGGAATCAACGAGCCAATGCGGTATCGCCGCTTCTCGAGCCATGCCGCAGCCCAGACGTTCATCAACACCGATGGCCCCTCGAAAACCGGCAAACTCGGGTTCGCCCTGCTGACCAACGATACGAAGATCCTGAAGTCGCGAGTCAGCTTCAGCCAGGTCGAAGTGCCAGTGAGCGGCGGCGGTGGGAACCCAGGAGAAGTGATCGACGTAATCGAAGGGATCATTGGGATCATCGACCGGTAGCAGATGACTACGGCAGTTCAGGCCGTGGTTCGCTTCGCGACCCACAGCCATCCCGGGATCGTGGTGAGTCGCAGTGGGGCGACTCCTTGCGGGAAACAGTTAGCCAGAGGCCACTGCCGCCAAGCCGCACTACCAATGGTCTTCTTGGCCGGGGGGCGACAATGCTTTGGTCACCAGAGCCAGCACGGTCATGCAAATCAGATAGGGGACGGTGGGGCAGCAAAGTCCCGACGTCAATGCCTGGCCAAGTGCGATCTCGTGCAACTCGTTCTTGTCAGCGTACAGCGATTGATAATGTTCCGTCGTGGCCGCTCGATAGGCCAGCACGCCCCAGGTGGGGATGGCGATCAACCAGACCACGGTGGCGGCAATCATGCCATACTTCGCCCATCGCTGCAGTTCTAGCTTGTTCGCCATGTTTCGCATCATCCGTCCTCGCGCGGAAAAGCAAACAACTGCGTGTCAGGCAAACCTCGGCAGGCCACCCTGGGCATGGGAAATTTGGAAGTTCTTCAACCAAGTGCCGCCACAGGTCCATGCTCGCGGTTTACAAGCCGGCATGCCACTTTGACCGGCACGCTGTTTGCGTTGGGCTCCGACATTCTGACATTCGACTGCCGATTTTGCATTCGGACCTTCCTGCGGAGGATCGCCTCCCGTGCAAACCCCCTCAGTTGTTTGCCCGAAGTGCGGCAATACGGCCTGCACTCCGATCGACCGACGAGAGCAATATCCCTTGGAGGCGCGCCAACTTACCGCGGCTCCAACGTCGGTGCAGTATGTCTTTCAGTGTCCGTGCGGGACGGCATTCACACATACCGTTCGCCGCGAGCCCCAGAGTGCACCGACAGGATGATTCTGTCGCACTCGGAGCGAGTTTCTTTGCGCACGCAATTTGCAACACTGATCCGTTGCACCTATGCGTCGTCGTCAGACATTCAACCCGTTTCAGGTTGGCGACCGCGTCGTCATTTGCGCCGGAGCGCTTGCCGGTATTACCGGGCAAGTCGTCGGTCGCGATGACCGCGGTCGCGTCATCGTCGCATTCGACGGCGGACTAGCGAACATTGAGGTGCGGATTTCGCATCGTTCCGTCCGCCGCGATCCGCGCGACGCACACCAGGACGATGACGAGCAATCCCCGTGAATAGATGACGCTGTGAACGAGCTGACTCGTTTTAACTTCGACGTCGAGCCGGAATCGCTGGAAGCTCTGATCGAGCGAACGGAAGAGCTGCAGCAGTCCACCGATCAGCTCATTGTCCAATCCGCCCGGCTGATCGACGACAGCCGGCGAATCTGCGAAATCGCCAGGGAATTGCTACGTTCCCAGGATTCGGCGTAAAACGCTCGGCTCGTTCACTACTGGACTTCGCTCCCTACTTGCGCTCGAATGACAGATGGCCTATCGTCATTGGCTGATCCTCTCTGCCGCCCGCACGGATTCTTTCGCAGGACGCACGATGCCCGCTCCCACGCCGCTTCCCGCATCACTCGATGCCGCCCTCGGCCGCATCCACCACCACGACTGCATCGCTGGGATGAGCGCTCTGCCCGCCGGCTCGGTCGATCTGGCGTTCGCCGATCCGCCGTTCAACATCGGCTACGACTACGACGTCTATCACGACGCCAAGGACTACGAGGAATACCTCGCCTGGTCGCGGCAATGGATCGGTGCCGTGCATCGCGTGCTCAAGCCGGACGGCACGTTCTGGCTGGCGATCGGCGATGAATACGCGGCGGAACTGAAGCTCGAATCGCAGAAGCTCGGCTTTCACATCCGGAGCTGGGTCATCTGGTACTACACGTTCGGCGTGAACTGCAAATTCAAGTTCAGCCGCTCGCACGCCCATCTGTTCCACTTCGTCAAAAACCCGAAGCAGTTCACGTTTCGGAGCGAGGAGCTGGAAAACCGCGTCCCATCCGCCCGCCTCGTCGTCTATGGCGACAGCCGCGGCAATCCGAACGGCCGGCTGCCGGACGACACGTGGATTCTTCGCCCGCAGGACCTGGCCGGCCACTTCACGCCCGAGGAAGACACGTGGTACTTCCCCCGCGTCGCCGGCACGTTCAAAGAGCGGGCCGGCTTTCACGGCTGTCAGATGCCGGAGCAACTGCTCGGCCGGATCATTCGCATCTGCTCGCACGAGGACGAGATCGTGCTCGACCCCTTCAGCGGCAGCGCGACGACGCTGGCCGTGGCGAAGAAGCTCGGCCGAAAGTTCCTCGGCTACGACCTCTCGCCCGACTATGTGAAGCGCGGCACCGACCGCCTGGCCGGCATCCGCGTAGGCGAACCGCTCGACGGCGCGCCCGAACCGACGATGAGTGCGCCAAACACAGCCAACGGGAAGAAACTGGCCGACAAAATGAATGGTCACTCGGCGACTGCCCGCCCCAAACATGGTGTCATTGGGAAAATCCAGCGGCCGCCGGAAGAGAAGCCGATGCCGCTGTTTGAAGCGACCAAGCGTGCCAAGCGTTCGCGGACAGCTCCCAAGGTGGCCGCGAACAAGAAACGACAGCCGCCCAAAGACAAGCCAAAGTCCGGTGGCCGCAAGCCGAAGTAGTCATCTTGTGCCCACGCTCTGCGTGGGCACGCACGCCCGGCCGCTCTGCGGCCCGTCAGCGATGGCACCAATCGGCAGTCCTGTCGAGCCGCGGAGCGGCAAGCCTTGGTTCCCACGCGGAGCGTGGGAACGAGGACCTGGTGTTTAGGGAAAACTTCCAAGAATCTCCTGTGCGATCCGAATAGAATTAGTAGCAGCTGCCATTCTGTCACCGGCGGCTTTGGGGAGATGCCACGAGAATGCCTGAACTGGAGTATGTTTTTTCGATTTGTCTGGGAGTCGGCCTGGCGGCAGCCTGCGGTTTTCGCGTCTTTGTGCCGCTCCTGGGCATGAGTGCGGCGGCACTGTCCGGCCACTTGGGCCTGTCGCCCGGCTTTGAGTGGATCGGCACTTGGCCGGCGTTTGCTTGCTTCGCGACGGCAACGGCGCTGGAAGTCGGCGCGTACTATGTGCCGTGGATCGACAACGCCCTGGACAGCATTGCCACGCCGGTTGCCGTGATCGCGGGGACGCTCGTCGTCGCGTCGGTCGTGGGCGATCTGTCGCCGCTCCTCAAATGGTCGCTGGCCGCGATTGCGGGCGGCGGCACCGCAGGGATCGTCCAAACGGGAACCGTCGCCCTCCGCGGCACTTCAACGCTCACGACAGGTGGCTTTGCCAACTTCCTCGTCTCGACCACGGAACTCGTCGCCTCGGTCTGCACGACGCTGCTCGCCCTGCTCGTGCCGATCTTCTGCGTCGGCCTGCTCATGCTTTGCGGCGGCCTCTTGCTGATGCGATTTTCGTCCGCTCGCCGGCCAGCACCGGCATTGGCGAGTGGCAAGAAGGCGCACGGCTAACCGCGTCGCGCCTGCTCCACTGCATCAACACTACCAGCTCCCTTCCAGCCCCAGCGTGAACCCCTGGGCCCAGAAGTCGGTGTAGTTCAGGTTGAATTCCGGCTGCAGGTGCGTCGTGACGGCGACTTGCTCCGGCGGGAAGAGATCGGGGTTGATGTTCCTGTCGATCTGATCGCCGGCCCGCGCAACGCGGCTCCAGTAGATGAACGAATAACCCCCGGTCACTCGCCAGCATGGATTGAGCTGGTAGCCGACCGTCACGCCCAGTTCGGGGACGACGGCGAATTCGTCGGCGTCGTAATCGCCGATGTTCGTCCGCTGGGCGAGGATGCCGCCATTGAAGGTCTCGCTCTGCCCGTTTTCGGTGATCGTTGTGTTGCCGGCGATGTTGATCCGGCTGCGCGTGTTGCCCAGGGCGATTTTGCTGAGCAGATCCACCGAGAAGCATCCCTTGCACCAGCTCCAGCTCGTGCCGAGGTCGATGCCGTTGAATTCGTTTTCGGTGTCGAACACGTCGGTGATGAAGAACGAGCCGGGGGCGGACGTTTCGAGCGAGGTCGATTGCTCGACGATGCCGAGGCGGTCGTCCAGCCGGAGGTAGCGATAGCCGATGATCGCGTCGAAGCGATAGCCGGTGGGTACGGGGCAGCAGGTGATGCAGCTGGTGCCGCAGCCGTCGCCGCAGCAGAGGTTGTAGATCGCCCGGACGCCGGCGCCGTGAAACTTGGTTTCGGCCTCGGCATCGAGCTCGCCGCGAACCAGGTTCGGGAACGCGGTGAGCGACGAGTTTTCTTCGCCGTTGACCACGTCGTAAAACGGCCGGGCCAGAATCGGCGTGCCGGTGGACGACTCGCGGAACGTCTCCGACTTGTCGCTCAGGTTGAAGTAATCTCCTTCGATGCCGAGCCGCCGGCACGAATCGAACCACCAGCCGATGGTGAGTCGCCCGCCGCTGCGAGCGTCGCTATTGACGGTGTCGCCGCCGAAGAGAATTTCCGTCCCTTCGACGCCGAGCACGCCGGCATCGTCCTGATCGGTGTCGTCGGGGCTGGTCGTCACGAGGGCCGGCAGGTTCATGCCGCGAGTGCTCCACAGCAGGTATTCGCCACGGACGTAGAAGTTGCAGAGGCACCCGTGTCCGAACGGACCCGCACTGCCGGGACCGAAGCGGCCGCAATGGTTGCAGCCGCCGGGGCCGCAGGTCACGTCGAGGTCGCTGATGATGGGATCGTGCTCCGGGCCTTCGTAGTAAATCCGTTCGGCCGGTGTGGGCGAGATCGTCTCGGCCATGGGGTCGCTGGCGGCGGGGGCAAGATGAGCCGCTTGGCGCACGCCGCCCCCTTGGACCGCAGGTCCACTCGGCTGTGCTGCCATACCACTGCGCTGTGCATTCGGGCCACCGGGCCTGGCACCGGGCGCATGGCCGGCGCTGCCGGGCGTAGGCTGAGCCGACGCCACAGGGACGAGTGCTGTCGTTACGAGTGCCAGCGCCAGCACGCCGACTGTCAAGCAAGCAATCGAGGGACGCACGATCAATCCCCTCCCGCAAAGGGTTGGTGCCGGGCCGAATGACAAGTTTCCCGCTTGCGCAGCCTCGGCGCGCGATATTTCAAGACAAGAGCCGGGCTTGTAGCGGAATGAGCGGAGCGGGGAAAGGGCAAAAATGGTTTGCTCATCCCATCGGTCGAGCGCGAAAATAACCGCGGATTGCGCCGATAGCGCGGATGAGTGCAGATTCTCATCCGCATCTGTGACAATCCGCGTTTCATCCGTGGCTGACCGTGCGATCCGCGAAATCCGCGTCTGCCGCGGTTCACTCGCTTCATATGCAACAGATGACTGTTCCGCGGCACCAATCCCGCCGGGCCGGCGTGACCTACCCCGGCAGCTCAAAGACCGACTGGCTTTTGACGATCGCGTAGTCGTCCGGGAACGTGTGAAACGCCTGCACCAGGAGGCTTCGGTTCCGCGTCTCGGCATAGATATAGCTGAGAGCGCCGAGAGCCATCCGCCCGCTGGCGTCGAAGGCGTGGACCAGGCCCTGCTTCTCGCCGCCTGAGGCGAGCTCGCTCTGAATCGTCCAGAACAGCTCCGGCGCGACCGATTCCAGCGAAAAACTCGTCTGATACGTGATCCCGCCGCGGCACTCGACCCGGTCGTTCCGCTCCCCCTTCAGCCGATAGGCGAGGAGCCGGCGGCGTTCGGGCAAGGGATGCTGGGCCGAGCAGGCGACCTCGGTGAGCGTGAGGCCGCGATAGCGCCACGTCACCACGTGTCCGGCCGAGGTGATCTCGATCCGGGCCGTGTAATCGCCGCGGGCCAGCGTGCGGGCCTTATGCACCTCAAACAATTCGGGATGCAAGGCCCGCCCAAAGAGCTGGAACGCAAGCTCGGCAACTTTCGGTCGAACGGAAAGCACGGGACCAACTTTCGCCAAAGGTCGAGGGAAAGGGATCGCACGCGGTTGCAGGTCATGTTGAGCGTGCATTATACGACGCCCGCCGCGCGTCAACAAAGGCACTTTGTGCCAGCGCGTCAAGACACGCGGATTGCCTCTTGACACGCGGTGCGGTGGATATATCTCCCATGGCCCGTAGGCTATGCTCCGGCTATGGCTGAACCGCCAATACGGCCACCCATGCAATTCCTCGGCATCGACATCGGCTCGTCATCGATCAAAGGAGCGGTGCTCGATGTCGAGTCGGGCACGCTCGCGAACATCACGCGCCAACCGTTTCCCGATCCGATTGCCGGCCTGCCGCCCGGCTGGTTTGAGATCGAGCCGGATGCGATTGTTGCCGCGGTCCAAAGCATGTTGCACGATCTTGCCGAGCGCGCGCCCGATGCCCGCGGCATTCTCGTCGCCGGCCAAATGGGCGGCTTGATCCTGGCCGATGCTGCCGGCCGGTCCCTCTCGAACTATCGCTCGTGGCGCGACCAGCGGACGCTTGGCCCACATCCGTCCGGTGGCACGTTCCTGCATGCGGCGAGGCAGCGGCTCACCGACGAGCAATTCGCTGAGCTCGGCAGCGAGTTGGCCCCCGGCTCTGCCTCGGCACTCGGATTCTGGCTGGCCGAACAGGGCGAGCTTCCGCGTGGAGCGATTCCTGCCACCGTCGCCGACTTCGCCATCGCCCGGCTGTGCGGCACGGTCCCGCAGATGCACCGCACGCACACTATCGGCCTGTTGCACCTGGAGAGCAGCCAGTGGCATCGTGAGGCACTGGCCGCACTGGGCCTGACTGATCTCGCTTGGCCGCAACTGGCGAGCGAGCTCGAACCGATCGGCAGCATGTCGATCGCCGGCCGTGAGTATCCGTGTTATCCGGCCCTCGGCGATCAGCAGTGCGCCCTCCGCGGCGCGGGCCTCGCACCGGATGAGCTGTCGCTCAACATCTCGACCGGTTCGCAGGTCAGCCGGCGGATCGCGCAGCTTGCGCTCGGTTCCTACCTCACGCGGCCGTACTTTAGCGGCGAGTATCTGAACACGATCACGCACCTCCCTGCCGGCCGCTCACTCAACGTGCTGGTCGATCTGCTCACGGAGCTGCCGCGGCGCGCGGGGATCGAGCTGACGAGCGTCTGGCAATCCATCTCCGCGGCCATCGGCGAAAGCGAATCTATCGATCCCGCAGGCCTCACTTGCGATCTGGCGTTCTTCGCCGGCCCTTTGGGAACGAGTGGTTCGATCGCCGGCATCACGACCGAAAACCTGAACGTCGGCAACCTCTTCCGCGCGGCCCTGACGAACATGGCCGGCAACTACTCGACTTGTGCCGACCGTCTCTGGCCGACGCGCGACTGGAAACAAATCCGCCTCTCCGGCGGCCTCACGCAATCGCTCCCGCTCCTTCGCCGCCTCCTCGCCGCTCGCTTTCCGCAGCCGCTGGCCGAAGCTGCTACCGAAGAGACCCTCCTGGGCTTGCTCGATGTCGCCCGCGAGATCGAAGCGAAAGGCGCCTCGCGAGACGCTTCACTTGGTGGGTAAGTGCCGCTCGGCGAACTGCTGCCAACCGGCGGCGATTTTCTCGTTCAGGCGAACCGTCGCGCCGGTGTCGCAGCGGGTGAGGAGGCGGGCGGTGGTATCGAGGGCGAGCACAGCTTCATTTTTCTCGTCTGCAAACCGCACCAGGAAAATTGGCGGCATCAGGCGGAGCGGCGCTTGCCACTCGTAGCTCGCGTCGTCTAGGAGTGCCGTTCGGGCGTGGATCAAACCTGGTGCCTGGCTCACATCGTGTCGCGAAACCACGACGAACTTTTCGTGGTGAACCGAAACCAGCTCGCGCGTGTCGCCCGAAGTGGCAGGTTCAACTTCGATCAGTTCCACCGTCGGTGCCTTGCCGATCAGCCGCGCGGCCGCGGGGCCATAGAAGGCGAGCGACTCCTTTTTGCTCGTCACGTTCCACCACCAGGCAAAGGCGGCTGCGGCCAGGGCGAGGCCGAGCATGGTGAGAACGGCCAGTTTTCCGCGGTCGGGCATGGGGTCGGTGGTTGCGGCCCGCCGCAGGGGGCGGTTTGCGAGGTGGGGGAAGACATCTATATTAGCGGAGTTGGCAGGCTGGTAATCCACGAATGTCGCCTGCCCCACGCATTCGGCAGGACAAGTCCTGCCCTACCTCCGGAGCCGCTACTACCGTGGCCGACAAGTTTGATCCCTATCGAGAAGCCCTCGTGATGGAAACCGATACCGTGTGGCCCGCCGAATACGAGGACTGGCCGGCTGCCGAGCGGACTGCGGTCGAGGAGAAGCTGCACGCCAACCCCGAGGCCTGCGGCAACTTGCTCTACGTCCGCACGCACACGGGCTTCTGCAGGCAGATCACGGTGACGCCGGCCGATGTCGCCCGGGTCGGCGGCTAAAGCCATGCCCACGACGATTCGCGTCGCACTCGGCTCTGCTTCCAAGGAAGACGAGGCTTCCAAGAAAGACGCCCCTGGTGCGGCAGACCGCAGTTACGACATCGCGATTGGCCGCGGCCTGATCTCCGGCACCGCGCAATTCCTGACCGAGCGCATAAAGGCGAAGCACGCCGTCGTCATCACCGACAGTGGCGTAACCCAGCATGCCCAGCGCGTAGCTGCCGCGCTCACCGCCGACAAGCTCCGCTGCGACCTGCTCACCGTTCCTGCAGGAGAAGCGAGCAAGTCGCTTGCCGAGTTTGAGCGACTCTGTAACGAGCTCGTCGCTCTGAAGGCCGACCGGACCACAGCGATCGTCGCCGTCGGCGGGGGAGTCGTCGGCGATTTGGCCGGCTTCGTCGCGGCCAGCTTCGCCCGGGGACTCGACTTCATCCAGATTCCGACGACGCTCCTGGCCCAGGTCGATAGCAGCGTCGGCGGCAAGACGGGCGTCAATCTGCCGGCGGCCAAGAACATCGTCGGCGCTTTCTGGCAGCCGCGGGGCGTGCTGATCGATCTCGACGTGCTCGCGACGCTTCCGGAGCGGGAGTATCGCTCGGGCCTGGCCGAAGTCGTGAAGTATGGCGTGATCCTCGACGCGGCTTTCTTTGAATATCTCGAACAACATGCCGATCAGCTTGCCGCGCGCGATGCCGCGGCTCTGGAACACGTCATCGCCCGGAGTTGCCGCCTGAAGGCTGACGTGGTCGAGCAGGATGAACGCGAACTGACCGGACTCCGGGCCGTATTGAATTATGGGCATACGTTTTGCCATGCGATCGAGACGGTCAGCGGCTACGGGACGTATCTGCACGGTGAAGCGGTGGCGATCGGCATGGTCTGTGCCTCGCGGTTGGCGGAGTCGCTTGGCCGCGTCGGTCCGGACGTGACGCAAAGACAACGCGACCTGCTCGTGCGGCTCGGTCTGCCAACAGAAGAAACCAACCTCGATCGCGAGGCACTGCTCGCAGCAATGGCGCGGGACAAGAAGGTCGAGCACGGCAAGCTCCGGTTCGTGTTGCCGAGCCGTTTGGGACATGTCGAGCTGGTGAGCGGAGTCGATCCGGCACTGGTGCGAAGGGCAATGAGTTAACCACGAATCGAACGAATCCGACGAATGAGGGTAGCAGCGAGAGCGGCCCATTCGTCCCCTGCCTGATTCGTTCGATTAGTCGGATTCGTGGTGGCTGCCAGAAACATGGAAGGGCGGCCCCCAAAGATTTTTCAAGCAATTGCGTATTGGGACTCGATTTTCTTGCGGCTACCCGCAATGATAGAAAGTGACGCGGAAGAGAAATGGCGGAGGAAACTTTGATGGACGCCAATGCGACCGTGTTTGTGGTGGACGACGATGCGGCTGCCCGCGAGTCGGTGATGGCCGTGATCAGTGCCAAAGGGGTGCCGACCAAGGGCTTCGCCAGTGCCGAGGAATTCCTCGCTCACTATCAAGCGAAGCTCACCGGCTGCCTGGTGGTCGATGTGCGGATGAGCGGCATGTCGGGCCTGCAGCTTCTGCAGCAACTCGCGTCGCGCGGCAGCACGCTCCCCGCCGTCGTCATCACGGGCTATGCCGACGTGCCGATGGCGGTGAAGGCGATGCAGGCCGGGGCGCTCACCTTCCTTGAAAAGCCGTGCCAGGATCAGGAGCTGTGGCAAGCGATTCAGCAGGCCCTCGACCGCGAGGCGTCGCAGCAGGCCCTCAAGCGGCAAACGAGCGATATTCAAGAACGCCTCACCACGCTCACCGAGGACGAAGTCGCCGTGCTCCGCAAGCTGCTCGAAGGGCTGCCGAATAAGCGAATCGCCGTCGATCTGGATATCGGCCTGCGGACGGTCGAGCTGCGCCGCTCGAACATCATGAAGAAGATGCAGGCGGGCTCGCTCCCGGAACTCGTGCGGATGGCGATCCTGATTGGGTTTTTGAAAGCGGAGTCGTAGTCGGCTACCTTTTCCTCGATGTCCACCGCTGACGCCGCACCCGCGATCGACGACGCACTCGCCGCTGAGGTGCTCCTGTCACTCGTTCCCGGCGTCGGTCCGCGGATTCGCAAAACGCTCCTTGCCCACTTCGGCTCTGCACACGCCGTGCTTGCCGCCGCGCAGAGCGACTTGCGGCAAGTCCCCGGCATTGGAACGAAGATCAGCCGGGCCCTTGCCGCGGCGCGGCGCGAGATCGATGTCGCGCCGGAACTCGCTCTGTGCGAGAAGCACGGCATCGCGCTCCTGGCCGAGTCGGTTCCAGGTTACCCCGATCGGCTGCGTGAGATTCCCGATCCACCCGGCGTGCTGTTCGTCCGCGGACGTATCGAACCGGCCGATGGTCTCGCCGTGGCGATCGTCGGCACGCGTCACGCTACGCATTACGGCCGCGAACAAGCCGAGCGGCTCGCGTCGGGTCTGGCTCGCGCGGGCTACACCGTCGTCAGCGGCCTGGCTCGCGGCATCGACGCGGCGGCTCATCGCGGCGCGCTCAATGCCGGCGGCCGCACGCTCGCGGTCCTCGGCAGCGGCGTCCTCAATATCTATCCGCCGGAGCACGTCGAACTGGCCGAAGAAATCTGCCAACGCGGCGCGGTAATGAGCGAAAACGCCCCGCGCTCGCCACCGGTCGCCGGCGCATTTCCACAGCGCAACCGCATCATTACCGGCCTGGCGCTCGGCGTGATTGTCGTCGAAGCAAACGAACGGTCCGGCGCGCTCATCTCCGCTCGCCATGCGATGGAGCAAGGGCGTGAGGTCTTTGCCGTGCCCGGTCGCGTCGATAGCCGCACCTCCCGCGGCTGTCACCGGTTGATTCGGGACGGCGCAAAGCTGATTGAATCGGTTGATGACGTGCTCGAAGAGTTCGGACCGCTCGCCACTCCGACCCAGCGCGAGGAAGGACAGCCTGCCGTGCGCCATCCGGTCGAACTGCAACTCAACGAGCAGGAACAAGCGGTGCTGGCTGCCGTCGGCGACGACCCGACTAGCATCGACGACCTCGTCGTGGCCAGCGGCCTTTCCGTTCCGAACGTCCTTTCGACGGTGAGCGTCCTCGAAATGAAACGCCTCATCCGCCGCGTCAGTGGAAACCGCGTCATCCGCGCCTTCCGCCCCGAGTAGGTCCCGCCTGCCGGGCGGGACCTGTTTGGGTCACACTATCTCAACCGCTCCACCGACGGCACCAGCACGCCCTAGTCGCAACCGACGTGGGATTTCGCGGGCCCCGCGGAGACTTTCAACGCAAAGGTGCAAAGATCGCGAAGGCCGCAAAGGGGTAAATTCTTCGCTCTTTGCGGCTTTGCTGACTTTGCGATCTTCGCGTTGAATTAGAAAGACGATGCGCCGGCGAGCGATCTCATGACAAGTCTTCGTAGTACGCGAAGAAACGTAACTTTAGCATTTGGGAGTGTGCCTACTACTTACTTGAGCTTCGCGATCAAAAACGCCTGGATCGAGCCGTACTTTTCGTCCTTGTGCCCCGGATACGAGAGCACCCCCTCGATGCCGGTCGCCTGCAGCTTTTCCAGCAGCTTCACGCCGTACAGGGCCGAGTGCGTCGGGTCCGCTTCTTTCTGACCCAGCACCGGCGGCGTTTTCTGATTCGGATAATCGAGGAAGATCGCCGGATCGTCCTTTGTGACTAGCTCGATCGGCGAGTACTCCTTGATCCAGGGCAGCACCTTCTCGCGGTCGGCGATGAGCAGATCGAACTCTTGCGCCCGGCTGCGGCCCGGCGCGGTGAAGCCGAAGGCGTGTCCGCCGTAGATCGAATTTGGAATCCACTCGCGGAGCTCCTTCGGATCGAGCGAGGTCTGCGCACCGCTCACCGCGGCACACGTGAGCCGGCTCGACTGGCGAGCGACCGGATCGTCGCTCTTGGGATCGGCTAGATCGTCGTGCAGCGCGAGCCAGAGCGAGGTGCATGCGCCGGCCGAACCACCCGTCGCGCCAACCTTCTCCGGGTTGATGTTCCATTCCTTGGCCTTCGAACGGATCGTCTGTAGGGCGCGAGCCGCATCGTGCAGCGGCCCCTTCACCGGCGGCTCGACCTTTTGCTCCATCGCCTGCGGAATGAAGCGATAGTTGATCGAGGCGACCGAAATCCCCGCGTCCAAATACGGCTGAATCGCCGCTGTGCCGTAACCGGTTTTGTCCCCACCCATCCAGCCGCCGCCATGAATGAGCAGCACGACGGGCGTCGGCGTGTCGGACTTTGCCTGCCAGAAGTCGAACTTCTGCCGCGGGTGATCGGTCGCGTAGGCGAAATCGGCCACCGTCGGCTCCGGCCGCTCCGGGGCGGCTTTCTTCTTGGACTTCTCCTTGGTCTTGGTCGCTTCCTGAGCGGCCAGCGAAAACGGACTGGCGAGAACGAGCGTCGCGATCAGCAAGCGGACGAGCATGTTCAGACTCCTGGCGGGTGATGGAAGAAAATGATCATGCGCCCCCCGCGATGCCGCGTCAATTGTGCGGCCCACCGTCGTAAGGTAGGCGTCCCTCCTGCCCCACATCCCCGCGGCTAGTTGGTCAGCACGATGCGATCGACACGACGATGCCCGGGGAAGCCGATTCCGCGATGATCGCAGCGTAGGCGGCTGCGTCGATCTGGTCGGAGCGCTGGCGAGGATGGCCGGTCCAGGCGAGCAGCCGTGCAGCGTTTTGCATTCGCATCACAAAGTGTGGCGCGGCTAGTGTGGAGCCGACACGTGCTCGATGAGCCGATTCAGCAGCAAATCGTGTCCATCCATGCTGCCCTCATAGCGCTTTCCGTCAATGAGGTAATGGCCCCCGCGGCTCGGCCCCGAGGGGACGCTGATCTCTTCGGCCGGAGAGGAAATGGCAATTACCATCCGTTTGTGGGCAGGTTTTTCCTTGTCCACCAGGCAGGCGGTCACCACCCGCTCCAACGCGGCCGACCTGGGCGTACCGTCCGAGGACTCGTACACTCCCACTGACGCCTGGCGCGTCTTCACGAACACGATGGTGCGGGCGCGGGAGAAGGATTTTGTTTGCTCAATCCACCAACTCACTTCGCCGCTCAGGTCCGTGTCGCTAAAGACGAAGCAAAACGGCGGTTGGAACTTCAGGTCGTTCTTCAGCCCGTGCATAAGTCCGTCGGGGAAGGTTTTGTGCAACGCCTCGAACCTGGTCAACTCCTCCGGATCGCGGGCCAATTCGGCGATGCGCTCGCGGGCAGCCTGGACATGCTCTCCTTCTGGATATTTTGCCAGGTATTGCTGGTAGCCCGCGGCGTCATCGTCTCGTTCCGCTGCACTCCATACCGACCATTCCGTTTGGCCAAAGCGGACAAGGAGAATGAAGCCCAGCACGCCTACCAAGCCGATCAGGCAGCCAAATAGAGTCTTGCTTTTCGACGGCGCGGCCATTGATGCCCTTGAATACGTCTGCGTTCGGGCGCAACTGCAAGCCTTGGAGCTTAGTCCGGGTTGCTTCCTGCCGCAATATTTTGCAAAGTCGCCTGGCCTGGGGCTTATGCTCCGTACGGTCTGTTTCTAACTTTTGGCTCCTTGGTACGCTGTATTCTGCATCGAATCGCCTGCTGACCTCTGAACCCCAAACCCTGAACCCTCCCTATGCTCGGCGCTTCCCTCGACCTTCCCACCTACCTCACCCGGCTCAACACCGAGATCAATCGGCTCGATCAGGCGGCGATTCGCCTCTGGGCCGACCTCACGTTTGCTGCCTGGCAACAGGGGCGTTTCGTCTTCATCATCGGCAACGGCGGCAGCGGCACCACGGCGAGCCACATGGCCGAGGATCTCGGCAAGAGCACGCTCCGGCCGGAAGACTTGAAGGACGAGTCCAAACAGCGGCTCAAGGTGCTCAGCCTGACCGACAACACCGGCTGGCTCCTCGCCGTCGGGAACGACTGCGGTTACGACCAGGTCTTCGTGCAGCAGCTCATGAACTACGGTTCCAAAGGGGATCTCGTCGTCGCCATCAGTGGCAGCGGCAACAGTCCGAACATTCTGACTGCGGTCGATTGGGCCAACCGCCACGGGCTCACGACGTTCGGCCTCACCGGCTACAGCGGCGGCAAGCTCAAAGCGATGCAGCAGCACGGACTGCACGTCGATCTGGCCGACATGGGAATGGTCGAGAGCATCCACCTTTGCGTGTTTCACTGGGTGCTGAACGACGTGTATGCCCGAATCAACCGCGACGGACGGTATGCCGCGAAGTAATTGCAGCCAGTGATTGTCGCTTGCGAAAGGGAAAGCCACCTTATCGCCAGCTTTATGGCCTTCGCGAGCACCTTAACAAGGGAAACTGTGTTCCCCTTGGCAGAGCTGGCGCGCTGCCCGTTCATTGACGCTAAAGCCTGTCCAAACTACACTTTCCGCTTTGATTTCTCGGCAATCTGCCGCCCCAGCTAGGGCCGGCACCTCTCTAGGTACGCAATCATGGCGAAGGCAAAGTCGGCGTCCGGCGGCAAGATCATCTACTTCTTCGGCAAGAGCAAGTGCGATGGCAAGGGGGACATGAAGTCACTGCTGGGCGGAAAAGGGGCCAACCTCGCCGCGATGACCCGCATCGGCCTGCCGGTGCCGCCGGGATTCACGATCACGACCGAGGTCTGCACGCACTTCTACGACAACGGGAAGAAGTTTCCCTCCGCGTTGCCCGGCGAACTGACCAAAGCGATCGCCTGGATGGAGAAAGAGACCGGCAAGAAGTTCGGCGATCCAAAGAACCCGCTGCTCGTGTCGGTCCGCTCCGGCTCGCGCGATTCGATGCCGGGCATGATGGACACGATTCTGAACCTCGGCCTGAACGACGCGACGACTGAGGGGCTGAAGGCGGCGACCAACAACGGCCGCTTCGCCTGGGACAGCTACCGCCGTTTCGTGCAGATGTACGGCGACGTGGTGATGGGTGTGCAGAAGCGGCACGAGAACGAGCACGAGCCGTTCGATGAGGTGATGGACAAGTTGAAGCACGAAGTGGGCGTAAAGGAAGACACGGAGCTCAACGAAGCCGACTTGCAGGAGCTGGTAAAACGTTACAAGAAGCTGATCAAGGACCGCACGGGCAAGGAGTTTCCGGCTGACCCGGTGAAGCAGCTTGAAGGCTCGATCGGCGCGGTCTTCAACTCGTGGATGAACGAGCGGGCCATCCTGTATCGGCAGAAGTACCGCATTCCGGACGAGTGGGGGACCGCCGTCAACGTGCAGAGCATGGTGTTCGGCAACATGGGTGACGACTGCGCGACGGGTGTCGCGTTCACGCGTGATCCGGCGACTGGCGAGAACGTTTTCTACGGCGAGTACTTGGTGAACGCCCAGGGCGAAGATGTTGTCGCCGGCGTTCGCACGCCCAAGAAGATCGCCGAAATGGCCGACGACAAGATCATCGGCGCGGCGTTCAAGGAACTCGAAAAGGTCCGCAAGACGCTGGAGAAAAACTTCGGCGACGTGCAGGACTTCGAGTTCACGATCGAGAAGAAAAAGCTGTTCATGCTGCAAACGCGGAACGGCAAGCGGACCGCGCTGGCCTACGTGAAGATCGCGCACGACATGGTCAAAGAGAAGCTGATGACGCCGGAACACGCGATCAAGTCGGGCGATCCCGAGGCACTCAACCAGCTTTTGCAGCCGATCTTCGATCGCGACGCCTATGCCTCGGCCAAGAAGGAAGGGCGGCTAATGGCGACCGGCCTGCCGGCGGGTCCTGGCGCGGCATCGGGCGCGGTGGTGTTCACGGCGTCGAAGGCCGAGGAACTCGCGGCGAAGGGGAAGCACGTCGTGCTCGCCCGCATCGAAACGAGCCCCGAAGACCTTCGCGGCATGATCGCCGCTGACGGCATTCTGACCGCCCGCGGTGGCGTTTCGAGCCACGCGGCTCTCGTCGCCCGGCAGATGGGCAAGGTGTGCGTCGCTGGTGCGGGGGATATCCACATCGACTACCACGAGGGCAAGCTGACTTGCGGTGACGTGACGCTGAAGGAAGGGGACGCGATCAGCATCAACGGCTCGACGGGCGAGGTCTTTCACGGTGCGATTGGCACCGCCGATAGCGAGCTGAAGCAGGTGCTGGTCGGCAAGACGCTGAAGGCCGCGGACAGCAAGGTCTATCAGTATTACAACAGCCTGATGAAGTTGGCTGATAAGTATCGCAAGCTGGGTATTCGGACCAATGCCGATCAGCCGGACCAGGTGACCAACGCGGTCGCGTTCGGGGCCGAAGGGATCGGCCTCTGCCGCACGGAGCACATGTTCTTCGAGGGGGACCGGATTATCGCCGTCCGCGAGATGATTCTGGCCGAGACCGAGGACGTGCGGAAAAAGGCCCTGGCCAAGCTGCTGCCGCATCAGCAGAAGGACTTTGAAGGGATTTTCCGGGCCCTCGACGGTCTGCCGGCGTGCATCCGCCTGCTCGATCCGCCGCTCCACGAATTCCTCCCGCAGGAAGATAACGAGAAGGGGACGCAGGAAGTCGCAAAGCAGCTTGGCATCAGTGCCGAGAAGGTTCGCGAGCGCGTGCATGAGCTGCACGAGTTCAACCCGATGCTCGGCTTCCGCGGCTGCCGGCTGGGGATCAAGTTCCCCGAGATTTCCGAGATGCAGGCCCGGGCCATCTTCCAGGCGGCCGCGGCAGTGCTCAAGGAAGGGATCAAGGTGAAGCCGGAAGTGATGATCCCGCTCGTCGGATTTAAGAAGGAGCTGGACCTGCAGGTCGAAATCGTTCACCGCGTGGCCAAGGAAGTGATGAAGGAAACCGGCAAGAAGTTCCCGTACATGGTCGGCACGATGATCGAGGTGCCGCGCGGGGCCCTGACGGCCGATGAGATCGCCGAATCGGCCGAGTTCTTCAGCTTCGGCACCAACGACCTGACGCAGACGTGCCTCGGCATGAGCCGCGACGACTCGGGCTCGTTCCTGCCGTCGTATCAGGCGTCCGAGATCATCAAGGCCAACCCGTTCGCGTCGATCGACACAACGGGCGTCGGTCAACTGATGAAGATCGGCGTCGAGAAGGGACGCGGCACCAAGTGGGATCTGAAGATCGGCATCTGCGGCGAGCACGGCGGCGACCCGTCGAGCGTCGTCTTCTGCCACCAGATCGGCCTCGACTACGTGAGTTGCTCCCCCTTCCGCGTGCCGATCGCCCGCCTGGCCGCGGCGCAAGCGGCGCTGAAGGATGCGAAGTAACACCAAACTTGTGCGAAACCCATGACGGCTGCTGACATCGAAGACGCAGTTCAGCCCCTCATGGGACTTTCGTTACGAACCCTAGGGCGTGCAGCCAACATGCTCTGGGCGGATTTCGGCGAGCTTCGGGACTCGTTGTCGCCTCTTGGCCGGATGCGCACCACAGGCGAATGGGCCTTGCATGTTCAGTGTGCTTGGCGACTCTGCCGACATAGAATGGCGGAATGTTGAGCCGGACGCATCCCCGATTCATCTTGCAAGTTGCCGTGATCGCTGGCGTGTGGTGCGCGACGGCGGAGTATGTGTCAGCAGAGCCGACGCCGAGTTCTCAGCCAGCAACTGCCGAGGGGATCGCGTTCTTTGAGAGCAAGGTGCGGCCGCTCTTGCTGGAACATTGCGGCAAATGCCACACCGCCAAGGAAGCCGCCGAAGCGGGCGATTTGGTGCTGGATTCGCCGGCTGGCATTCTGGCTGGCGGCAGCCGCGGAGCAGCCTTCGTTGCCGGCAAGCCCAACGACAGTCTGCTCTTGAAAGCAGTCCGTTATGCCGACACAGACCTGCAGATGCCGCCCGAAGGGAAACTGACTCCAGCGGCCATCGAGGTGCTATCTCGGTGGATCGAAATGGGAGCGCCGCTTCCCGCCGGCGGAGCAAGCGCGGCCAGTGTCCAGCCGTTGATCGACATCGCCGCTGGTCGCAAGTTTTGGTCGTTCCAGCCCTTGGCACAACACCCGCTGCCGCCGGTCGCGCGAACGAACTGGCCGCAAAGACCCGTGGATGCGTATGTGCTTTCTCGCTTGGAACGTGAAGGGCTTGCGCCGAGCGATCCAGCCGATAGGCGCATGCTGATTCGCCGCCTGACGCTGGACCTGATCGGCTTGCCGCCGACACCCGACGATGTTGATGCCTTCGTTGCTGATACAGCGCCCGATGCCTATGAACGGCGCGTTGATCGTCTGCTGGCCTCGCCCCACTATGGCGAGCGATGGGGGCGATACTGGCTCGACCTGGCCCGCTATGCCGACGAGAACCCGAGCTGGCTTTCAAGTGCCAAGCTGGGCTACCGCTATCGTGATTGGGTCGTCACGGCTTTGAATGCCGATTTGCCGTACGACCAGTTCGTCAAGCTGCAACTGGCTGCCGACGTGCTGCCGGAAACCGAGCCGGCCGACTTGGCGGCGCTCGGATTCTTGGGCCTCAGCCCCACGTACTGGAAGGAGCTGCGCCTCGCCCCGCCGCTGATCGAGGTGATCGTGGCTGACGAGTGGGACGAAAAGGTCGATGCCGTCTCTCGGACCGTGCTGGGGCTTAGCGTCGCTTGTGCCCGCTGCCACGACCACAAGTTCGATCCGATCAGCACGCGCGACTACTACGCCCTGGCCGGCGTTTTTGCGAACACGCAGCAAGTCGATCGGCCACAGCTTGAACCCAGTGCCGCGGAGGTCGTGCGGCAGGCTGCCGAGCGGATCAAGAAAATCGAGACAGAGCTGTCTGCCCTGAAGGACAAGGATGCGGACAAGACCGCGCAGCTTAAAGAGGAGATCGAGCGAATCAAGCGCGAGACGCCACACTTTGGTGCGCCATGGGTCCATGCCGTCGAGGATTCGCGTGTGGAGGTGTTGCCCGATGGCCCCGATATGACGCGAGTCGTGTACCACCGAGGGGAGGCGATGGACCTGCCTGTCTTTAAGCGGGGCAATCCGAGCAATCGTGGCGACATCGTGTCGCGACGATTCCTGGAGGTGCTCTCTCCTGCGGAAGGCACCCCCTTGGTGCAAGGGAGCGGCCGCCGCGACTTGGCGGAGGCAATGTTTGTTGACTCTCAGCCGCTTGCCGCGCGAGTGATCGTCAACCGCGTTTGGGCACATCATTTCGGAGTTGGTTTGGTCCGGACGCCAAGCGATTTTGGCCAGCAGGGAGAGCGCCCTTCGCATCCAGAACTACTCGACGCGCTGGCCTCGCGATTTGTCGCGGAGGGCTGGTCGCTCAAAAAGCTGCATCGGGAACTCGTGCTGTCCGCGACCTACCAACAAACTTCCAGTGCCGAGCGGCCGGCTGAGATCGGAACCGATCCGGGCAATCTGCTCCTTTGGCGAATGAACCGCCGGCGGCTCGATGTGGAAGCGTGGCGCGACAGTCTGCTTGCCGCGAGCGGCCGGCTCGACCTGGCAATGGGTGGACCATCGGCCGATCTCTCCGATCTTGCGAATCGCCGTCGCACACTTTATGCCAGAATTGGCCGCGAGGATCAGGACAACCTGCTGCTCCTTTACGACTTTCCCACTCCGAGTGGCCACAGCCCCAGCCGCGAGCAGACCACGACCCCGCTGCAGCAGCTGTTCGTTCTGAATAGCCCGCTGTTCTCGTTTCAAGCAGGGGCGCTAGCCGAACGGATCGGCGCGCCGTCGTCCAGCGAGTTGATCGTTCCGCAGGTGCGGCAGCTCTATCGCGAGCTGCTGGCACGCGAGCCGAGCGAGCGGGAGCTCGAACTGGCTCAGGCATTCCTGGCAGCGGCTGAGCCAGGCGCGCTATCGGCAAGCTGGTCGCAGTATGTCCATGCGGTGCTCGGCTCAAACGAAGAGATGTTCGTGGATTGACTCCATGGCGCTGCGAGGATCGATGACCACACCTTTTTCCCGCCGACAGATGGTGCAGGCCCTGGGTGGCGGCCTGGGCGCCGTGGGGCTAGCGGGCCTTCTCCGCAACGACGCAGCCGCAGCCAACCCTCAGCCCCACTTTCGTCCGCGAGCGAAGGCGGTGATCCAGCTTTTCATGAACGGCGGCGCGTTCGGCCCCGACCTTTTGGATCCCAAGCCCGCAATCAACCAGTTCGCTGGTCAACGGCCGGCCGAGGTGCAGTTGCGGACCGAGCGAGCGACGACCGGTTTGCTGGCCTCCCCCTTTGCGTTCCAGCCTCAGGGAACAAGCGGACTCCCCGTCAGCGAGTTGTTGCCCCGGTTCGCTCAGCAGATCGACGATGTGTGCGTGCTCCGTTCCGTCTATACGGACAATCCCAATCACGGGCCGGCACTCTATCTGATGAACAACGGGACGATCAGCGAAACGCGTCCCAGCATGGGTTCGTGGCTGTCGTACGGCCTGGGGAGCGAAAGCGATAGTTTGCCCCGCTATGTCGTGCTCTGCCCGGGCCGGCCGGTTCGCTTTGCCAGCCTGTGGACCAGTTCGTTCCTGCCGGCGGAGCATCAGGGGACGTATATCAACCACTCGCAGCTTGTCCCGGAGAAGCTGATTCCGTACCTCCGCAACACGGGGCTCTCGCCGGAAGCGCAGCGGCGGCAGCTCGACCTGATGCGATCACTCAACGATGAGCACCGTGCCGCTCGGCCGGCGGACGCCCTGCTCGATGCCCGCATACAGGCGATGGAGACCGCGTTCCGGATGCAGTTCGCCGCCACCGAGGCTTTCGACCTCGATCGCGAGAGCGCACGCACGCGCGAAGATTACGGAACGAGCCACTTCGCCAACGGCTGCTTGCTCGCTCGGCGGCTCGTGGAGAGGGGTGTGCGGTTCGTGCAGGTTTATTACGGCAACGGCCAGCCGTGGGATACGCACACCAATCACAATGCCAAAGTCCGCGAGCTATGCACCGATATCGACCGACCGATGGCCGCCCTGCTGGCCGACTTGAAGGGCCGCGGACTGCTGGAGGAAACCTTGGTCGTGTGGGGAGGCGAGTTTGGCCGCACGCCGACGACCGACACTTCCGAAGGAGGTGGCGGTCGCGATCACAATCATTACGGCTTTACGATGTGGCTGGCCGGCGGCGGCGTGAAGGGGGGAATTGCCCACGGCCAGACCGACGACTTCGGCTTCCGCGCGGTGCAGGACCGCGTTCACATTCACGATCTGCACGCCACGATCCTGCACCTGCTGGGCCTCGACCACGAGCGGCTCACCTATCGCTATGCCGGCCGCGACTTTCGCTTGACCGATGTTGCAGGCAAGGTGCTGCGAGAAATCTGTGCGTGAATGCTTGCTGCGCCACTTCAAGCGAGCTAGTTATTAGGCAATCCTTGCTTCGGCTCGCCGTCGTCGTGCGGCTGCCGCATCTTCGGCAAGAATTTGCAGCAGTTCATCACTCGAGAGCTTTGGTTCCTCGGCAGTAGCTGCATGCACGCCGGTCCCCTCACCCTCGGCTTCGCTTGTGCGTAACAGCTCAGTCATATAATTGACGATGGCCAGGATATCGAGCGAATTGATAATGCCGTCGAGCGTTGTGTCGTACTTGGCAGTTTGTGGCGTCACCGGCTGTACGCCATTGACGGTCATCCAATTGACGATCGCCAGAATGTCGAGCACATTCACTGCGCCGTCGCCCGTCACGTCAAATTGATTGGCCGGAGGCGATGCCTGAATGGACCATTCATCGCTCGCATCGGCCGCCAAGAGATTGCCGGCCGCGTCACTGATCTGGCTCCCCGCCGCTTTCAGCGTCAGGACGTAGCTCCCCGCCACCGTCGTGACCGTGGAGAGGTCCAGCGCATAACTGCTCCCGCTCCCCGTGAGCATCCCGGCAGAGAGCGCGACCGCAGTCCCGTCCCGCAGGAGCGCGAGATCGGTGATGTCCAGCCCCGTCACGCTCTCGCTGAAGCTGAGCGTCACGCTCCCCACCGCGCTGTTCCGCGGGTCGGGCGCGATATCCACGATGTCGGCTGTCGGAACGGCCAGGTCGATCGTCCAGCTGTCGCTCGCA
>CAYLLN010000005.1:0-150820 GCA_964384375.1 uncultured Pirellulaceae bacterium
GCTCCGCGAACGAACGTCCTTTCGCGGAGCGAAAGGCGACAATATCGCGGCTGCCATTTGAAACTGACTCACTACCTCACGCCGCCGTCGGCGCTCGCGGATTCCCCCGGCTTCGTCAGGCGGAACTGGAAGTTGCGGTATCGCTTTGCCCCGCCGCCGGCATCCTCCCAGCCGTAGGCGTACGTGCCGATGTGCCAGATGCGGATCGTCGAATCGGCCCAGATCGCAAAGCCGCACTGGCGAGCCCGCTCGCAGAAGGCGAAGTCCTCGGCCAGATACCACCAGCCGTCGCCGTCGGGATGCACGAGCGGCGTGAAGTACGGCACGAGCGTGCGGCCGGTCTCGGCCCGGCAAGTGGGCAAGGCGTGCCGCTCGCGCACCGCGTCGTAAACCGCCCGGCGGATGAGCAGGAAGCCGGTCGGAGCGTACCGCACTTCGACGAGGCCCCCCTGCGGTCCGAAGACGATCCGCTCGGTTTCGGGGAACACATGAACGGCCAGCTCGCGGCGGCCTTTCTTCGGATAGATGCCGGCGACGATGCCGTGCGGGTGCGAGCGGAGGCGATCGACGTCGGCCGCCCGAAAGCCGGTGTCCGCATCGATCCACATCGTTTCCTCAAATCCGTCGGCCAGGGCGTCGCTCGCCATCTGCGAGCGGCCGAGGGCGATATCGGCATAGCCCCGGATGCGGCGGACGACGTAGCCGCGGCGCTCCAACTCCTGCAGCGCGGCTTCGCACGCCGGCTCGATGAACTGAGCGACCGGCACAAGGACGGCGCATTTCGACGGCGGGCAGGGATCGAAATTCAAGGCTCAGAACTCGATGGCGAGGTTGTCGTGAGCCAGGTCCGTGGCCGGGAAGATCGCGCGGGCCGTGGCGATGCCGATAGGATCGTCCGATTCGTCGAGAGCGTTGAAGTGCATCAGCACCAGCCGCTTCACCCCGGCGGCTTTGGCGAGCTGGGCGACAGGGGTGGTTGAACTGTGCCCGGTCTTGGCAGCCCAAGCCTCTTCGCCGTCGCGGAAGTTGCACTCGTGGACGAGCAGATCGACTCCGCGAATCCACTGAAGATACGGCGATGCCGCGCCAGCGGAAGTCGTATCGGTGACAAACGCCAGCGAGCGGCCGTTTCCCGTGGGATCGGGCCAATCAAAGCGATAGCCGATCGAACCGCCCGGATGGTCGAGATGAAAGTGCGTGACTTTCGCGCCGCAGGCCAGCATGAGCGATTGTTCGATTGGCCGGGCTACGAACGGGGGTGCGACGGGAAAGATCTCAGCGGAAAACAGATGCCGCTCGATCGCGGCCAGTTTGGCGGCATCGCCGTGAACCGTCACCCGCTCGATGTTTTTCTCGTAGAGCGCATCGAGCAGCACCGTCAGGCCGAACGTGTGATCGAGGTGGGCGTGCGAGAGGAAGATGTCGAGCGTCGGCGTTTGCAGATGATTGCGAATGCGGAACAGGCCCGTCCCGGCATCGAGGACGATCCCCACCTCGGGCAGCATCAGACAGGTCGTCTGCCGCCGCTCGTTGGGATGATAGCCGGCTGTGCCGAGGAAAAGGAGTTTCATGGGGTAGGTTCCGCCCTGCCATCATAGTCGGCCGATAGGCGGGAAGCCTGCCCCACTATTCGCCGGCCTCCGGCGGCGGGGCAAACCCGCGTCGCACCGTGTGCTCGGTGATCGTCCGCGGCAGGACGAACTGCAAGAGATAGTCGCGACCGCCCGCTTTGCTGCCGATGCCCGACATCTTGAAGCCGCCGAAGGGTTGCCGGCCGACCAGAGCGCCCGTGATCGCCCGATTGAGATACAGATTGCCGACCAGAAACTCGCGGCGAGCCCGGTCGAGGCTGGCCGGGCTGCGGCTGAAGATGCCGCCGGTCAGGGCGTAGTCGGTGCCGTTCGCGATTTGTAGCGCCTCGGTCAGATCGGTCGCGCGGATGACGGCGAGCACCGGGCCAAAGATCTCCTCCTGGGCGATGCGGGCGTTTGGCGGCACGTCAGCGAAGATGTGTGGCCCGATGAACCAGCCTTGTTCGGCGAGTGGTCCGGCATTGACGCCCAGCACCAGCCGGCCCTCTGTTTTTCCGACTTCGATGTAACGCTGAATGCGGCGGAACGATTCCTCGTCGATCACCGGGCCGATGCTGCTTGCGGGATCGTCGGCCGGGCCAAGCTGCAAACTAGCCGTCGCCGCGATCAGACGTTCCAGAAAGGCGTCATAAACCTCGGCCAGGACAATCGCTCGACTGCACGCGGAGCACTTTTGCCCCTGGTAGCCGAACGCACTTTTCATCACGCCGACCACCGCTTCGTCGAGGTCAGCGTCGCTATCAACGATAATCGCGTTCTTCCCCCCCATCTCGGCGATAACGCGTTTGACCTGCTGGCTGCCCCGTTTAGACACCTCTGCCGCCGTCGCGTTGATCGCCAGGCCCACCTGCCGCGAGCCAGTGAACGCGACGAGCGACACGTCGGGATGCTCGACGAGGGCCGCGCCGCACTCCTCACCGCGGCCAGGCAAGTAGTTGAGCACGCCCGCCGGCAGGCCCACTTCGCGGAAAACCTCCATCAGCAATGCCGCCACGATCGACGATTGCTCTGCCGGTTTCATGACGACCGTGTTGCCGGTGGCGAGGGCGGCCGCCGTCATTCCTGTGAGAATGGCGAGCGGAAAGTTCCACGGAGCGATGACCGCGACCACTCCTCGCGGCAGATACTCGAAGCGGTTCTCCTCGCCAGGCAGATCGACGCCATGCTCCCCCTGCAGCCGCACTGCCTCTGCCGCATAGAATTCCAGAAAGTCGATCGCCTCGTCGATATCGGCGGTCGCTTCGCGCCACCCCTTGCCGCACTCGAAGACTTCCCACGCCGCCAGCTCAAAGTGCCGCTGCCGCATCTCGTCGGCCGCCTGGCTGAGCAGTTCGGCACGCTGAACCGCGCCCGATTGCGACCACTGCGGCAGGGCGGCCTTGGCGGCAGCAACCGCTTGCGCGGCATGGTCGCGCGTGGCCATCGCAAACGTGCCCACGATGCGGTCCTTGTGCGACGGATCGCGCGAAATGCCCCGCTCGGGCGCGTCGATTGCTTCGCCGCCGATGACGAGCGGGCAGTGCCGGCCCAGTCGCTCGCGAACCGCAGCCAGTGCATCCTGCATCGCCGCCCGATGCTGCGGCTGGGCGAAGTCGATGGGGGGTTCGTTGGTGAATGACATGACGTTTCCCATGTCCTTTTGCCGGGACCGAACCTGGCCCCGATGGGGATCGATTGGTGCTTCAGGCGAATTCTGAGAACGCGTTTGCTCCCGGCTAAGGTCAGTTAATTTCGCTTCCGCCGGATTTTGCAGCAGCTCCTCCGGCGGGCGATTCTCGACGAACCCCGCCCGCAGGAACGAATCGTTCGACGTGTTCTCCAGCAGCCGCCGCACGAGGTACGCCATGCCGGGGATCAGGTCGCCATACGGCATATAAATCCGGATGCGCTGGCCTCGATCGACGATTGCTTGCTTCTCGGCATCGGCCATGCCATAGAGCATTTGCAGTTCGAGAGCCGGCGGCGGCAGTTCCAGCATCTGCGCCGTCGCCAGTCCGTGGGCGAGTGAGCGGAGATTGTGCGAGCCAAGGGCGGGCCGCAGATGCTCCGTGTTTTGCAGGGCGAACCGTGTGCAGGCTTCAAAATTCGCGTCGCTCTGCCACTTCTTCTGCCAGACGGGGATCGGCCAGCCGTTGGCTTTGGCCTTGATCGTTTCGTAGTCCCAGTACGCCCCTTTCACGAGCCGCACCCAGACAGGCGTGCCACGCTCGGCCGCCCAATCTCGCAGGGCAACCAGGTCGGCCGCCGTCTCGCGGAGATAGCACTGCAGGACGATGCCGACGTCGGTCCAGTCGAGGAACTCGGGCTCTCTGAGGATCGTGCGAAAGATGTGTAGCGTGAGACTCTTCTTGTCGTACGACTCCATATCGACGTTGATGAAGGCCCCGAGCCGGCGCGCCTCGCGAAACAACTCTCGCAGGCGCGGGCCGACGCGAGCAAGTGTTCCCTCCGTGTCAATCGCGTCGAACTGGCTGTCGAGCGCGGAGAGCTTGATCGACAGGTTGACGCGCGGAATCGGCCCGCGATGGTCAGTGTCGATGAGCGGGTCGGCGGGCCACGACAGCACTTCGGGCGTGATCGCAGCGAGCAGGTCGAGATAGGCCCGAAAGTATTGCTCGGCCTCACGCTGGCTGATGACGGCTTCACCCAGGATGTCGAGTGTGAAGGCACGGTGCTGGTCGCGCTCGCGGCGGGCGGCGGCAAGCACCTGGCGCACGTTTTCCCCTGCGATGAACCGCTTGGCGAAGTCGGTGGCGCTGACACGTGCCGCCTTGGCCACTGCGGCTCGCGTAAAAGGCATTCGCTGAGCAACCCCGAGTGCGACACGGGCGGCAGATGGCAACTGGTCGCGGACCTTGTCGAGATACTCGTGCAGGTGACCGGTCACCGAATCGGCTGAGCGGAGCATCGGCAGGACATCGACAAACCGGAAGAGCTGCACCTTCAGCTCTTCGTCCTGCATCGACCAGGCCATCAGCCGGTCGTCCCACCAGCGGCGCTGCCAAATCTGCGGCTGGCTCTCGCGGCGATTGGCGAGCAGCTCGCGGCCGATGGTCTGTGTCAGCACCTCGACGGCCGAGCGGACGTTGGGAGCCAGATCGTCGAAGGGGAGAGCCAGAGTGTCGGGCATGCGTGCGGCTACGGGGCAATTCGTGGTGGTCGAGGAATTATACCGATGCTAGCACCCCAGGCACGTCAGCTTGCTATGCAAGTCGATGCTAGCACACCCGACACTGCCGCGCCGGCGTCCAAAGTTGCACGAAAGCCGCCCTGCTTGCCGAGATTACCGCAAGCGACTGTCGATTGGGTGGGCTGCGAGTTTACTCGCGCGGGAGATGGATGGCCCGCAGGACTCGATTGCAGAGTCAACCCCGATCGCTGAGCCACAAAGGATTGTGCATGAACGATCGCCTCAAGCGGCCGATGGCCTATGTCTGGCCGTGCGCGCTTGCCGTGGCGGTCGCTTTCTTGATTGCGCCACACCAGGCGACGGCGCAAACAACGGCGGAACTTGCGCCCGACGATCCGGCAGCGCTTGGTACAGCGTCCGCGCCGGCGGGAGACGACTTCGAGACGCTCTTGCAGCTTGCCGAACAAGACGTTTCGCAGCTGACGGAAGTGAAGGTCTCCGAGCGCGTGCCGACGCTCGATACCGAGGTTTCGACCGTCTCGCGAGCGCCCAGTACCGTCGGTAAGTCGCCGGCAGCGGTCTTTGTCATCACGCCCGAGATGATTCGCCGCTCCGGCGCAAGGAGCATTCCCGAAGTCCTGCGGATGGCACCGGGCGTGAACGTGGCCCGGATCGACTCAAACAAATGGGCCGTGACCATTCGCGGCTTCAACAGCCGGTATGCCAACAAGCTGCTCGTGCAGATCGACGGGAGGACGATCTATACGCCGCTCTTTTCGGGCGTTATCTGGGAAGCCCAGGACGTGCTGCTCGAAGATGTCGAGCGTATCGAGGTGATTCGCGGCCCTGGTGCGTCGGTGTGGGGCGCGAACGCGGTCAACGGCGTCATCAACATCATCACCAAGCGAGCCGGCGTAACGCAGGGAGCATATGGCGAAGTGGGGGGAGGAACCTACGAGCAAGGTTTTGTCAGCGGCCGCTACGGCGGCCAGATGGGGAATGACGTGGATTATCGCGTCTGGGGCAAGGCGTTCGAGCGCGGCACCGGTGTGCCACCGCCGGGCGTTGAACCGTTCGACAGCTGGCGCGGCGCCCGCGGCGGCTTTCGGATGGACTGGAATCCGGGGCGCTGCGACACCGACCTCTTCACACTGCAAGGGGATGCCTACGAGACGATGACCGGCAGCTGCAACACGCTGCCGGCCCTGGTGCCGCCGTTCAGCACTACTGCCGAGAGCGATGCCTGGTATCGCGGCTCGAACATTCTCGGACGCTGGACGCACACGATCGACGACGAAACCGAATGGCAATTGCAGGCGTATTACGACTTTACGCAGATCGACGCCGCCCAAGGCCTGAGCTTTGTCGAAGACCGGGATACGTTCGATCTCGACTTTCAGTACCGCCAGCCGCTGGGTGAGCGGCACAAGCTGATCTGGGGGATGGGCTATCGCTTAACGGCCGACGACCTCACCTACGCTCCGATCCCGCTCGCGTTCACCGAGCCGCGGCAAACGATCCAGATCGGCAGTTTCTTCCTGCAGGACGAAATCGCCCTCGTCCCAGACCTCTGGTCGGCGACCCTCGGCAGCAAGTTCCTCTACAACACGTACACGAACTTCGAGTACCAGCCGACGGCTCGGTTGCTTTACACCCCCGACGATCGGCAGTCGATGTGGGCTGCCGTCTCTCGAGCGGTGCGCATTCCATCGCGAGCCGAAGACTCGATTCTGGCCACACTAGCGCCAACCGTTCCCGCCCCGGTCTTCACGCAGATCGTCGGCAATCCCGAACTCGTCAGCGAGGACATGATCGCGTACGAAGCTGGCTACCGCGCCGCGCCGAGCGATTACTTCTCGTGGGACGCGGCCGTGTTTTTCAATCAATACGAGAATCTGGTCGGTTATATGCCCGGTGTGCCGCAAGCGACGCCGATCGGCCTCGTCATCCCACTCAATCTCGACAACGTGATCCGGGCCCAGTCCTACGGCTTTGAGCTGGCGGCCACCACGCAGATGACCGACTACTGGGAGCTGCGCGGGGCCTACAGTTACCTCCAGATCGAAGTGCTGGGCCTTGCGCCGGGAACCGTCGGCACGACCGACGCGGAGGGGCTTTCCCCGGTGAATCAAGTCTATCTGCAATCGTCACACGATTTGGGGCGCGGCGTTGAGCTCGATCTGATCGGCCGTTATGTGGATAGCCTGCCAGCCGCCAATGTCCCCTCGTACATCGTCGGCGACGTGCGGCTGGCGTGGCAATACGCGGCAGATGTCGAACTGTTCGTCGTTGGCCGCGGCCTGTTCGACAACGGACACTACGAATTTGAAGGGGACGAAGCAGTCGGCGGCGTTGCGACTGGCGTGCGGAGCGAAGTGTATGGCGGCATCACGATTTGGCGATAGCGGCATGGCATGAATCACGAGCGGCGACAATTCGAGCACCCAGCCGGCAGGCTGCATCGCCGCCGCGCGGTCGCTGCGCTCTTCGGCTTTGCACTTGCCGCCTGCTCGCATCGCTGGGCGCTTGCCCAGGAAATCGAAGTCCTGCTCCCTGCGAAGGAAGCACAGGTCAAGTGCGCGTTTCTCTATAGCTTTTGCCTCATGATCGAATGGCCGGGACGTGCGTTTGCGGATGCCAAGGCGCCGGTCGTGATCGGCGTGCTCGGTGACCGGCCGCACCTGATGTATCTCGATCGGGTCGCGAAGAAGGAGGTTCGCGGGCGGCCACTCGTGATCGAGCGCTATCCCGGCGTCTCCCAGATCGGCGACTGCCACATTCTGTTCATCACGGGGGGCGTTTCGCTGAAGGACGAGGCGGCGGCGATTGCCAAGCTGGGGCAGTCGCACACGCTCGTTGTCGGTGAGCGGTCGCTCGATGCAGCAGCGGCCCGAACGCATATCCACTTCGTCATCGAAAACCAAGCGGTGAAGTTTCACCTCGACCACGATGCGGTCAAGCAGCGACAGCTCACCGTCGATCCCCGGCTGATCAAACTCGCCCGCCTCAAGCCCGCCGCAACGCCCCCGTAAACGCTGCTCTGCCGTAATGCGCACGTCGTTCAAGACGAACCGATTGCACTCGCTTCCCGCCCGGCTGCTGCTCCTGGCGACGGCATCGGTGGCGATTGCGCTGGCGGTGGCCTTAGTCGGTTTTTTGTGGACCGATTTCACGCTGCTGCGCGAATCGAAGCGGCAGCAGCTGGAATCGCAGGCCGAAATCGTCGGGTTCAATGCTGCCGCGGCCCTGCTCATTGGCGATGCCGACGCCGGCCGGCAGCTCCTCGCGCCGCTCGCGTCGCAGATGGGAATTTCCGCGGCGGGGCTTTATACCGAGGACGGCCGTTTGCTTGCCGAATATACGCAACCGGGCGCGACGGCGCTCCCCAAGACGATGCCGGGCGAAACGGGCCACTCGGCCAATGCTAGTGGCGAATTGCTTTACAACCACGAGGTGCTTGAGCAAGGTCAAAAGGTCGGCAGTCTGCACCTGCGGGCGAACATGAGCGACCTGTGGATGCAGACTCGCCAGCACTTGATCGTCTCGGTGCTTCTCGTCGGCGTGTCGTTGGCAGTCGCCCTGCCGCTCGCGTGGTGGTTGGCCAAAGCGATCTCGCGGCCCATTCTGGACCTCGCCCGCACGGCCGATGAAGTCACTCGCCGCGGTGATTTCAGCGTCCGCGTCGCCAGCCGTTCGCCGGGCGAGATTGGCGTGCTCTATCGAGCATTCAACGCGATGCTCGAACGAGTCGATGCGTCGGATCAGGCGCTCAAGGGCTCGCAGGACGAGCTGGAGCGGCGCGTCGTCCTGCGCACCTCGCAATTGCAAGAGCAGGTCCGCAAGCGCGAGCAGATGCAGCAGGATCTGGTCCGGGCCAAAGAAGCGGCCGAAGGGGCCAACCGGGCCAAAAGCGAATTCCTCGCCAACATGAGTCACGAGATTCGCACGCCGATGACGGCGATCCTCGGTTTCTCGGAGACGCTGCTCACCGACGAGGTCGAACGCTCGGCCGACGACCGCTTCGCTCTGGAAACGATCCTTCGTAACGGGCAGCACTTGCTGACGATCATCAACGACATCCTCGACCTCTCGAAGATCGAGGCGGGGAAGATGCAAATCGAGCAGATTGCTTGCTCGCCGGCTCAGATTGCCGAGGAAGTCGTCTCGCTGATGCGCGTCCGGGCCGAAGCGAAGGGGCTCGCCCTTTCACTCACCTATTCCAGCCGCATTCCGGCTCAGATCAACAGTGATCCGCTGCGCATCCGTCAGATACTGACGAACCTCGTGGGGAATGCGATCAAGTTCACGGAGCAAGGACAGGTGCGGCTGGAGTTGGCGATTGTCGGCGGGCCGGCCGGTGCGCCGCGAATCGCCTTTCGCGTGATCGATACGGGGATCGGGATCTCCCCTGAGCAGCTCGAACGCCTGTTTGTGGCCTTCGAGCAGGCCGAAAGCTCGATGAGCCGGCGTTACGGTGGCAGCGGTCTGGGGCTGACGATCAGCCGGCGGATGGCCCGCATGCTCGGCGGCGACATCGGCGTCACGAGCGACCTGGGACACGGCAGCTGCTTCGAACTCTGGCTGCCGGTCGAGAACCTGCAGAAGCTGGCCCTCCGCGACCATTCCCCTCGCGGCACTCTGGAACCGACGGAGCCCGCGTCCGTGCCTGTCGGTTCGCTCGCCGGCCTGCGGCTATTGTTGGCCGAAGACGGTCCCGATAACCAGTGGCTCCTGTCGCACCTGCTGACCAAAGCGGGAGCGGACGTTTCCGTCGTCGAGAACGGCCAGTTGCTCGTGGCGTCGGCACTGGCCGCTCGCGAGGACGGCCGCCCTTACGATCTGATTTTGACCGACATGCAGATGCCCGTGCTCGACGGCTACGCGGCGACAGCCCGTCTGCGCGATGCAGGTTTCACCTGCCCCATCATCGCGCTGACGGCTCACGCGATGGACGGCGATCGAGCCAAATGCCTCGCCGCCGGCTGCGACGACTACGCCACCAAGCCGATCCAGAAGGCGATGCTCATCGAGACGCTGCGGCGGCACTGGCAGAAGCGGGTGGTGCTCGCGAACGATCTGCAATGAGCCAGCGGGAAGGGTGATGCTTATTGGCAGGGCGACGCTCGTTGGGAGGGCGAGGCTCGTTGGGAGGGCAAGGCTCCCGCCGAGCCACGCTACATAAGCGGCTCAGCCGGAGCTTCGCTCTCCCATGTTTGGCCACACGAGTCGATAACCGGCGACGCGAACGACCGCACAGGCGCCGATCGTGAGAGCCCCTTGAATGCACGCCATCGCGATCAAGGCGACCTTGTGTTGTTCGGGCGGAAAGCCCGTGAGCGAGATCAGCCAACCGGCAAGCGGGCAAACCACGACTGCGGGAATCACGATCCCGTGCCAGCGATCCGCGGCAAGGGCGGTCGGTGCGCAGATCCACGGGATGCCGCCGAGGGCCAACGCAAACAAGGCGACGCCACCGATCTCCCGCCAGGGAAACAGCAGACGACCAATGCCCAAAATGACCGCCACGAGTGTCGTGAGCGTGAGAATGCCAAAGATCGTGAACTGCCGCGAGCCAGCCATGTTCAACGGTTCGCAGGATTTGACGATCCACACGCCGGCGAGACGAGCAATGCTCAGCGGTGCACCGACGATTACCGTGATCGCTAAGAGAATACTAATCCACGCGGGCAAGTTTTCGTTGGTGCTCCGGGCGGCCAGGATTGCCGCGAAGAAGATGAGCGGAATCGCAACGAGCGAGCGCAAAAGCAAGGTGCCGCTTCCCCACACGACAAGCACGGCGGCCAATCCCACCTGAGCGAACACCAGCCCCATTGCGATCACCGCCGGAACGGCCGGCCAGTCGGCGCCACTGGAGCGAAGCACGACGAGCCAGACGAGGTTCTGCAAGAATATCGCTGCGGCCAGCAGGCGCAGCACGAGCCGCCGCTGGTCCACGGGGGAGCGAGCGTCAGCCGCCTCAGCCGCTGCGACCTTCTCCAGCATCGTCGTTGGCACATCACCGCTCACCGAGTTCTGACCTCCGACGTCCAACTTCCGCACCCCAATCCTACCTCATCCCGCAGGCGCGCCCCGCGGCACAACCGTCAATCGGTACCCCACGCTGCGGAGGGTAAAGAAGAGTGCAGCACAAACGACCGCTTGAGTTCCGGCAGTCAGCCCCATCGCCGGGCGGTTCAGCAGCGAGCCGAAGAAATAGGCAACGGTGGCCACAACGCCGAGCACGATCCACAGTCCGCCAAATGAGGCCAGCGGGTGCAGCGGCAGGCAAATCAGGGCAAAACACATCCATGGAATCCAAGCGAGCAGCATCCATTCGAGGATCACCCCTACACCGCTTGTCTTGCTAGTCGTGATCCAGCGAAGTGCCGCGAAGAAACACGCGGCGGCTGTCAGCAAGGCCAAGCTCCCTTCCAGCGAGAACTGCCACGGCTTACTCGCCGCACCCAGCGGAGCCGACTTATGAACTAGCCGCACGCCAAACAGCCGCAAGAGTGCTCCCGGCACGGCCATGAGGCAAGCCAGGATAAACAATTCACCGCAGCCGGCATCCCAGCGGATTGGCTTGGTCGCCCCTGCCGCCACGAGTGCTCCGCCGTAAGCCACGGCCGCAATCAAAATCAATCCCTGCCGCGCGAAGCCGACATTGCCGAGTGAGAAGTAGATGGCGGCGACGGCGACCTGTCCGCAAGCCAATGCGATCGCCAATGCACCAGGCACTTCCGGCGAACGCATCCCCGTTTGCAGCGTTGCACCGAGAGCCACTGCATCATGCGTCGCGACTGCGGCGACGATCGACACGGCCGCAATGAGCTGCACCGGTGGGCGGGCTTCCCAGATGTCGTCGTTCGACTGCGACATCAGCGCAGCGTATCAGGGCCAGGGGCTCGGGGTTAGGGGCTCGGGACTAAGGAAGGTTTCTCAAAGCAAACGCGGGCACTGAATCCCGAAACCCGAGCCCCGAATCCCTTTCTCTAAAACAGTTCCCGGATCGGCTCGCCAAACGGCAGCGCTCGCATCGGCCGGCCTGCTTCGTTCAGATAGTGCTTGCTCACATCGACCCCCAGATGGTCGTAAATCGTGGCGAGCACGTCCTGCGGCGGCTTCGGGTTATCCTTGGGAAACGCCCCCTTGCTGTCGGACGAGCCGACGACGCTGCCGCCGCGCACCTTTCCGCCCGCCAGGGCCGCGCTGAAGACGTTGGGGTAGTGATCGCGGCCGGCATCGTTGTTCACGCGTGGCGTGCGGCCGAATTCCCCCCAGGCGACGACGAGCGTTCGCTCCATCAGGCCACGCTCCGTGAGATCCTCGATGAGAGCCGAGTAAGCCTGATCGAATCGGGGCAGAAAACCTCGCCGGAGCGAATCGAACCCCAGCACGTGCGTGTCCCACCACCGGAGATCAACCGTCACCAGGCGCACGCCCGCCTCGACGAGTCGCCGCGCGAGCAGAATCCGCTGGCTCCAGGCCGGCGCGCCGCAGCGGTTGGCTGCACCCGGATCGAATGCCGGAGAAAACCCGTAGCGTTCACGCAGGGCTTGCGGCTCGGCATCGAGGTCGAATGCTTTCTGTGCGGCGGGCGAACTGAGCATCTCCCAAGCCTTCTGGCCGAACTGGTCGAGCCCCTCCATCTTGCCGCTTGCATCGACGGCTGAGCGGAGCTTGTCGAGTCCCGAAAGTAGTTCGCGCCGATCTCCCAGCCGATCAACCGAGAGGCCGCCGTCGAGCTGAAAGTTCTGTACCTTGAACGGGCCGGCATTGGCCGGATCGCTGCCCGTCTCAAACGGTTTGTGCGACACGCCCAGGTAGCCGCTCCCTGTGCCGGGAACCATCCGCGGGATCATCACATACGCCGGCAGTTCGGGGCTGAGCCGGCCGAGTTGCTCGCTGACAATCGAGCCGCAACTGGGGGAGACATTTTCGTCCGGATTGCGGCCGGGCCCATATCCGGTGAAGCACATCTGATCGCCGGTCGAGTGCCCGGCATCTTCGTGCGTCAGGCTCCGGACGATCGACCAGCGATCCATCACCGACGCACACTTGGGGAGCATGTCGGTCAGTTGTATGCCCGACACGCACGTATTCATCGTGCCAAATTCGCCGCGGAATTCGGCCGGGGCGTCGGGCTTCGGGTCCCACATGTCGATGTGGCTCGGCCCTCCCCGCATCCAGAGCAAGATAACACTATTAACCCGCTTATCACCGCTGGCCCGCGCAGCAGAACTGCTCCCCGTAGCCGCGACCGCGTCGCTGCGCAGCAATTCGGTAAGCGACAATCCAGCCGCACCCAGCACGCCCGCTTTCACAAAGCCGCGGCGACTGGCCCGCGATTGCTCGCGAAACGCTCGGCAGGTGCGCGTAAGGCTTAGGGGATCGGACATGGTGCGTTCTCATAGCCGGCAGCTTCAATCCATCAGCCTTGCTTTATACATCGGCTGTAAGTTGCTCAGCAAGCAGAAAACGGAGCCCGCCTTCCTGGCTGCAACGGTGACAAGCCAATGGCTGCCGGCTTGCAGTGCTCCGCCGGGTGTTTCTAGGTTCGCTTGGACCCGCCGGATACAATCAGAGGCATGGAGCCGAACCATCGGAAACACATGGCGATGCTGCTCCGTGGCATCGAGGCGGCTACATTTACCGTCTCGGGAGCGACCATCGGCGAACTCTTTGGTCACTATCCCGACTCGGCGCTTTGGGGCGGGCTTTTTGGTGCTGGGTTATATTTTGCGTACCGCGGCGTGATGATCACTTGCGGCGGTATCATTTCGCTGCTCAAGACGAAGTAACCTCATGCGTTTCCGCCTCCGCACGCTGTTGATTCTGCTGACTGTCGGGCCGGCGATTCTGGCCCCGTTCGGAGCTTGGGGCTGGCGTGAGTATCAGGCGTATCGCTCGCGGCAGCGGTGGATTGAGATGGCTTCGCCGGCTCTAGACCGGAGCGACTTCATCAAGAGCATGCTCTGCCCAAGTCACCCGCCGGATTCAAATTAGGACGCTCCCTCACTGGCCATTTCATGTCCGTCCCGCCCAGACGATACAATGCATCGTCATGACCGCCGCCGCCAATCCATCGCCGCAGCCGCAAGTGACCGGCCAGCTCAGTCCCGGCTGGATCGTGTTCATCCTCTCGGTCGTCTTCGGCTCGCTCGGACTCTGGAGTGCGTGTGCCGGCGTGGCCTACTTTGCCCTGCACGGCACGCCGACGGTTTGGAACCCGGTCCCTCCCGGCACGAATGTTTTCGGAACGACGCAAAGCCCAATGGATTGGTGGACTTCGCGAGTGCTTTCTCAGGTCTATACGGTGGCCCTCGACCAGGTTGTGGCCGACGAGGACGTGATCGAGCTTCTCGGCGAGCCGATTGAGGTCGATTACGCTGCCGAGGAACTGTTCATCCGGAAAGGAACCGGCAACCTGAATCCGAGCGAAGAGGCGATCGCTTTCGACATCAAGGGTTCCAAGCAATCGGCCACTGTCACCGTTCTGGCTGCCACGCCCGAGCAGCAACTCCGCATCCGCGAGATTCGCGTCACCGCCGAAGACGGCCAGACGATCTTCGTCGATCCACCCGAGAACGAGCAGATCACGATTCGCTGATCGGGCCCTTCGCGAGATCGTTCCTCCCGCTCGTCAGGCGGCCTTGCGGCGCGGTTTGACGCGCGGCGGCAATTCTTCGCGTGCTCCCTGCGTGGGAAAGCGGAGCGAAACGACCTCTTCGGTCCCGTTCGCTTCGGCGTTTGCGACCTCTTTCATGGGACGCCGGAAGCGCGCCGTCACGTCACCGGCTGCGTAGCTCGCGTAATAAGCGGTGGCAATGAACGCTGCAATCGGAAGTTCCATAAGGCTCAATCCAACTCGCTTTCGCTGAGAAACCAGGTTGAGCATGGCCCGCGTCCACTTCCGCCCCGCGCGCACAAGCGACCGCGGCAGGAAGACCTTCCAGCCGCCGAATCGGCGACGCGCCGCATAGTAGTCGTCGCTCCCTTGAGCAAAGCCGCGTGCCAGATAAGCCTGAGCCCCGAGTGGCGGCGGATGATCGACAAGCGCCTCCGTTTGTTCGTAAACCTCGATTCCCGCGGCTCGCAGGTTGAGCATGAGCTCATAGCCCGGCCCACGAACCTGCTGCGGTCGCGAAGGATACGGATAACTGAGAATCACCTCCCGGCGGAACGCGGCCCCATTGGCGTGAAACTTCTTCGCGGGAACCAGACCGCTCTCCTCAGCCGGCAGCGAGAAGAGCCAGGTCAGGGCCACCGTCTTCGCATAAAGCGAGTCCGGCTTTACGAATGCCCGGCTGGCGACGGCGTGGACCGCGGGATCGGCGAATGATTCGAGCAAGCTGGCCAGCCAGTTCGGCTGCGGGATAACGTCGCTGTCGAGATAGACGATCAAATCGCCGCGCGATTCGCAGGCGCCGTGATTCTTCATCTCGAAGTATTCCAGACCGGGGGCCGGCACGATCTGCAGGTCGATGTTTGGAGTCTCCCCCAGGCCCGACGAAACGGCGGTCTCCACGTCGGCTGCTGCGGTGTCTTGCGAGTCGAAGAGGACGAGCACTTCGACCGGCATCGCCAGCGGGATCGGCAAACGTCCGCGACGATAAGCACCAGCCAGTTGGTCAATCTGCTCCGCGAGTGCCGCCAGCACTTGCACGACGCGTCCAGCCGCCGATCCGGCGACGTTCTCCCACTCAATAACAACGGAGACTCGCTGACGAGAATTCATGCCAGAGCTGGGGTAGAGATGACGGAACGGGATCGCCGTGGTGGGTAGCCGGCGATGAGCGACCGGCGATTGATACGTCAATGATCGGCCAGGGTCAAAGTCAAAATTTGTCAGTCGCTAGCGTCCCGTCCGCTAGCACCCCGACTTCGCGGGCATTTCACACATCTTTCATGGTTACTAAGCGCGAATTTGTCAGATTCTCTTAAGGAGTGCGTGATAAATCGGCATCCGGTCCGCTCGCGCGGAAACGACTTCCCTGCGGCGGCCCGCACCTCAACTTTGCGAGGGCTGCCATGTTCATTCGCCACGGAGGGCCCGCCAACGATCGTTCGCCGCGCCACAGTGCCAATAGGCCAACTGCCTATCGCCATCGTGCCGGCAAACGCCGGGTCCGCACCGTCTTTCTGAGCGATACGCATCTCGGCTGCCGCTATTCGCAAGCCGAGCCGCTCCTCGATTTCCTCGCCCAAATCGAGCCGGATTACCTGTACCTCGTCGGCGACATCATCGACGGCTGGCGGCTGGCGAAGAGCTGGCACTGGCGGCCTGCGTTCAGCCGAGTGCTGGGCCGGCTGATCGCCCTGGGGCAGAGCGGCACGCAAGTCCGCTATACGCCGGGCAATCACGACGCGTTCCTCCGCGAGTTCTTGTATGACTTCGGCTTCCTCGAAATCGCCGACGAGTTCGTGCATTACACGGCCGATGAGCGGCGGCTGCTCGTTTTGCACGGCGACCGATTCGACACGGTCGAGATTCGGGCACAGTGGCTCTCGGTCGTCGGCGCGGCGGCTTACGACACGCTGATGTGGACAAACTGCCAGGTGAATCGCCTCCGGTGGCTCGCCGGTTACGAGCCGTGCCAGTTCAGCGGCTGGTTGAAGCGGCGTGTGAAGCGTGCGGTGCGATTCGTCAGCCACTTTGAGGAGCGACTCGCACGGCACGGCCGCGAGATGCACTGCGACGGCGTCGTTTGCGGGCACGTGCATACGCCGCAAGTCGCGAGCTACGAAGGCCTGTCGTACTTCAACACGGGTGACTGGGTCGAAAACAGGACGGCTCTCGTCGAATGGAACAATGGCTCCCTAGAGTTGCTGCATCTGCCGGCGACGGGCGACGAGGCGTGTGCGGTGCCCGGTCTGGAGTCATTGGCAGATCAAGAAGGGACTTCTGAATACGAATTACTGGTGGGTGCCTGATGGCCAAAATCTTCTACAGCATGGCGGGCGAGGGACGCGGGCACGCGGCTCGCGTTCGCTCGATGGTCGAGGAGTTGCGGCACGAGCACGAGTTGGTGTTGTTCGCTCCCGATCAAGCCTACGAATTTCTCACCCCGAGGTATCCGGCCGGATTTCCGAACGTGGAGGTCCGCCGCATTCCGGGGCTCAGGTTTCACTACACCCGTGGGCGACTCGATCTGACCCGGTCGGTCGCTTGCGGCCTGGGCTACTTGTGGAAGATGCCGGGCCTCGTGCGCCAGCTGAAGCGAGTCATTCGCGACGAGCAACCGGACCTGGTGATCGCCGACTTCGAGCCGTCGCTGCCGCGGGCCGCACGGGCTTGCGGTGTGCCGTTCGTCAGCCTGAACCATCAGCACTTCCTAGTGGCCTGCGACTTGTCGAGCCTGCCGCTTGCGCTGCAAGGCTACGCCCGGTTGATGGGCTTGGCCGTGCGTGCGCATCATCCCGGACAGGCGGCAACGATTGTCTCGTCGTTCTTTCGGGCGCCGCTCCTCCGCGGTTATGAGAACGTCGTTCAGGTTGGCCCGCTCCTGCGGCCGGAAATTCGGAATTTCGCAAATTCCGCGCGAACCCGCGGTGATTACCTGCTGTCCTATCTGCGACCAAGCACGCCTAATCGCGTGCTAGAGTTGCTTAAGCTCGCGGGCCGCGAAGTCCGCATCTATGGCCTATCGGGTAATGATGCTGCGGGTGATCCACCCCCGGATGGCCCGCTTCGCTTCCGCCGCCTGAGCGAGCGGACCTTTGCCGAAGACCTCGCCGGTTGTGCGGCCGTGATCGGCGCGGCCGGCAATCAGACGCTCGGCGAAGCCCTGTACCTGGGCAAGCCTGTGCTGGCTCTGCCCGAAGAGCGGCATCACGAGCAGCTCATCAACGCCCATTTTTTGCGGCAGATGGGCGCCGGAGACTTCGAAACGATTGAGTCGGCGGAAGCACGGCACCTGGGGAGCTTCCTCGAAAGGCTCGATGAGTTTGCCGCTGCGGCCGATCGGCAGCACGAGCGACTCGACGGCACCCCTGCGGCCTTGGCGGCCGTACAGCAGCATTTGCCGATAGTTGGCCCCTCACGCCGTGAGGGCCGGCAGCAAAAGAGGCGTCACTATGGCAGGCTAGAAGCCTGCCCCACTTACCCACTACTACAGAACGCAATGAGGAACGGCTAGATTGAACGAAATGAGTTTTGATCCCACAGAAGAGACAGAAGAACTGTTTGGCGACGAAGTAACCGAAACGAGTTCAGAGCAAGAAACAAACACAGAATCGGAAGGCGATACCGCACCACGCGAGAAAGCCTCCCCCGCGGCTCGCAAGCTCGAGCCGATCGTTCTGGCCCACGTGCTCGGGCCCAATTACAAGCCGGTCAAGCCACGCGTCATCGCGAAGCAACTGAAGCTCCCCTCCGAGCAACATCAGGCCCTGAAGCTGGCGATCCGCCGACTCGTCAAGAGCGGCAAGCTGAGCTATGGGTCGGGGCATTTGGTAAGACCTCCTGCAGGAGGCAGGAAGCAGGAGGCAGAAAACAGAGGACAGAAGACAGGGGACAGAAGACAGAAAGAGGACACGTCGAGCGATACCATCGGGAAGCTGACGCCTCCCGCTCGCCAAAGCAAAAACATCGTCACCGGCACGTTCCGGCGGACCGCGGCCGGATTCGGCTTCGTCCGACCGCAAGGGGCAACGCGCGGCGACAAGAGCGGCGATATCTATATCCCCGCCAGTTCCACGCTCGATGCTGCCGATCGCGACCTCGTGCGCATCCGTTTGAGCAACCACAAGGCTCGCGGCAAAAAGGGGGAACTGCGGCAGGCGGGCGAGATCGTCGAAATCGTCGAGCGCGACACGCACCAGTTCGTCGGCGTTTACAAGGAACGCCAAGGAACCAGCTTCGTCGAGGTCGATGGCAAGGTCTTCGCCCAGCCGATTCCCGTAGGCGACCCCGGCGCGAAAGGAGCTGCCGAGAACGACAAGGTCGTGATTGAGATGGTCCGCTTTCCCACCCACGCCCATGCGGGCGAGGCGGTCATAGTCGAGGTACTTGGGGCCAAAGGCGCGCCCGGTGTCGATACGCTCTCGATCATCCGCGAGTATGGCCTCCCGGAAGCATTTCCCGAGGACGTGCTCGAAGACGCTCGCCGACAGGCCGACGCTTTCGATGAATCGCTCGGCGAAGGCCAGCAGCAGCGGCTCGATCTGACCCGCGAGACAATCATCACGATCGACCCGGTCGATGCCCGCGATTTCGACGACGCGATTTCACTCTCGCGGCTGGAGAACGGCCATTGGCAGCTCGGCGTTCACATCGCCGACGTGGCGCACTTCGTGCCGGCCCGGTCGGCACTCGACCGCGAGGCCCGCGAGCGAGGAACGAGCGTCTATCTGCCCGATCGGGTCATCCCGATGCTGCCGGAGATTATCAGCAACAACCTCGCCAGCTTGCAGCCGGACAAGGTGCGTTACACGCTGTCGGCGATCATGGAGTTCACGGCCGACGGGGCGTATGTGGCCGGCGAGGTGAAACGCTCGGCAATTAAAAGCTGCCGGCGGTTCACGTATGAAGAGGTGGACGACTACCTCGCCAAACCTGAAGCGTGGCGCGAGAAGCTGACGCCGCAGGTGTGGCAACTGCTCGCCCGGATGCACGAGCTGGCGATGATCATGCGGACTCGCCGCCTGGCCGCCGGTTCGATCGAGCTGGCCCTGCCGGAGGTGAAGATCGACCTCGACAAGCGAGGCGAAGTGGTCGGGGCGCACCTCGTCGTGAACACGGTCAGCCACCAGATCATCGAGGAATTCATGCTGGCGGCGAACGAGGCGGTCGCCCGGCTCTTGTCGCAGGCGAATGTGAACTTCCTGCGACGGATTCACGAGGCGCCGGACCCGCGCAAGCTGCACGCCCTGACGAGCTTCGTTCGCGAACTGGGCGTCGAGTGCGAAAGCCTCGAAAGCCGCTTCGAGATCAAGCGAGTGATCGCCGCCGTGGAAGGGCGGCCCGAGGCGCACGCGGTGAATTACGCGGTGCTGCGGAGCATGCAGAAGGCCGTCTATGGGCCGTCGGACGAAGGGCACTACGCTCTGGCCAAGGAGCACTACTGCCACTTCACGTCGCCGATCCGGCGGTATCCCGATCTGACGGTCCACCGAATGATCGAAACGCTCGCTCGCGGCAAACGCCCGGCTGACGACCTGGAGCGGATGATCCTCCTCGGCGATCATTGCAGCGACCGCGAACAGCGGGCTGCCGCGGCGGAGCGTGAGCTGGTGAAGGTGAAGCTGCTCATGTATCTGCACAAGCGGATCGGCGAGCAGATGGACGCGGTGATCACCGGCGTCGAGGAGTTCGGCCTGTTCGCGCAGGGGACCGAGTTGCCCGCGGAAGGGCTGATCCACGTCGATACGCTCGACGACGACTTCTATCGCTTCGACCGGCAGTCGCACAGCCTCGCCGGCTACCGGAGCGGCAACCGGTATCGCCTCGGGGACGTGATCCGCGTCGAAGTGGCCCACGTTAACGTCGATACGCGGGAACTCGATTTCCGCATCGTCAAACGGCTGGGGAGCAAACATCGCAAAACGCCCGACGCCCGCGGCGGCGCGAAGAAACGATCGCAGCCGGAGAAGAGCCCACCTGGAAATAGGCCGTCAGGAAAGAAGCCGCGAGGCCGGCGTAGGTAGTGTGTGATGACTGCAGAAAAGAAGAAACCACTTGCGTGGCTCCTTCTTGCCGAGGAGCGGATTCGCTCGGCGCAAGCGGCGGGCCAGTTCGACAAACTTCCCGGCCTCGGCCAGCCAATTCCCGGCATCGATGATCCGCACGACGAGAATTGGTGGATCAAGGAGAAGCTGAAGCGCGAGCAACTGGCGGTCCTGCCACCGGCTTTGGAACTGCGGCTGGATGTGGAGCGGACGCTGGCCAGAATCGCGGTGCTCAAGGGCGAGCTTGAAGTCCGTCAGGAAGTCGCGGCACTCAACGAGCGGATTCGGAAGCAAAGCTTTGCCGCCTGCACCGGCCCGAGCATCGACGTGATGCTGCTGGAGATCGACGAAGTGGTCGCCCAGTGGCGCGCGGGGCAACAGGAAGTTCTTGCTACCAAGTCATGACGAGCTTAATGCCCGCAATCACGAGCACAAACGCGAGGAGCAACTGAATTGCCCGCACGGGAAGCTTGTTGCTGCCAAGGTACGATCCCAACGTGCCACCTACCGCCGCAGCGATCGCGAAGATCCAGGCGACTGACGGTACGGGCTGCCCGCTCGTCGCCAGGCCTACAAGTCCCGCCGTCGAGTTGACCAAGATGAACAGCACCGAAACGGCCGCGGCTTGCTTCGTGTGGGCCCAGCGGGCAAACATCAGCAAGGGAGTCAAGAAGATTCCGCCGCCCGTTCCGGTCAGGCCGGAAAGCAATCCGATGACGCCACCCAGGCCAATTGCCAGCGGCATGGGAGGCAGCTTCGTGGTGGCCGGATCGCCCGGCTTGACCAGCAGCCGCACGGCCGAGGCGAGGAGCACGAGACCAACCAGAATTTTGAATGCGTCGGTGGGCAATTTGATGTAGCCGCCAAGGAACGCCGCGGGGATCGAAAGCACGGCGAACGGCCAGAACAATCGCCAGGAGAAATGCCCAGCGCGGACGAACTGAATCGTGCCGATGGTCGCGACAAGAATATTGAGAACGAGCGCCGTCGGCTTAATAGTTCCTGTAGCGAAGCCGAGCAGCGTCATCGTCGCGATGTAGCCCGATGCTCCGGCGTGGCCTACGGAGGAATAGAGAAACGCGACAACAACGATGGCAAGGGCGGCAATCGCGATTTGAGATTCGTCCATGCGCCGATTGTAGTTGCTGATGACGCAAATACTGCCGCGTTACTTTCTCTTCTCTCCCAGCGGCACGTCGCGGAACGCCTTGTGGCAGGCGGAGCAATTCTTGTTGACCAGCTCAAATGCGGCTGCCGCTTGCTTCAGCGTCTCTTCCGATGCCGGCGCTTTGAGAGCGTCTTCCAGCTGCTGGGCCGCCGTTTCGCTCGCCTTCAGCATCTCCATAAACTGGGCCGGCTCCTTCATCGCCGCCTCGGTCCGCATCAGCTCGGTGAAGTGTTCGCGCAGGAGCAATGCTTCGTGAGCCGGGGCGAGTGCCGGATGATCCGGCGGCGTCTTCCAGCCGGCAGCGGCGATTAACTTGAGATGATCGTGGGTGTGCTCCACTTCGATCATCGCCTCCGCCATCGGCGGAATCTTGGCCGTTTCGGGAAAATCGGGGTTCAATTCATCGAGCAACTTGTCGTCGAGCCGCTTTGCCTCGCGAGCCGAAGCGTAGAGGCCGCGGTAACCTTCACTCGTACCGGCTATCCTGAGCACCGATTCGGCCAGCGCCGGATCGAGCAACCCGGCCGAGACGCAAGCCACTGCCGAGGCCGATGGACTCCGATGCTTGCCGTGATGGCAGTGGATGTAGATCGGTCCCGGCAGATCGCGGACCGCCTTAGCCAGTTCCTTCACGCGGTTTTCGGGAACGCCGTCGTAGCCGTGCGGCAGGTGAACGTAGCGCAGGCCGTACTTTTTCGTGGCAGCGACATCGGGTGTCGCGCCATCGACGCTGATGACTGTCTTCACGCCCAGATCGGCCAGTTCCTTGAACGCCGGCTCACCGACTGGCTGTCCGCCGGAAATGACTTTCTCGTGAATGCGAATGGCGTTAGGGAGAAACCTCACAGCGAGCTTCTCAAACTCGCCTTTCACAGGGGTTGCGGTAGGCTGTGCAGCGACTGGGGCGGCAGGCGTAATCGCCGGAGTAGCCACAGGCGGAGCCGATTGCTGGCAGCCGACGGCGAGCGCCAGGGCTAGACATTGGCCGACAGGAAGGAAGGTGCGACGAAGGGACATGACTTGCTCCACGATGGCCGAATTCCGCCTGCTCGCCGCGGGCATCCCCTCACCACGGCAGCCGTTCGCCAGTCGGTACAGCTTACCACAGCGGAGCGTTACATTTGGCACAGGTCGTTACATTCCGTCAATCGTTGCCCGCGCAGTTTCCGACGCAATGCATAGGTCTTTCCAAAGGGCGGTTTCCTATCGACGAAGAGCTTGAGCTATGTCCCTTCGCACGGATTGCATCTCGGTGGTCGTCATCGCGACACTCTGCCTGGCCGCACTTCCCGTCCTCGGCGAATCGCTGGGAGGTGGCTGCCCGCACTGTGCGGGACAGATCGTCTATCACGACGTCATCACGCACGTCTGCAAGACCGTCCCCGACAAGAAGCAAAAGAAGAAGACGGTCTATGAAGTGAAGGAAGTCCCCTTCTGCCTGCACAAGCTGCCCCCTCTGTTCGGTCATCATGGCGAGTGCTGCGACGAGTGCCGCGAGTGCGGCTGCGTGCGGTACAAAAAAGTGCTGATGAAGAAAGAGATCGTCTGCGAGGAGATTTGCACGACGAAGTGCGTGGTCGAGGAAGTCGTCGAGCGCGTCCCGTGCCGCGTCTGCTGCCCGGCATGCCCGAACTATCAGGCCGCAGCCCCCGCGATGCCCGTGGCTGAGCCACTCGCCGATCAGGAACTCGTGCCGATTCCGCTGCCAGTGGGACTGGGGCCGCAGACGGTGCGGTAAGCTGCAAGCGCCGTGATTGGCTGTCGCCAACCACAGCCACCCCGAGTCCAACTACCAGTTGAAGTCGAACCGCATGCCGATCAGGTCGGATTCGGTTGCACCAAAGGGCGTGTCTTCGCTCGTCACTGGGTGAATCCAGTCAAACATCACGCGGATGCGGTCGGACCAGTACCAGTTGAAGCCGACCGTCAGGTCGTTGTACTGCCCTTCATCGACCTCCTTAAAGCCGACGTAAGAGATTCGGGCTTTCGCTTCCCACGCTCCGGAACCCATTCCGCCCGGAACCCAGAAGAAGTTGGTGTAGGGGACGTTGCGTCCGAACTGTGCCCCGTGCTGGCCGAAGCGCTCGTAAATCCGATTCTCGCCCGTGAGAAAGTAGCTGCAATAGACGTAGCCGCCGTAGAGCGTGGCCGGGTCTTCGTCGATCAGGTTCACGCTGGAGATGAAAAGCTCGCTCTGCACCGAGAACGGACCCATCACGGTCGCGAGTTCCAGGTTGCCGGTCGTGTAGGCGGTGGCGGGAAGCACGCCCGTGTCGATCATGAACGGCCCTTCATGCACCTGCGGGCGAGTGCGCAGGCGAACCTGATCGTTGAAATCGTCGGTGTAAAGGATGCCGACGCCGGTGTGGATCAAATATCGGCCATTGGACGCTTCGTCGTAATACGGCAGATAGGTGAGTCGGCCGCTGATTCGCGTTCCCTGGCGAGCGCCGATCGATTCTTTTGTCGATTCGCTCACGCTGTCGAAGAAGATGCCGGTCGTCCAGGTAAAGTTCTGGCTCTCGCTCACGCCGTAGATCGCGGTCCCCACTTCGCGGTCGGCGGCGAAAACCGTTTGCGTTGGAATCGAACGTTCGAGAAAGATATTGTTCGTGTCGTTGGTGACTTGTTCCAAACTGAAGGGCACGAAGAAATTGCCGATTCGCCAACGATTGCCGCCAAACGGGATGTCATTCATCGAGAAGTAAGCATCCTTCACGTCGGCAGTCGGCGTGATCGTGCCATCCCCCGCCTCCGGTTCAATGTCGATCTGCAAGCGGAAGTCGTACTGGCCGTAGCCCGTGCCATCGGCGAGGAGTCGCAGGCGGCGGAACTCAAAGTAGTTCTCGCCCGGAACTGGCGGGTCGGCATACGCCCAGTTGATATAGTCCATCTGCACGTGGCCGCCGAGCTTGACGGTCCACTTTTCATTGGACAGATCGGTCCACCCATCTTTCTCCTTATTGTCCGCCTTGGGTGCCGCCGGTTTGGGAGCAGATGGTGCTGCGCCACCTTGAGCCGCCGTCGATTCTGCAGCGAACTGTTCGAGCCGTGCGAGCCGTTCCAAGATCGATGCCGATTCGGTAGCCTCGGTCGCCGTCCACAGTGCGGGATCAACCGTCAGCGGCACCGGAGCGGGCGGAGTGGGTTGGAACGGCACGGCATATTCCGGCGGCGGTTGAGCCACAGCAGATTGCCGGCTAACCACCAGCGCAAGCATGATGGTCCAGAGCGCTGCAGTGGCCCAGCGCGCGAGAACAGCAGAATGACGAAGCTGATTCATCGGATAGCGATCCTGACAGCTCCGGTCTTCCTCTGGTGGTCCAGTCGGCCCGGCTTAGCGTGCAATGTGCTTGGTGTCACCTCAAAGTTCAGCGGTTTGGCCCAACTGCTACGACCGCTCTACCTTCCGGCAGTATCGAGCGGCGGGGTGGCAAACCTTGAGGATTGTGACGGTAACGCGCCCGCTAGCGAGAAAATGCCAGCGGCGTTCAGACTGAATACTCAAAACGCAATAACCCGCTCTTCCTCCACGCGCCGCTAGCGGCTAATCTCCGCCCCCCCTGGGATCATCGCGCGAGGAGTCTGCGCATGTCGAAGGTCGCCCTCTGGTTCGATCGCCTGCTAAAGAACAATTTCTTCCAGCCGGCGGATGCGATTTCGCTCAGCCTGTTTCGGTTTCTCTACGCCACGCTGCTGATCGTCACGCTCCTTCAGCGCGGCGACAAGTACGTCCGGATGTATGAAACCACGACGTGGTATCCGACGCCGCTCTTCGAGCTATCGGGGATTCCGCTTTTGAGCGTGCAGGTGTTTCAGATCCTGCAATGGGTGCTGCTCGGGTCGCTGGCCTTCGTAGCGATTGGCCTGTTCACGCGCACCGCAGCAACCGTCTCGTGGATCGCATTTTTCCTCGTCATGGGAACGTCGCTCGGTTTTGGCAAGTCGCCGCATACCGAGTACGTCGTTCACTCGACGAACATCGTCATCGTTGTGCTGCTGGTCCTGTCGGTCGCGCCGGCTGTGGCGACCTACGGAATCGACGGCTGGCGTCGCCGTGGCTGGCGCTGGCATCCGGACGAGAGCGGAATGGCGATCAGCGCCTGGCCGACGCAGCTCATCAAGCTGTCCCTCGCCCTGGCCTATTTCGGCGCGGGCTACTGCAAAGTCGCCACCAGCCCGCTCTGGGCCGACGGCTACACGCTCCAGGCGTTTTTGATGTCCAAGCACCTGATCATCGACTGCGATGCCGGTGCCTGGGTCGCACAAAACTATTGGCTATGTCTGCTCCTGGGGATCGCCACGCTCGTACTGGAGCTGACGTTCTATCTCGTCGTGTTCTATCCGCGGCTGACGTGGTGGTACGTGGCGGCAGCGATCGGTTTTCACACGAGCATCTATCTGACGATGCGAATTAACTTCTTCCCGTACTACGGTCTGACGTTCCTGATCTTCCTCGACTGGCCGACGATTCGCAGCCTCGCTTCGTGGTTCGCGAAGCTGGGACGGGGCATGATGGCCAGCGAAACCATCGGCCGGGCGACAGCGCCGCTCGCCCCGACGAAAAACATCCCCGTTGGCACACTGGGAAGCACGCTGGGTGATACGCTGGCGGCTCGTGCCGTGGTCGTGGGCCTGTGGGGCTTGCTCGCGGTCTGCATCTTTGCCCGCGTCGAGGCCTGGCCGCTCACGGACTATCGCGTCTTCAATTCACGCAACCGCATCCAGCGGGTCTGCGTCTATCGCCTGGCGGGGATCGACGAAGCCGGTAAGCAGGTCTGGATTCCTCGCAGTTGGATGCCACAGTCCCCCACGTCGATCAACGGCCGCTTTCAGGCTCACATGCGACATGGGACTGAGGCCGACGCTCAGGCGATGCTCGAAGAAATGGCCGCCCACATCGCCAAGTGCGATTCGAACGGTAAGATCAAGTCGGTCGTGCTCGTGCAGCGGAAGTTGCGACAGTCGTCCGACACGAACCTGCTGGAACCGGTCGATCTGCCGGTGGCCGAGCTCGCCCTCGGCAAGAGCGCTGAGCCCGCGGCGATCATCGCGACAGGCGAAGGCGGGACCGAGCTGCGTTAGCTGGCTCGCGTTTAGATTCCCATCTGGCCGAGCATGTCGATCAAGCGGTTGAGCACCACCGCCAGATTGGGATGCGACGCTTCCAGCTCGATGACCCGGTCCTTGAGCGAGCCGGAGTCGTTCTCGTTGCCGGCCGGTGCTTCGTCGCGATGCAGTGCGGCAATCATCGCCGATGCCGCCTCGGCCAATTGCTGCCGGGTCGGTTCGTCGAGCGAGCGAGCCGATTTCAGTTCCGCGACAAGCTCGGTCAGCAAGTTGGAGAGGCGATCGTTCATAGGAGCTTAATGGAAATTGCTCGGCTTTAAGGAGTGACCTTCAGGATTATAGCTACGCTGCTTCCTTTCGGGTTGCCTTTACGACGCGAGCCTGCTGGGCCAAATCCTTGACGATGGTCGCCGGCTCAAAGCGGCCGTCCGCGGCGATCAGTTCGACGACGCGAGGAGCGATCATTGGGCTGACTTCCAGGGCCAAGAGGCCGCCGGGGAGCAGGCGCTCGGCAGCTTGCGGAATGAGTCGCTCAATGATTTCGGTTCCGGTCGGTCCAGAAACAAGGGCCAGCTTGGGCTCGTGGTCCTTCACTTGCGGGACGAGAGTGGCGTACTCACCATCGGAAACGTACGGCGGATTGCTGACGATCGCGGCAAACGCAGGCTTGGCCGGCAAAGCGGCCAGCAGGTCTCCTTGGACGAAGTCGATCCGGTCGGCAACGCCGTGTGTCGTCGCGTTCTCGCGAGCAACGGCAAGTGCCGCGGTGCTGATGTCGATGGCGGTGATGCGAACGTCCGGCGCATGTTTAGCAATGGCGACGGCAATCGCCCCGCTGCCGGTGCCGATATCTGCTACGCGAGGATCCTGCGGACCTCCGGCTTTCAGATGATCGAGTGCCGCGAGTACAACGAACTCCGTCTCCGGCCGCGGAATCAGCACGTCGGGAGTGACGTGGAAGCGGAGCGAGAAGAACTCGCGCTGGCCGACGAGATACGCCACCGGCACGCCGTCGGCACGGCGTTTCACCAGTTCGCGGAACTTCGTCCTGATCTCTTCGCTCACCACCTCATCGAAGGCGGCATAGAGCATGATCCGCTCGCACCCCTTGGCCGACGCGAGCAGCACTTCCGCGTCGAGGCGGGGGCTCTCCGAGCCGCGCTGCTTCAGGAAGTCGGTGGTCCAGGTGAGCAGCTTGAGGACCGTCCATGACTCAGACATGGTTCAAAGTTCAAAGTTCAAAGTTCAAGGTTCAAAGTTGGCCGCGAAGACAATTGTATCAGCTTTGAACTTTGAACTTTGAACATGGAACCTTGAACTCACGCATCGAGTCCACCCATTTCGCCGCGGAGCTCGTTTCGGTCGTGCTCGATCAGTGCGTCGGTCACCGGCTGGAAGTTGCCCTTGATGATCTGGTCGAGTTGGTTCACGGTGTAACCGATGCGGTGATCGGTCAGCCGGTTCTGCGGGAAGTTGTAGGTGCGAATTTTGTCGCTCCGATCGCCGCTGCCGACCATGGTTTTGCGTTCGGCGGCCCGCTTGGCTTGTTCCGCTTGTTGGTAGTGTTCGTAGAGTCGCGACTTGAGAATGCGAAGGGCCTTGGCGAGGTTTTTGTGCTGACTCTTTTCGTCCTGCATCGAGACGACGATGTTCGTTTCGTAGTGGGTCAGGCGGACGGCCGACTCGGTTTTGTTGACGTGCTGGCCGCCAGGGCCGCTGGCACAGAACTTGTCGAGACGATAATCGTCGGGCTTGAGGTTGATCTCCACGTCTTCCGGCTCCGGCAGCACGGCGACCGTGGCAGCCGAAGTGTGGACGCGCCCCTTCGATTCCGTCTCTGGAACTCGCTGCACGCGATGCGTTCCGCCTTCATACCGCAATTCGCGAAAGACCCCTTCCCCCTCGAACGCGAGCGTGATCTTTGAGAAACCGCCCATTTCGGTCGGGCTGGCTTCCATGATCTCGATCTTCCACCCCTTCGCCTCGGCGTGGTGCTTGTACATCTGAAAGAGGTCGTGAGCGAAGAGAGCCGCTTCTTCGCCGCCGGTTCCGGCGCGGATTTCCATCACGCAGCGGGTGCGGTTGGCGTCTTCGCCGCCGACAGTCATCGTGAGGAGTTCGTCCCACAGAGCCTCGCGCTTGGCGCGGGCTTCGGGCAGCTCCATCTCCGCGAGTTCTTTCTCCTCGGGCGAGCCGCTCTCGGACATCTTCTTGAGCTGGGCGACTTCGTCAACAAGGTTCTTGAAGCGGCGGTACTTCGTCGCAACCTTCGTGAGCGAACCGTGCTCGCGAGCGACGGCGGCGAGCTTCGCCCCTTCGGCCAGCACGGCAGGGTCGGCCATCTGCTGTTCGAGCTGCTCGAACCGGCGAAGCTGGCTTTCAAGTTGATCGCGAATCGAGGACATCGACCAAGCTCCAAATCAATAGGACCAAAGTTCAACCCAATACCAAACACCAAGTGCGATGAGATCGCGGCGCTAACGAAAAGCGAACATTGGTGTGGAGCAGGCGAGGAACTTGGAACGGTTGAATGGAGCAGTTGCCGACCGGGCTTTAGCTATTCCTCGGTGGCGACGACGGCCTTCTTCTTCTTCACGGCCTTCGGCTTCTGGGCGCTCGTGTAAGTGCCGGCGGCGAATTTGTTCTGGAACTTCTCGATGCGGCCGGCCGTGTCGATGTACTTCAGCTTGCCGGTGAAGAACGGGTGACAAGCGGCGCAGATATCGACCTTCAGTTCCTTCTTCGTACTGCGGGTGACGAAGCTGTTGCCGCAAGAGCAGGTAACCGTGGTCGTAATGTACTGGGGATGAATGCCTTCTTTCATGGCAGCGTTCCTGCGGAGGGGCGGGCCAGGTGTTTCAGAGACTCTGTGTTCAGCGACACTATGTCTTTAGCGACTCAGTGGCCGGCGACTTTGATTTCAAGGGAATCTCAGAGTTTATCGGCTGCCACCGAGCGGGACAAGTGGCGGCGCTGCGTCTGCTAGCGTAAAGCCTTGCGCCTGGGCAGTTTATGACGACTGGCACGTATCGGGATTTGGAGAAACTGCGGCAGCGAGGGCACGCGAGGGGATGCCGTGGACTTCTGGCAATTTGGATAATCGGACTTCCCCAGCCGGGCCGAAAATAGAAAGAGGCTGCCGCTTGCAGCGCGATGCACGCGGCCGGGATCGCCAATCGGCTTTCCGGCCACCCTCGACAAGGATGTCTTTGTGCCTCGGCTTTCGATACTGATTCCGTGCCTGAGGGGCGCCGCCGAGTTCGACGCCGCGCTGGTGGCAACCTTGCAGCACCGGCCTGCCGGCTGCGAAGTCGTCGTGGTGCATCGCGAGTCGTACGACGATCCGTACAACCTGGCGGAAGAAGTCGAGTTTGTGCGGTCATCGGAGTCCTCGCTGTGCGGCCTGTTGAATGCGGGGCTGAAAGCGTCGAGCGGTGAAATCATTCACGTGCTGTCATGCGGCCTCGCGCCATGCGAGGGCTGGACCGAAGCGGCACTCCGTCACTTTCAGGATGAAGAGGTCGCTGTCGTCGCTCCTGCCGTGATGCAGTCCAACGGCAAGCATCTGGCTGCGGCTGGTGTGCGATTCACCGCGGGTGGCAATCGCCGCGTCCTCACGGATAAACGCTTGCTGTCACCCGGATCGGGTCATTTGCGAGCCGCGATTGGCGGACCAACGCTGGCCGCCGGCTTCTATCGCCGCGATCTACTCGCGGCCATCGGCGGCTTCGATTGCGAAGCGACCGATTGGCTGGCCGATGTGTCGCTGGCGCTCGACCTCGCCGCGCTCGACCTTCGATGTGAGTTCGAGCCGTCCTCGCGTATCGTTCAAACAGCCGATCCGTGGGCCGGTGTCCCCAAGCAATCGGTCGCCCGCGGCCGCGCCGCCGAACGGCTGTTCTGGCGGCAAGCGGCACAAGGGAGTATGCCACTTGCTCTCGCGGCACATCCGATTGCTGTGGCGATCGACCGTCTTCGCGAACTGCCACAAATTGGTGGACTCGTTGGACGTGCCGCCGCTCTGGGCGAAGTCGGCAGCGTCCGTCGCAATCAGGCCCGCCTGGCCGATGCGGCTGCTCAACTTCGCGAGCAAGCCGAAGCCCGGGCCAAACTACTGTCGATCCGCAACTCAGCCGCCCCGCAAACCAGCGGCACGTCGCGGAGACGGGCCGCGTAAGCGTGCCCCGACCACGGCGGCGTCCTTCAGCGATGGCGATCAGCCTTCCGCCTCCAATTCTCCGACAAGTCTCTCCAACTCGCTTACGTCGCGAATTCCCACGACGGTTACGTACCCATGATGGATGGGCCACGACGCAGCGAGGCCGTTGCGAAGCTCGACCAGGCAACATGCTTTCCCCTGGCACTGCGTGCGGACGGACGGCCGCTCGTGAAACCACTCCGCCTGCTCCTTTTCGTGTTCCAAGACCACGAGGGAAACGACGCCGCCTTGTGCGTAGGTCGTTTGTACGCAATCGCAGCAGGGCATTCTTAGCAAGCATCGTTCCACGACCACATGGTCGCCCAGGAGGCGATCGGGCGTTACCGTCGGTCGCTTGAGAGCGGCCGAGGCCCCGGCTTTATCCACGCGAACACTGCTATACCTGTGCGGCAAGACCTCGACGGCCTTTGCAGGGGTTTGCTCATACGATTTCAAGAACTGGTCGAACGCAACGATCATGTCGGAGTGACGATGCGGCCGTTCGACAATGCTCCAGATCGTTATGCCGACCAGCACCACGGCAGCGACCGCAGCGATGACTCCGACCAGGAGCTTTCGGCTCCCCGACGCAATTGGCTCCTTCGCGACACATTGCTCGGTTTGAAGCATCGCTTCGACTTGTGGTAACAGCGATGCAGGAGCCTTCGGTTGGTGCGCTGCTTCCACGAGACCAGACAGCTTCCCCAGGGACTCGATACGGCGCGAGCACTCCGAGCATTCAGAAAGGTGCTCGACCACCAGGCGATGCTCGCCTGGGGAGAGTTCGCCGTCGTGAAACGGCGAAAGCAGCGGAATGACTTGCTCGCAATTCATGGTGTCAGCCGTCCCACCCCAGCGCGCGGAGCCGCTCTTGTAACTCGTCCCGCGCTCGGCTCAGGCGGGATGCGACGGTCCCCTCGGGAATTCCCAGGACGGAGGCAATTTCCCGATACGACAGTCCCTCGACCTCGCGGAGCACGAAGATCGATCGCAATTCAGGATCGAGTCCGCCCAGCGCGCGGTCCAACAGCTCGCGCGCCTCTATCTGACGGCGCTCGTCCGATCCCTTGTCTTCAGCGTCCGCGTCCAATTCCGATAACCCGTAGGTTCGCCGGCGGCGGAGGTGCTGCATCGCCTCGTTCACCGTGACCTTGTACAGCCAGGTCGTGAACAGCGACCCTCCGCGAAATCTGTCGATACTCCGAAAAACTTGCAGATATACCTGCTGACAAACGTCCTCGGCGTCTTGAACTCCCACCAACCGCAACACGACTCGATACACCAGATCCTGCGTTTGCTGGACCAGGTGACGCTGCGCAGCGGGATCCTTGCGTAGGCAACCATCGAGAACGTCCGCGAAGCAATCACTGGGGGCTGCCTCGCTTTCCTCGCTCCCAATGTTGGATGCCGGTGGGAGCAGATTTCTTCGCACGCAGTCGAGGGCAATTTCGGTCATGGATTGCGCCTTCCCCTCGGTCGATCGTTCGGCGAAGTCAGATTCGCTGAAAGACTCGCAAGTCTGATGCCGACCCTCTGCGGCGGAAAACGAGGCGTCTGCATTCCATGGTGGACCAATGCCGGGAATATGCGCGCGCGAGCGCGCGAAATCGCACACGCCAGTCCAGACGGAACCTGCGAAGTTTCGTTCGGCAGGCAAGAAGAAATCAAAGACGGTCGCATCGAACTTATTAGTAGCCTCGTTCACGAGAAGTCGCCGTATGCGACGTTCCGCTGCCTAACCCAATGACATCGTGGAGGTTTCGTATGTACACAGTCTCTCAGAAACTGTTGCTGGTTGCCATCATTTGTGCCGCGGCTTTGGTCGCGACGGGGCCTGCATTCGCCCAGAAGGATGCGGGGGCGAAGACCCGCGGAGAACACAGCGTTCCGTTCTGGTCCTCCAGGTCATCGGCGCGCCAGCTCACGACGGCTCACGACTATGCACGCGACTTCCAACGATACATCGCCGCCAACCCGAAGCCTGATCCAGTCGTCGTGAAGGAAGTCACTACGCAAATTGGCAACAGCCTTGCGGAAGCCAAGAAGCACCTGGCGCAGCTCAAGAAGGACTTTGCGGGCAACAAAGAAGCTGTCACCGGCATCGAGAGCCTGGAAAAGGACCTGACGGCTGCATTCGATCATCACACGCTCTTGTGCGAGTGCTGCGAGCAAGAGAAGTTTGACAAGATCAAGACGATGGAATGCTGTACCGATCTGGCGAAGCACCTGGACAAGGTTCTGACGGATCACGACGCATTGATGCATAAGCTGAGCCCAGCACCCTCCACCACGACGAAGAAGGGGAAGTAGGACCAGTCGCGGTTTGGACAATGACGCCTCCTCCGCACTCCGGCAATGCCTGCGGAGGAGGCGAGCGAACCCTGAGGGCTACAGCCGCACCACCATCCCCGCCCCGGCGAAGAAATCGTCTGAGGCGTCGGAAAGGCCGACTCCCGCTCGCACGTCGAATTGCAGGTTGTTCGTCACGGGAAAGATGAAGCCGCCGTTGAAATAGTGCTGCGTCCGGGCGACGTCCGAGCCCGACGGAAAGAGCGCGAACCACTCGGTGTACGCCCCAACATGCTCGCCCAGCGTGTAGCCGATCGTCCACGATTGGGCCAGTTCGTGATAGATCTCGCCGTCGTCATCGACCGCCTTGTTGACCTGTGTGCTGCCGGCAGTCGAAAGCCAGTCGTTCACGTCCCAACCATAGAGCCAGCTCACGCCGGGGAGCACGATGTCGGCGGAGAACTCATCGTGACCTGTCGGCACGGTCCACTGCGGCATGATCGACATCTCAGGAAGGATTCCCTCCTGCGGCGTCAGCATGATCTTGAAGCCGAGATACAGATCCTCGCCGCCGGAGAAGTTGTTGAGCGGCAACGGATCGAAGTCTTCAGTGGCTGATACGTGGTTGTAGGCGATGCGGAATTCAAGCCAGTCGGCAAAGACGCCGATGCGCGTCAGCAGTTCGGGATACGAATGCTGGTGCGAGTGATTCGGCCCGTCGTCGTCGGCGATGTAGGTGTACCCCATTTCAAACTGCACGACGCCGCGGCCGACGGTGCTGCTCGCTTCGGTGAAGTCGGGCCGGTCCGAGGCGAGTGGCTCATCGGGACCGGGCGGTCCGCCGGTCGCGTCGCCATAGCTCCAGCGAAAGAGCGTCCCCGGCGGCTCGCAACACTGAATCCATTCTTCTTCCTGGGCGACAGCGGGTCGCGCAAGCGCGACCATTGCCAGCATTACCCCGACAGCAACGACAATGAGTGACAGGCGTTGGGACATGACTGGCTCACGACGGGAGACAAAAGGCTTCGAATGCTATTTTTGATCGACCAAAATCATTTTTTGATTCACAAAAAACACTGCGCGTGGCAATCTCTCTGCGGTACTGCGTATCTCCATCATCGACCAGTCTCGACAGGTTCCCCGAACTTCCCCGCTTCTTTGAAGGTCGCTTCCCGCGCCCCCGCTCGACGTTGCCACCCTTCACTGCCAGCCTCATCTCACTCTAGCGCAACTTCTTTTGCACCAACGTGTTATCGCGGCCACTGATAGGAGCCCATCACGGCACGTTTTCGCATTGCCAGCACTCGTGCCCGCCGATAATGTTCCCGTCCACCTTCGCTGCCGCTCTACCCACTCTCGCGGCAGCCCAACATCGGCAAGGACGCTATGCAATCGACGCTTTCGCCCACTGCGGGCTTGCTCTCCGTCCCGCTCCCCTCCGCCCTGTCACTCGCCAGAGTACAATCGCTGGATCACACGATTCCGCCGCCCCCTCGTATGTCTGCCGAGCAGCTCCGCCAGCAAGTCGCCGATTTCGCCCACACGGTCGTGGTCAAAGTCGGCACGCGCGTGTTGACGCTCGCCGACGGCACGCTGAACCACGAGCGGATCGATCAGCTTGCCGAGGAAATCCACGCGATCAGTCAGGCGGGCCGCCGCGTGGTGCTCGTCAGCAGCGGCGCGGTCGGCGCGGGCGTCAGCCTGCTCGGCCTCAAATCGCGCCCGACCGATCTGGCCCGTCTGCAAGCCGTCGCCGCCGTCGGGCAGGGACATTTGATTCAGTGCTACGATCGCACATTTGCCAAGCATGGCCGCCGGGCCGCTCAAGTGCTGCTCACGCTCGAGGACGTGGACGATCGCATCCGCTATCTCAACGTCCGGAACACGCTCTCGTCGATCCTTGAATTCGGCGCGGTGCCGATCGTCAATGAAAACGACACTGTCAGCGTCGAAGAACTGAAGACCACCTTCGGCGACAACGACCGTCTCGCCGCCATGGTCACCAGCCTCATGCGGGCGCCGCTGCTCGTGGTACTGTCCGATATCGAAGGCTTGTACGACGGCGATCCGGCACTAAAGACCTCGCAACTTATCCCCACCGTCGAGAAGATCGACGAGAAGACGCTCAGCTTCGTTCGCGACCGCAAGACCGGCGTGAGCAAGGGGGGCATGGCGAGCAAGCTCGAAGCGGCTCGCATCGTCACCACGGCCGGCGAGAACGTCATCATCGCCAGCGGCCGTCGTCCCGACGTGCTCACGCGGATCATGGCGGGCGAAGTCGTCGGCACGCTCTTCCTTGCTCAGGGGAAGGGGATCAACACGTTCAAGCGCTGGCTCGGCTTCTCCGCCCAGGTCCGCGGGCGAATTCAGCTCGACGGCGGCGCTCGCAAGGCGATCGTCGAACAAGGCCGCAGCTTGCTCGCGGCCGGCATCGTGGGCACGCAGGGGGATTTCCAGAAAGGTGATGTCGTCGCCCTGTGCGACAACGAAGGGAATGTCGTCGCCCGCGGCCTCTCGAACTACTCGTCGGCCGACGTCAATCGGATCAAGGGGCTCAAGTCTGACAAGATCGCCCAAGTCCTCGGCCTCGCGCCGTACGAAGAAGTCGTCCATCGCGACAATCTCGCGCTCGTCCGGAAGTAGGTCCGGCCTGCCGGGCCGGACCTCTTCCCCTCAGGCCATGCCGGGTAGGCGTCCCGCCTGCCAATCATCGCGCGATTGGTGCTGCTGGATTCCTACAAATTCACCTTTGACATTCCTCTCCTGTCACCTTTTTGCGCTGCCTCCGTCCAGTATCAGCCGACCGCCATTTCATTCATACTTTTTGCCGCCTGTCAGCCGAATCGTCCCGTCCATAAACGCCATAAGTCATTTCACAAAGGCAACTTGCGGCAACTGGTCATAACTCACCAGTATGAATTCTATGACTCCTGACAGCTTCCCACTCGGCTGACTGCCATCCACCCCAGTGAGCGAAATCAGTCTGAGATCAGTGACTTAACCAACTTGTAAAAGATCGCCCCGTGAACACAAACTCCGCGCGCACCACCGCCACTTTGGCAGGCTTCAGCGGCAGTGTACAAACGCTGCAAACCTCGCGCCGGTGGTTGGTTACTGAGTGTCGCTGGGTGATCGGCGATCATCTTGCCCCGTACGTGGTTTTGGACTGCTAAGTTTCCATAGCACGACTCCCGCCAGAGCGATTACCACCGGTATGATCGTCGCCCCGAAAACGTAAGCCGCCGCTTTCACGGGATTGTCGCGTGGAAAGTCCGGTGACATCAGGGCGTTGAATGACGAAGCGAAGCCAGCTAGCGCTAGCGCCCAACAAACCATTGCCGCCGTTCGCATTGTCTATCCCTTGTCCGGTCGTGATGCCGAGCCCTAACTGCCCGCCTGCGTCAAAACCCACGCCACCACCAGCAAACCCAGCACCACGGCTGGCGTGTACTTCAGGATGCGGCGGACGGTGGGCATGGCCCTGATTGTAGCCGCGGGATGGCGCTAGGCTGCGGTGAACCGCTGAGCGCGGTTGGTGTCAAATGCGATAACTCCAATTGGTTACGAGGGTTGCGGCACAGCAAGTGGACGTAAGTGCTTGCGACTGCACGCTTTCCGCGTTGACAACGTTGCCAAAGCTGGCATAATTGGCACAGTGCCGTTCAAGGATGGGCAGGATGCGGCGCGACCACACAAACGGACATAGGGACACGAACGCGACAACGTAACCCGTTGCCGCGTTAAGTTTTTCTTGCGGTTGAAATGCAGCTCGACTATGCACTATTGGCCGACAAGGCCACGCTTACACACGACAAGAAACTAGTCGTGCTGGGTGGCGACATTGATTCTGTGACGGTGCGCGAGTTGCCGTCACTTGTACAGATTACGCTAGTCGCGAAAACGGTATTCGGAAGAGACGAGCAGCGGGAGGGTCACACATTTGGGCTTGAATGTGTGACGCCAGATGGACAAGTGAAGCGGGTGTCCGAGGGAATTCCAATGGAAATAACTGGCACGCCCGAAGAAGGCAGGCTTCCGGCGGCTCGCGTAATTATCGACTTGGCGATTGTGTTTAGCGAGGCCGGTTCACACACCATTCGCCTGCTGCTTGATGGATCGGAAGCAAAGTCGTTCCCGTTTCGCGTGAAGCACGTTGTAGAAGCGGAGACAAAATAATGGTTGCATTGAATACCACATCGACGACGACGGTTTGGGGCTACACCAAGACTCAGGAGGTCGATGCGTTTTTGCGTGCACGTGAGGGCTACTTCGTGGCCCAGCAACTTGTGGTGGATGATGCCGCAAGATTAGCAGCTGCGCAAATCCCGAATGACAAGCTGCTGGTCATTGGGCAAAAGTTTCGGCCACCACAATCGTGGTATGACGCGGACGAGGAAAACCTGTTTTAGCGGTCTGCCACGTGGTTAGCCAAGGCAGTGTAATTCGTGCATGGGTACACGATCCACAGGGCGGCAATCCAAAGTTTCGTCCATTGGTCGTCATTACTCCGTCGCATGAAATCTCGGATAGTGGGGACGTTGCAGTTGTTGCCATCACTGGTGTGTTTCCCGATCCACCCAATGATGACGAGATAGTATTGCCATTTCACCCCGGCGGGCAGGCTCGTAGCGGATTGACGAAGCGTTGTGTTGCGAAATGCCTCTGGCAGGAGGTTGTTCGGCTTGACGATGGCTATGAATTGAAGGGCCATCTGCCAACACACAAGGTATCCGAGATTCTGGAAAAAATAGCCGGCCTTAGCCGCGGATCGTGAACCTCCGTGTTGCAGGCGAGGTCGCAGCAGCACCACCTGCGATGCAATACCGCCTCCGCACGCTGATCGTTGCCACGGCCGTCCTCCCGCCTCTGATCGGCTTGGCCTGGTGGCTCAATCTGATGCCGCTGGTCGTGGCTTTGGCGATTTATGGAGTGCTCGTAACGGCGCTCCTGTGGACGTACTGAATGAAGTAAAGCGGCGGCTTGCCCACCCATCGCGCTTGTCCGCCAACGACCCTCGCGGCCATAATGCTCGCATGTGGCCCGAAACCGATAAAACGCAGGAACTCCTCGCCGGGGCGAAGGACGGCAATGCCGATGCCGTCAACCGGCTGATGGATCGGCATCGCGATTCGCTCCGGCGGATCGTGCAGCTTCGGCTCGATCAGAAGATTCAGCGGCGGATCGACGTTTCCGATGTCGTGCAGGACGTGCTCGTCGAGGCGAACCGCCGGCTGGCCGACTATCTGAAGACCGGCGGGCAGATGCCGTTTCATCTCTGGCTGCGGCAGATCGCCCAGGACCGGATCATCGACGCCCACCGGCGGCATCGCGTAAGCGGCAAGCGGAGCGTCGATAAGGAGCGGCCGCTGGCGGTTCCGGCAGCCGACGATCACAGCACGATTCAGCTCGCCGCCCAGCTTTGCGACCGGGAGCTGACCCCCGCCGCCGCCGCCACGCAGGCCGAGCTGGCCAAAGCCGTCGAAGCAGCCATCGCCAAGCTTCCCGACCAGGACTGCGAAATCATCATCATGCGGCACTACGAGCAGCTCACCAACCAGGAGATCGCCACGGCCCTCGGCCTGACCGAGCCCGCGGCGAGCATGCGGTACCTGCGAGCGATCCGGCGGCTGAAGGAGATGATGGTGAATCCGGAGAGCGTCATCGACGAACCGTAATCCGCCTATGTTTCGTTGCTGTTTCCTCATCGCCGTGTTCGGGCTGCTCGTGCCAGTCGCGGCGAGCGCACAGCCGGGAGCGGACGAGGCGTCGATCGCGCGCCTCATCGCGCAGCTCGATGCCGACACGTTCGACCTGCGGGAGCGGGCATCGCTCGAGCTGATCAAGATCGGTACGCCCGCGCTGCCGGCACTGGAAGCGGCTCGCAAGCACGAAAGTGCCGAGGTTCGCGGGAGGGCCAGGGCGCTCGTCGAGCAACTGACGAGCGGTGTGCGGCGGCGCGAGTTTCTGGAGTTTGCTTCCGCCCCCGACGAGCGGCTCGATCTGGAGCGAGGGATGTGGCTCATCGGCCGGATTCTCGATCCACAGCTCAAACAAGCGGAAACGAGCAAGCGGCTGGACGACTTGGCAACCCGCGTGCGCGAGCGACTGGGGAAGGGAATCGATCCGGCGAGCGCCGAACCGGAGAAGGTCGTCGCGGCGCTGCACCAAGTGCTCTTCGTCGAAGCCGGCTTCACGGGGAACAAGGACGACTACGGCAACCCCGACAATAGTTCGCTCGCGCGGGTGCTTGAAACGAAGAAAGGGCTGCCGATTTTGCTTTCGGAGTTGACCGTCGCCGTGGCACGCCGTGTGAAAGTGCCGATCGTGAACGTCCCTTTGACCGGCACGTATCTTGTAAAATACGACGGCCTCAAAGCGCCCGGTCTCTTCATCCCGGATGACATTTTTCTGCACCCGTTCGAGAACGGCCGGATCATCAAAGCCGCCGACATCGACCGCGAACTGCCGGGAAAGGACGCGACGGAGACTGCATCGGATGAGCCACGCTCGGTCCTCATCCGCGTGCTCGCGAACCTAACGACGGCGCTAGAGCGTTTTGAGAACGAACCTCAGCGGCAAGACCAACTGCAGCAGGTGCGCGAGCTGAAGCAAATGCTGGAGGCGTACGCCCGCGAGTGATTAGGTTGGTAGCTAATCGATCATGTCCTATTGTGACAAGACCGATTCCAAATCGCGGGAAGCATGCAGGATTCGGACGATTTCAAGCAAGGTTCCTCGCACTTTCATGAAGACGATGTACTGGCGAAATCCCTTCACGCGAGTCCATCGCAACTCTGCGAGCAGGGGATTGTCCGTCATCCACCGCGAACCCGGCGTTGGTATCGCTGCCTGCAAATCGATGGTGGCTTGCAGTTGTTCGCCGAAACGATCCGCAGCGGCGACATTATGAGCCGACAGATAGTCGTCGATCTCCTGTCCGTCCTGCTTGGCACGAGGCAGAACACGCACGACATACGTCACGGGTGGTCGGCTCCGCGGCGAGCATTCCGCCACTCTGCGCGGGTTTCTTCCCACCACTGCGGCGTGGCTTCTTCACCTTCACCCGATGCGATTCCCTCCAGCAGCAATTGATCGACTTGCTGGATCGCTGCTTTGCGCCGGGCGTCCTCAACGAGGCTTGCCAGGAATTCACTCGCGCTGGCGAACTCGCCGGCGGCGACCTGTTCGTCCACGAAGGTTGACGCAGAATCCGGAAGTCGGACGACGATTTCCGTCATAGTCCACCGCGAATCCAGAGACACGATCTTGCCACGTAGGCATTATAAGTCGTCAGCGTCTGCGAAGCGATCACGTTCGCAACCCCGCCTGTCGCATCAGTCGATCCGTTGCCGCGTACGCCTCCGCCACCCACTCGGTGATCTTGTCGGGCTCGGGCGAGTATTCCAGCTCGATCGAGATCGCGCCGTCGATGTTGAGTGCTTTGATCTCGCGCAAGTACGGCTCGAATGGGACCACGCCGCGGCCCGGCGGCAGGTCGCCGTGCTGCTTCCCGTCGCAATCGCTGATGTGGACGTGAATCGCTTTCCCTTTCAGCCGCCGCAGTTCCTCGGGCTTCACATCGGCCAGTAGCAGGTGCGAAATGTCGATGTTCGCCGCCACTGCAGGGTGATTCACGTTGTCTAAAAAGCGGGCCATCGAATCGACCGAGTTCACGAGCGAGAGCTTGAACGGCTCCAGTTCCAGAGCGATCTGCAAGCCGAGGTTAGCCGCGTAGTCCCCCAGGCGGCGACAGTTTTCGACCCCCATCCGCCACTGTTCGGCGGGCGGAATCACCTCCTGATTCCAGATGTACTCGCCCAGGACGAGCAGCACGTTCTTCGCCTCGTACTCGTACGCGAGGTCGAGGTATTTCTGCACTCGCTCGATGTGAAACCGCTGCACGCTCGGATTGAAATCGACCAGGCCCACCGCGACGCACGCGATCGACACGATCGGGAGGGCAAGCCGGTCGCACTCGTCCTTGATGAGCCGCCGCTCGCGCACGTCGATATCGAGCGGATCGACGAAGATATCGACCGTGTCGAAGCCGAGTTCCTTCGTCTTCCGGAGTCCATAGACGGTCGGCTGGTTGGCTTGCACCCAGGCGGAGTTGATGAGGCCGAGTTTCATGGGAGTCGAGAGGGATGGAGAGCCTTGATTGTCGTCTTTCGCTCCGCGAAAGAACGCCCTTCGCGCAGAAAGGCGACAGAGTGGAGTGCTCGTGCCACGCCGATTGTCTCAGCTTCTGCCAGCACTGCCAGCATCCCAGGAGCAGGGCGGCAAAATTTGCCGGTTAGCGCGATTTTCTCGACTGGGCGAAGTTTGCCGGCCGATAACCGAAGGCGAGCGCGGCACTGACCTTAGAGATACAGCCCCCCCAAGTGCGCGCCGTGAAGTCGATCCGTGAGCACTCCGGGAATTGTGCCATGCTGGCTCGTCGCTTATTCGCTCTTGCCGCCCTCTCCCTGATTGCTGGTGGCGGATGCTGCTGCTTTGGGCCGCCCCCAGGCGCGTGCCGTTCGCCCGGTTGTGGCGCGGCCGGTTGCAGCAGCTGCCAAACGGCCTGCTCGCCTGGTCATCCGTGCGGCGCGGCCTCGTGCATGACTTGTTGCTTCAGCATTCCCAAGCCGATCGTCTGGTGTGGAGAGCAGAGCGAATGCGGGCCGAACGGCTGCGAGTCGTGCGCCACCTGCCCGACCGATTGCGGCATCCTACCCGCGCTACGCCGCGGCTTTACCTGCGGCAAAGGTTGCGGCGAGGTCTATTGGGGCGAGTGGATCAGCGATCCGCCGGATTGCTGCGACCCGTGCGATCAATGCTACGGCCAGTGGACCGGACCGCACGGCTACTGCAATCTCGGCCCGGCCCAGCGACTGCTTGCGGCGTTGCACGGCTACAAGTACTGCCCGAAGCCGTGCTGCGACGAGTGGTGTGGTCCGCTGTGCAGCAAGCAATCGTGCAACACCTGCAGCTCGTGCGGCGGTGGTGGTTGTGCGACCTGCGGCGGCGGACAAGTCACGCACATGCATGGCGGAACGGTTATGCCGCAAGGCGAAGTCTATTACGAAGGTCCGGTTACTAGTGGCAGCCATAGCCACGGCCAGAGCATTCTGAACGAAAACTGGGACCGCCAGCCGGCCAAGCCTGTTCCCGGCAAGCCGATTCACAAGGCCCAGCAGCAGGGTTCGGTGAAAGTGAGCCAGGCTCAGCCGGCCAAGCCCGCTCCGCAGCAGCCGACGTATGGCCGGATGGTGAAGACGGCGGGGTATTTTGGCCGGTAACGGCGAGCGGGGTGCGTGAGCACCCCGATAACGTCGCGCCAACGAGCAGTGAGTTCCATCGGGAGGCTGACGCCTCCCGCTCGCCTTTGCGACAAGAAACGCCAGAGCCGGAGGCATTGCTGCCTCCGGCTCTTGTTGTTGAGTGACTGCGGTCACTCTTGCGTTACGGCATCACAGCCGCGGTGGCCGCAGGAGCCTCTGGCTTCGCGGGAATTAGTTCCACCGCCATGTTGGCAGCGACCGCCCCGTCGGCCTTCACCATCCAGAGCTGGGCCTTGGTCGGGCCAGCCAGGCCAAGCATCGGCAGCGTGACGTTCACGCTATCGGCCTTCCACTCGTTGAGCTGGGCGGGGAGCGAGATCTTGTCGATCTGCACCACCACCTGGCCCGCGGCATCGCCGAGATCCTTGCCGGCGAGCGAGACTGTCGAGCCCACCGGAATCTGCATCAGCTTCTCCGCGACTGGTTCCACCGCCACTGCAGGAGCAACCTCGCCAGCAGCGACCACCGTGGTGACCGGCTGCGTGACGACAATCGTCTGCGGGTAGGTGTAGATCGTCGGGTAGTAGCAGCCCGTGTAGCACGGATTGCAGAAGCTCGGGGTCCACCACCAGCACGGACCACACCAGTGGTTGTGCGGGTGATAGCACGGATTGCTGATCGGGCCGCAGAACTTGCCGCCGCCGAGGATCGCCGGGTTGATCTTTTTGATCGCGTTGGGATTGAACTGCAGGTTTGCCTGCACGTTGCCGTTCCCATTGACGATCGCCGGTTTCAGCTTCGTGAGCAGGTCCTTGTTCAGGGAGCCTTGCAGGGCCTGGCCATTCACGATCGCGGGCTTGAACTTGCCCGTCAGGTCCGGGTTCACTCGCGTCAAGCCGCCACTGGTGCCAATGCCTTGGCTGAACTTGGGGTCAATCTTCTTGATCCCGTTCACTGCGCCGGGCATGGTGCGAATCTGCGACAGACCGCCGGTGCCTTGCTGGACCTGCACCTTCTTCAGGCTGCTCGAGATCCCGCTGCCACCTTGGCTTTGGAACTGCTGGAAGCTGCCGCCGTTGCTCTGCATGGTCTTCACGCGGCTGAGGCTGCTGCCTCCGCCGTTGCCGCCGCCGCTGAGGCTGCGGGCGCTGCTGGAACTGCGGAATTTGTTGCCACCCTTGCCATCGGCAAAAGCGGTGCTGCAAACGGTGCCGGCCAACAGGGCGGCGACGATTGCGACGTAGGTAAGCCAGTTGCGTTTCATTGTAAAGTCCTTTCTGACTTGGGGTTGCGTCATTTCTGGCGGGCCCAGTAAAGCGGGCCACTACCCAGTCAGGCGGATTGCGGGGAAAAATGTTACATGCCTGGAAACTGGTCCACCGCCACCATTGCCGGCCACCCCTGCGACCTGTACGAACCGCCCGAGCGAAACCGCTACGGCTACGTCGTCCTCTACCTGCACGGCGTGCATCTCAATCGCCTGGACGACAAGCCGGCGTTCATCCACGAGTTCGACAAACACGGCCTGCCGGTTATCGCTCCGCACACGCAGCGGAGTTGGTGGACCGACAAGATTTGCCAGGAATTCGATCCGAGTATCTCGGCCGAGAAGCACGTGCTGCAGAACGTGCTCCCCTTCATCGCCGAGCGCTTCGGCAGCCGGCCGCCGCGGATTGGCCTCTTAGGGACGAGCATGGGGGGCCAAGGCGCGCTCCGCTTCGCCTACAAGCACCCGAACATCTTTCCGGTCGCCGCGGCCATCTCACCGGCGATCGACTATCACAAGCGCTACAACGAAGGGGACGAGACGATCCCGCAGATGTATCCCGATCCCGAGGCGGCCCGGCAGGACACGGCCCTGTTGCACATTCACCCGCTCAACTGGCCGCGACATCAGTTCTTCTGCTGCGACCCAGTCGATTTCCGCTGGCACGAAAGTGCCGACCGCCTGCGGATGAAGCTTTGGTCGCTCGGCGTGCCGCACGTCTGCGATCTGGAAACGAGCGGCGGCGGCCACGGCTTCGAATACTACAGCCGCATGGCCGAGCGAGCGGTGGGTTTTATCGCGGAGCGTCTCGATGAGGAGCGGAGGCGGGTGGCGTGAAATCGCGTCGCATTTGGCCGACAGGACGGGCATAATACCCCCACCGCCATGTCCGCCACCGCTTCACCTATCGCCAAGCCCTTCCGCCCGCAGTTCACGCTGCGGCGAATGCTCGTGGTGATCTTCTTGCTCGGCATCGCGCTGGGCATTGGCCGGTGGATCTACGTGCGGACATTTCTGCAGCGACAGGTGGTGCTGGAGTTGCACAGCTTGGAGGCAAACGTCGATTATCGCTGGCTCCTTCCGCTGGGCCACGAGAAACATCTTTACTCCCATTGGAATCGGCCGCCGCCGCTGGGATATGTCGCTGACGACGTGAACCTGGCTCTCCCCTTTGCCTCGGATGCAGAAGCCAAACGTGTAAATCGGCTGCTGGCAAAGTTGCCTTATTTGCGTCGAGTCGGCCTCCAGACCTCGTCGAAGCACTATCGGCAATCGACCGCAAAGGTTCTTTGCGATCGCCATGCGGCACTAGCGCTCGCTGAATTGCCGATCGCCGAATTGAAGATCAACAGTGTGGAGGTCGGTCCCGACTTGACTGCGTTCGTTTGCCGTTCGCCAACATTGCGTTCTCTCAGCATGGGAAGGACTCCGTACAAAGAGCACTTTCATGCCATCTGCCAGGCATCGCAATTGGAGTCTCTCCAGCTCCAAGGCGCTCTTTCCCACGAGCATCTGGAAATCCTGGCAACGGCTGAACAGTTGAAAATGCTGCGGATCTGGGGAGAGCTGCCGTACGATCGGCTCGGGCTGTTAGCACGGCTGGAAAATTGCGACGTTGCCCTGATCGCGCGCAAAGCGACCGACCACGAGGTCGAGGAGTACATCGCCCGGCTGCCGAATCTAACGCAACTCTCCCTATCCTATAGTGCTCCCGCGGACGAAGCCGTCGCCGCGCTCGCTGCGTCGCCGCGGTTGGAGCGGCTCGATCTGGAAGACGCGTTCATCTCCGATCGAGCGATCGTTTCCTTGGCGAAATCGAGATCGCTGAAGCACGTCGATCTGCGGCATACGGATGCTTCCCAAGAAGCCATTCTTCAGCTGGCCAAGGGTCCATCTATCAAGCGGATTGACGTTCCTCACGGACTGCAATCGCACGATTGGCGGCCGCTCGTTCCCGCCACCGTTTCCATCAGTCCCTCCTCGCCGCCTGGTCCGGATCACACCAAGCGTCGCGAGCAAAGGCGGGCCGAATTGGAGGCTGCAAAGGCCGCCGCCGCAGGTACTGCAAAACCACTGCCATGACCGATGCTGCTCCACCTGCCGCCAAGCCCATCCGTCCGCAGTTCACGCTGCGGCGGATGCTCAAGTGGGTTTTCGTCGTGGCGCTCGTTCTTGGAATCGGGAGGTGGGTTTACGTCCGAACCTACTTGCAAAGGCAGATTGCTCAGGAGTTGGGGGGACTGGAAGCACACGTTCAATACGCATGGATTTTCGAACCGACGCTACCTGGCCACGGAACGTGGATTGGAAATGACAGCGTACTTCCCGGGCGCGTGATCAAAGTGGTTGGGTTGCCGGTCCCCTTTCGATCCGATGACGAACCTCACCGGGTCAATCAAATGCTGCGGCAGTTGCCGCACTTGGTTGACGTGCGAGCCGAGGTTTCACGTTTTCGTCATGACGACCCCAATCGGTCGGATCTTGCCGATCACCATTTCGCCGCTGCCATTGCCGGGCTGCGACTGCGAGGAGTGATGATTCAGGCTGAGTTAGGCCAAGAGTCAATCTCGGCGATCTGCGATTCCTCCAGCATTACAGCAGTGGAATTTAACCACTATGGCTTGCCTCCGCCCGAGCAGTTTCAGTCCATTTGCTCGGCAACTCACGTGACGCACATTGCGGGCCAGCGAAGTCTGACCTCCAAGGAATACGTCCGGATTTTGGCGTCCACACAGCACCTGCGATTCCTTCGCTTAAGCTGGTACGAATTGGACGAGTCGATCGAGCACGAGGATTTAGCAGCCTTGGGCCGCCTGCCGAACTGCGACCTGGAGGTGCTGGCTCAGAACGTCAGCGATGGCGACCTCAGGGACTGTATTGCCAAACTCCCGAACCTGACGCGATTGCAACTATTGTTTGAAGCGCCTTCCGACGACGCGGTGGCTGCTCTCGCAAGGACGCCGCGACTACGCCACCTATCGCTGCAAGATGCGACGGTTTCCGACGAGGCCATTATCGCGCACGCGGACTCGCCATCCCTTGAGCAGCTCAGCGTTGGCGGGACGGATGTCTCGGAAGAGGCGATCGTTCAACTTCACCGCTGTAAGACGCTGCGCTGGATTCACGCTCCGGAAAAGCTCGACTTTCGGCGACTTGTGGCAGCCCTTCCCGGTGTCGAGATTTCGACGCTCCCGACTCCCCCCGGTCACGCCAAGTTTCGCGCCGAGCGTCGAGCCTCTGCCGAAGCGGCACGTGCTGCAGACGCCACGGAATCAGAGCCGAGCGAGTTGATGTCAGACTAGCGCATTGTCACGGCGAGCGCGTCGGTTACGGTTATCCGCAATCCGCGGCCAACTACGGAACATTTTAACACATTCCAGGTTCTATCGATGGAGCACTACCGGCTGCTCGTCACGGGCTTGCGAGATGCACAGCGTATTAGCGAGCCAAACCACTAATAGTCACCGTCATGGCGTTACAGAAATGATTACTCGCGTTTGCTTGTCGCGGAGCAGTGCAATCGCGTCCGCCGTGACTTCGCAGAACTCGATGGAAATGCTCTTGAGCGTGCCAAGCGAAAGCAATGCACGAGCGTACCGTTCATCAATCTTCCCGCGTTGAACAATGAGTGAATCGAGTCTCGGAAATCGAGCTAAACTGGGAATACCCTCAACTTCAGGTGGGTACTCCAACGTTAGCCGCGTTAGTTTTGGCAGGAAGTCAATAGGTTGCAGATTGGTTACTCCAATAAGATGTAAATCACGCAACTCCGCCAGCACACGAGGAGGAATCTTCAAGAAGGTTGGATAGGTACATCGCAACGTCGATACATTTCCATTTCGATCGACGGTGCTAGTGACTGTTCGGTTTTCAACTGTGTCGAGCGATCGCACGATCTGCGGGCCAAGGCGGAGCTTCGGAAATGTCTCTTGCAAGTAAATGAGCGCGTGCGCGTCATGATCGTTTACTTGGCGGTCGATGCCTAGATACTCAAGGTGACAACAATTTCCTAGCGGATACAAATCGGCGGATCCAAGATGCACTTGCGTCGCCGAGAGCCGCCTCAGATTGGGAAAATTGCCAAACTTAGCAAATGGGCCTGGCTTCCCTCTTTCGCTTGCGCGCTTGGGAAATGGGTCAAGTCGGCAATTCGATATATTGAGCGTCTCCAACTCGACGAACTGTACGAGAATGGGCCAGGCGTTTTTGTCGATCTTCGTCGTGTAGATAATCAGTTCTCGCAGGTCGTGATGCGCCGCCAATATGTCGTCCAGTCCGTGATTCGTCAGCTGCGAGTTCGCGAGCGTGAGTGATTTGAGCGTCTTGATATTGCGAATCGAGTACGCGATTCCATTCGCGTCAGACGCGCGTTCGAAGTGGAGCGTGGCCAGATGCGGCAGGGCGCTGAGAGATTCAATCGCCTTACTCGATGCCCGACAGTCGGGAGCACTAATGGCAACCAGGGATGGAACTTTCAACAGCACAGCGAAGTCGAAGTCATTCGACCGCTCAGGCAACTCGACAGCCACAATCGTTCCTTCGCTGTCGCGACTGCACTTGATGCCAAGTGTGTCGAGCGATTTTTCGGTGTCTTCAGCGGCGTCGACCGCTGCGGCAACGCAAAACGCACAGGCGACGCCGGAAACGACGAATCGAAAGGAAACCATGGCGAACCCCTATCTGAAGGGTAGTGGTATCGCGCCCCTGGATGAGTAGTGCCCGGATTTTTAGCGATGGCCGCGGGAACGTCAAATGTTGGGGGCAAAAATTCACAGTTCGGGCGGGCAAGCAGGGGCGAGGAATGACGACGCGGGTTCGCAAGTCCGAGAATGCCTGATGGGGCTGACGCCTCCCGCGCGCCAGGGTGACACCCCGCGTTCGCTAGCCGTACGCGCCGAGGCGGAATCATCGGGAGGCTGACGCCTCCCGCTCGCCGGGCAGAAGCGGCGCGTGCTACAGACGCCTCAAAAACAGAGCGGACCGAGTTGACGCCAGAGTAAGCGACCCTACCGGCTCGAGGCCCAGCCGCCGTCGTCGTATTGGCTCGCGTCCTCGGTCGGCTGGGCGGGTGTGGTGAGCGAACGCTCTTCCACGGCGCGGCGATAGGGGGAACGCTCGGCTTGGACCGCTGGGGCGGCAAGCGTCCGGTTCGGCGACGGCCAAACAGCTGGCACCACGGCCCAGCGATGGTCGCTCGTGCGGGCCGTCTTGTCGCGCGGGTCGAGCAATTGCGGAGCGCGGTTGACCGGCCGTGTCGGCTGGCCGGCTGCCGGATCGGGAACGGGCTGGATCGACGGATGCAGCGTTGGGGCGGTGATCGGCGCGGTGTTCGCGGCCGGAGGCTTGAGCGTTGGGCCCGTCGCTTCAATGCGGTAGCGGGGCGTTTGTGAAGTATTACTCGTGGCAGCGTTGGCTGGTGTTGTCGCGCCGGTCAGCGTATCGCCGCTGGGAGCGTAGTTGCTCCCCATGGGAAAGCCGCTGCCGCCAAAGCCACTGCCAGAGGGATTGGTAGCAGGTGGAACTGGATCGACGGGGAACGTCGGCGTTGAGCCAGGCGATCGCGGCAGCGAGGTTCCGGGAAGGGACGAGCCAGGAACTGTGCTCGGCGTGCCGGGAATGATCGTTGTGCCAGGCGGATTGCCGCGGAGACTGGGAGCGACATCGGCCGGGACAAACGATGAGCCGGTCGGGAAGCGCGTTCCCGGCGGTGGAATCGTCGGACCAGCCGGGCCCGACGGGATCGGCGTGATGATCGTCCCTCCGGGCATCGTGTTCGCCGGAGCGGGGACTGTGGGAATGATGACGCCTGGCTGCGTTTGATAGTACGGCTGCTGTCCGCAGGCCTGCGTCGTGCAGTAGTTCGTCGTGCAGACGTTGGCCGTCGTGACCGGCGCGGTGCCGCAGGTCGTAGTGCCACAGCCGCTGCTGCCACATGAGGAGTTACCCCAATTGAACCAGGAGTGGCTCCACCACCGCCGCCGCTGCGTTTGGCACTGCGTGGTGGTCGTCGGCTGGAGGCAGGTCACCGGCTGGCCGGTCCCTGGTTGGAGCACGGTCACCGGGCGATACATATAGACCGGAACTTGGGCGTAGGTCGTGCGATAGACGAAGCGCGGCGGGACGTAGTTGACCGCCTGCGGCTGGCCGTAGTTCGCATACGCCTCGGCCCCGGCACTGCTGCCGCCGGCGGGCGAAACGCGATAGCTCTGCAGCGGAGCATAGCCGGCCGTGACCGGCGCACCGTAGCCAACCGGTGCGACTCCGTAATACGCATAGCGCGGCTGCTGAGCCTGCATGGGGGCGGCACCATAGGCCGCCATGTAGCTGGGATTCGCATAAGCCGCGGTCGTCGGCACGGCTTGCACGTAGCCGGCGGCGGGAGCATATCCAGCAGGGGCATAGCCTGCGGTGTATCCATAACCAGCCGGATTGCCGTAGCTGACGGGGCGAGCGACATAGTAGGCCGGACCCGTCGCGCTATTTCCTGGATAGTACACGGCGTAGTTCCCGCCGACCTGCTGCGGCCAGCCGGTCGCCATGCCGCGATACTGGGCCGCCGCCGGCGAAGCAGCACCGGCAACCAGAGCGGTGGCAATCAGGGAAGCGATACGAAGCGTGGCCATGTTGATCCTCGTGCGCGGCAGGTCCGCGTTCTCGATTTCGTTAGAGCGGCGAGCGGCAAAAACGTCAATTGTTTCTTGAGTATTCTTCAGCATTTGCGAAGAAGTGTGGACTGCGGGAAGTTGCCCGGCTGGACAAGTTGGTGCGCCGGTGTGCGCGTCAACCTTGTCCGCCAATGCGGGCTGTGCAACGCTAGGTTGCAGTTGGGCGCGCGGCTATGCTGGCTGGCGGCACAATCCCCCGCGTGAATCCCGCATTCCCCGTTCCATGCCGATAACCGCCACGACCCGCATGATCCGCACGTTCGTACTCGCCGCGGCTGCCCTGCTGGCTTCAGCCGCCTTAGGGGCTGAAAAGCCCCACGTCGTCTTCCTCTTCACCGACGACCAGCGGGCCGACACGATCGGCGCACTTGGTAATCCGCACATCCAGACGCCGAACCTTGATACGCTCGCCAACGCGGGAACCGTATTTCGCAATGCGTACTGCCTCGGCGGCAACTCGCCGGCAGTCTGTCTCCCTAGCCGCAACATGCTCCTGTCCGGTCGGGCGTACTTTCGCTGGCAGGGGCCGCAAGCGCCAGCGACCGATGCGACGTTTCCTGCCGTCATGAAAGCGGCCGGCTACGAGACGTATCACCACGGCAAGCGCGGGAATACGGCCCTCTCGATTCAGGCCCAGTTCGACCACAGCCAGTACACCGAGGATCAAGCCGAGCGGACGAGCGGCGAGCCGGGGCGCGAGATCGTCGATAAGGCGATCGAGTTTGTGAAAGGGCGCGCCAGCGAGCAGCCGCTCTTCATGTACCTAGCATTTGGCAATCCCCACGATCCGCGCGTCGCGGCGAAGAAGTACTTGGAGTTGTACGACCGGGAGAAGCTGCCGATTCCGCGAAACTTCCTGCCGCTGCACCCGTTCAACAACGGCGAGCAGTTTGTCCGCGATGAGCTGCTCGCCGCGCTGCCGCGGACCGAAGCGGAAGTCCGCCAGCACTGGCACGACTATGCCGCGGTGATCACGGCGCTCGACGGGCACATCGGCCGCTTGCTCGCGGAACTGAAGGCTCGCGGCATGTACGACAACACGATCTTCGTCTTCTCGTCGGATCAGGGGCTCGCGATGGGAAGCCACGGGCTCTTCGGGAAGCAGAATCTGTACGATGCGGGAATGAAGGTGCCGCTGTTTGTTTGCGGGCCGGGCATTCCGCGAGGGGAATCGCCAGCGATGGCGTACTTGCTCGATGTGTTTCCGACGGTGTGTGATCTGGTCGGGGCCAAGATTCCCGAGGGACTGGATGGCCAGAGCTTGAAGCCCGTGATCGACGGCAAGGAAAAACGCGTGCGTGAGAGCCTGTTCTTCGCCTATCGCGACGTGCAACGGGCCGTGCGCGACGAGCAGTACAAGCTGATCCGCTATCCGCAGGTGAATGTGACGCAGCTCTTCGATTTGCAGGAAGATCCCGACGAGATGCGGAACTTGGCCCATAACCCAGCGCAAGCCGAGCGGATCAAGCTACTGACGGCCGAGCTGACGCGACTGCAGAAGAGCTTTGGCGATACGACGCCGCTGGTCGTCGAGAAGCCGAGCGATCCGAAGTGGGACCCGGCCGATCGTCCGCCGCCGATGGCGAAGAAGAAAGCGGGCAAGGCGAAGTAACCATGAAACGGCGGGATGCAAAGCCACGGATGGAACAGAGATTGGCACGGATGGAAAGGCGGAGGCGTAATGCTCGTTGACGGAATCGACTGGAATCTCCTGGCGGAAATCCACCAGCCACCAGTTCCGCTCTGGGTGCTGGAGGCAAGCTTCAAGGCGTTTCTCGCCGCGTGGCTGTTCTACTTCGGGGCCTGCGTCGGCAGCTTCCTGAACGTCGTGGTCTATCGCCTGCCGCGGGGGCTCAATCTGGTCCATCCCGGCTCGCGCTGTCCGACGTGCGGCCATGCGATTCGGGCCCGCGATAACCTGCCGATCCTCGGTTGGCTCGTGCTGCGGGGCCGCTGCCGCGATTGCCGCGAGCCGATCGCAGCGCGGTACTACTTCGTCGAACTCACGGTGGGGCTGCTATTCCTGGTGATTGGGGTGTTTGAGGCGTTCTGGCCGCGCGGCGTGCTCCCGCCGCTGGAGGCGGGCCGGCACTGGCTGGCGATGCACAATGGCGCGGCGTTCTGGTCGATGTATGCAGTACATGTCGGACTGGCCGCGACGCTCGTCACGGCGACGCTCATCGAGTACGACGGCTCACGCGTGCCGCGGCGGCTGTTTGCTCCCCTCCTCCTCGCCGGTCTAGGCCTGCCAATGCTCTGGCCGAGCATCCGTCCGTTGCCTCTGGCGCCGCAACTCTTCTGGCCCGCTTGGCTGGCGGGGTTCGGCGACGGCCTGGCGGGGATTACGGCAGGAGCCACGCTCGGTTCCTGCGTGGCCTTCGGCTGGTGGCTCGGAAACGGTCGCAGAGTCTGGCTCAAAGCCGCTCCTGTCACGCTCTTTGCCGCTGCCGGCTGTGTGCTCGGCTGGCAGCGGATGCTGGAGGTCGCACCGCTGGCGGTTCTGGTCTATGCCGTCGGTGTGGCTGCGACTCGTTCCTCGAAGACGATCTTTCCGCTGGCTGCGCCGCTGCTCACGCTGGCCTTGCCCCTCCTCTTGCCGCTGGGGCTGCACTATTTTCGCGCGGCGGACCTCGCACGCAACTACGATCAACTGGTGGTCGCTGCTGCCGCCCTGTCCGTCGCACTGCTCGCATATGTCGCAGGACGATTGGCCGGTCCGCAGTACTTCCTGCCGCCGCCGGAGTATTCACCGCCCGCGGCTGAACCAACGATCGCAAATCCGCCGGCAATCGCGCCCAGCGAGCCAGTCTCTGAAACCTCTCCTGCTCCTCCCTCATGAACGACAAGCACTCCGATCCGCCGCGGTGGCCGAACTACTTGCTCGCCGAGGAAGACGAGAACCTCCTCAAGCGGCCGGAGCTCCGCCCCGTCCGGCTGCAGCTCGAGCTGCTCAAACCGGACATCATCTTCGAGGAGCAGAACATCTCCTCGACGCTCGTCGTCTTTGGCGGAACACAGATCGTCGAGCGGAGCATCGCCGAGAAGCGTCTGGAGGCGGCTCGTGAAATCGCGGCCAATGACCCGACGAACACGACGAAGCAGCGCGACGTATCCCGCGCGGAGCGCATTCTCGCGAAGAGCCATTACTACGACGCGGCTCGCGAGTTCTCGCAGCTCGTCTCACAGACCTGTCAGGTGCAGGGGCGTTGTGACTTCGCCGTCGTCACCGGGGGCGGGCCGGGGATCATGGAAGCCGCCAACCGCGGAGCGGACGACGTCGGTGCCAAGTCGATCGGTCTGAACATCACGCTCCCCGAGGAGCAGCGGCCCAACGAGTACATCACGCCGGAACTGTGCTTCCTGTTCCGCTACTTCGCGATCCGCAAGATGCACTTTCTCCTGCGGGCCCGCGGACTCGTCGTCTTTCCCGGCGGTTTTGGCACGCTCGACGAGCTGTTCGAGGTGCTCACGCTGCGGCAGGTCGGCCGGATGCAGCCGATCCCGGTCATCCTCTATGGCCGCGAGTTCTGGGACCGCGTGCTCAACCTGCAATTCCTCGCCGACGAAGGGACAATTCGGGACGAGCACCTGAAGCTCATCTCTTATGCCGAGACGCCGCACGAGGCCTGGGAAATCATTCGCAAGTTCTACGGTATGCCGGAGACGTTTGCGCGGGATTAGTCACGGCGTCCAAATTGCTCGCGCCCCGCCCACCCGCCGCGCCTTGATCCGCACATACGGCGCAACGTAGCGGCTGCGGTGGGCGAAGTCGCCCATGGCTGCGTCGGCTTTGGCGTGCAGCGGTTCGATCAGGTCTTCGATCGCGAAGCCCGCCCGGCACATGCCGCCGAGCAGCTCTTCCCAGCGGTGCACGTATTCGAGCGTCCCCTCTTCGCGGTGCGGGCTGCCGATCACCGGCGGCAACGGGCCGCTGCGATAGTACGGCTCAACGAGTTCGTAGCCGCGGGGCGACGCGACAATGTCGGCTTGCAGGCTCGTCGGAGATTTGTGCTGGCTGATGTAGAGGCCGCCGGGACGCGTGACGCGAGCCACTTCGCGAAAGACGGGAGCCACCTCCGGCACGTAACACGTGCTGACCGGGTGAATCACGAGGTCGAAGCTGGCCGCGGCAAGCATCGGCATGTCGTCCATGCTCGCTTCGATCGTCCGCAGCTCAATCCGCCGCTCAGCCGCCACTTGCCGATCGAGTTCCAACATCGCCGGGCTCAGATCGACCACCGTCACAATCGCCCCCGCTGCGGCATACAGCGGCCCATGCTTGCCGCCGCCTGCCGCCAAGCAGAGCAGCGACTTGCCACGGATATCGCCGCCGAGCCATCCCGGCTGGTCGAGCTTCGCCAGCGGAGCAACAAAGTCCTCATCCTTGGCCGGCCGCGTGAACGCCTGCCGCCGCGCCACCAATTCATCCCAAGCGCGGCGGTTGTGGTGGGTGGTCATAGGTGCTTTTTACGAAACGGAACGCGACTACCCGACCGACTATCCAACCCGGCGAGCACTACGTGGCAAGCAGAAATCTGCACGATGAACCGCAGACAGAATAGGAATTGCACGTAGAATGTGACTAGGATACCCTTCTCCTGCCGTTGGTTGCAGGGTCGCGACTGGTCAGATTTGCCATTTGAATGCTTGCTAACGCTGTCCAGCCTCCGTTACCGGATTATTCCAATCCCCCTGTCGTTGAGACAGTGCTAGGGATTCAGTTCGACCGCCTTTCGCGGTTTCGAAACGCTCACCTGGGAACATTTTGGCAGACTCTCGATCCGATTATGTGGCCGACGATCGAGGATGCTCCGCCCCTCACCTCTCAGTTTGAGCGTTTTTCGGGCGCGTCTCGATGGGCGAGATCCGTTCAACTTCAGTTGACACAAGATCTCTCATGCCGAATGCAGGCGAGAAACGCCGATAGCACTCGGATGATTCAGTTGCAGAATTCTCGATTGCACTTGAATTGGATCAAGACCGCAGGCCAGCCGTACCCGAGGTACGAAGTGGTACGTAACGAATTTCGCCCCGTCGTTGAAAAGTTCGCGCAAATCGTCGCCAAACACGACCTCGGTGACTTTCGTCCAAACCAGTGGGAAGTCACCTACGTAAACCAGATTCCAGCGGGAACGGTTTGGCGCACGCCAGCAGATTGGGGATTCTTTCGACCCCTTGCTGGAATGCCGGCCATCGAGGGAGTCGCCGAAGCTGAAAGTTTCGGCGGGGAATGGCACTTCGTCATCCCCGGTCAACGTGGTCGCCTGCACATCGACTGGCAACACGGGAGTGACGCGACCGGTCAGGAAGGTGATTCCGGAGCTGTGAACGCAATCAGAATGACTCTTACCGCACGCGGTTCCATTCCAAATGGGGACGCTGCCGTTTCGATGGCATTTGATGGTTTGGACTTAGGGCGTGCAACGATTGTCAAGGCATTCGCGGATTTGATGAGCGCTGATGCGAATCAATACTGGGGACTCTCCAATGCCCATTGAAATCCGTGAGTTCATTTCCCCCCCGCTCATGCATGCGGTTGGGACCACGAGCGACATCGAATCGCCATTGACGCGATGTGGAGGCGCGGCTGCATCTGCGTGGCAACAAGTAATTGATGGCACGCTTTTGTTGTGGTTGCGCGATCCCGAACTGTTGGCCGATGCTGACGTGAATCCACCGACTGGGGCCATCATTCGAACCGCACTAGATGTCGCCGAAAAACTTAAAGAAGACGGCCTCGCCCCCCCCGACTCGGTCGTTCCGGATCCAAATGGCGGCATCGTGTTTGAGCTTAGGAGCGGCTCGATCGTGGAGTCCATCCACGTGTGGGACGATGGTCAGGTCGAATTTATGAAGTTTGACCGTGGGAAACTGGTTGAGCGAACGCCCTGGCGATACTGAGTTGACCACAGCGAGAATCCGGCGTGGCCGATGGCACTGAACCCATTGCCGACGATGAGTTGTTGTACCGTCGTATCCCATACAGCTGGCACGACACGGCTTCTGGGCGGCCTTCTGCCCAGGCGTTCGCCCCTCATAAGACGCGCGACGTAACAGGACTATCGCTCTCGCGCGCGAAGTACAAAACAGTCCAAGACGCTGCACTTGGGCAACCCGGCAAGACGTACTATGTGGCAGTGTTGTTGGCCGGCGATGTGCGGCAAGCGAGAATCGCCATCGAGCCGCGTCCGCTGCTTGGCGACCCAGGGCACTGCGAGTTCCCCGATTTGCGCGCCGAAACGTATAAGGACGATGCGACGATCGAACGGCAGCAGTTGCTCGTTGGTCTATGCTTGCGTGTCGAAGGTCCGTTCTCTACCCCGTCTAGCTAGAACTGAATCGCCGACTTACTGCTGCAGCGCATAGAGCAGCACGTTCGCACCGATCTTCGCCGCGTCGGGCGGGATGTAGCCTTTGCAATCGAGCGAGGCCCCTTTCTCCAGGGCGCAACTGATGTCGTAAGGGGAGAGGATCACGGCAATGCGGCCGTCGATTTCGAGCCCTTCTAGGAGCGGCGTCGTCTTCGTGAGCTTCGCCGTCAGCGGGTCCCCTTCGTCACGAAGCTGCGGGTCGCGGAGCGTCACACTCTGCAGGGCAAATCCGCGAAACTCCTCGGTGAACAGCGGGTGGCTTGGCGGAATGCGCGTGAACGTCGCTTCGGGATACATCATCTTGAGTTCGGCTCGGAGCGAGTCGGCGAAGTCCTTGCTGGCACAAATCGCGTCGGCGAAGACGAAGCCGCCCCGGTCGAGATATTCCTTGAGCGCCTTTCTCTCGCCGCCGGACCAGCGAAAGCTCCGGCGGCCGTGCATGAAGACGAGCGGGTAGTCGAGCAGCTTCTCGTGATCCGGGGCGAGCGGCCGCTTCTCGTAATCGACCCGCATCTGCAATTGCTGCTCCATGACGGCCAGCAAGTTGTTGAGGGCGCTTGGCGCGTCGTCGCTGCCGCCGCCGTGCGACAGCTTGGGAACGACGAGCGCCCCGCGGGGCGACTTTCCGCCGGGGTTGCTCACGGCGATTTGCGGCCGGTCGAGCTTGTGCTTCAGCTCGCGGTTCGTGGCGTAAGAGACGACGTTCACGCCTAGTGCGGTGACTGCCTCGATCTGGTTCTTCACGTCGGCCGAGTGCGGCAGCTCGCGGTACGGATGTGACAGCTCCCAGTAGCACGACATGCTCCGCGGGCAGTAGATGACGCTCGTGCGGCAGCAAGCATCCAGGCCCCACAGCCAGAACTCCGGATCGGCGGGGAGGTATTTGGGATCGACCCGCTGCTGGGCGTACCAGACGGCATGGTCCGGCGGCAGCTTGCGGAGCTCGCTGTCCTTGAACAGCTCGGCCATGAGTGCCCGGAACTCGCGGTCGAACTGATCCCCATTGCAGCCATTGCCGCTGCAGGCCTCGGCGAAGATGAAGCCGCCACTCTCGACGTACGCCTTAAGAGCCTGCTTCTGTTCGGCGGCGAGGCGCAGGCCGTCGGCCCCGCTGATGAAAAGGACCGGCGCTTCGAGCAAGTCGGCCACGCCGGCTTTGCGGGCGTCGATCGTCTGCCACGAAAGGTCGCGCTCCCACGCCTTCTCGATCCGCATCGTCAAGTGCTGTACGGCCCGCCGATGATGGTCCCAGTCGGTCGAGCCGCCAATCGCGTCCGGCTGATGCTTGTACTTGGCCATGACGACCGGGCGGCGTCCCTTGGAAAGGAACAATAGCGAGAGCGACGTGGCAATGACCGGATCGTTCTCGACGAAGCCGACCCCCTGCCAACTGCCGTTGAGCGTCGCCTTTTGCATCTCGACGAGGTGCTCGCTCCCTTCGCGATACCAATCGTGCTCTCCGAGAAACCGCTGCCCCGACATGCGGCCGACGCGCTCCATGCCATAGAGGTAATACAGCAGCCAGTTCACCGAGCCGCCGGGCTCGGAACTCGGATTGCGTACGACCGAGAAGTGCCGTCCCATCCAGGTGATCGCGTTTTGCAGCGGGTCGTCGGGCGTTTGATTGCCGCAGCAGACGATGCGGCCATCGACCACATTGGCATCGCCGGTGTGCAAACGATCGCGAGCGATGATCAGCGACGCGATGGCGGCACAGGTCATGCTGCCGCTCTCGGGATGGCCGCGCTCGTATCCAAAGCCGCCGGTTGGCCCCTGCATGCCGGGCTGCGTCCAGTAATTGAGGGCGAGCTGCCAGGTCTGATCCTCGACCTTCACGCCGGCCCTCTCAGCCTCGTGCAAGGCGAGCATCGCGAATTGTGTATTGGAGTTGTCGGCCCGGCCGCGCGACGAAGTGTACGACCAGCCCCCTTTGGTCGAGTTCGTCGCTTCGCGGATTTGGTTTCCTTCGAGCCAAGCCGCCAGCTTCCCAATCTTGATTTTGTAATTCTCCGGATCGGCCTGACTAAAGGCCATAATCATCAGGGAGACTGAATAGGTCTGCTTGGGGCCCTCCAGCTTGTCGAGATAGGACAGTGCTGCCTTGATCTGTGGGTCGTCCTTGGGGACGCCGCTGTTCAGCAGTGCCAGCGTGCAAAGTGCCGTCAGGCCCCCCGGCTCTCCTTTGTATTCCGTCCAGTTCCCGTTCGTCTTGTCCTGCCGCTTGAGCAGATAATCCCGGCCGGTCCGAATCGCCTCATCGACCTGGGACGCCGTCACTTCCCCCCGCGCAGGCTGCACAACCGCTGCAAAGAGCGCAAGCCCAGCGATGGCGATTGTGACGGATCGAAACATTCCCGCGGCCTCCCGGCTGAGCCAGATGCATCCTTACCGCTATCATAGGTTTGACCCAAAGTCGGGACAATGAATGCTGCCCCCCAAACAGCCGTTGGCCCGAACAATCACGAAAACACGAAAGCGGGAAACGCGAAAAGGGCCAAATCGACGCCCTGTGCATTCGCAAACTGATGGTTAGCCAGCCCCGGCTCGGCGGGAGCCTCGCCCTCCCAAGTTCCTGCTGAATCCTGAACCCCGAACCCTGAACCCTAGCCGCATGTCCACCGCTCCCGCCAAACCCAAGTCCCTCGGCGACATCCTTCAGGAATTCGCCCAGCATCGGCAGCTCATGCAGCAGGAGCTGCAGAAGGTGATCGTCGGGCAAAACGACGTGATCGAGCAGCTCTTTGCGGCGATTTTCACCCGCGGGCATTGCCTGCTTGAGGGTGTGCCGGGCCTCGCGAAGACGCTCATGGTGAGCACGCTCGCCCGTATCCTCGACGTGAGCTTCAAGCGGATTCAATTCACGCCCGACCTGATGCCCAGCGACATCACCGGCACGAACGTCCTCGACGAAGACGAGACCGGCAAGCGAAACTTCCGCTTCGTCGAGGGGCCGGTCTTCACGAATATCCTGCTGGCGGACGAAGTCAACCGCACGCCGCCGAAAACACAGGCGGCACTGTTACAGGCGATGCAAGAACGCGAAGTGACTGTCGGCCGGCAAACGTTCGAACTCCCCGATCCGTTCTTCGTCATCGCCACGCAAAACCCGATCGAGCAGGAAGGGACCTACCCGCTGCCGGAAGCCCAACTCGACCGGTTTATGTTCAACATCAAAGTCGGCTACCCGTCGGCCGACGAGGAAGAGAAGATCCTCACGCAAACAACGCGGACCGAAAAGGTCGAAGTGCGCAAGATTCTCTCGTCGCGGGCGATTGTGAATTTGCAAAAACTGGTCCACTCGGTCGCCGTGAGCGAGTACATCGTGAAGTACGTCGCCCGCCTCGTCCGCGCGACCCGCCCGAAGGACGACACGGCGCCGCAATTTGTGAAAGACCTCGTCGATTGGGGCGCCGGTCCGCGCGCGGGGCAGTTCCTCATCAACGGGGGCAAAGCCCTGGCCGCGATGGACGGCCGCTTCAGCGTCGCCATCGACGACATCAAGAAGATCGCCGTCCCCGTCCTGCGACACCGCCTCTCCACCAACTTCCAGGCTCAAGCCGAAGGAATGTCCACCGAGGACGTGATCCAGCGGCTGCTCAAGGAAGTGAAGGAACCGGAGGTGGCGAAGTTTGCGTAGGGGCCCCTGGAGCGAAAGCGACGCTCACGAAAGGAAACCCGTCGCCGCCTTCACGGAGACAGGATTTCGACGTTCAGGCCCGGAAATCGGCCCAAGGCGCGATCCGAGGTAAGGAACTGATCGGCGCCCTCATGAATGCTGTCGCCAGATGAATGGCATCCGGCGAGCGGAATGCATATTGTGCCCGTAGTTTGGCACCGATGTCGAGAATCTCCCGAGAAATCTCAATGACTTCGACGGCATCGCCACGAAAGAAAAGGTCGTAGTCGGTGAGCAGCGAGGCGTTGGCGGTTCGGAGTGGAACGACCAGGCATTCCAATCGAGAAAGCAGCGAAGTGATCAGCGATCCATTCGGTTTGCCGCACCAATCGACCAGCCGCTGGAGCACCAACTCGCGCAGCGGCGGATCAGCTTCGTGCGCGTAAATGATTACGTTAGCATCGAGACAGAGTTTCACCGTCGGTCATCCCAACTGTTCCTCTCCTCCTCAAGTTGCCGATCGATGTCCTCCTTAGAGCGCGTGCCGGGAGGCCGCGACTTCAGGAATTCGATGAGTTCCAGCAGTGCGGCCTGCCGATCGGTCGATTGCTCGCGCACCTCGACTTCGACGACCGGATTGGCAATGTGAATCGGTCGCAAGAGTTCGATCTGCGTGGGACTAATCAAGCGGCCAGGAACGGTGAACGTCGTCATTTCAGGAACTCCTGCACAAAACAGCTCACCTCAATTCTACCACTCATCATTCTACCACTCATCGGGGAAGCATTGTAAACTGAATTTCACACCGTGCTGCCTGCATCCTTCCCCGCCAAACGCACCCGCCATGCCCACTTCGTTCGACCAGCTCGATGCCGCTCTCGCTGCCGGTGGCCCCGACGCGGCACTGGCGGAGGCGGCGCAGGTGCTGCGCGGGGAGAAGAAGTACCACGAGCTGTTCGAAGTGCTGAAGATGCAAGTCCGGCGGCGGATCGGGCTGCCGCTGCTCTATAGCGATGCGGGGGACAGCCTGGGAGAGGCGCAGCGGACCCATCTCGAAGAGGGACTGGTCGCCGCCTGCCGCGAGGTGGGAACGCTCTTTTTGCAGGACGGCCGCGTGCGCGAGGGGTGGATGTACCTGCGACCGGTCGGCGACAAGGCCGAAGCGGCTCGCTTGCTGGCTGCGATTGAGCCGAGCGAGGAGAATACGGAGGACTTGATCGAGGTGTGCCTGCACGAGGGGATCGACATCGGCCGCGGCTTTGGCCTTGTGCTGTCGAGCTACGGTACGTGCAGTTCGATCACGACGTACGACAATTCCGTGGCCCGGCGGCCACGAGCCGAGCAGGTTCCTGCCGCCACACAGCTTTTGCACCGCGTGCATGCCGATCTGATGGCGAGCGTGAAGCACGACATCGCTCGCCAGGAAGGGCAGCAGCCTGCCGAGAAGACGCTGCGCGATCTGGTGCTCGACCGGGACTGGCTCTTTCAGGACAACGCGTATCACATCGACACGACGCACCTGGCCGCGAGTGTCCGCATTTCACGGGCGCTGTCCGATCCGGCTGATCTGCGGATGGCCCTCGATCTGACCGAGTATGGCCGGCGGCTATCGGAACAGTTTCAGTATCAGGGGGACGAGCCGTTCGCCGAGATGTATCCAGCACATGCATACTATTTTCAGGCTCTCCTGGGTGAGAACGTGGACGAGGCGCTCGCGTATTTTCAGACGCGGGCCGAAATGCTCGATCCGCAATATCACGGCATGGGGCCGATCGAGACGTACGTCGATCTGCTCACACGCGTCGGCCGGCACCGCGAAGCGATTGCCGCGGCATTGAAGCTGAGCCCGAAGGGAGTGCAGCCGATCGGCCAGGCGCCATCGCTGTTGGAACTGGCCGAGCGTGCCGGCGATTACTCGCCGTTGATGACCTACTGCCGCGAGAAGGAAGACCTGCTGGGTTATGCGGCGGCGCTGGTGCAGCAGCGCACGTAGGCGGGACAAAGCGGCAGAAATAAGGCGAGCGGGAGGCGTAAGCCTCCCGATGGCATAGCCTAGTGGTGACGCAACACTATCGGGGAGCTAACGCTCCCCGCTCGCCACTCCCTATGGCACCCAATGTGGCTTCACGCCATTGGCGAGGAGCGTCGGTTCCAATCGCCGCGAAAGTTCCGCCAGGTGATGGCTCGGCACGGCAGGATAGAGATGGTGCTCCAGGTGGTAGGTCAATTCGAGGAATAGCGCCGGGACGACGATGCCGCGGAGCGTGCCGGTCTGCGTGAGGGGCGTGTCGCCGTAGTCGCGATGCGGCAGGTGGACGGTGAGGAGCGGATAGACCCAGCTGCCGACGAGTGCCAGTGCGACATACCAAGCGAGGGCTTTCGTCACGGGCCAGAGCGCCGCGGCCAGCACAACGAACCCAATGGCCCAAGCCGCTTCGGCCACCAGCCACCGCTGCTGATCGGGGCGACCGGCGTTGCGCTGGTAGGCCCACCACCAGAGTCGCGGCAGAAACAGTGGCCCCCACAGGATCGCTTGCCAGAGCTTCATCCGGGCAGGGTCCCCTTCGGGATCGTCCGGGCCGGGGAAAACGCGGTGATGCTGATGGTGCGTCGTGCGATAGGCGTGACCACTTTCGAGCAGCACCGCGCCGAGCAGAAACAGCCACCACTCGGACTGCCTCGGCGAGAGGCCGAGCGTGCCGTGAACGACGTCGTGCGTGACGGTGACGATGGCGACGAAGATCAGGAACACAATCACCGGGCCAAGCCACCACCATCCAGCCCACCACGCGAGGGCAAAACACAAGGCGAGCAGGAACGGCCGCGCGAGGGCCACGCGCCGCTGCCACGGCGTTGTGACGAGCAAGTCGTCCCCCAGGTCGGTGAGCGTGGGGAGGGCAGAATGGGTCACAATTGGGCCTCCTCTTCCCGGCGAGCGGGAGGCAAATCAATTTGGCGAGCGGGAGGCGTCAGCCTCCCGATGACATCGGCTGATGACGCAACACCATCGGAGAGCTTACGCACCCCGCTCGCTATTTGGCGAACGATCGCCTCTGCAACCAGCCGACTTCCATGAACGCAGGCGACGGTTCCGAGGCCCGGCCACGTGGTATCGCCCACCAGCCAGAATCCCGGCACTCCAAGCTGATGTGGAATGGCTCGTTGATTGGCGTTACCCAGGTGCAGTCGATAACCTCCCACCGCGCCGCGCGGCCGCCGGGTGAATCGCTCGTAGGTCCGCGGCGTCCCTAGCTCGCACACGAGGGGCTGCTCTCCAAGATTCGGATAGACGCGGCGGGCCAGCGTAAGCAGCTGCTCGGTCATCGTTCGCTTCTTCTCGGCATACTCGCTGGCAGTGAGCCCTTCCCAGTCGGTCAGCTCGCAGTGCGTTGAGATCATCACCGCTCGATGGCCGGCCGGCGCACTCAGCGTGTCGCCAGGCGACGACACCGAAATGAACATGTTGTTGCCGTTGCCCAGACGCTCGGTGTAATCCTGCAAGAGTTGGTGGTGCGTGAAGTCGTGACCGGAGACTTCCGCTTCCGGCACGCCCAGAAACAGCACGAGTGCTCCGCCGAGCGACTTATTTTCACGCTGAAAATAAGTCGCCAGCCGCTGGCCGATCTCTGGCGGACCGATGCGAGCGCTCAGTTCCGCGGGGAGCGAACTAACGACGTGTCTGGCTGCGAAGACGCCGCGCCGCGAGTGAACGCGATAGGTTCCCGCCGCACGCGCGATCCCCGCCACAGGGCAGCCAATACGCAATTCGCCCCCCAGCTCACAGTAGCGACTGGCGAACCGCCGCCAAAAGCCGTACATCCCGCCGCGGGCCCGCGTCAGTCCCGCGCCCCGAATCGTGATCCCAAGTGCGCCGTTGATGAGCGGAGCGTCGTCGATCTGCGCGTGAACCGTATCTTCCAGGAGCATCGACAAGAGTCCGACGAGCGGCGCGTAGCCTCGCAAGCCGAGTGACACGAGCAGATCGCCGACGGTCCAGTTCACATAGCGCACCAGCGGCCAGTCGCTGGGCGCGAGCGACCTGGCGATTCGCCAAACGTCGCCGGGTGACTGCACGGGGAGCCTGATCCCGCGGCGCGTCGCACGCCAGAACGCGTCGGCAAGTCGATCGAGCGTTTGCCAGAGCCGGCGATGTGCTGGGGAGTTGCCGAGCTTGGCCAATCGCTCGTGATGCCAGAGTTCTGGGCTGCGATGAAGCGTTACCGTTCGATCGGGCATCCAGGCGACGTAGCCCGGCAGTTCTTCCGCATCGAGGTCGGTCAGGCCGATTGCGGTAAGCAGATCGCCCCCAATGCCGCCGGGAGAAAAATCGACGAGCGTCGTCGCGCCGACGTCAAAGGCAAATCCGCGGCGGCGAAAGAACCCCGCGCAGCCGCCCGGCTGGCCGTGGGCTTCGAGCGTGATCGTCGCGAGGCCCGCCGCTTGCAACCGGGCCGCCGTCGCCAGGCCGGAGATTCCGCCGCCGATGATTGCCGCGTCGTACATTCCGGCTCCTCCGGATTGGTTTACCTGGGGCGCGAACCGCAGCGGGCGTGGCGGATTAACGCAACTGCAAACTTGGCCGGGGCCAAACTGATTCCGAATCAGGCGAGCGGGAGGTGTAAGCCTCTCGATGACTTCGCATCGAATTGCTTTCGACGCCATCGGGGAGCTAACGCTCCCCGCTCGCCGCAGGTTTGCTCCAGGCGACGAGGTTGGTTAGCTTGGCGAGTGCGATGCCCACGCCTATACCCATTACCGCCCAACTTGCCGCTCTCGATTCGGCCGGCACTGACTATGCCAGCCGGTTCGTCGAAATGCTACTGGCCGCCGCACGCGAGGCGCGGGCCAGCGACGTGCACTTGTTGCCCACCGCGGCAGGTCTCGTCGTCCGGTGGCGGATCGACGGCGTGCTGGAATTCGTCGGCGAGTTCCCGCGCGGACAGGCGACCGACGTGGTAACGCGGCTGAAGGTGCTGGCTCACCTGTTGACGTACAAGACCGACGTGCCCCAGGAGGGACGCATCGCAGATGCCGCGGAAGGCGAAACGCGCGTGAGCACGTTTCCCACGCTGTACGGCGAGCGGGCGGTCGTGCGGCTCTTTGGCGGCCAGAGCCAGTTTCAATGGCTCGCCGATCTGGGCCTCCCCGCCGAGATCGAAGCGGCTCTGACGCAACTGCTGGCGGAAACGAGCGGCGCGGTTCTGATCAGCGGCCCCGCCGGCAGCGGCAAGACAACGACAGCCTATGCGTGTCTCCGCGAGATCGCCCGCCAATCGCAGGGGCGTCGCAGCCTCGTCTCGCTCGAAGACCCGATCGAGATGGCACTTGCAGGCGTCGCTCAGTCTCAAGTGAATCCGGCTGGCGGCTTCGATCTGGCGACGGGGCTCCGATCGCTCATGCGGCAAGACCCGGAGGTGATCCTCGTCGGCGAAATCCGCGATGCCGACACCGCGTTCACCGCGTTCCAGGCGGCGCTGACCGGCCATCTCGTGTTGAGCACACTGCACGCGGGGAGCGCGGCGAGCGGCCTGGCCCGGCTGATCGACATGGGACTGGAGCCGTATGTCATCCGCAGCGGCTTGCGGGCCCTGCTCAATCAACGACTGCTGCGGCAGTTGTGCGAGTGTGCAACCTGTGGGGCAGGCGTCTCGCCTGCAAGCTCGGACTCCTTACTAGGCCTGCCCGTACCTCATGCGAAATTCGCAAACGGATGTGCAGCGTGCGGCGGCACCGGCTATCGCGGCCGCTTCGTGATCGCAGAGATTCTGCCGCCGCTGTCCGGCGAACTGGGCCAGGCCGTCCTTGCTCGTCGCGACGCATCCGAACTGGCCCGACTGGCCATCTCAGCCGGGATGACTAGCGTCTTCACACGAGCTTGCGCCGCGATCGAAGCGGGCCGGACCGATCCGGCCGAGGTCCGCCGCGTGCTGGGGTTTATCGAAACGGTCTCGTCAGAGTCGCAATCACGGAAGGAGTAAGGCTGATGAACGGAAGCGTCGTGTCGAGGTTGAGCGGAATCTCGGTGTGACCCACGACTTTTCATCGCAAAGTCGCAGAGAGCGCAAAGGGCGCAAAGTTACCACAGTGCTGCTGCTTCTCTGGCTTTGCGCCTTTGCAAGCTTTGCGGCTTTGCGTTGAAAAGAGTTGTTCCTGACCGGCAATCGAAGGCAGTAAGTAAGTGGGCACGATCGGTGTGAGGCAAGTTCCTGTCTTGGCATCCTTATGAGAGTGCAATTTTGCCCAAATCGCTGCGAGTTCTTAAGTGAATTCCCTCGCCGCGCGCATTAGAATCCTGCGAGGCTCTCTTCCGACTTGTTGACTACTCTTCTCCCCGGCTGCACCGCGTGTCGCTCACCGTTCCGTTTGCCGCTCGCCCCGTGACGCTCGATCAGCTCGTGGCGTTGTCGGACGAGATTGCGTCGCTCGCCCGAGCCGGTGTGCCGATCGATCGGGGTCTGGCGGAGCTGGCCCGCGACATGCCGGGACGTCTCGGGCAACTCGCGGGCGATCTGGGCCGCCGGTTGGAGGGGGGCGAGGACCTCGCCCGTATCTTTGCCCAGTCGCCTGATTTGTTCCCGCCGGCTTATCGGGCCGTGATCGCCGCGGGTATTCGCTCCGGCAAACTGGCCGCCGCCCTGGAGGACGTATCGCGCACGGCTCGCCGCATTCGGAGCCTCCGTTCGGCCATTGGCGTTGCCCTCGTCTATCCGTTCGTCGTGCTGCTCATTGCGTGGGGGCTCCTGAATTTCGGCGTGCTCCGGACGCTCCCCGTGATGCTCCGCGTGCTGGAGGACGTGAGCCTCGGCTCGCCGGAGTGGACCGCCACCGTCGCCTGGCTCGTTCGGACCTCCGAATGGTGGGGGCCGGTCATCCCGATCGTCATCATCCTGTGGCTCGCTTTCGTTTGGTTTCGGACCGGTCAGGCCGCGAGTGGCGTCGAGTTGCATCCGTGGCTTTCCTGGGGAGCCCTCGGCACGCTCTGGCGAATGCAATGGGCTGGACGCCAGGCCGCACTCACCGAACTGCTCGCGATGCTCGTCGATCACCAGGTGCCGCTGGATGAAGCGGTCGAATTGGCCTCTGCCGCCGTCGGTTCGAAGGCGATGAAAAAAGGGGGCCTCGAACTGGCCGATCGAATCCGCCGCGGCGAAGTGAGCAGCCAGCCCACGCCCGGAATCTCGCCCCTCTTGGCCTGGACCCTTTCGACCGGCAGCCGGCAGGGGAATCTGGGGCAACAGTTGCACCGCGCGGCGCAAACGTACCGCGACGAGTTCAACCGGCAGTATCGGTGGCTCGAACTTTATGTGCCGCTGGTCTCCACAGCGCTCATCGGCGGCGGCATCGTGATCGGATACGCAATCCTGTCGCTTGGACCTTGGATTCTCGTCATGCACCGCCTGGCCGATCCGCTTACTCACTGAACCGCCTCCTTTCGCATTGCCGTGTCCACTCCCGACGCCAATTCCGATCCGCTCCTCTCGGCCGCCACGGCCGAAGCCCTGCTCGCGCAGGTCGCGAGCGTCGGCGAGGTCTCCGGCCATCTGCCGGCCGGCTTGCGGGCGGCGGCCGACGAGACCGACTCTTGGCGGCTGGCGTCGGCCTTGCGACGCGTGGCGGGGGACGTGGAACAAGGGCGCCCGCTCGACGACGTGATCGCCGGGGCAACCCGCCGCCTGCCACCGCACTTGGCGGGGCTCATTCGCGGAGCGCAGCGGACCGGCTCGCTCGGACCGGTGCTCGCCCAGTGGCTCGAAAACCGCCGCGCCACCCGCGTGCATTGGTCCGCGGTAATCTCGTCGCTCACCTATCCGGCGGTCACGCTCGCCGTTTCGATTCTGATTTACATCCTGTTCGCGATTTACGTCGTGCGGCCGATGTGCTTGATGCTCGAGGAATTCGGACTGAAGGTCCCGGTGAACATCAAGGTGCTGTATTGGCTCAGCACGACGGGACTGGAACTCTTTTTCGTGGTGTCAAGCGCGCTGGCGGTGATCCTTGTCCTCCTGCGGCTAGTTGGTGGGCGGGTCGCCTGGTCGTGGATGCTGTCGCAGTTGCCGGTCATCGGACCGACTTGGCACTGGACCGGCGCGGCCGATGCACTTCGCAGTCTGGGCCTTCTGGTGGAGCATCGCATTCCGCTCCCCGAGGCGCTGGAGCTGGCCGGCCGGGGCGCATCGGACGCTTATGTCGGCCATCTGCTCAGCAATCTGTCCGGGCGCGTAACCGCCGGCACGCCGCTGTTTCTCGCCATTTTGCAACAACGCGGCTTGCCTTTGTCCGTCGTGCCGCTGGTTCGCTGGGGGGAACAGACGGGATTGCTCGGCGAGAGTTTAACGAGCGCGGCCGAAATGCTCGAAGGGAGGTTGCGGCTCCGGTCGCACCTGCTCGTGCAGATTCTGCCGCCGCTCATTCTTGTCTTCGACGCCATTCTGATTCTGTCGTTTATTTCACTCGTGTTTGGAACCACCTTCGTGCTCATTCAAGGATTGTCGTAAGGCTCGCCGTGAACGATTCGCTTGGACCATTCAACCTGGGACTGCTCCTCCTGCCGGGGATCTTCATCAAGATCGCTGTGCGGATCGTGTATGGCCGCCGGACGTTTGCCGCTGCCGACCCGCTGAAGATTCTGCTTACTGTCGCCAGCACGACGATGATCGTGATCGCCTGTGCGGGAATTACGCTTGGCGTCGTGGGCATCTGGGCCATCATCCCCACCATCTTCATCTTTGGGTTTGCTTTGCTTCTCGCTCTCGACCGGCATCGGCACGGCGAGCATCGGGCGCTCTTGTGGACGCTGACGACCGCGGCCGAACGGGGCATTCCGCTGCCGGAGGCGGCCCGCGCCTTCGCCGACGAAATGCAAAACGACACGGGAACGCGCTCGCTCGCCCTGGCCCAATCGCTCGAAGCGGGGCAGCCTCTCTCGCAAGCCATCCGGGCCGCCCGCCTTCGCCTGACCACGCCGCTCGTGGTGGCCATTCGCGTGGGTGAGTCGCTCGGCATGCTTGGTCCGGCGATGCGGCAACAGATGCAAGATGTTTCCGACGTCGATGCGCTCCTTCGCCGCGTTTCCATGCGTTTCTTTTACCTGTTCTTTGTCATCTTCTCGCTCATTGCGGTCCTCACGTTCATCATGCTCAGGATCGTTCCAGTATTTCAGCGGATGTTCGAGGAGTTTGGGCTGAAGCTACCGGTGATGACCGAGCTCTTGATTAACGTGAGCAATCTCGGCGCCAAGCTTGGTGCGAGTCTCCTCTTGCCGGTCGGATTGGTCGTACTCTTGCTTCTGATCTTGATGCTTCTTCAAGGCATCGTGTCTGTCACCGGCTGGTTCCCGCGCGACCTGCCGCTCGTGTGGCGTTTCTTCCGGCGCTACGACGGAGCGGTGGTGATGCGGGGCCTAGCGCTTGCTGTGCGACGCGGGCTGCCGCTTCCCGAAGGGCTGAAACTTTTGGCGGCGACGTATCCGATTCGCCGCATTGGGCGGCAGGTGGCGATCGCCCATGCTCGCGTGATGCAAGGGGCCGATTGGCGGCACAGCCTGCTGCTCGCCGGCATCCTCACCCATACCGACGCGGCGGTACTTGCTGCTGCCGAGCGCGTCGGTAACCTGCCGTGGGCCCTGGAAGAAATGGCCGACAGCACGCTCCGGCGGCAACTTTACGGCCTGCAAGTCGCCATGCAAGTGCTCTACCCGGTGCTGGTGATTCTTGTGGCCGGCGTCGTCGGGTTCATTGTGATCGGGCTGTTCCTGCCACTCATCGCACTGATTCAGGGGTTGTCGTGAGGAACTCCAAATTGAGACACAACCGACACCGTCGCGGCATCTCGGTGCTGGAGGTGACGCTCGCGCTGCTCGTGCTCGGTGTGGCGATCACCGGCCTCGTGCAGCTCATTGCGACGGCTGCCGCCCAGCGACGCGTGAGCGAAACTCGCCGGCTGGCCGCCCAGGAAGTTGCGAATCAGGCCGAGCGACTCGCATTACTCTCGTGGGACGAACTGACCGCCGAGCGACTGGCCGCTGTGCAGCCGTCGGAACTGCTGCTGGCCACCGTCCCAACGGCCAGGCTGCAAGCGACCGTCACTCCCGAAGCGGGCCTGCCGGAGGCGAAGCGCGTGCGGATCGAAGTGCAGTGGACCGACGCCAGCGGTCAGTCCCCTGCACCGATCGGCCTCACGGTCTGGAAGCACCAGACGCCGGAGGCAGTACCATGAGCCAACATCCGGCGAGCGGGAGGCGTCAGCCTCCCGATGGTTGCGAACGACGGCCAGGTAGAGCCATCGGGGTGCTTACGCACCCCGCTCGCCACGTTCGCCGCGGCAAAACGCTCATCGAAATGCTCCTGCTCATCAGCGTGCTCAGCGTCATTCTCGCCACGACGGCGGCAACGCTGATTGCCCTGATGAAGACCGATCGGCAACTGCGCCGCGACCTCGACCAGCAAACGACGCTGGCCCGCCTGGGGGAGAAGTTTCGAGCAGATGCTCATTCCGCAGCGAGCTGCCAGCTCGGAGCGGCTTGCGATCTGACTTTGCCCGATGGCCGCGTTGTCCGTTATGAAGTTCGCTCCGGCCAGGTCGTCCGCGAAGTTCGCCAAGGGGAACAGGTACAGCACCGCGACACGTTCTATCTCCCGGAAACCGCTGCGATCACGTTCCATCAACCGGCCGAAAGCGAAAGCCGCCTCGTGCAACTTCGCATTGCCCCGATGCCAGACTCGGACGCTCCGTATCGCATGGCGGTCCGCCCCGCGCTGATCGAAGCCGCCGTGGGGGTGTCGTCATCCAAGGAGGCCGCCCAATGAACCGTTCCCGCCATCTGACTCCTGCCTCCTTCCTCCTGTCCTCTGTTCCCTGTTCCCTGACTCCTGCCCCCTGTCCCCTGCCTCCTGGTTCCCGCCGCGGCGGCGCGCTCGCCATGACGCTCGCCGCGCTCTTGGCCGTCTCGCTCGTCGCGGCAGCGCTGGTGCAGTCGATGCTGGCGGCACATCGGCAAGCGCAGCGCTATACCGCACAAACCCAGGCGGTGTGGCTGGCTGAAGCGGGTTTGTCCCGTGCTGCCGCGCAGCTCGCCCGAAACAGCGACTATGCCGGCGAAGCGTGGACTGCGCCGGTTGGCGGGCAGGAAGGTGACGCGGGCGACGTGACGATTCGAATCGAACCCAAGACCGATACCGCGCCGCGGCGGATCGTCATCGAAGCGGTCTATCCGCCACACGAACATCACCGCATCCTGATCCGCCGCGAACAACCTCTTTTATGACTCCTGTTCCCTGACCTCTGACTCCTGAACCCTGAACCCTAGGTCCTCCCATGTCCCGCAAATCCGCTTTCACGCTCGTCGAGCTGCTCGTGGTGATCGCCATTATCGGCGTCCTCGTGGCCCTCTTGTTGCCGGCCGTGCAGGCCGCTCGCGAAGCGGCCCGGCGTTCGTCGTGCTCGAACAATCTCAGCCAGCTCATCATCGCCGTTCACAATTACGAGCTGGGGCACGGTGTCTATCCTCCCGGCACGATCGACGCGACGGGGCCAATCGTCAACGCCCAGCTCCCGACGAGCTTTCATCACGGCTGGATCGTGCAGATCCTGCCGTTTATCGAGGAGCGGAACACGTGGAACGCAATCGACAAGTCGCTCAGCATCTATCACAAGAAAAATGCACCGGCGACCGCCGTTCAGATTCGCGTGCTCACCTGCCCGTCGAGCTCCGCGGGGGGGACGAATGTCTCGCACTATGCCGGCGTGCATAACGACGCCGAGAAGCCGATCGACGCGAAGGACAATGGCGTGTTTTTTCTGAACAGCCGCGTGCGGTATGAGGACGTGACCGATGGTTCGGCCCACACGATGTTCATTGGCGAGAAAATTCCCGACTCTTGGGACTTCTTCTGGGCCAGCGGCACGCGGGCGTCGCTGCGGAACGTGGGCCTCACCGTGAATGCCCTCGGCTACAACAACGGCTTGCCGCGGCCGGGGGACAGCACGGACCCAATTCAGCTGCCGCCGGATGCCGTTCCCGGACTCGACGACCCCTCCGCGACGCCCGACGATCCGGACCAGCCGCCGGCAGCCCCCGCGCCCGCTCCGGCTGGGGCGGCCGCGATCATGCCGGGCAATCCGCTCTGGGTGGGAAGCTTCGGTGGAAGTCATCCCGGTGGGGCCATGTTTGCGATGGGGGACGGCCGCGTCCAGTTCATTTCGGCGGGGACAACTCCGGGTTTCCTGGCGCAATTCGCCAATCGGGCTGACGGCAAGCTCCCGACGGGAGGGTTTTAGTGAACGGCGACCCCGCTCGCGGCTTCTCGCTCTCGACGCTGTTCGTCCTGGTGACGGCCTGTGCGGCCCTGGTCGCCGGGGTGACTCCGCTAGCCCGTCACGCCAGTGCCGAGGGAATCAGCGCCTCGAATCTGCTCGGCGCGATGGGGGCCGGCTTCTTCGGCGGGATGCTGCTGGGTTTGGTGCTGGGCCTCTTGCAATTCCGACTGAGCCTGGCCGTGCCACTCGGGGCCCTGGCCGGAGGCATCGTCGGCCTGGCCGCGGGAATGCTCGTCCTCCTGCCGCAAGGGCTGCTCTTTACGTCGGCCGTGGCGATGATCGTGGGCTCGGCATTGGTTGTCGCGGTAGCGCTGGTGACCCGGCGAGTGAATGGGTGAGGGGAAAGAGGGTAGAGGGTAGAGGTCAGGAGAAGTCGGAAGTCAGAGTTTTAGTCCCGAGTCCCGAACCCGATCCGTTCGCCTTTCTCGCACCGCTGCGATACACTAGCGCCACCTTCGCCCCTCCCGGAGATTCGTCGATGACACGTTGTCTTTTCGCCGTCTTGGTTGCTCTTTCTGCCGTCATGGCCGTCGCTCAGGACGACTGTGTCGCTCAAGAAGACAAGCCCGCCGAGAAGCCGGCGGAGTTTTCCGGGCCGCAAAAGGGTGAGAAGCTGACGCCGTTCGTCGCCAAGGGAGTGCTCGGCGACGAAGCCGGGAAGGAATTCGACCTGATCAAGACCGCGGCAGGGAAGCCCGTGGCGATCGTCTTCGTCCATGAGGTCAACCGGCCGACGGTCGGCTTGGCACGTATGATCGGCCTCTATGCAGCAAGCAAAAAGGAAAGCGGCCTGACGAGCGGCGTCGTGTTTCTCACGGCGGACGCCACCGAGACGGAAGCGTGGGCCAAGCGAGCCAGCGGCGCGCTCCCGAAGGGGCTGCCGGTTGGCCTGTCGGTCGATGGTCAGGAAGGGCCGGGCGCGTACGGCCTCAATCGCAAGGTGCAAATGACTGTGCTCGTGGGGAAAGACGACAAGGTGACGGCCAACTTCGCCCTCGTGCAGCCAAGCCTGCAAGCCGATGGCCCGAAGATTGCTGCCGCCATTGCCGAAGCCCTCGGCCAGCCCGCGCCAACGGCGGAGGAACTGGAGAAACTGAGTGGTCCGATGCGCCGGCCAGATGCGCCGCGACGGAAGGCAGATTGAGTGCATCGGTTTCAAATCGCAGCCTGGTTATTGTCGCCTTTCGCTCCGCGAAAGGACGCTCGTTCGCGGAGCGAACGACAACATTCTTCCAAACTGTCCCAATACGATACTGAGCCGCATTCCGTCAGAGATGCCATCCGCGCCGCGCCGCAGAGCGGGTAGCATGGGGGCATGCCATCTGAAACCGCCAGTTTTGCCGGACTCCGTGTCGCCGCCCTCGAAAGCCGGCGGGCCGACGACATAGCCAAGCTGATCGAGAAGTTCGGCGGAGTGCCGTGCGTCAGCCCGAGCATGCGCGAGGTGCCGATCGAGCAGAACCGCGAGGCGATCGACTTTGCCCACCGGCTGATCACCGGCGGGATCGACGTGATGATTTTCCTGACCGGCGTCGGCTTTCGGCATCTGCTTTCGGCGATCGAGCGGCACGTCGATCGCCAGCGGTATCTCGACAGCCTGCGCGACATCGTCACGATCTGCCGCGGACCCAAGCCGGTGGCGGCGATGGCCGAGGTGGGCCTCAAGCCGACGCATCGCGTGCCAGAACCGAACACGTGGCGCGAGCTGCTCGCGACGATCGACGGCGGCATTCCCGTTACGAATCAGAACGTCGGTCTGCAGGAATACGGCATCACGAACCGGAGCCTGATCGCGGGGCTGGAGGCGCGCGGGGCGCGGGTTGTGAACGTCCGCGTCTATCAGTGGGAGCTGCCGCTCGACACTGCGCCGCTGGAAGCGAACGTGCGGGCCCTTGCCGCCAGCGAGCGGGACGTGGTGATGTTCACGAGCGCCCATCAGGTCGCGAATTTGCTGCGAATTGCACAAAAACTTGGCCTGGAACAGCCGCTGCGCGATGCCCTGCAGCGGACGGTCGTTGCGTCCATCGGTCCCACGACGAGCGAAATGCTGCAGGACCACGAACTGCCGGTCGATGTGCAGCCGGAACATCCAAAGATGGGTCCGCTGGTGGCCGCGGCAGCCGAGCAGTCGGCGGAAATCCTCGCACGGAAGCGGTGGGCCATCGTGAACGTCGTCGGCTCGCCCGAAGCAATTTCGCCGCTCGACACGAAAGCGGCTTGGTACGACGGGCCGTTCATGCGGGCCTGCCGCCGCGAGCCAACCGAGGTGACGCCCGTGTGGCTGATGCGGCAGGCGGGGCGATACATGGAGGAATATCGCCAGGTCCGCGGGCAGACGAATTTTCTCGATCTGTGCAAGAACCCGCCGCTGTGCAGCGAGATCATGTGTACCGCAGTCGCGCGGCTCGGCGTCGATGCAGCCATCATCTTCTCGGACCTCTTGCCCATTCTGGAACCGATGGGGCTGGAGCTCGACTTCGCCAAGGGGGAAGGGCCTGTCATCTACAACCCTGTCCGTGCACCAGCCGATGTCGAGCGGGTCGTCGAACTCGAGGACCTTGGTTCGCTCGACTTTGTGTTTGAAACGGTCCGCCGGACGCGGGCCGATCTCCCCGCGCACATTCCGCTCATCGGCTTTGCCGGCGCACCGTTCACGCTGGCGAGCTACACGATCGAAGGGGGTTCGAGCCGCAACTATTTGCATACGAAGACGCTCATGTACCGCGATGAAGGAGCATGGCGGATGCTCATGGAGCGATTGTCGCGGTCGATCACGCGATACCTCAACGGCCAGATCGCCGCTGGGGCGCAGTGCGTCCAGCTTTTCGATTCGTGGGTCGGATGTCTCGGCCCGGACGACTATCGCCGCTACGTGCTGCCGTACGTCAAGCAGATCATCGCCGGCATTGTGCCGGGCGTGCCGGTGATCAACTTCGCCACTGGGAACCCGGCCCTCTTGCCGCTGCTGGCGGAAGCGGGCGGGAGCGTCATCGGCATCGACTGGCGCGTGCGACTGGACGAGGCGTGGAAGACCGTCGGCTACGATCGGGCCGTGCAAGGAAATCTCGATCCGCTGGTGCTCCTGGCCGGCCGCGACGAAATCCGCCGCCGCGCGAAACAGGTTCTCGACCAGGCGGCCGGTCGCCCAGGGCACATCTTCAACCTGGGGCACGGCGTGGTGCAGCAAACGCCGGTCGAAAACGCGATCGCGCTTGTCGAGGCGGTGCATGAGTTGTCGCGACGATGAGGCGGTGCAGACTTCGTTTGTCGCCTTTCGCTCCGCGAAAGGTCGTTCGTTCGCGGAGCGAACGACGACTATCCATCGAACGAAACAACAACCAAACGGGCCGCTAGTTGCGGGTGCATTGCCGCGGCGATTAGAACAGCAGTTGTCAGTCCGCCCTCACTCGCCCGGAGTCGTGCTCATGCGTTACGTCGTCAGCTTTGCCCTGGTTCTTGCATCCGCGGTGCCGCTCTTGGCGCAAGAGGGGGCCAAACCTGCCAAGCCGGCGCCGTCGCAGGAAGAGTTGATCAAGAAGCTGGCTCAAGACCTGACCGGCGTGAAGCTCGTCGGCAGCTTCACGGTCACCGGCAAAGGAGAGATGACGCCCAAAGAGGAGGAATACACGATCACGAGCGCCATGAAGCTCGACGAGCCCGATCTGTGGCTTCTGAAGGCGCGGATCAAGTATGGCAAGACTGACACGACGGTGCCGATTCCGCTGGAGATCAAGTGGGCCGGCGACACGCCCGTCATCACGCTGACGAATCTGGAAATTCCCGGCCTGGGAACGTTCAGCTCGCGCGTCGTCATCTACGAAGGGCGGTATGCGGGCACCTGGCAGCACGGCGACGTCGGCGGCCACCTCTTCGGCGTTCTCAAGCGCGACGAGAAGCCGGCTGACAGCGCGACACCGGAAGCGAAGCCAGGGAAGTAAGTTCCCAACCAGAAGCCTGCCAATGCAGCAGGCTTCTAGTGAGCTTCACTTGGTCGGCTGCCCCTTGGGACCCTATCGTGCCCGTGACCGCGAGCCAAAGCGGCTCTTCTTCGCGCCGTAGCCGCCGCCAAATCCGCCGCTCTTTCGCCCGCCGCCGAACTGCGGTCGTGCCGAGCCAAAGCGGTTGTGCTGACCATTCCGCTGACCGCCACTGTGGGGCTGGTGCGTGTGATGGGCACGCTCGTCGTGCTCGACGCCACCCGCGTCGCCGCCGGCCACCTCGATCTTCTGCCGCGTCAGCCGCTCGATCTGGCGGAGCATCGACCGCTCCTCACGATCGCACAGCGTGATGGCGATCCCCTCGGCACCGGCACGGGCCGTGCGGCCGATCCGGTGAACGTAGGTTTCAGGCGTCAGCGGCAGATCGAAATTGACGACGTGCGAGACGGCGTCGATATCGAGGCCGCGGGCCGCGATATCCGTCGCGACGAGCACGGGGGGATGCTGCGACTTGAACTGAGCCAGCACCTGCTGCCGGGCCGACTGGCTCTTGTTGCCGTGAATGGCCGCGGCACGCATGCCGGCCGCGATGAGGCTCTTCACGAGCTTGTCGGCTCCGTGCTTGGTCCGGGTGAAGACGAGCGTCCGCTTGGCCTCTTGGTCGCGAAGGTACTTCGCCAGCATGGCCGGCTTCGCCTTCTTCTCGACGAAAAAGACCGATTGAGCGACGCGCTCGGCGGTGGTCGATTGCGGTGCAACGCTGACCTCCACCGGTTCGTGGAGCCACTGATCGGCCAAGCGGCGAATTTCTTCGGGCATCGTGGCCGAGAAGAGCAGCGTCTGTCGCTCGCGCGGAACGCGGGCGACAATCCGCCGCAAGTCGTGAATGAAGCCCATGTCAAGCATCTGGTCGGCTTCGTCGAGGATCAGGATTTCGACCCGATCGAGCCGGACGTGCCCCTGGTTCATCAGGTCGAGCAGGCGGCCGGGCGTGGCGATGAGGATATCTACGCCGTGCTGCAGGGCCCGCACTTGCGGCATCTGACCGACACCGCCAAAGATGACCGTGTGCCGCAGACCGGTGAAACGGCCATAGGCGCGGAAGCTATCGCCGATCTGAGCGGCGAGTTCGCGCGTCGGTGCGAGGATCAAAGCGCGGATCGGGCGGCCACGCTCGCGACCCGGCTGGCTGCCGGTCGAAAGACGCTGGAGTGTGGGAAGGGCGAACGCGGCGGTTTTGCCCGTGCCGGTCTGGGCGCAGCCCAAGAGGTCGCGGCCGGCCAGGATGGGCGGGATGGCCTGCGTCTGAATGGGCGTGGCGATTTCATACCCCTCCTCGCGAACGGCGCGGCGGAGGTTTTCGGACAATTCCAATTCTGCAAAACTCATGACAACCTTCTCTAAACAGTGGCAAAAGCCAAAACAGTGGCGCTCGGCCACGACGTGAAACTGGGCGAGCGCGGGATGGCCCGCAGGCACACAGCCGGCACGGCCACATCGTCGCTCGGGCGGAAGAAATGCTCCCGCGGCTGCATCTGATGGCGGGCGGTGGTTCGCTCGCGCGAAGCACAGGCACCAAGCTGCCGGGCATACCGCCTCGGCCAGACGCCAAGGAGCAAGAGCATCAATCGCGGTCGAAAACAGAGTCCCGGGCTGGAAAGACGCCGCGGGCCGCTACCTACGAAGCAAATGACCACAGTGGGCGGCTGTCCTTTGACAGCCCGCAACTCACTGGTCTCGCACCTTCTCTATTCCTCTAACAGTAGCACCACGGGACTGGGCGTCAAGGGCGGTTTCTTTGCTCCGGGGCTCTCATGAGGCGCGATTACGCTGGGTAATCACGTGGAAGGTTGCCTGCGGGGTGGGTATGCTTTCGAATACGGGAAGCCGATACTCCGCCAGCGAGCGGCGACTCTAAACGCAAAGGCGCAGAGGTCGCGAAGGCCGCAAAGGGACAAGACATTTGGCTCTTTGCGGCTTTGCGTACTTCGCAGTCTTTGCGTTGAAGGAGAAAGACGATGTGCCGGTGAGGTCCGTGTAAATCCGTGTTTCATCCGTGGCTCCTGCCTGACTTGCGTGGCGAGAACCGGGTAGTTCAATGCCGATGAACGAAAACATGCGACGACGTGCGTTTCTCTCCGATCTGGGGATGGGCTTTGCCGGCCTCGCGATGGGGGCAATGCTCGCGAAGGACGGGGTCGTGCGCGCGGGCGAAAGCCACCCTGCGGCTGAAGCCTCCCGCTCGCCGAGGAAGGCCAAGGCCAAGTCGGTCATCTGGATTTTTCTCGTCGGCGGCATGAGCCACATGGAGAGCTTCGATCCGAAGCCGGAGCTGACCAAGCACGCCGGCAAGACGATCGCCGACAGCCCGCACAAGTCGGTGCTCGATTCGCCGCACCTGAAGAAGAACCTCCGCGAGTTCGTCGAGGGGCTGCACAAGGTGCAGCCGACGATCTATCCGCTGCAGGTCGGTTACCGGCAGCACGGGCAAAGCGGCATCGCGATGAGCGACTGGTTCCCGCATCTGGCCCGGCATGTCGATGACCTGGCCATCGTCCGGAGCATGTGGACCACCGACAACGACCACGGAGCCCAGCTGCAGTTCCACACGGGCCGACACGCGATCGAAGGGCCGTTTCCAACAATCGGCTCGTGGGTGCATTGGGGGCTGGGTTCGCTGAACGACAACCTGCCATCGTACTGCGTGCTGGGGACGCCACTGGCCGACTGCTGCGGCGGGGCGCAGGGACACGGCGCGAACTATCTCGGCCCCGAGCACGCCGGCATTGCCCTTTCGACCGATCCGGCCGCGCCGCTGCCGTTTGCTCAGCCAGACCAGGGTGTCTTCCGCGAGGAGCAGGAGCGGCAGTTCGCGCTGCTCGGCCGGCTGAACCGGCTGGCCGGAGTTGAGTATCCGGACGATCCGGCGCTCGCTGCGCGGATCAAGTCGTACGAGCTGGCCTTCCAGATGCAGCGGGCCGTGCCCGAAGCGGTCGATCTGGCTGCCGAATCAGCCGCTACGCACGCGAGCTATGGCCTGGCCCAAGGCGAAACGAAAACCTTCGGCCAGCAGTTGCTCGTCGCCCGCCGGCTCGTCGAGCGGGGGGTCCGCTTTGTGCAGGTTTTTCACGGCAGCAACGGCGGCGCCGGAGCGTGGGACGCCCACAGCGGACTCAAAGCGGGCCACACGGCGCTCGCCAAGCAAATCGATCAGCCGATCGCGGCGCTGCTCGGTGATCTCAAGCAGCGCGGCCTGCTCGATGAGACGATCGTCGTCATCGGCACCGAGTTCGGCCGCACTCCCGGTGCAGAAAGCAGCGACGGCCGCGACCATCATCCCTACGGCTTCTCGGTCGCGCTGGCCGGCGGCGGCATTCGCGGCGGCATCGCTCACGGAGCGACCGACGAACTCGGCTTTCATGCGGTGGAACAGCGGCACTACGTGACTGATATTCATGCTACAGTGCTGCACCAGATGGGCCTCGACCATCGCCGGATGGAAATTCCCGGCCGCAAGCGGCTCGATCTCGATTTCGGCGAGCCGATCCGCGACATTCTTTCGTGAACCGCAACTAGCTCTCCAACCTGATGCGACCCTACATCCTGGCCGAAGCCAACTACGCCTACACCAAGGCCAATCCGTACGAAGTGGCCGTGCTGCCGCTCGGCGCCACGGAGCCGCACAATCTGCATTTGCCCTACGGCACCGACATGTTCGAGGGGACGATCGTCGGCGAGCGGATTTGTGCCGCGGCCCACGAGCGCGGCGGCAAGGTGGTGCTCCTGCCGACGATTCCCTACGGCACGGAAACGAACATGCATCGCCTGCCGCTGGCGATCAACGTCGATCCGACCACGCTGTTTCGCTTCGTGACCGACATCGTCAAGTCGTGCGTGAACAGCGGCGTGCGAAAGATCGTGCTGCTCAACAGCCATGGCGGCAACGACATGAAGCCGCTCCTGAGGGAGCTGGCCGACAAAATCGACGGACACCTGTTCCTGTGCAATTGGTATATGGTGCTGGCCGACGAGTATCCGCGACTCTTCGAGCACAAGGACGATCACGGCGGCGAGATGGAAACGTCGTTCATTCTCGCCTCGCATCCGCATCTTGTAGCGAAGACGCCCGCCGGCAAGCTGGCGGCCGACGACGGTGCGACCGCCCAAACCCGCTTCGAGGCGATCAACCGGGGCTGGGTGAGCATCACGCGCCCCTGGCATCTGCTCACGACCAATACCGGCTCGGGCTATCCCCATGCCGCCTCGCCGGAAAAGGCCGAGAAGATGCTCGCCTTACTCGCCGAGCGGCTGGGGAAGTTCCTTGCAGAACTATCGGCAGCGAAGCTCGACGAGCGATTTCCGTATTGATCGAGGCGGGTGTACGACGGGACTGACGATCGCTTACTTTCCGCCGACGACCTGCACGACTGCGCCATCTTCGATCACTTCGACCCGCAGCGGAGCGGTGTGCTCGGTCCGGTTCACGGCCAGGACCAGACGATGCTTGCCGGTGGCCAGGTCGAGCGAAGTGTCAGCCGTCAGAGGCGTCGGCTTGCCGTCGAGCCACAGGGCGAGGCCAGTAGCGCCGCCGTCGATCGCCAGCTTCGCCTTCCCCGGCGTCGTCACGTCCAGCTCGAACCGGACGAAGGTCGTCGGTTCCAGGTTGGCGTGCGGCTTATAGGTTGGCTGGCCGTCGAGAGGGAGGTCGCCCGCCACGCGGCTGTAGGCGCTGGCCCAGACGAAGTCGGCATCGTCGCTGGCGGCCGTGTCGAAGCTCGTCCGGTTCAGCTTCCGGTTAGCTTCGTTGCCGTATTGCAGCACTTGCCAGCGGCGGACGAGCTTCTGGGGCGAGATCGTGTAGTTGCCGCCGACTTTGCCCAGCTGCGAGAGGAACGCCGTCAGATCGACGAGTTCCTGCCGGGTGAGCGTATCGACGAGGCCGTCAGGCATGAGCGAGCGGCCGTCCTTTACGCTCTGGATGTTATCCTTGGCGATGGTGACGACCTTGTCCTCCGCGTCGCGCAGCACGAGGTCTTGCGGCGTGTCGCGAACGACGATGCCGCTGGTGATCTGGCCATCCTGATCGAGGACGACCTTGGAATGGAAGTTCTCCTTTACTTTGGCCGCCGGAGCGATGAGCGATTCAAGTAGGTAGTCGATCTGAGCCGTCGCGCCGAGGCTGACCATGTCGGGTCCGACCACACCGCCGGCCCCGCCGATGGCGTGGCACTTGAGGCACTGGTTGGCAGTCAGGCGATAGATGGCTTCCCCGCGAGCGGGATCTCCCTTGGTCTGCACGTCCTTCGTCAGTTCGGCAACGAGTTCGGGCGTGAGCTTCCAAGCCGCTTCACCCAGCCCCCCGGCTGACTGCACGGCAGCAATGAGTTCGTCCGACGGCTGCGGGGAGGCGCGCACTGCCCGCAGGACGAGCTTGGCTGTGTCGGGCGCGAGTTTCTTGCCCGAAAGGGATTTTGTGAGGGCCGAGTCGCCCCCGCTTCGCGCAACGATCGTGTTGACCAGAGCTGTTGGATCGAGGCCATCGGGCGGCGACTCCAGAATCTCAGCGGCCTTTTGCGTAGCCACTTCTGCGTCAATCGCCGCATACGCACCGATGGCATAGACTCGGTCCTCAATCGTGTATTTCGTACCGTTCGCGATGAAGGAGAGCGTTAGCCGAGCACGCAAATCTCCAGGAGCAGCAATTCCATCAATGGCTGCTTGCCGAAGTGCCGGAGGCGAGGCCGGATCACTGAGCAACTGGTTAAACTTCTCAGGCGAACCAGTGACTTTCCATGTGCCTGCACCACGTGCAGCAGCGACACGGAGCGCAGCATCCGGCGAATCAAGCAACGCGTTGACTCGGTCCAAGTTGCCCTCCGGCTGCGTCTTACGGAGGCGACTAGTTTCGACGAGCGCGGTCAGCAGCGTCGCCTTGCGAGCATCGGGCAATTTGGAATCCGCCGCAACGACCATCTCAAAAATCGCCCCCAGTTCTTTCGGCCCGCCCAGTGTCGCGATTAGTTCCAGCACGCTCGGCACGCGATCGGCTGGCAGCTTGTCCTGTTGAAGAAGCGCGAGCAGCGGCTGCACGACATCGGGCGATTCGGACGCTTTGAGAGCAAAGACCAGGTGATCGACGTTGCCGCCAAAGTCAAACTTCCCTTCCTTCACCGCGGGGAGCCAGACCGGAGCCAAGTCGCGCATCGCCTGCCAGACGGCGAAGTCGAGCCAGCGGTCCATCGGCTTGTCGAGGGCGCTGGCGGCCAGTTCCGCCGCCTTGAGATCGGGGCAGAGCGTGAGTCCTCGGACTCCCTCAAGTCGCACGCGCGGATGATCGCTGGCGACGGCAGCTTCAATGATCGGCCGGGCAAAGGCCCAGTTCTTCGGGCGGTTGTTGTCCTGCCGCGGCAGCCAATGCACGGCCGTCCGTACTGCTGCCGCTTGCACGCGCGGATCGGGGGACTTGGCCAGCGACATGAGCAGGCCCGGCGCAGCCGCAATGTCGATGCACTCATAAACCCAGAGCGCCTCCAGCCGCTGATGCTCGTAATTCGCGTCGGCCGGATCGAGAGCGGCGGTCCACTTCTGCAACGCGGCGAGCACCGCATTCTTGTCCCGCGTCTTGAGCATGTTCTTCGCATGCTGCCGCACCCATTCGTCGGGCGACTTGAGGAGGGCAAGCAACTCTTCGATGCTCGCGTCCGGCTTGATCCGCGTGTCGAGCGTCGGCCGGTTCTTTGCCGTCACCCGCCAGATGCGGCCGTGCGTGTGGTCGCGGCGCTCGTCGCGGAAATCGACTTCGCCGTGCTGAATGATCGGGTTGTACCAGTCGGCGATGTAGATCGCCCCGTCCGGCCCCATCTTCACGTCGATCGGCCGGAACGCCGGGTGCGACGACTTGATCACCTCGGTCTCTTGCCGCGAGGCGTAGCCGCTCTGGTCCTCGGTGACGACGAAGCGGCAGACGCGGTGAGCCCGGAAGTCGTTCGTGATCATGTTGCCGTCCCAGTCCGGCGGCAGGTGGCGGCCGCCGACGATCTCCAGGCCGCAATGCTTCGGGCTGCCGGGGTTGAGGCCGGCGACGAGCCGCTTCGCGCCGGGGGCGGTGACGAAGACCGACCCGGGGAAGACGTAGTTGATCCCTTCACCGTAGGCCCCGTCGGTGGCGAACGACTGCCCCCAACGGTCGATGTGATGGCCCCAGGTGTTCACAAAGCCGTAGGCGAGGACTTCCAGCTCCAGCGTCTCGGGGCGAAACCGCCAGATGCCGCCGCCGTTGAGCCGTCGCACGCCGAAGGGGGTTTCGACGTGGCTGTGGATATAGATCGACTGGTTCATGTAGAGGCAGCCGTCCGGCCCCCAGCGCAGCGTGTGCAGCAGGTGGTGCGTGTCCTCCGTGCCAAAGCCGGAGAGGACGATCCGTTTCTCGTCGGCCTTCAGGTCGCCGTTGGTGTCTTTGAAGTGCAAGAGCTCGGTGCTGGCGGCGACGTAGCAGCCACCGGCATCGTCGGGGATGACGCCGGTGGGAATCAGCAGGCCGTCGGCAAAGACGTGGGTCTTGTCGGCCGTGCCGTCGAAGTTCGTGTCTTCCAGCACGAGAATCTTGTCGGTCGCCGGCTGGCCCGGCTTGATCTGCGGATAGACCTCGCTCGAGGCGATCCAGAGGCGGCCCTGCGCGTCGAAGTTCATCTGGATCGGCTTGTGCATCTGCGGATCGCCGGCCCAGAGATTGGCCTCAAACCCTTCGGGGAGAATGAACGTCTTGCGTTCGAGTTCCGGGTCGGGATTGGGGATGTCCTTGAGCTCGCGCTGGGCGAAAGACGGCGATGAGGCAGCCAGAATCGCGAGGAATACAAAGAGTCGAGTCATGATCCAAGGATTTCGCATACTAGTTGGGAGGGATTACGGACTTGATTTTCTGAAGTAGTTCACGAGTGCCGTGGACCTGGCACCAATGCTCGATATAAGACCAGTCTAGTGACTGGTATTGAACGGCCATGACGTCGCGCGCGTCGTCGAGATCCTTGTTGCGGCCCCAGCGCAGTTTTTGCACGATTACATCTTCGGCCGTCGGAAAAAAAACTTCCCGGTTGCGGAGCAGGGCTCGGCAGCGGCGGGTAAACCGAAACTGGTCGAAAGCGTCCTCCGTGAGCGGAAACAAATCGATCTTGAACGGCGTGCCAATGGCATGAATGACGTGGAGGTGCTTTCCGGTGAAGACCTCGAAGGCTTGTTGAGCTTCGAGCCGATAGTTGGAGCCCATCTGCCGAGCCACCGCGGCAGGGCTTCCAGACGGACCCAGGACCGCATCGACGTCGAACGTGCTGCGGGTGATTCCATAGTGCATGGCCGCAATCGCTCCGACGAGCATGTAGTCCGCTTGCGACGCCTTCAGGGCATCGACCAGTTGCATCGTGATGTCCTCGATGTTCATCGTTGCTCGTGAAGTCGTCGCACTCGGTCGATACGCTCACAGAGTTTCCGCAGCACCTCGTCTTCGCCCGCATCGGGAAACTGGCTGCGGATTCCATCGGCGATGTTGCGGCGGACAAACTCCGTCAACTCGAAACCGGCCAGCACCCGCTGCTCCGGCGTCATTTGCCGGGCAGCCCGCACCTTCTCAAGGTAAAGATGATCGAGCAGTTCTGGAGTTGGCCCCATCTTGGATTCCCTTGCTGGCGCGACGGCTTAGATTTTCGTGTTTCGGTTTCGGAATTTGGATGGATAAACCACATCAACTTTGTGAATCTCGTCGATCTCCCCAGCATCGTGTTCGATTTGCGCGCATTCAAAGAGAGTCCTGCCGTACAAGTCACGCAGTAACAAATACGCAATAAAACGGTTGCAGCCCCGTTCGCGGACATGTCGGTAATACTCAACCGGTCCGAGCGATTTCGCATCGTCTCGGAACCGATCCAGCGCCTTTCGATATTCATCATCGAATTCCATTTGCCACCCTCATTCAATCTCCGTCCAAGGGTCCTCCCTTGGACGAAACTAACCCGAGGCTCTGCCTCGTGGGTCGGGCTACGAGGCAGAGCCTCGGGGTACTGCGGTCCCAGGCAGAGCCTGGGACCGAGTTCGGTAGCTACTTTCCGATCTGCTTGAGCTTCGCAATCTCCTTCTCCTTCGCCTCAATCAGCGGGTCGAACTGTGGGATTTCGACCGCGTTGTTCCCCTGTTCGTGTTTACGGAAGAGAAAGAGGTATGTTTCGTTCTGCGGGCGATGGCGGTGGAAAAAGAGCTCGTTCTTGTCGCGGATCGCGTCGCGCAACGGGGCCAGTTCACTGGTCGAGTAGCTGACCGCCGGCACGCCGAGCTTGGGGAGCAGGGCCGCCACGAACTTCTGCTCACCGGCTTCGGTCAGGTGCAGGCCGTTTTCGGTTTCGCCCGGCAGATCATACAGGTCGATGAACGGGTGGCCGCGCTCCTGGGCGACGGCAGCGATCACCTCGGTGTACTTCTTCAGATTGGCGTTGTACGAGGCCGGATCTGGAAGCGGCGGCCCAAGCTTTTCGTGCTTGCGCGGGCCGAGCAAGAGGACGCGGGCATTGGTCGGCTTTAGCGCGTCGAGCAAAGTGTTCAGCCCGCCGCGGAACTCCGCCAGGCCGGCATCCCCCGCGTAGGCTTCGTTCTCGCCATAGCAAATCACCAGCAGCGTCGGCTTGGCGATGGCCACGTCTCCGAGCAGCCGCTTGAATCCTTCGGCCCGGACGCCAAAGCCGAAGACGCCACGGGAATCTCCCCAGACGTTGTCGCCGCTCCAGCCGAGATTGCGGAAGGTGAGGTTCTTCTCGGGCAAGCCGGCGGTGATCGCCGTTTCGAGATGGCCGTGCGTTTGCAGGCGTTCGATGAACGCGCCGCCCAGCAAGACGACGCGGTCGCCGTTCTTGAATTCAAAAGGGGCGTCGGCAGCGCGGCCGGTTAGCGCGGGAAACGCAATGGCTGCAAAGGCCAAAGCGAAAGCCAGTAGCGGAGAGAGTCGCATGGGCGGGTCACAGGGGTCTGGTGGGCAAACCTGTATGATAACTCAGGCCTGCGGCCGGCGACACTTGCGCGGCGATTGGGTAGTGTCTTAATTTGAATTCTCAACCCGTTGGCCGGTGCTTGGTCGGGTATCGCGTCTGGCCCTTGCCAAGCGTGGCCTTGCGTCCTCCGCCCGAAGACAAGCCATGCTCGACTTGGCAATCGCTCCGTGCATTCCCGATTTGAGACGCAGGTAGAAGTTGTCGCTGTTTGGCGGCATGTTGATTTCCGCTTCATCAGAGCAGAATAGCACGTCCCCGATTTTTTCATTGTCTCCAAATAGGGCAATCGGCAGTTCAATCACCAATTCGTCGATGGCAGTCAGCGTCATGTCGTTCGGCCAGGGGAACAGCTCTCCCGGCTGCAACGTCACTAAAGCATCGCTGGCTGAATTCATGGCTGACCGATCAAACAAAAAAGCCCCGCCAATTTCCCAGCGAGGCATCTTACCATCCGGTGCCCTCGTTCCCACGCTCTGCGTGGGAACACGAGCCCTGCCGCTCCGCGGCACTCGCGGAATAACGGCACACGGAGAGCGACGACTGAATGGCCGCAGAGCGGCGAAGCTGATGTGCCCACGCGGAGCGTGGGCACTAGAGGATCGGCGGTGGAGGAACGGCACACGGAGTGTGCCTGCTACTTAGAGGCCCAAGATTTGCACCTATTGTTCACTTGATAGTGATAACATGTCAATATTGCAGTTGAAATATGCTATCAATGACCTTGGTGAAGCAAGTCCTCGGAGGGAGTTCGATACGTGGTTAACGGCAACCCCCGTTTTTGGCGTTTTTTGGAAACCGATAGAAGCAATTTGCCGCAAGGCGATTTGTCGGAAGCCAATACCGGGAAATGAGTTACGGAAACGCGGGTTTTGGCGAGCAGCGGCGCAGGTTACCACGAAACGCGAAACGGCGGTAACCAGCGTTAAACGCTGACCTGCCAGCGACTTACGGCGGCGAAAGGGTCAAAAACAGGCTGATTCGCTGTTAACCTGCAATCGTGACCGGCCCGCAGCGAGGAACGCCAGAATGGCAGTCCTGACGATGTGCGATTATCGAACAGCCCGCACGAAGCGTTGCCAATAGACGATCCACTTGCACTTCTGGCCAGCGTGCAGAACAGAATGCAAGTGCCCGGCTGGCCTACCTTCGTCCCTTGTTCCCCGTTTCTGCGCCAGTACGATACAGGGTTTCCCGCTGCGGCCGCCGTGTGCCAGCCGGGCGGATGGGCCACCAGAGGCGGAATTATGTCGGTTTTCGATTGGGTCAGCGGGCGGGTCTTCAAGTTCGTCCACGGCAACAACCTGGTCTATAACACCTGCTGGGAAGACCCGCGCCTCGACCGCGTCGCTCTGGAACTGAAGCCGACCGACAACGTCCTCGTCATCACGTCGGCCGGGTGCAACGCCCTCGATTATGCGATCTGCGGACCGAATCACGTCCACGCGGTCGATATGAACCCGCGGCAGAACGCCCTCTTGGACCTGAAGATCGCCGGCATCAAGTCGCTGGAGTTCGAAGACTTCTTCCGCCTGTTCGGCTATGGCTTTCATCCCGACGCTCGGAGGCTTTATCAGCGGCAGATGCGGCCGCAGCTTCCGGCGTGGTCGCAGCTCTACTGGGATCGCTGGATCAAGTTCTTCGACAACAAGGCCCGGCCGTTCTATTTTCGCGGCACGAGCGGCGCGTTCGCCCGGATGATCAAGATTTACACCGACCGCGTCATCCGCGTGCGGCACCACATCGACACGATCCTCGAGGCCAAAACACTCGCCGAACAGCAGGAAATCTACAACAAGCACCTCAAGCAAAAGTTCTGGTCGCGGCCGATGCGGTTCGCCATGAACCGCGACACAACGCTGTCGATGGTCGGCGTCCCCAAGGCCCAGCGGCGGCAGGTCGAGCAGCAATACGACGGCGGCATCGTGAAGTTCGTGCAGGACGCGGTCGAAACGGTCTTCTGCAAACTCCCGCTGGCCGACAACTACTTCTGGCGCGTCTATATGAAGGGGGAATACAGCCGTGGCTGCTGCCCCGAGTACCTGAAGCAGGACAACTTCGAGCGGCTGAAGGGGGGCCTGATCGACCGCGTCAGCACGCACACCGACTCGGTGCAGGGCTTCCTCGACAAGCATTCGGGGCAGATCTCTCGGTACGTCCTGCTCGATCACATGGACTGGCTCAGCGACAAGTTTTTCCCGCTTTTGGAACTCGAATGGCAGGCGATCCTGGCGCGGGCCGCACCGGGCACCCGGATCATCTGGCGGAGCGGCGGCTTGCGGACCGACTTTCTCGATCGCGTGAGCGTCACCAGCGGCGGCCAGATGAAGAAGCTGCCGGAGCTGCTCACGCTGCACCCCGACCTGGCGGCGGAACTGCACGAGAAAGACCGGGTGCATACCTACGGCAGTTTTTATATTGCGGATTTGGCAAAGTAGTCAGTTGTCATTCGTTATTTGTCACTTGTCCCTGGCAAGCTCACAAATGACAAATGACAAGTGACCAATGACATTGAACGATGGGCTTCGCCTCTGATTTAAAAATTCTCTACCACCTCGCCCTCAAACCGGTGCGCGGCAAGGACCACGCTGCGCGGATGGAAAATTTCTACGCCGGGCAGGCCGAGGCGTACGACGACTTTCGCAAGCGGCTCCTCAAGGGGCGACAGGAGCTGTGGAACTTGATCCAAGTGCCCGAGGGTGGCACGTGGGTCGATATGGGAGGGGGAACCGGAGCGAATCTCGATTACTTCGGCGACCGGCTCGGCAAGCTCGGCAAAGTCACGGTGCTCGACCTCTCGCATTCGCTCCTCGAAATCGCCAAGAAGCGGGCCGCGACCAAAGGGTGGACGAACGTCGAAACGGTCGAGGCCGACGCGACGACGTTCCAGCCGGCGAGCGGCCCGGTCGATGTCGTCACGTTTTCGTACTCGCTGACGATGATCCCCGATTGGTTTGCCGCGATCGAAAACGCGATCGCGATGCTCAAGCCGGGCGGCACGCTCGGCGTCGTCGATTTCTATGTCTCACGCAAATATCCGAGCGACGGCCTGGCCCGGCATCGCTGGCTGACACGGACGTTCTGGCCGACGTGGTTCGCGATGGACAACGTCTTTCCGTCGCCCGACCACGTGCCGTTTTTGCACAGGCACCTCGACGTGCTTCGCTTCGAGGAGCACAAGGCGAAGGTGCCGTACATACCGCTAATGCGCACGCCGTACTACATTTTTGTCGGGCGGAAGCGGGGCTGAGTGCGCGGCCAGCCGGCAGAGTTCAACGCCAAGGCGCAAAGATCGCAGAGGTCGCAAAGTGACTATCCTCGGCTTCGCGTCTTGGCGTTTCTTTGCACCTTTGCGTTTTTCCAATCGATGACAAGTTGCACGAGAGTCGGAGGGCGGGACATGATTCGCACTGGCATTTCGCTGCTCATCGTTTTCGGAGCGTCTGCGATCGTTGCTGCCGAGCCTGATCGCCTCGGCATCACGTGGGAGAAGAACTATCTCACGATCCGCGGCAAGTTTCCTGGCGAGGAGGTAAAGATTCATTATCTGGAGGCGTATTGCCGGCCCGGATCGACCGATCGCGACTGGGGCCAGACGGTCATTCCGCACACGGCAGAAATGACCGAGGCCGACGCGGCCAAGGGGATTATCAAGCTACGCGACAAGCTGGCCGACGGCGTCGTCGTCGAGCACACAATCACGGCTGGCCCTGACGAAATCGACTTTCGCCTCGTCGCCCACAATCCGACCGACAAACCGTCGGAGGCCCACTGGGCCCAACCGTGCATCCGCGTCGATAAGTTCACCGGCACGACGAATGCCGATGCGCGGACACTCGTGCCGGCCTATGCCCGCAAAAGCTTTCTGTTTCTGGACGGCAAGCTGACCCGCCTGCCGACGGAGCCGTGGGCTGACAAAGCCCGCTACACGCCAGGACAGGTTTACGCACCGAAGAACGTCGATCGGAACGATGTGAACCCGCGGCCGCTGTCGAAGCTCGTTCCTTCGTCGGGCCTGTGCGGCTGCTTCTCGGCCGACGAGAAGCAGATCATGGCGGTCGCCTGGGAGCCGTATCAGGAAATCTTTCAGGGCGTTATCGCTTGCATCCACAGCGACTTCCGCCTCGGCGGCCTGGCCCCCGGCGAAACGAAGAAGATCCGGGGCAAGCTGTACATTGTGCCCAATGATGTCGAGTCGCTTGTGAACCGGTACGAGAAGGATTTTCCGGAGCAGGTTGAGCGGTAGGTTTGGTGTTCGCTTCCCTACGGTGGCGGTTGAATGTGCCGTGGCAAGTCGCGACTCGCATGGATAATCGCGACGATGTCGCTTCCTTGGCCGCGAATCTCGTAGATGATGCGATAAGGCGGCATCAGCACTTCGCGGAAGTGATCGACGCCAAACTCCGGGACTATTTCGCCGGCACGCTGACCCAATTCGAGCTTGCCTGCCGCCTCGTAGATTCGCTCGCCAACCCGCAGCGCATATTACGGCGAATCGCGAGCGATGAAGTCCATGATGTCTTCGAGGTTGGCTATTGCCGGGTCAGTCCATATGACGCGGCCCTTTGGTCCAGTCTCCGTCCGACTTCCTCGTGCGATTGAACCTGCCCGGCGTCGATGGCTCGGCTGCCGCGAAGTGTCTTCTCACGGACGTACAAATGATGCTGAATGTCCTCGACCGTGCAGTCATCGGGCAGCGATTCGACGAGCTTGATGACTTCAGCTTTGAGGGTGCTCATCGCGATTCCCTGGCGAGAGGTGTTGTTATGCCGAATCGAATTATAACTGAATCGCGCCACAACGGACAAAGAAAACGATGGGTACGAAAAACACCCCGCCAGAAGCTGACGGGGTGCGTTGTGCTAAGCAAGATTTCCATCGCGACCAATGGTCGCGGTTATGAGGGACACTACTCGTCCCGTTTCTCCTCGCGTTCCTTCCTTTCACGCTCGGCGGCCTCGGCTTTCTTCCGTTCGATCAGCTCCCGCTCGCGAGCTTCGTCGCCCTCGCGGAGCACCCCTTCCTTGATCTTTCGCTCGCGAAGCTCAGCTTCCTTCCGGGCGGCAGCTTCTTTTCGCTCGCGAGCGATTGCTTCTTGCTTCTCGGCAACGGCACGCTTGGCGACGGCTTCCTTCTCGCGGATCGCAGCCTCGCGTTCCTTCGCAGCAGCTTCTTTCTCGCGGAAGGCCCCTTCCTTCGCTTTGATCGCGGCTTCCTTCTCACGAGCGGCCCCCTCTTTTTCCTTAATTGCGTATTCCTTCTCCGTGGCGGCTGCTTCCTTTTCGCGGACGCGGTAGAAGCCTTCGCGATCCTTGCTGCCGCGGATTTCGGCCAGTTCTGTCTTCAGCCGTTCGTTCTCCATGCTCAGCCGCTTGACCATCGACAGCAGCTCGTTCATCCGGGCGTCCATATCTTTACCCGGCTCTTTGCCGCGAACCTCCTCGATCACAACTTCTTCCCGGCCCCCTTCCTTGCGGACGATCCGACGGACCGTTCCTTCCTCGACGCGCTCTTCCCCGTCGCGAGCAATCACCTTCTTCCCCGGACGATCGCCATCGCGAGCCCCTTCCTTCACGGGCTTGTCGCCATCGCGCGGGCCTTCCTTCGCGGGGCGATCGCCATCGCGGCGGGCTTCCTCTTCGCGGCCCAAAAACTTGAGCTGCTCGATCCGCTCTCGCTTCCGCGCGGCGGCTTCGGGATTGTCGCCGTCGCGGCGCACGTCCTTCTCTTCGCGCTCGACCTCTTTGCGGACGGGCTTCTTGTCGCCCTCTTTTCGGTCACCTTCTTTCTCGTCGCCGTCATCGTCGTCTTTCTCGCGATCCTTCCCTTCTTTCTCCTCGTCTCCATCATCGTCGTCGTTATCATCATCCTCATCGTCGTCCCGGTCATCGTCGGCGACGACAGCGGTGCTCGTGGGGACGAGACCGGCCGTGTAGCCCCAGAATCCCAGCGGCAACAGCAGGGCGAGCAGACCCGCCGGCCAGAGCGACCGTTCGGAGGCGGCCGAGAGGCCCAGGACGTTTCGCACCCGTTGCAAGAGTCGCATGTTTCGTTCTCCCCGTATGCCGGCGGCCAGCAGCGGCTCGACGAGAGCCACTCGCTGACGCGCCACGTGTTCCAAAGCCTGTACGTACTCCAGCCGGCGGCCCGTTGCAGCCACGGCCAGTTCATCGCAACAGAGTTCCCGCTCGGCCCGCAGGCGGCGCGAAAGCCACCACACGGCCGGATGATAAAAAAGCAGCGTCTCGACGACCCGCTGCAAGAGGTTGATCCACAGATCCTGCCGCCGAAGATGGGCCAGTTCGTGGGCGATCACCGCTTCGAGCATGTCCGGCGGCATTTCGGTCACCCAGACGGCCGGAATGAGCACGATTGGCCGCAAGAGGCCGACGGCCATTGCCTCGCTTACACGCGTGCTCAGCCGAACGAGCGAACGGGCCTTCATCCCAAGCCGCTGGCCGAGCAGATCGACGCGATGGCCCAGTTCGCCCACCAGCGGCAGGGCATCGCGCCGCAGTCGCCGCAAACCGACTAAGCCACCCAGCAACCGGCAGCCGAAAAAGGCCACACCGGCAAGCCAGGCAGTGAGGAGATAGGGTTGAGCGGTGGCGAGAATTGAGGAGTGAGTAGTGATTGGTGAATAGTGAGTGGTCGCCGCGGCGCTGTCCTCAGTCGTCTGTCCTCTGTCCTCTCCTGCCGGAACCCCGAACCCTGAACCCTGAACCCTTCCCTCGACTCCTTGCCACGCCACCGTTCCCAGCGGACACGCCGCCATGAGCAAGAGCGCCACCAGCGAACACGCGTATCGCGCCTGCGGCCGGCGAATCCGGAGCAGTTCCACTACCGCCACCAGCAAGGCAGCGATCAATGCTCCCTGCCACACGAAATGCACCAAGGCCAGCGTCACGGCCTGGCTCAGCGGCTGCGAGAAAATCTCGGCGGGCGACATGGTACGGCCCTCGCGGCTATTTCTGTTTCTGCTGTTCTTGGTAGGCGGCGATTGTCCGGCGAATCTCGTCAAGCTCCGCGGCCGATGGCTTTGTCTGATCGAGCAAATGGGCGACCAGCTCCTGAGCCGACCCCTCGAAGGCCCGCCCCACGAGATCCCCCACCATGTGTCGCAGCGTCCGCTTCCGTTCGACCTTCGGCCGATAAACGAACGCCCGCCCCTCCGGCTCGCGGACGAGCAGCCCCTTGTCGGTCATCACGTTCAAGAGGCTCATCACCGACGTGTACGCCCGCGGCCGCTCGGCATTGAGCACGTCCATCACGTCGCGGACGGTGCTCGGCCCCCGGTCCCACAGCACCTTCAGCACTTCGAGTTCGCCGGCAGTCGGCTGTTCTTCCTTGGGTCTGGGCATGGCAGGCAGCGGCGGGAATGCGGACAATCGAGCACAACGGCTGTCATTCTACGGTTTTAGCAGTAGATGTCAACGGCTTAAACCGTAGTTTGTTATATTTGGCTCCGATAGCTTAACGCCGCACTTGCTATGCTCGCCATCTCCGCCCATCACGGTTCGACCGAGCCGCGCTTGATTGACGTGTCTTCGCCAGCCGAACCTGCTGCTGGGCAGGTACTTTGCCGCACGTTGGAACTCGGCGTTTGCGGCACCGATCGCGACATTCTGCATTCCGCGGCGCCGTGGTGCCCGTCCGGCGAAGACCGGCTGATCCTGGGGCACGAGTGTCTGGCCCGCGTCGAAGCTGTGGGGAGTGGGGCAAGCGGCGTTCGCGTCGGCGACCTCGTCGTGCCGGTCGTTCGCCGAGCATTTCCCGGTCAGGCCCGCCGCGTCGATCTGCTCCCCTTTGGCCCGTTCACCGAGCGGGGCATCTATCGCGAACACGGCTTCAGTCAGCCGCTCTGGCTCGATCGGCCGGAGTACCTGTTTCGCGTGCCTAGCGACATTGTCGATCTGGCCGTGCTAACCGAGCCCCTCGCGGTATCAGAGAAAGGAGCGAACGAGGCTCACGTATTGACCCAAGCCCGACTCGGTGCCGATGCCTGGAGTAAATCACATCCTCCCCGCGTCCTCGTCAGCGGCATGGGACCAATCGGCTTCACCGCCGTGCTCGCCGCCGTTGCTCGCGGATGGCCGGTGACGATGATTGGCCGCGACGAGCTGGGCACATTCCGCGCATCGCTCGTCGAGCATCTCGGCGGCACCTACCAATCGGTCCAAGCGACCGACTTTCATCCGGCCGACATCGAAGCTGCCGGCTACGACCTGTGCCTGGAATGCACTGGCAGCGATGACGTGATGCTGCAGGCAGCAAGTCTCATTCGCTCGTGCGGCGTGATCGTCTGGCTCGGCAGCCTCCGCCAACCGGAACCGGCATTGCACAACGTGCAGCGACTGATGCGCGACGGCCTCGTCCGGAACCACCTGCACATCGGCTGCGTGAATGCCGCCCCGCGCGACTTCACCAATGCTCTCGCTCATTTGTCACAGCTCAAACGGACCCATGCCGCCGAACTCGCCGCCCTGATCACCGCCCGTGTCCGCCCCGAAGAATCGCTTTGGCACTACACCCACCGCCAGCCGCAAGGGATTAAGACGGTGGTTCAATACACATAGCCGAGAGCCGGTGGTAGCGCGGTTGGGTGGGCGAGCGCCCGCCTGGACAGGCTAACCCAGCTGCCCAACCACTCCCCGCAGAAACTTTGCCAGGCGGTCGGAGGCTTTGAGCGCATCTTCGCGGAGCTTCCACAGGTCCTTGGCCGCGCCGAGCCGGTGCATCATCGCGCCGGCCGCTGCGCCGAGTTTGCCGGCGAGCGACTTCTGGGCAAGCAGGTGCTCGATCTCCGGCGGCAGCTCGTCATCAACGGTGTCGCTGATGATGCGGACGGAGAGGAGGCGGGTGTTGGCATCGCGGCAAGCCTGGGCGACAGCGAAGGTCTCCATGTCGCAGGCGAGTGAAGCGTGATCGGTGGAAAGCTTGCGGCGTTCATCGGGCCGGCGAATGAGCCGCTCAACGGTGAGCAGCCGGCCGACGTGCAGCCCCTTGGTCGCCTCGATCACCCGCGGCTCCAGCTTGATGCCGACGGAAAGCTGGTCCCCCTTTTCATTGGCGACGCTGTCGGCCATCAGCACGTGACCTCGATTGAGCCGCTCGTCGAGCGCCCCGGCGAATCCGGCCGAAACGACCCAGCGCGGCTGATAGAAGTCGATCGCCGCCTTCGTCGCACGAGCCGCAGCTGCCGCACCGACGCCCGATTCGACGATGACCACCTCGCGGCCGTCGAGGTTCCCGGCCCGCTCCAGACCATGCTTGTGACGCGACATTTCTGCCCCCTGGAGCGCATCGACAAGGCCGCCGGACTCGATGCCCAGGGCAAAGATGAACGCTACGTCGCAGGGTAGAAACTTGTCGTCGCCGCCAGCGCTGACTTCCCTGGATTGTGCAGTCGGTTCTACTGGTTGCCGCGGCGCTCGCTCTGTGAACGTGTCGGCAACCACTTCGCGCACCTTCTGCTCGGCGGCATCGCGGAGATACTGATTGACGAGCCAGCGGAGGAGCATGGGATTAGCGTAGCATGAGGAAAGATCGAGTGGTTAGGGTTCAGAGGGCAGAGGACAGGAGACAGAATTGACCACTCAGCCAACTGACCACGGACAACTCACCACGGACATCGCCTTCCGCTACAATCCCAGCATGTCCACTACTACTTGGCACGGCGTACTTCCCGCGGCAACGACCCAGTTCAAGAGCGACCAGTCGCTCGACCTGCCGGCGACCGCGGCACATCTGGAGAAACTCATCGGAGCGAGCGTGCATGGCCTTATCATGCTCGGCACCGTCGGCGAAAACTGCTCGCTCGAATATGCCGAGAAGCTGGAAGTGCTGAAGACCGCCGTGCGGCAGGCGGAGGGGCGCGTGCCGGTGCTGAGCGGTGTGGCCGAGTGTTCGACGGCGTTGGCTTGCCGCTTTGCCGCCGATGCCCAGCGAGCCGGGGCCACCGGCCTGATGGTCTTGCCGGCGATGGTCTATAAGTCGGACCCGCGCGAGACGATGGCCCACTTCCGAGCAGTCGCAAGGGCGAGTGATCTGCCGATCATGTGTTACAACAATCCGGTTTCGTACGGCGTCGATATTACGCCGGCGATGTTCGCGGACCTGGCCGATGAGCCAAAGTTCGTGGCGATCAAAGAGTCATCGGAGAACGTGCGGCGGATCACGGACCTGACGAACGTCTGCGGCAATCGCTATCAACTGCTGTGCGGCGTTGATGATTTGGTGCTCGAAAGCATTGTGCTCGGAGCAGTCGGCTGGGTGTCGGGCCTCGTGAATGCGTTCCCGGCGGAGAATCGCCTGCTGTGGGACTTGGCAAAAGCCGGCCGCATGGACGAAGCTTTAAAGGTCTATCGCTGGTACACGCCGCTGTTACACCTGGACACGCACGTCAAGCTGGTTCAGTACATCAAGCTGGCGATGGCCGAGACCGGCATGGGGAGCGAAACGACACGGGCCCCGCGCCTGCCGCTGGTGGGCGAGGAGCGCGAGCGAATTCTGGCGGTCATCCGGCAAGCGATCGCGACGCGGCCGAGGTAGGCTCCTCCTGCCGGGAGGAGCTTTGGGGCGGGTCAGATCCCGCTCGGCAAGCGGGATCTACGATGCCCTTTCATCGCATCCAAGTCGTCGATTCGCACACCGGCGGCGAGCCGACGCGCGTTGTCATCGCCGGCGGACCGGACCTCGGCCTCGGCAGCTTGGCCGAGCAGCGCCAGCGGCTGGCCATCGAGCACGACTGGTTCCGCCGTGCTGTCGTCTGCGAGCCGCGCGGGAGCGACGTGCTGGTGGGGGCGCTGCTGGTCGAAGGAAAACAACCGGGCATCATCTTCTTCAACAACGTCGGTTGTCTCGGCATGTGCGGGCATGGGACGATCGGCGTCGCGGTAACGCTGGGTCATTTGGGCCGCATCGGTGCAGGAACGCATCTGCTCGATACGCCGGTCGGACGCGTTGCCTTCGAATATGACGGCGCGAACACTGCGACGATCGAGAACGTGCCGAGCTGTCGCCATTTAGCTGGTATCAGCGTCGCGATCCCCAGCCACGGCCGTGTGACCGGAGACGTCGCTTGGGGGGGCAATTGGTTCTTCCTCGTCAGTGACCATGGACAGCAGCTCGACCTGAGCCGCGTCGAGGCGCTGACTGACTTTACGTGGCGGATCAGGCAAGCGCTCAAGCAGCAAGGTATCACCGGCGCGAGCGGCGCTGAGATCGACCACATCGAGCTGTTCGGCCCACCCCAAGACGCTGCGAACGACAGCCGCAACTTTGTGCTGTGCCCTGGAAAAGCGTATGACCGTTCACCGTGCGGCACGGGGACGAGTGCGAAGCTCGCTTGCCTGGCCGCAGACGGCAAGTTGGCCGCAGGCCAGGTCTGGCGGCAGGAGAGCATTCTCGGCACCGTGTTTGAAGCGTCGTATCGCGTCGTGAACGAACAGATCATTCCGCGGATCAAAGGGACGGCCTATATCACGGGGGAAGCGACGCTGCTGCTCGATGATTGCGACCAGCTCTTGGTAAGTCCTGCCGGCCCGGGAGGACGATAGTCATCCAGTTCCGCCGGGCCGGCGGAACCTACTTATGCCGAACACCCCAAAGCACATCGCGGTCATCGGCGGCGGCGTCATCGGCGCGGCTTGTGCCTATTACCTGTCGCGCTGCGGCTTGACGGTGACGATCCTCGACTCCGGCCGCTTCGGCAGTGGTTCCTCGCACGGCAATTGCGGTTACGTTTGCCCGAGCCATGTCCTGCCGCTGGCCGCACCGGGAGCGGTGTGGATGGGCCTCAAGGCGCTCGTCGCTCGCAACTCGCCGCTCAAGGTCCGTGCGCGACTCGATCCGGCGCTCTGGAACTGGTTCTGGCGATTCTCACGCTGCTGCAATCCGCGACAGGTGCTGCAATCGGGCCGGGCGATTCAGGCGCTGCTCACTTCGTCCCGCCAGCTCTACGACGAGCTGCTCGCGGAGGAACAGATCGCGTGCGAGTGGGAAACGAAGGGGCTGCTCTTTGTCTTCCAGACGAAGCAGGCCTTTGAGCATTATGCGGAAACCGACGAGCTGCTCGGACGTGAGTTCGGCTACCGCGCCCGCCGCCTTATTGGCCGTGAACTTGCTCAGTTCGAACCGGCACTAAAGGACGACCTGGCTGGGGGCTGGCTCAATGAACTCGATGCGCATCTGCGGCCCGACCTGCTCATGGCTGAGCTGAAGCGAGTGCTGCTCGCTCGCGGTGTGACGATTCGCGAAAACTGTGCTGCCGGTAATTTTGTCCTCGACAACAGCCGGGCCCGCGCCGTGCAAACGCCGGCTGGCGAACTGCCCGCCGATGGATTCGTGCTCGCGGCCGGTGCGCTCTCACCGAAGTGGAGTCGCGATTTGAGATGCCGCCTGCCGATCCAACCGGGGAAAGGGTATTCGATCACCATGCCGCGGCCGACGCGCTGCCCCGCCGTGCCGATGATCTTCGAGGAACATCGCGTGGCTGTCACCCCGTTCCAATCGGGCTATCGTCTCGGCTCAACGATGGAATTCGCCGGCTACGACAGCACGATACGACGCGAGCGGATCGAACTGCTGAAGTCCGCCGCTCGGCTTTACCTGCACGAGCCGCTCGTCGAGCCGGTGCAGGAAGAATGGTTCGGCTGGCGGCCGATGACTCCGGACAGTGTGCCGATCATCGGTGCGAGCCCCGCGCTCAAGAACGTTTGGATCGCCTCGGGCCACAGCATGCTCGGCCTGTCGATGGCGCCGGGCACGGGCAAGCTCATCGCCGAAATAATCACCGGCGAACAGCCGCATATTGAGCCGGCTCCTTATTCGCCCGCCCGCTTCTGATGGGACGACTTGCCAGCACCGCTAGCACGCGCCTGACCTCGCCCGCTGGCGACACTTTGGCTACTCTCCCGCTCCGGCGGCCGATCTTGCGGGTTGTCGCGATTGTCTGCCGATAATGACTCTGCTGATCGAGAAGAGGTGCGGGCCTGCCGCGCCCGCGCTCGATCTGAACCTGGGAAAGGACTCCCATGTCGCGTGCCGCCCTGCGTGGTTGGTTGATCGTTGGTCTATATCTCGTCGTGGTCGCCACTGGCTGTAAGGGGAAGCAGTACGCCCGCGTCATCGAGCCTGGCGAGAAGGAAATGGTCGGCAGCCACGCTGCCGGACAGGAAACCTTTCGCCCACTGATCGACGAGGCGGTCGTTAAGCTGCTCGCGCGGCACGAAGCAGCTCCCTCGCAAATGCAGCAGGTTTCGACGGGGCCGGAAATCCTGCCGCCGCCCCGGATGCGAGTCTGCTTTGTCGGCGTTGAGAACAAGACCGCCGAAGAAATCGGCGATTTCAAGGACCAGATATACGAGAGCATCGACACGCGGCTGCTGGAATGCGGCACATGCACACCGATCAGCCGGCGGTTCGTCGATGCCGGGCTGATCGAGGCCCGCATCCGCCCCGATCAGCTCTTTGTGCCGGAGAACATGCGGACGTTCGTCGGCATCATGGAGCAGCAGGGCCAGCCGTTCGACTACCTGCTCTACGCTCGGCTCACCTCCGGCACCACGCGCGAGAACAAGGACTACCAGCGCGACTACATGCTGACGTTGGAGTTGATCGACATTCGCACCGGCGAGCAGGACAAGCAATCGGCGATGCTCAGCAAGGGCTACCACCACTCGTGGACGAGCCGGGCGTGGTCGCAAGGATGGCCGTGGTCGAAGTAGTAGGTTGATTGGCGAGCGGTGGGTGTAAGCTCACTGAGCAGCCACCTCGATCGGGAGCACGCTCCTTGGCGACACTGCGGCAATTGCGAGCAGTCAAACTGCAATTTGCAATCTGCATTCTGCATTTGTTCCTCGCCGGCTGTGCCACTCACGCCGACCGTCTCGCCGAAGTCCGCGGCACGTACTACGCGGGTGACCTGGCTGCTGCCGACGCTGCGATTACCGCCGGCCTGAAAGCCAACAAGTCCGATGCCGACGTGCTCCTGCTCGAACAAGCAATGGTGCAGCTATCGTCGGGTCGTCCACACGATGCCGAGCAAACGCTACGGCAGGTGCGCGATCGGTTCGATGAGTTGCAAGGGCTGCAAGTGGCTCAATCGGCCGCTTCCTACCTTACGGACGACAGTCACAGAGCCTACGGCGGCGAAGACTACGAGCAGGTGCTGATTCGCGGTTTTCTGGCGCTGGCGAACCTGATGCACGACGGCGGCGATGCCGAGGCGTATAGCCTACAGCTTATCGACAAGCAGGAGCAGATTATCGCCAGTGGACAGGTGAAGGAAGGGGAAAACCCCAAGCAGAACTACCAGCGGGTTGCTCTCGCGCCGTATCTCCGAGGAGTGCTGCGCGAGGCGACACACGTCAACTACGACGATGCCGAGCGGAGCTTTGTCACGGTCGTCAATTGGCAGCCAAGTTTTCAGGCCGGCAAGTTCGATCTGGAGCGAGCCGCACGAGGCACGCATTCTGCCCCCGGCAACGGCGTGCTCTACGTCTTTGCTCTCACTGGCCGTGGTCCACAAAAAGTCGAAGCCGTCGAGGTTCCCAGTTCTGCGGCTTTGCTGATCGCAGGCGAAATCGTCAGCGCCGTCGGCAATCAAACGGTGCCGCCGAACGTCGCACCGGTGAAGGTGCCGAAGGTCATCGGCCAGGCGTGTGCGGTTCAAGACGTCGCGGTCACGGTCGATGGTCAGAGCGTTGGCCAGACCGATACGATCACCGACGTGACCGATCTCGCAGTGAAACAGTACGAAGCGATCTACTCGCAAGTCGTCGCCCGCGCCGTCGCCCGCCGCATCGTGAAGAAGGGGATCGTCTATGGCGGCAAGGAGATGACCGGCATCGAGAAGGGGACGCTGCCGGGATTGGCCCTCGATCTGGCCGGCATTGCCTGGGAGGCAACCGAATCAGCCGATACACGTTGCTGGGGACTCTTGCCCGACAAGATTCAGGTGCTCCGAGTCGAACTGCCCGCCGGAACTCATGAAGTCTCTCTGCAGGCCCGCAACGGCTCACGGCTCGCTTCGAGAGCGAGCGGCACTCGCTTAGAAATCGCCAGCGGCCGCAATACCTACTTGATGGCAACGATTCCCGATACGCAGGTTGTCGGCCAGGTGCTCGTCAGTCAACCCAGGTAACGATCAGCAGAATCGATCGTCGTCCTGAAAATACCTGGCTCTGCCGTCGAACAGCCAACGTGCTGCCTCACCGCGAACAAATTGAATACCTGCAATCGCGCGCTGTTCATTGATCGAGAGGGAATCGACGAAGTCGTGACAACACTCCTCTGACTCTGGTGACACGTGCAACCCCAGCTCGACAATTCGGCGCATTTCAAGTTCAGCAAGGAGCTTTCGGGCCGAGTCATCGGCGAGCCGCCGCTGTCGGAGTTCCGACAACGTCAACAGGATATCGACGCAGCCACATACGATCTCAGGTTCCGGTCGAAGGGCGGCGGACCCGACAGTATCCCTCACATCTGTATGCAAGATACGAAACGATGATGCCAATTGACGAGCATCGGCTCGCTCCTTCAACGCAAGTGGCGGACCCCGAGAAATGCACCAGGCAAAAAAGCAGGCCCCTTCCTCTGCTAACGTCGCATCGATTCGCTGACTGGTGGTGAGTGTCCCTCGCGGCGTGGCTAGGATTTCGCGCTCGATCGGGTCGAGCGTGCCGGCAAGGTCGTATTGCTCCAACCAGCCCAGCAGCCGCTCCGAAATTTCGTCGCTCCGCGGATGATCCGTGACCTCAAGCGACGCGCGAGAGGCGAGCGTTGCCATCACGATTACGCGCTCGGCAACTTCTCTTGCAGTACGGATACTCATTGTCGTCAGTGATGTTCGCGTTCCTAGCAAATCACGGGAGTTTCGTTCCAGTCTTCCGGCACCATGAACTCGCAAGCGATCGCGATCGAGACTTCGGCCCACACTTCATCGGTGTCGTTCGGCAATTCGGCAATTGTGAACTCGTCCATATGCGTATTGCTCGCGAAGGAGGAACTCCAGGTACTGAACTATGATTGCTTCCCCGCCACTTCCACCAGCGTCCGCACGCCGAAGCCGCTGCCGCCCGCGTCGAGCCAGGGCTTGGAGCCTTCGAGAAACGCCGGGCCGGCAATGTCGATGTGAATCCAGGGCTTCCCCTGCACGAACTCTTCCAGAAACTTGGCCGCGGTGATCGCGCCCCCCCAGCGGCCGTCGCCGACGTTCTTGATGTCGGCAACCTCGCTCCGGATTTGTTCGCCATACTCGGCGAACATGGGGAGTTGCCAGACCGGTTCGCCGCACGTGTCGGCTGCGGTTTTCAAAGCGTCGCACCAGGGCTGGTCGTTAGTCATCAGGCCAGCCACGTCGTTGCCCAAGGCAACCACGCAGGCCCCCGTAAGCGTCGCCAGGTCGATGATCCGGGACGGGCCTAGCTGCACGCAGACGTCGAGTACGTCGGCCAGCACGAGCCGTCCTTCCGCGTCGGTATTGAGAACCTCGATCGTCTTGCCGCTGCGGGCTCGCAGAACGTCCCCCAACTTGTACGCGTCGCCGCTGATCATGTTTTCGACCAGACCGCACAGTCCGATCACATTCACCGGCAGCTTGAGGCGAGCGATCGCCTGCATCGCTCCGAGGACCGTGGCCGCTCCGGCCATGTCGCACTTCATCGTCTTCATGCCGTCGGTCGGCTTGATCGAGAGGCCGCCGGAATCGAATGTCACTCCTTTGCCGACTAACGCCAGCGGCGGCTGATCAGCGGGGCCGCCGCTATAGCGCAGGATGACCAGACGCGGCCCGCGAGATGAACCGCGGGCAACTGCCAGAAGCGAACCGCAGCGTTCGGCCTCCAAACGGGATTGATCCCAAACTTCGATCGCCATGCCACTCGACTCGGCGACCTTCACCGCATCGGCAGCGAACGCCTCCGGGTACATGTCGCTCGGCGGCTCGTTGACGAGGCGGCGAGTGAGATTGACGGCATCTCCCAGGATTTCGCCCCGCTTGGCGACGGCTGCATCAATGCCGGCCCAGACAATGTCGGTCAGCGGAAAGCGACTCTTCTTGGCGCGATACAAGTCCTGTCCCACGCATCCGACGACGCTGCCGCAGACGGCCGCTTCGCTGATGTCGGCGGACCAGTTGTCGGCCAAGTAGAACGCCACGCGGCCCCGCTCTTTGCTCGCGAGCACCTTGGCCGCCGCGGCTGCCGCCTTGTTAGCCGCTGCACGATCAAAGGAGTCCTTCGGTCCCAAGCCGGCAACGATTACCACACCCGCCTTCACGCCTGCCGGCGCGAGCAGCGTGGTCACATCTCCCTTTTTGCTGGAAACTTCCTTGCTCTCGACGAGTCGCGTCAACAGACCGCTGCTGGCCTTGTCGAACTCTGCCGCGAAACCGTTCGGCGGCGATTCGGCGTGAAGTCCAATCACGATCGCTTCGGCGGCAATCTGCGTCAGTTTGTCGGTGGTCGTCGTAACTGCCATGAGAGTTTGATGTTGCGAGTCGTAGGCGAGGAGGGGAAGGGACGTTATTCTAGCGGCGTCGTTTGCGGGTCAGAAGAGTGCGGAGTTCGGATTGCGGATTGCGGAATGCAGTTCGCAGAGCGGATCGTCCGCCATTCCGCATTCCGAAATCCGCATTCCGCACTGGCATGTTTTCGCTTCGCCATCTTCTCGACGACCTCGCTCGCACCGGCCACCTCGTGCGCCTGGAGGACGAGATTGACGCCCGCCTCGAAGCGGCAGAGATTCAGCGGCGCGTCTATGCCCGCGGCGGGCCGGCGGTGCTCTTCGCGAATGTGAAGGGGTGCCGCTTTCCGATGGTGTCGAACCTGTTCGGCACGATCGAGCGGGCGCGACACCTTTTTCGTCACACCTATGAAAATGTCCGGCGGGCGATCGAGTTGAAGATCGATCCGACCGTGGCCCTCAAGAACCCATTGAAGTACGTCTCGGCCCCGCTCACCGCCTGGCGGATGCAGCCGAAGCTCGTTTCGTCCGGGCCGGTTGTGCGGAACGAAACGACGATCAGCCAATTGCCGCAGCTTGTGAGCTGGCCGCTCGACGGAGGACCATTTGTTACGTTGCCGCAGTGCTACACGGAGGACGTCAACCAGCCGGGCTCGGCTTACGAAAAACTTGCGCGCTCGAACCTCGGCATGTACCGCGTGCAGCTGGCCGGCAACCAGTACGTCCCCGATCGCGAGATCGGCCTGCACTATCAGATTCATCGCGGTATCGGCGTACATCACACGGCAGCGACGCGCGCCGGCCAGCCGCTGCGGGTCAATATCTTCGTCGGCGGCCATCCAGCCATGTCTCTTGCCGCGGTGATGCCGCTGCCGGAAGGGATGAGCGAGCTGACGTTCGCCGGGGCGCTCGCCGGGCATCGCATTCCGATGATTCGCCGGCCCGGCGGCCTGCCGATCTATGCCGACGCAGATTTTTGCATATCGGGCTACGTCGATACCGCCGCGCCGATGAAGCCAGAGGGGCCGTTCGGCGACCACCTCGGTTACTACAGCCTGGCACACGACTTTCCCGTGCTCCGTGTCGAGCACGTCTATCACCGCGAAGGAGCGGTCTGGCCGTTCACCGTCGTCGGCCGGCCGCCGCAAGAGGACACGACGTTTGGGCAGCTCATTCACGAGCTGACCGGCGATGTCATTCCGACCGTACTGCACGGCGTGAAAGAAGTCCACGCGGTTGATGCAGCCGGCGTGCATCCGCTGCTCCTGGCCATCGGCAGCGAGCGGTACATGCCGTTTGTGGCCAATCCGCGGCCGCAGGAACTGCTGACTCAAGCGTGTGCCATTCTCGGCCAAGGACAACTGTCCCTCGCCAAGTTTCTCATCATCGCGAACCGGTTCGACGATGAATCGCTTGATCCGCACGACATCGGGGCCTTCTTGCAGCACGTATTGCGGCGCGTCGATTGGCGGCGTGACCTGCACTTCCACACAAAGACGACGATCGACACACTCGACTATTCGGGCGACGGCCTGAACATGGGGTCGAAGGTCGTCATTGCCGCGGCCGGGCCGCCGATTCGCGAACTACCGACCGAGTTGCCCGCCGATCTGCAGTTGCCGGAAGGACTACGCGAGCCGCGAGTGGTGATGCCGGGAGTGCTGGCGGTCGAGGATTCAGGGTTCAGGGTTCAGGGTTCAGGTGGGGCAGCACCTTGGGAGCTTGGCTCTTGGTCCGTGGGTTCATTCCCACTCGTCGTCATCGTCGATGACAGTAATTTTACCGCCCGTTCCCTCTCCAATTTCCTCTGGGTCACATTCACGCGGGCCAACCCCGCCGCCGACATTCACGGCATCGGCAGCTTCACCGAGCGCAAGCATTGGGGCTGTACTGGGCCGCTCGTGATCGACGCTCGCATCAAGCCGCATCACGCGCCGCCGCTCGTGGAGGATGCCGAAGTGTCGAAGCGGATCGACGCGCTCGCGGCTCGCGGCGGTCCGCTGGCAAAGTGGTTGTAGTGAGGTTACTTCGCCCGCGGCTCAACGCCCAGCAGGTGGCGGACGAAGAAATCGCGCTGGCGGCGCTGGCCATAGGGACTGCCGGCAGCGCCGTGTCCCGCGCCGGGAATGACGATCAGGTCGAAGTCCTTGTTGGCGCGGATCAAGGCGGCGGCGACCTGCATGGTCGAAGCTGGATCGACGTTCCGGTCGAGTTCGCCGACGATCAGCATCAGCTTCCCGGTCAGCCGCTCTGCCTGGGTGACGTTCGACTGCTGGGCATAGTGCGAGCCGATCGGCCATCCCATCCACTGCTCGTTCCACCAGACCTTGTCCATCCGGTTGTCGTGGCAGCCGCAATCGCTGACCGCCGCGTGATAGAAGTCGCCGTGAGCCAGCACGGCCCGCGTGGCGCTTTGGCCGCCTGCCGAGCCGCCGTAGATGCCGACACGCGAAAGGTCGAACTCAGGATGAGCGGCGGCGGCCGCTTTGAGCCAGGTGATGCGATCGGGAAAACCGGAGTCGCCCAGGTTCTGCCAGCAAACATCGTGAAACGCCTTCGAGCGCCAGTTCGTTCCCATGCCGTCGATCTGCACGACGATAAAGCCCAGTTCGGCCATCGTCTGCGGCCCGTGGTGCGAGGCAAATCGCTTGGGAACGAAAGCGCTTTGCGGACCAGCATAGATCTGTTCGACGACCGGGTACTTTTTCTGGGGATCGAAATTCGTTGGGCGGAAGATAACGCCGTAAATATCGGTTTGGTTGTCACGTCCCTTGGAGACGAACCGCTCGGGTCGCTGCCAGCCGGCGGCAACGAGTTCGGTCGCGTCGGCCTCCTCCAGCTTGCAGACGAGTGAACCGTCGTCGGTCTTGCGGAGCTCGGTCACTGGCGGCTGATCGACGCGTGACCAGGTGTCGAGCAGCCAGCGGCGATCGGGAGAGTAGGCGATCTCGTGCGTGCCGTTGCCCGCCGACAGGATCACGAGGCCGTCTCCGCCAAAATTGATGCGGCAGTGGTGGACGTGATACGGATCCTGCTCGGGATAGATGCCGCCGGCGCGAAACCAGATCTGCCGGGCGTCTTCATCCACGCGATCGACGCCCCGAACGAGCCACGAGCCGCGGGTGATCTGGTTCTTCACCTCGCCAGTGCGAGCGTCGTAAAGGTAGAGGTGGTTCCAACCGTCGCGCTCGCTGGCCCAGACGATCTCGCCCGTGCGATCGGCGTAGTGAATAAACTGTTTGCTCGAATAGTCAACGAATGTGGGACTCGTTTCGTCGATCACCGTACCCGCTTCCCCCGTGTCGCCGGCGACCGCTACGAGGCGCAGCACCTGATGGCCCCGCTGGTTGTAGAGGAACGTGAACCGCCGCGAATCGGGGGACCAGCGAATCTGGTCGAGGCTCCACGGATTGGGAAACAGCTCGTCCTTAACCGGGATCTGCCGCTTGGTCGCGACCTCGAAGAGGTGCGGCTTGGATTGGGCGATGCGGTCGCCGGGTTTGAGGTAGTCGAGCGTGTGCAGCTTCGGCTGCAGTTGGTCGCGTGGCGAAGACTCGAGGAGATAGACCTTGTGCTCCTGGGCGGGGCGTGTGCGAAGAGCGACGAACCGCGACGAATCGGGAGCCCAAGTGACGGGAACCTCGTAGTAGTCGTCCTCCTTGCCGTCGGTCGTCAGCGGAGATTCCTCGCCGCCGTCGGTGGCTTTCAGAATCAAGTTGAATTCGCGGGCGAGCACCGTCCACTTACCATCGGGCGAGCGATCCGACCGACCGAAACCCCGCCGGCCGCTGCGCTGCGGCTGGTCCGATGGGTCCCGGCGTGGCTGCGGTAGCTCGAAGCGTTCAATCTCCGTAAGCGACACATCGGTCAGTGTGAACTTCCAGAACTTTTCTGCGGCAGCAAAACGGACTGCGGCGTTGTCATCGACGAACTCGATTGCCTCGATCGGCAGCTTCTCGGCCGTGACATCATTGCCCAGCTTCTCTGCCATCGCCGCAGCGAGCTTCGCATGGTCGAACGCCGGGCCACGTGTTCCCGCGAGGGCATCAACGACGATGAACTCGCGCCGGCCCCCGGATAAGTTGTTGCGATACCAGAAGCGAGTCCCCTCCGCGAACCAGTGCGGATCAACGGCTGCCCTAAAGACCTTGCCTTGCATCCGCTCGCGCAAGGAGCTAGCCCGGTCGTAGTCGGCTTGCGTTCCTTGGGCGAGGAGCGTGGCGGGAACGAAAAGCAGCGCAAGGAGGAGAGCGAAACGCATGGCTTGTCGAGGAGAGTGACGGGGAGAAACGGAGACGACCAATCAGCGTAATCCGTTTCTCTACCGAACGCGAATTCACTCCGCGCAAACCGCTGCGTCGGTCAACATAAAACCGTGCGAGCTGAAAGAGCCCGTCTCGATTTCACGACGCCGTTACTCCGGCGAGCGCGCGTCGATCGACTTGGCGACAAGTTTCTCGCCGCTGACCGATGCCACGACCTTGGCACGGTCTCCGGCAAGAATGTCCGCCAACTTCGACGGCTTCCCATCGCGGGTGATCTTGGTTTCAGCGTTCACAACGAACTTGTCGTTCTCGCCGTCGCGATTGTCGAGCACGACGATCGCGTCCTTGGCTATCGAAACCACTTTGCCCTCGTGAACCTCGTCGGCAGCGACCGCGAACAATCCTGCAGCGATCCACGCCAGCACACCAATGCGCTCAAACATCGTCTCACCTCCCGTAGTTGATCTTCCGCCGCGCACCTGCGCGTCAACACGGGAGGAACGCATGTTGCGCGCCAAGCGAAAGGCGCACGGCAATCGACAGAAAATATGTGCGAAAGCGCGTCGCAATGAGACAGTCCCACCGCACAGGGTGTGTCATATCGGCTGCCTAGAACAGCTCGGCAATCGGCACGCCGCCGTCGGTGATCGGGACGGGACGCTCGCCCGCCATGAGCGTTCCCTTGGGATTGATTCCGAGAGCCGCATGGATCGTGGCATGCAGATCGGGGACGCTAACCGGCCGGCTCTCAATTTTCATTGCCAGCTCGTCGGTCTGGCCGATCGCCTGGCCGCACTTCAGTCCGCCCCCCGCCAGCACGCACGAGAACGCTTTACTGTGATGACCCCGTCCGCCACCGCCGTCGAAGCCGGCGGGCCGGCCAAACTCGGTGGCGACGACGATGAGTGTCCTGTCGAGAAGACGTTTCGCCTCTAAATCCCGAACGAGCGTGGCCAGCGCTTGGTCGAGTTCGCGAATCAGCGCGTGCTGCTGGAGTATGCCGTCGTTATGCACATCCCAGCCGGTGCCGTTCAAGAAGTTGAGATTGTGCGAAACCTCGATGAAGCGGACGCCCGCCTCGACGAGCCGCCGGCTGAGGAGGCAGCGCTGGCCGAATTCGCCGCCGTACGAGTCACGCAGGCTTGCAGGCTCCTCGGCCAATTGAAAGATGCGGCCAAACTGTGGCCCGGCCAGGCGGAGGGCCTCTGTCAGCGTCTGGTCGTATTGTTCGACGAGCTTATCCCCGGAGGCGCGGTCGAGAAATCCCTCGCGAACCTTAGCGAGCAATGTCTCTCGCCGTGCCTGCCGGTCGGCGGTGATTTCGGCCGGTCGCGACAGACCGGCTGGGCCGCTCTGGGTATCCGTGAGATAAACGTAGCTGTGCTTCGCACCGAGAAAGCCTGGGCCGCGAGTCACATTCGGATAGCCGATGAGCACATACGCCGGCACGCTATCGCCGGCCGGGCCGCGCTGGTGGGCGACGATCGAACCGATCGACGGATAAACCACCGTGCCGCTGGTCGGTCGGCCGGTATGCAGCCGATTCACCGCAGCCGCATGCTCGTCGATCACTTCGTGGTGGACCGAACGGACGAGCGTGAATCGGTCGAGGAGCTTCGCACACTCGGGCAAGTGCTCGCAGACCTGCACGCCAGGAATGGCTGTGTCGATCGATGCATAGTACGAGCCCGCCTTCTTCGCCTTGGGGTCGCCCTGGGCCTTGGGGTCCCACGTGTCGATCTGCCCCGCTCCGCCGCCGAGCCAGAGGAAGATGCAGTGTTCGGCCTTACCGCGCGGAACTTGTCCTTCATGCGGCTCTTCCGCCGTCGCCATGCCGCTCACGAGCGCTGCCGCAGCACTGCTTGCCAAAAACTCGCGCCGATTGGTCCGCATCACTGACTCTCCTGATACTACCCTCTACCCTCTGCCCCCTACTTACTTACGGCAGCCACACAAACTCCGGCGAGTTGATCAGCGTCCAAACGAAATCTTCCGCTCGCTCACGCCAGGCCGGCGTGAGCCGGGGCGTTGACGGGTCGCCCTTTTCTACCTGTTTTTGCCACGCCAGGCGGACGGCGTTGGCCTCGCTCGACAGGTGGTTCGACCAACTCACGCCATCGCGCTTCGGCCAATCGGGCTTCGGACCGGGAGCGGCCCCGGTCGCTCGGCTGTCGAAGCCGATCGCAAGCAGATCGACGAACAGTTCCCGTTCGGCAGCGGTAGGCGAGCGTGACAGAATCTGCTGGTAGGCCCGATCAACGAACTCAGCCGGCGATTTCGTTTCCAGAGCCAGTTCGACGAAAGTGCTGTCCTCCGATAGCTGCGTTGCCCGCTTGGGGATGATCCCATTCGCCAAAATCGCCGGCTGCAGAACGGTCGGCTCGCGCTCGCGAATAGTCAGCGGATCCTGTCGCGATGCTCGCCAGCCAAAAGTCTCAAGCAGGGTGGCCGCAGTCTGAGCAGCCGGCAGCGAGAGGCTCGGCCGATCGCGCTCGTTGCTCATGCTGGTGAACTGCCACGCCCGCCGCGGCCGGCCCAGATTGATCGACGCGGTCTCCAGCCGGCTCCCATCGACATCCACGGCCAACTCTTCGACATGCATCTCCTTGCCGCTGGTTGCCAGGAGCGAATCGAGCACCTGCTCAGCCGTCATCCGGCGGCGGAGCGGAGCCGCAAGCTGCTTGGCCAGTTCCTCGTCCGACGTTGGCACGCGCTGATACGTCTGCGAATTGAAGATCAAGCGGGCGATGTGCTTCAGATCATAGTCGTGGGTGGTGAGCTCTTGAGCGAGCCAGTCCAATAACTCCGGATGTGTCGGCGTCGCGGTCTCCCAGTCATCGACTGGCTCAACGAGGCCGCGGCCGAGGTAGCGCTGCCATAAACGGTTAACAGCGACCTTCGCAAACCGCGGATTTTGCGGCGAGGTGAAGCGGAAGGCGAGCTCTTCACGCTCATCGGTTGGATCGAACAGCAACTCTTTGGGTACAGAACCAGTGAAGTCGTCACCAAACGGCCAGCGTGGGGCGATCTTCTGGCCCGGCTTCAGCGACACACTCACGAGCAGCGACGCATGGGACGCTTCATCGCCGGGAATCGTGCTCGTCTTGGGGAGCGTTTGTTCGCCACGATGCAGCATGGCGGCGAGGTTAAACAGGTTTTCCTGCGTGAAACGGTGGGCGGGAGCGTCGTGGCAACGGGCACAACGCATGTCCAGCGCCAGGAACGCGAGGCCGAGATTTTGGGCCTTCGCCGCAAGCGGTGCATCGTTCTCGGTTGCCAGCGCAAAGCCGGCCGGGCCTCCATAGCGCGTGCTACCCTCCATGAGCACCAATTCCGTCGCGAAGCGATCGAGCGGCTTGTTGTCCAGAAACGACTCGTAAATCCACCAGCGGAACGGGCCGGTGTTATTGAGCGTCGGATTAACGATGTTCGGATTCTCGGCGAGCACATCCTGCCAATAGCCGACCCAGTTGTCGGCCCAGCCTGGTTGCTCGAGCAGGTGGTCGATTAGCTTGGCTCGTTTGTCGGCGTCAGGATTGGCTACGAACGCACGAACTTGTTCGCCGGTGGGCGGGATGCCAACGATGTCGAGATAGAGACGGCGGGCGAAGGATTCGTCGGAGGTGAGTGACGTGGGCTGGAGCTTGGCGGCGGTGAGTTTTGCTTCGATGAGGGAGTCGATCCCGTGGGGCAGGCTTCCAGCCTGCTGAGATTCGGATGGACCGTCAGCTTTTACTGCATACCGGCGCGCGAACTCGTGGCGACGCTGCCAGTACTTGTCGTATTCAGTACTCGCGGCGCGGCGACGCGATTGATTGATCCAAACCAGCTCGTCCCGGCGGGCGCGCTCCCAGGCGAGCCAGCCGGCGTCCGTCAGTGGGAATTGGCGAGCGAGTCCTTTCATCTTAGAGGGCTCACGCCCCCCGCTCGCCGTGAACCCCAGAACCCTAAAGTCGTCGCTGTCGGCGGGGGCGATCGAAACACTCGTCTCGCCAAGTTCCGGACGCCGCTTTTTCCCGCCGACAAACAGTTCCAGCTTCAGCCGATGCATACCCGGTGCGATCTCGATCTCGACCACCTGTTCCTGATCCCCCGGCTGCAGGGCGCGGATGTTCGGCGAAATCTTGCTCACAACAGGCTCGTAGGGGTTGTGGCCGTCGGTCTTGCCGCTGGGGAACGGATTCTGGGCGACGAGCTTGTCGTCGAGATAGAGCCGGGTGGCATTGCGCGACCGTAGGAGGACACGCTGCTTGCCGGTCGGAAGCTCACTTTCAACATGCGCCCAGAGGACAAACGGGCTCGTGCGATCATCCTGCACGCCGTGGGCATTGTACTTCTTGGGCGTCTCGACCATTGCCAGGTCGGTCTGCGTGAATCGTTCGCTCGGCGTCGGTGGTACGAAGTCCCAAGTCCACTCGTCGGGGACTCCTTCCAGAATCTCCACCAGCACCCCGTCCTTCGGAATTGGGACGTTGGTCACGTATGGTTTGGGTTGGACGATTCGCCAGCGAGTCGCGATTCGCTCGGCCGAGAGAGCCGTCCGATAGATGGCGACTTCGTCGATGCCGCCACGGAATGAATTGCCCGCATTGTTCCCCGAGGCCGATCCGATCCAGATCTGATCGTCATCGACCACCGGGGCCTCGTCGGTTTGCCCGCCGTAGTCCCATTTTCCTTTCGATTCACGGCCATCGATATACCCGCGAATCGAGCCCCCTTTGCCGAAGGTATAGACGACGGCCACGTGATGCCAGCCTCCGCCGGGCGAGAATCCGGCGTCGCTCGTCCAGCGGTGCCAATCGTCCTGATTCCCCTTGCGATTACTCGTGCCGCGAAACAGGAACGAGATGTGGCACGAGCCGTCCTCACCCGCCAGCCGCAGGGCCCAGTTCTGATTGTCAGCCGCTTGCTCCTTGTTCCCCGTACGCCCTTTGCCAATCACGTACACCTGTTGGCCGTTGGCGAGCTTCGCCGGGCTGACCCAAGCTTCCAGGGTGATCGTGTCTCCGGCAGCGAAGTCGAGCGGGCTCTCTGCACCCGGATCGTCGTAGCGGAGTGAGGCCGGTTCGCCAAACTCTGCCCCCGTGTTGGCTGCATCAAACAGCGGGAACTTCGCCTGCCGCGGCCCCGGTTGGCTATGCTTCACTGGGCCAACCACCGCTGAAGGCTTCCACGGAAGTCCGTTCAATTCGGCAATTGAATCTTCGGTTGTAAACCGCCAGTATGCCACCGGCTTGTCGTCATGCACCAGCTCTGCATACGGAGGCTGCTTGGGAGAGGTGTTGTCGTCCGTATCGTTCTGGGCTGCTGGTTGCTGCGCGTTCCCGCCCGCAGCAGTCAGCACGGCGAGCATCGACAAACCGGCAACCAGGCAGAACTGAAATCGCGGGCGGATCATCCAATCGGTCCTTTCTTGGGATTTGGTCAGTCTAACTGGACGACCCGGCGCGGAGCAACGAGCGCCGCCGCGTTGACGCCCCCCTGGCTGCTGTGATAGCCTGCCAGTCCCGTTTCTCCCGCTATTTCCCGCCCATTTTGCTCGCAGGAGCTTGCCCGCGATGGCCCATGAAGTGACCCTCATTACCGGCGACGGCACCGGTCCCGAACTCTCCGATGCCGCCCGGATGTGCGTCGATGCGACCGGCGTGAAGATCAACTGGGACTTGCAGGAAGCGGGCGTCGATGTGATGGCCAAGACGGGCACGCCACTGCCTGACAGCGTGCTAGCCAGCGTCCGCCGGACCAAGTGTGCCCTGAAGGCGCCGATCACCACGCCCGTCGGCACTGGCTTCCGGTCGATCAACGTGCATCTGCGGCAAGAGCTGGGGCTGTTTGCCTGCATCCGCCCGTGCAAGTACTACCCCGGCGTGCGGAGCTACTTCAGTGAGCTGGGGGTCGATATCGTCATCGTTCGCGAGAACACGGAAGACCTCTATGCCGGCGTCGAGTTCGAGGCGGGCAAGCCGGCGACGGGAGAACTGATCGACTTCATCAACAAGATCAGCACCGACAAGAAGATCAAAACGAAGGCCGACGAGACCGGCGTCAGCATCAAGCCGATCAGCAAGAGCGGCACTGAGCGGATCGTGCGTTGCGCCTTCGACTATGCCCGCAAGCACAAGCGGAAGAAGGTGACGGCGGTTCACAAAGCCAACATCATGAAGTATTCGGACGGGCTGTATTTGCACACGGCGACTGCGGTGGCTAAGCAGTATCCCGACATCGAGTTCGAGGAGCGGATCGTCGATAACATGTGCATGCAGCTCGTGCAAAAGCCGGAGCTGTACGACGTGCTCGTGCTGCCCAATCTGTACGGCGACATCGTGAGCGACCTGGGCGCCGGCCTCGTTGGCGGTCTGGGTGTCGCTCCGGGCGAGAACATCGGCCCTGGCGGCGCGGTCTTTGAAGCGACGCACGGCAGCGCTCCGAAGTACAAAGGGCAAAACAAGGTCAATCCGACCGCCCTCATTCTGTCTGGCATGCTCATGCTGCGGCACCTGGGCGAAACCGATGCCGCTCAGCGGTTGGAGAACGCCGTTGCCGCGGTGATCAAGGAAGGGAAGCACGTGACCTACGACCTGAAGGCAGACCGCAATGATCCGACGGCGGTAGGGACGAAGGAGATGGCGCAGGCCATTTGTGCGAAGCTGAAGTAGGTTGACTTCATTCCCAATCGTCAGCCGACTGCGGAGGAACGGATGCCGCTCTCGGGATGGTACCGCGACATCGTCAGCGGCCAGCGGCACGGATTGCCGGCAGGCTTGGTGCGCGGACTGCTGCTCGGCGGTGAACCGATCTACCGCGCGGTAGTTGGCTCAAAGAACCGGCGATTTGACAGCGGACAGGTAGTGCCGACGCGGGTGGCGGCGCCGGTTGTGAGCGTCGGGAATCTGACCGTCGGCGGCACAGGGAAAACGCCGCTGGTCTGCTGGCTGGCCGAGTGGTTCCAGCGACAAGGGGTCGCTGTCACGCTCATCAGCCGCGGCTATGGGGCGAAACGCGGCCGGCTGAACGATGAGGCGCTGGAACTGGCGGCCCGCTTGTCCGATGTGCCGCACCTACAGAACCCGGACCGGGTTGCGGCGGCGACGCAGGCGCTGGCGGCCAATCCGCAGCAAGTGCTCATATTGGACGACGCCTTCCAGCATCGGCGAATTGCCCGCGATTTAGACATTGTCTTGCTGGATGCCTTGGAACCGTTTGGCTACGGCCACTTGCTTCCACGCGGCTTGCTGCGCGAGCCGGTGGAGAGCCTTGCACGGGCGCAGGTGGTGGCGCTGTCGCGGGCCGATGCGGTCGATGCCGCGGCCCGCGAGGCGATCTACGCTCGCGTGCAACAAGTCGCGCCGCACGCGGATTGGCTTGAACTTAGCCATAAGCCAACCGGCTTTATGAACAGCACCGGAAGTCGTTTGACGCTGGATGCATTTGCAGGCCAGCGAATCTCGGCGTTCTGCGGGATCGGCAACCCCGACGGCTTTCGGCACACGCTTGCTAGCTGTGGACACAAAGATATTGGGCTGCTGAGCCTGCCTGATCATTGTGCCTATGCATCGGCAGACATCGCTCGCTTGGAGAGTTGGATTGCGAACCAAGGGGATGTCAAGGCAATCGTCTGCACGCGGAAGGATCTCGTAAAAATCCCTCGCGACACCTTGGCAGAACGGCCGCTTTGGGCGATCGAAATCAGCCTACAGATCACTGTGGGGCAAGACCGGCTAGAGCAATTGCTACGGCCGCTTGCAGCAGAGGTGACGAAGAGCGCCGAATCTTGACTCGCCTTTCGGCGGGCTGCGAGCGGAAGTAAACTGAAACCAGTTTGCTCACCGATAAAGTCCCGCCGAGCCGGCGGAACCTGCACAATATGCCCCGCTATGTCGTCCGTTATGGCTCGACGCGGGCTCTGGGCGTCTTTTCGTCCCGAGCCCAGGACCGCTTCCTGCGCGGGCAACGGGTTGTCGCCCGCACGCAGCGCGGCCTCGAAGCAGGAGATGTGCTTTGCGAAGCGACCGACGATCAAGCCGCTCGTCTGTCCGGTTCGCCGGGTGGGCAGATTCTGCGCGAAATGTCGGCCGACGATTCGAACGAGCTGTCGCACATCCACACCAAGGAGCGCTCGGAGTTCGAGGTGTGCGTACGGCACGTGCAGCGACTGGCGCTGCAAATGACGCTGCTCGATGTCGAGCATCTCTTCGGCGGCGAGCGGGTCGTCGTCTATTACCTCGCTGACGAGCGGGTCGATTTCCGCGAGCTGGTGAAGGCCCTCGCCAGCGAATTCCAGACGCGCATCGAGATGCGTCAAGTCGGCGTCCGCGACGAGGCAAAGCTGCTGGCCGACTATGGCGATTGCGGCCAGCCTGTCTGCTGCAATACATTCTTGTCCGAGATGCCGCCCGTCTCGATGAAGATGGCCAAGGTGCAAAAGGCCACGCTCGACCCGACAAAAATCTCCGGACGCTGCGGGAGGCTGAAATGCTGCCTGCGATACGAGTACGATACTTACGAGGATTTGCAGCGCGACATGCCGCCCATTGGCTCGGAAATCGTCACCGTCAATGGCAAAGCCCGCGTGCTCGGTCAGGAAATCCTGGCCCAGCAACTCCTCGTGCAGATGGAAGATAATCGCCGCGTGCTGATCGACGTGTCGGAGGTGCTGACCGTCGTCAAGGCGGGCACCGGCAGAAGGTAGAGTGGGTAGAGGATCGTAGTTACAGGAACAAATGACATCGGAGACCATCCGTGGCTCGCGTGAAATCTGAAGAGGTTCCTCCGCTGTTGCGCCTCTTGTGCGAGGACAAGCGTTACAAGCTCGAAGCGTATCAGTTCGTCCGGACTGGTCTGACCTATGCTCAGGAACTGCTCGGCCGGACGAGCGAACAAGCCGCCGGCAAGCGGACGGGCGTTCGCGACGAAGCGGCTGCCGAGTCGGACGACGAGGACGACTACGATCAGCCGCGACCGGCTCGGCATGTCAGCGGGCAGGAGCTGTGCCACGCCTTGCGGATCATGGCCCACGAGCAATACGGCCGCTTGGCCAAGCTGGTGCTGGCCGAATGGGGGATTCGTTCGACCGGCGACTTCGGCGAGATCGTCTATAACTTGATCAAGATCAACGAGATGTCGAAGTCGGACGGCGATAGGCGTTCCGATTTCGACGACGTGTACGACTTCGATACGGCACTCGTGCGTGAGTTCGCGATTCGCAAGGAGGACTGACATGACGCCGCTTCAATCGCTCGTCGCTTGCGGCACCAAGCTCTGGCTCGATTCGATCGACCCGGACCTCGTCAAATCGAACAAGGCCGAAGGGGCGACGGGGGCCACCAGCAACCCGATCATCATTTCGGATCTGATCAAGACCGGCCGTTTCGACCGTGACATCGCCCGGCTGGCGGCCGAGGGACTCACGGACGAAGAAGTGGCGTGGCGATTGACCGACATGCTCGTGCGGCAGGCGCAGGAAGAGTTCCTGCCGGCTTGGCAGCAGACGAAGGGGAACGACGGATACGTCAGTTTCGAGCTCGATCCGCTCATCGAAGACCTCGCCCTGAACCTGCCACACGACGAACGCGTGAAACGGTACATCGAGCTCGGCAAGAAGTGGTCTGCCGGACACAAGAACCGGATGATCAAGGTTCCGGCAACGCCTGCGGGACTCGGCGCGCTCGAAGAGCTTTGTGCAGCCGGCGTGACGCTGAATGTCACGCTCATTTTCTCGCCGCGGCAGTACGAAGCGGCTCGTGACGCAATCTGGCGCGGGGCTCAGCGGCGGGCGAATCGGACCAACTTCAAGAGCGTCTATAGCATCTTCGTTTCTCGCGTGGATGTGTACACCGAAAAGCACGTACCAACGCTCAGTGCCGACGCGCAGGGCTTGGTCGGGATCGTCAACGCAAAGCACATCTGGCGGCAGAACCGGCAATTCTGGGCCGACAAAAACCTGCCGCTGGCCCAGGAAATGATCTTTGCCAGTACGGGCACTAAGAAGCCGGAAGACCCGCCGTGGAAATACGTCGAAGCGTTCGCCGGGAGCGACATCGAAACAAATCCGCCCGCCACGAACGAAGCCGTGAACAAGAGCGGCCGAACATTCACTCGCCAGGTCGATCAGCTCCCGCCCCCCGCGGTCCTGGGCGAGATCGCGATGCAAGTTGAAATCGACAAAATGGAAGCGGTGCTCATGGAAGAAGGGCTGAAGAAGTTTGCCGACCCGCAGAAGGCGCTGCTGAAGCTGATTGGTGAAAAACGAAAGATGCTCGCGAAGTGACCTATGCCCAGAATTGTCTTTCTCTGCGTCGAGAACAGTAACCGGAGCCAGATGGCCGAGGCATTTGGCCATATCCACGCACCCGCCGGCTTTGAGATCTATAGTGCCGGGTCGAAGCCGTCGGGCAAGGTAAACCCCAAGGCTGTCGAGGCGATGCGCGAGCTGGGCTACGACATGAGCCGCCACACGAGCAAGGGGCTCGACGACGTGCCGGCCGAGTTTGACTATGCGGTGACGATGGGGTGCGGCGATTCCTGCCCGACGCTGCGGGCCAAGAAGCGGATCGACTGGCAGATTCCCGATCCCAAGCACCTCACGCCCGACGAGTACCGCGAAGTACGAAACCTGATCGGGCGGATGGTGAAGGCCTTGGTGGAGGAGGCTGTTGGGCAAGAGGCCGCTGCCAAGTAGGCCGCCATGGACATTCAAGAGGGGGAGAGGGGGAGTGCGGGAGAGGGGGAGATTGAAAACGCCCTTCCCGTCTCGCCAACTCGTTCCCTCTCTCCAGACGAGCCGCGACCGCACGAAGCCCGCAACTTCTGGCTCCTCGTCGTCTATCAGGTCGTTCTCCGCACCGGCTGGATCTTCAAGACTGAGAGCAGCATCATGCCGGCAGCGGCCGATGCGCTCGATCCATCCGGCATCGCTCGCGGATTCCTGCAACCGCTCAATCGCTTCGGACAGAGCATTCCGCCGGTGCTCGCCGCACCTCGGATTCGGAATCTGAGGAAAAAGAAGCGGGCGTTCATCGCTACCACTGCGTCGATGACTCTATGCTTCCTGGGCCTTACGAGCCTCTGGCTCTGGCCGGGACTGGCCGACCATAAGTGGGCCGCAGTGATTTACCTCGCCTTGTACGGCCTCTTCTTCTGGGCGATGGGGGTGAACGGCCTCGCCTACAACACGATCCAAGGGAAGTTGATCCGCCCCACTCGCCGCGGCCGCCTGCTGATGATCGCTGACTTTGTCGGGGCGTCATCGGCGGTGATTTGCGCTCTCACTTTGTTAACGCAATGGCTGCGCGATGACGACGCCGATTGGGCGGCGATTTTCGGCTTCACGACTTGCCTCTTTGCTGCCGCGTCGATCATGTCGTGGTTCCTCAAGGAGCGGCCGGACGATCACTACGAGCCCAGCCGAGGCATCGGGCACATCTTTGGCCGGGCGTGGCAGTCGCTCCGTGAGGACGCAAATTTCCGTCGCCTGGCAATCGTCGCTTCGCTCTTCAGCACGTCGCTCCTCCTCTTTCCACACTATCAAGCCCTCGCCCGCGAGGAACTCGAACTTGGCACGCCGTGGCTCATCTGGTGGGTCGTCGCTCAAAACGCCGGCACGGCGCTCTTCAGCCTGATCACCGGCCCGATCGCCGACCGGCTCGGCAACCGGCTCGTGCTGCGGATCGTGACGCTGCTGATTGTGGCCGGGCCGCTCGCCGCGATCGGGATGGTCCAAATTCCCGGCATCGCCAAGGAGTTCTTCCCCGTCGTGTTTTTGCTCGTTGGGCTGACACCGGTGGCCCAAAAGTCGTTCAACAACTACACGCTGGAAATCACCGATGCCGAGCATCATCCGCGTTATCTCAGCACGCTTGGCCTGTGCATGGCCGCTCCGATCTACCTCTCGCCACTCGTTAGTCCGCTCATCCTGGCGGTCGGCTTCGTGCCGGTCTATCTCGCCGTCGTTGTGTTCATGTTAGCCGGCTGGGTGCTGAGCTTCGGCCTCATCGAACCCCGAGCAGCGGGCCGTCCAGCACTAATCGCCGAGGACTCGATGACGGAGTGAGCGACTGCTGCTGGCACGCCAGTAACTTAAGAACCAACGGCCAAACTTGACCAAGTTGAATAAACGGGCTAAACTACTTCCTAAGAACGAAACTGAGGTAACATACATTATCGCTCGCTCCGATCCCCCGAACCTTTCACCCGCGATGAACCTCCTCCCCCTACTTTCGCTTACCCGACTCGCGCTTGCCGCGGGCCTTGCCAAGCGCGAGGAGGCGTAGGGGAGTCCGTTTTTCATACGAAACGCAACTCGACCCCGCAGCCTCCCGGCATGCGGGGTTTTTTTATTGGACGACTGTTAGTAATCGGACGATTGGCGATGACGACAACTTCCTGGAAGTGGCTGCTGCTTGCCGCGCCGGCGTGAGGCCGGCCGTAGGTCCCGCCGGCCCGGCGGAACCATTGCCATTGGATTGGCGTACCGCCAGCCAATCAATCAACCGCGACCACTGGTCGCGGTTACGTGAGTACAGCACCATCTACTTCCAGGAAATCTACGATCATGTCCTCTGCCCGACGCATCAAAATCTTCGACACCACGCTCCGCGACGGCGAGCAATCGCCCGGCTGCAGCATGAACCTCCGCGAAAAGCTGGAGGTTGCTCAGGCCCTCGTCGAGCTCGGCGTCGATATCATCGAAGCCGGCTTTCCCATCGCCTCGCCAGGCGACTTTGAGGCCGTTCGCGAAATCGCCGGCTCCATCCGCGGCGCCACCATCTGCGGCCTGGCCCGCTGCAACAATGCCGATATCGACCGGGCCTGGGAAGCGCTGAAGACCGCCCCGCAGTCGCGGATTCACGTCTTCCTCGCCACCAGCGCGATCCATCGCGAGTTCAAACTCAAGATGACGCGCGAGGAGATCATCGAGCGGGCCGTCGCCGGTGTGAAGCGAGCCGTCGGCTATTGTGACGACGTCGAGTTCTCTCCCGAAGATGCCGCTCGCACGGAGCGTGATTTTCTCTGCCAGGTCGTCGAAGCGGCGATCGCTGCGGGCGCGACGACGGTGAACATTCCCGACACCGTCGGCTACGCCACGCCGCAGGATTACGGCAGTGTGATCGCCCTGCTCAAGAATCGCGTGCCGAACATCGACAAGGCGGTAATCAGTACGCACTGCCACAACGACTTGGGGCTCGCTGTCGCGAATAGCCTCGCCGCGGTCGAGAATGGCGCCGGACAGATCGAATGTACGATCAACGGCATCGGCGAACGGGCTGGCAACGCCTCGCTCGAAGAAGTCGTGATGGCGATGAAAGTCCGTGAAGACTATTACCACTGCACGACCGGCATCCACACCGAGCGCCTCGTCCCCGCCAGTCGCCTCCTCTCGTCGATCACCGGCCTGCAGGTGCAGCGGAACAAGGCAATTGTCGGCCGCAACGCCTTTGCCCATGAAGCGGGCATTCACCAGGACGGCATGCTCAAAGAGCGGAGCACCTACGAGATCATGCGACCCGAGGACGTCGGCTTTCAGAAGACCGATCTCGTCCTGGGCAAGCACAGCGGCCGGGCCGCTCTGGCCGACCGGGCCAAGGCTCTGGGCTATCAGCTCACGGGCGAGCAACTGCAAGCCGTCTTCGACGACTTCAAGCAACTGGCCGACAAAAAGAAGGACATCTACGACGGCGACATCATTGCGCTGATCGAGCAGCGGATTCACGGCGGTGCGGGGCAGGTCGAATGGTCGCTCGTCGCCTTCGAGGTCACGAGCGGCAGCGGCCGCAAGCCGCGGGCCAAGCTCACGCTCAGCCGTGGTGGGCAGGAGCACAGCGCGGAAGTGAGCGACGGGGACGGCCCGATCGATGCGGCATTCCTCGCCACGGAGAAGATCACTGGGATCAAGCTGAAGTGCGTCGATTACCAGGTTCGCAGCGCCACGCTCGGACACGATGCTCTGGGTGAGGTAAACCTCTCAGTCGAGCACGGCAACCAAACGTTTCGCGGCCGTGGGGTCTCGACCGACACAGTGGAAGCGACCGTGCAGGCGATCCTCGCTGCCGCCAACCGGATTGCCGTCGCGACACACTAACCCGACGCGCAAGCGAGGGAGCTTCATTGACCCGGCTGCTTCCTGGCAGTCGGGTCGCTTCATTTCTCGATCCGCTCCATTGGTCGCGAAACGCTGGCGTCTCTTGTACGATGCAAACAACATCCTCCCCCAATGCTCAGGGCTCGCCTCTCCCATGCTTCGATTCCTTCCTGCCGTCTGCTTATTTCTCGTAGCACCTGAGCTACATGCCCAAACTCCCGAACTCGATACCAAGCCCTTCGCCCCGCAACTGGCCGCGGAGACGATGAAGCTGCCGCCGGGATTCAAGGCGACTCTGTTTGCCGGCGAGCCCGATCTCACGCAGCCGATCGCGTTCACGTTCGACGACCGGGGCCGCGTCTGGGTGGTCGAATGCCTGTCGTACCCGACGTGGAAGGAGCCGGGGCCGGGTGTGAAAGGGACCGACCGCGTCACGATCTTCGAAGACACCGACAACGACGGGAAGCACGACAAGCGGACCGTATTCTACGACCAGGGACTCAACCTCAGCGGCATTGAGGTCGGTTTCGGCGGCGTCTGGCTTACGGCCGTGCCGCACTTGATCTTCATTCCCGATGCGAACGCCGACGACAAACCCGACGGCGACCCGAAAATTCTCCTCGACGGCTGGGATCTGAAGGCGAAGCACAACGTCGTCGGCAATATGGCTTGGGGCCCCGACGGCTGGCTGTATGGTTGCAACGGCATCCTCTCGAACTCGCGCGTCGGCAAGCCAGGCACGCCCGACCGCGATCGCGTCGCGCTCAATTGCGGCGTCTGGCGCTATCACCCGGTGCGGCACAAGTTCGAGGCCTACGCCCACGGCACTACGAACCCGTGGGGGATCGACTGGGACGAGCGCGGCCAGATGTTCATTACGAATTGCGTCATCAAGCACCTGTTCCATGTGCCGCAGGGGGCCCATTTCGAGCGGATGTTCGGCCAGGACATTAACCCGCACAGTTACGGCCTGATCCAAAGCTGTGCCGACCATCAACACTGGGCGGGCGGGCACTGGACTACATCGCGCGCAGGCGAAGCGGCTACTTACGTCCCCCACAGCGATGCCGGCGGCGGCCACGCTCACAGCGGCTGCATGGTCTATCTCGGCGACAATTGGCCGGAGGAGTATCGCGGCAACGTATTCACGCTCAACATCCACGGCCAGCGGCTCAACCGCGACAAGCTCGTCCGCGAGGGGAGCGGTTACGTCGCCGAGCACGAGCCCGACCTTGCCTTCTCGCGCGATCCGTGGTTCCGCGGCGTTGGCGTGAAGTACGGCCCCGACGGCGGCGTCTATATCAGCGACTGGAGCGACACAGGAGAGTGCCACGACTACAACGAGAACGATTGCGAGCGAAGCGGCGGGAGGATTTTTAAGATCGTGTACGCCGGCGCAGATGACGCTGCGGGGAACGCCGGTAGCGCTGTAGGGAACGCCCTCCGTGGTGTTCCGGGCAACGCTCGCGATTTGGCAAAGCTATCGAGTGAAATGCTGGCTGGATTGCAGCATCACGCGAACGAGTGGCAAACTCGGCATGCGCGGCGTCTGCTCCAAGAGCGCGCCGCGGGAGGAACGCTGAATGCTGCCGGTCGAACGGCGATTCAGAACCTGGTGGTGCCTCCGAAAGACGGCGAGAATTCACCTGGCGAACAGGCGGCCATTCGCTTGCGCGCCCTATTCACGTGGCACACGACCGGATTCCTCGAGGAAGGAACGATTGTCACCTTGCTGGAATCTCGGCACGAGGAATTGCGGGCTTGGGTGGCGTCGCTAGCCGTCGATGGCCGGACGCCGTCAAAGGCAACTCTTGAGAAGTTGGCCGCCTTGGCCGCGGAGGAAAAGACCCCTTTCTTCCGCCTTCACCTCGCCTCTGCCCTGCAGAGTCTGCCTCTGGCCGACCGCTGGCCGATCATCAAGGCCCTGCTTGCTCACAGCGAGGATGCCGACGATCCCAACCTGCCGCTCATGTACTGGTACGCCCTGGAGCCGCTCGTGTCGGCCGATCCGCGGCAAGCGATTGCACTCTTACCGGACGTGCGCATCCCGGTCATTCGCCAATTCATCACGCGGCGACTCGTCGCCGTGTACGAGGGAGACGGCAAGCCAGTGGCCAGCAGTGCCTGGGTCATTGACGAACTCATGAAGTTACTCAAGGAACCTCGTCCACCGTTGAGGAATCAAGTGGCTTTCGATGCACTTCGTGTGGATATCCTCACCGGCCTGCTTGCGGTCTATCAGGGGCGGCGACATGTCGCTCCGCCGGCAAGCTGGGAAAACGTTCGCGATGACTTGCTCGTCCGACGCTCGATTGGTCGGCCGAGTGAACTGGCTGGGGCCTTGGGGATTCTGTACGGCGACAAGGAGGTGATTGAGGGACAACTTCACATCGTCGGCAGTCGAAACGCGCCAATCGAACGGCGAGTACAAGTTGCTGAACTTCTTGCTGCTCGTCGCGAACCTGCGCTCTGGCCTTTGCTTCTGGGCCTGCTTGAGGACGAAGCATTTCGGCCCTATGCAATCCGGAACCTCGCTGCATTCGACGCCCCCCAAATCCCGGCCCGATTGCTCCGTTTTTATGTGTTGTTACCTGCCGAGCATCGCCAAGACGCCATTCAAACCCTCACGGCCCGTCCGGCCTTCGCTCTCGCGCTGCTCGATGCGATCGACAAAGGCACGATCGACCGCCGCGATGTCTCGGCGCTCGTGATCCGTCAGCTTCAATCTCTCGGCGATGCGGGCGTGAACGAGCGCCTGGCGAAGGTCTGGGGCGACATCCGCCCTGCCGCGGCCGACAAGCAGACGCGGATGCAGGCGCTCAAGGAGCGGCTTGCGCCGGAGACGGTAAAGCTGGCTGAACTGCCGCGCGGACGGGCGCTCTTTGCGCAGCATTGCGGAACTTGCCATCGGATGTTCGGCGAAGGAGGCCGCGTCGGTCCCGAACTGACCGGCTCGCAGCGGACCAGCCTCGACTATATCCTCGACAATGTCCTCGATCCCAGTGCCATCGTGCCGCGCGAGTACAAGGCCCACGTCCTGCGCCTCGCCGACGGCCGCGTTGTGCAAGGGGTGATTCTGGAGGAGTCGCCGGTAACGCTCGTCGTCCAAACGGCAAACGAAACGCTCCGCCTGCCGACCGGCGAGATCGAAAACCGCAAAGAATCGGGCCTCTCGATGATGCCTGAAGGGCTCTTCGACCGCCTGACCTCCGAACAGCTTCGCGACCTCGTGGGCTATCTGGCCAGTCCCGAGCAAGTGCCACTGCCCGACAAGCCTTAAACGCAGTCTGCCGAGCGAACCACCTGCTCCCGTGTTCTGTCCCTCTCTTCAGCAATTGCCCCAACTCCCCATCGCCCTTGACCTTACGACAACAGCCTCCTACCATCCTTGATTGCCTCGGGTTGCTCTGGTGTAATCGAAAGATCGGCTAACCACTGCGGAGTGGTGTAACGGTAGCACGACTGACTCTGGATCAGTTAGTCATGGTTCAAATCCATGCTCCGCAACTATTGAAATGACTTTGGAACCAATCATGGCAACTTCGAATTGAACCTGGTGCTGCTGGCCGGGGAAAGTTTCGGCGGAATTAGGGCCTATGAGCCCTACTTTCCCGCCGCCGTAAACCAGTCAAAACTTGCCAGCCGCGGCAGCCAGGGATAGAGCTGCCGTTCGTTCTCCCCCACTGACAGTTCCGCCTCATCCTTCACGACGTGCAAAAGATTGCCCGTGATCGCGGCAGAAGCGATCAACTGACGAAGGCAGAAACGACACCCGACGGCCCCAGCTTGCCCAGTTTCACAGAGAGGCCCAGGAATGCGATCCGATGTGGAGTTTGGTGTCCGGGGATGAAGTCAAGGCGAGGGTGCCTTCCGGCTCGATGACCGGGCCGATCGTCATCCCGGGAACAATGATTCCCGCACGCACAACGGACGCAAGATAGCCGCAGCGGCCGACAATCACCTCTTTCAGACGCGTGTCGATGGAATCGAGCACGTAGCAGGGCTTTCGTGGCTGTTCGAGTTTGAGAATAACATCGCCGATTCGCAGCAATGTTCCGGGCAACATTTCCTGCACGTGAAGTCCGGAAACGGTGAGATTTTCGCCGGCGGCTCCTGGTGTGAGTGGGAACCCTTCGCAGACAAGTCGTTCGAGGATCTCCAGATCGAACAGGCTGATCGCGCGATCGGGGCGGATGTGCTTGGTGTGGTTGCGTCCGTCGCCGAGGAGGCCCTCGCGGGTGACAAAGCCTTCTTCCAGCGGCAGCTTGGGAATGCCGCCGGGCGAGATGCAGACAGCTACAACGTATGGGTTCTCCCTAGCAGTCATCGTTTAGCCCTTTCACGCGCCGGCGGCGAGCAGGCACCCCTCACAGGATTCCGGCGCTGCGTCCGCCTTCGCCTCCAGTGGCATCAAGGGCGCCGCAATTCCTTGCCGGTAGCGTTCGATCGGCAGCAGGGCAGACAGGGCCCGCCCGACGCCCTCATAAAAGCCGTGTTCGGCCTTGTGGCGCAGCGCCAGGGCGAACGACGGCGTCCACCAAGAAAGATGGTCCTTGAAGAACTGCCGCCTCGCTCGCTCGCAGATGGCCGCCGATTCCGCTAAACCTGCATCTCGCTGCTTCATGTGCAGCAGTGCCAGGAACTCGAGTTCCAGCCCAATGAAGTCGGGCCGCTCGCGCCCATCCGAACCTGGCTGGAGACCGAAGGCACGATAGAAGCCGGCGATATCGGCCATCTGTTGCGCTCGAAAGAAAGGGTCCTCGGCGGCATGGTACTCCGTTTCATAGGGTGGGCACTCGCGGCAAGTGGCCAGGCCGAAAACGCGAACGTACTCGTCTGCCAAATCCTCGGCACTTGCGGGAAGGCATTTCAAGATTGCGCGCAGATCCAGATCTTCGGCCGGCGACTCGCCGAAACCCAGCGGGATCGAGACTCCACCGAACTCGCCGCGAAGCAGGTCCGCAGCCTGTCGGGCGAGCGTGCGGCTGACGCGGTCGGTAAGGATCGCCTGGCATTGGCGACGCGGGTCGGCCAGTGCGGCGGCGAAGAACCGATACAGCAACTCGCAAGCCAAGTCGAGTTCGGCTTGCCTCCTGTTCGGTGAATTCACGGCAAGGGGGGCGTTCATGAGAGTGAAAGGGGTTAGATGGAGTTGGCGTGTTTCTCGCGCGGGCGCTCGATCACGGGCTCATCGATCGTCACGCGGACGACTTCCTTGCCGAACTTGTTAAAGCCGATCACCGTGTCATTGAACAATTCCTGGACCTTTTCCTGGCCATTGGGGAGGCGAACCGGGACTTCGGCGACCTTTTTGCCCTTCTCGATCTTGAACTTGAACAGGATTTGCCGCTGGGCGCGAAAGAGTTGGAGCACGGCGAGCAGTTCGCGGTCGGGGCAGGAGTACTGTTCGATCGACGAATCGACGCCGGGACCAAACATCTGATAGAGGTAACCGCGCGGGACCCACCGCGGCGGGATATAGAACCCGTTAGGCTCGGTACCGAACTGGGGATAGAGCGGCAAGGCGACCTGGCGTTCGCGGATCAGGAAGTAGAGCGGGTTTTCTGGATCAACAGCCCACTTGCCGTCGTCCGCGATCTGCACCAATCCCTGCAAGCGAATCTTGCCCACGCAGACAGACATGCAGCGTGTCTCCACAGGCGCACCGTCTGGGCAGAGTTCTGGATCTTTGCCTTCGATCCGCGGATAGCAGCCGATGCATTTTTCGCTCGTGTGCGTATTCCCGCGATACATCACCTTCTTGTACGGACAACCTTCGACACATTTGCGATAGCCGCGGCAACGCGTCTGGTCGATCAGGACGATGCCATCCTCCGGGCGCTTGTAGATCGCCTGCCGCGGACAAGCACCCAGGCAGCCAGGGTAGGTGCAATGATTGCAAATGCGGGCCAGGTAGAAGAACCAAACGCGGTGCTCGGGCAGCGAGGTCGAGCCATTGAACGAGCCGGGCTTCCATTTGCCGCCGGTCGCTGAATCCTCGTGGATGTTGGGTGTCCGCCACTCGGCTTCGGTGGGCAAGTAGCCCATGACCGTCTGCGGTCCTTCCGGTGCAATGTTCTTTTCTGCAGCTTCGAAGATGGTCTTGCCGTCGAAGGTGCCGTAGGGCTTTTGAGCCGCTTCTTTATCGGCCGTGTTCCAGACCTGCTTGCCCGGATTGAGACCGTGGCATGCAGCGCAATGCTGGGCATAGAGGGCCTGCGCGGGCGTCGGCCTGGCCTGCGGGACCTGAGATTGCTGAGCCGCCACCGTCCCGGAGAACAGGACGATCCCCAACCAGCCAACGCATCGCCGAAGCATGGCCGACCTCCCTGAGTGCGCCTGTATTCAGCTGCACGGCCTTGCGGGAATGCAAACACTGGACCAGTTTGTCCACTTTTCACAAAGTCCGGCGAACGTCGGTCGATAGAGCCGGTGTACGCCGGAGCGTAATCCGCCAACTGCGCGGAATGGGCGTGGCTGCGCGCGCCCTGGGCGAAATCGCCCCGCTGACGTCCTTTGGGCATATGCGGGCGGATCACGACGTTGGGTTTACGGCCCGACTTTCCAGGCCCCAGCCGATGGGCGGAACAGGGATGCCGCGCTGCTCGCAGAAGCGGAGGACGCGGTTGCGGATTTCTTCGACGAAAGTGCTTCCCTCGTCCTGGGCCAGGCGATGGAATACCTTGGCCGAGGTGGCATAGGGAGCGTGGCGGACCTGCCACTGGCCGCCAGCGAGGGAGAGGCACTCGTCGAGCTGGTCGTCCGAGGCTTTCACGGCCAGGCGCTCCTCGAGCTGCTCGACGCCCATAACCTCCGAGGCATAGGCGATCATTTCGGCGATCAGCTCCGTGTACTCGCACGCGTAGCGGTCGTCGAGCTCTAGCGCCAGAAGGTCGTAGCCGACAAGCAACTGCTCCATCCGGTCAAGGAACAAGGGAACGAGGTCGCCGCTGATCACATGGCCGTGCTGCGGGGCGATCATTTGCACTTCGGGCGCCAGAGCGCGGATCTGCCGGATCGTGTATCGCAGGACTTCGCGCGAGGGCATATAGATCTGGTGAAACTGGGCGATTCCCGCCCAATCCGCTTCCTCGGCAAACAAATGCACGCGGCCGAGCTGATTCAGCCCGCCGAACAGGTCGCCGCTGAAAAGAATCCGCGACTCCGGGTCGTACCAGGCCATCGCCCCGCGGAAGTGGCAAAACGGCGTGGGCACCGACTGCCAGGCGATGCCGTCCAGCAGAACCTGTCGGCGGCTGCCCAGGGCCGGCGGAAACTGTATCTTCCCGGGCTGCACCGAGAGATGCTGGACCAGCCGCCAGGTGTCTTCCGTCATCATCACCGTCGCGGCCGGATTGGTGCGGCACATTGCGGGCAGATTGCCGGTGACATCGGGGTCCTGATGGTTGACGGTAATGTAGTCGGGACCCGCGTGACCCGTCAGCGAGTTCAGGTTGCCCTCGATCACGCCGGCATCGAACTGTGATCCCGGATCAATGCAAAAGCAGATTCCCTGCCGTGGCCCGGAGAAGATCCGCAGGTAGGTGTTGCACTGTAGCAGCGAGGACGGATTGCGATAGCCGATCATCCAGCAATTCTCCGCGATGATCAGCGGCCGGCTGGCGGATCGGTGGATTCCGCTGGAATAGGGCGTCGTGCTCATGGGCGGTGGCTCCAAGACAGAACGCTAGATCCTGCCCTTCAGGAGGAAATGGGCTGATTCGACTTGTCGGGTGCGGATTGGTCCACCGCTTCGGCCTCAGATGGTTGGCTGCGGCGAAATACAAACGGCAGCATCCGCTCCAGGAATGAGCGGACACTCCCGGACGGTGCGTCGTCGGCCGGCGTTTGCGGCGGTTCGATGCCCGCCACGACCAGGGGCGGCGGCGCGTCGGCGGCCCGCTCCCACGCGCGGACTTGCCGGAAGGCCGCCAGGCCCGCTTGTGCCATCACGACTTGTTTCCACCGCGTCACATGGGCCTGCGATACGCCCCCCGGCCGCGCCGTCTCCAGGTGCACGCGGCGGTCGGTATAGCGGACGCGGGCATCGACCGTCAGCCGACCGGCTGCCGAGTATTCGTACTTCACCTCGACCGGCCACTGGTCGGCGACGTCCGCCGGCAGGTCCTTCAGGATCACACGGCCGATCGTGACGCATTTCGACGGATGCGAATGCTCTCCTTCGAGCACGTTGAACGTCATGACCTGGCCGCTGACGCTCTTGCCCAGAAACTCGCGCGTGGCGCTGGCCGGCAGCGGCGTGCCCTTGGGAATCAGAACCTTGTTGACTCGCGCGCCCGAGTTCTGGTCGGTGCCTTCGATTCCGAGGCTGTGTGTGCTGACGCTGGAGATTCGCAGCGGCGGCGGTCCGGCCTGCCCCGACCGGACGCGGGCCGCATACAAAGCCGCGCCGCGCGCGACTGCCTCGTCGGCACAAACGCGGTCGTCGGGCAGCCGGCCGCTGCACTTGGCCAGCTCTTCGCGGATCATCGGCATCCGCGTCGCCCCGCCAACGAGCAGGACGCGCTCGAGGTCGGACCACTTCAGTCCCGCCTTGACGATCAAGCCGTCGCAGATCTTGAGCGTCCGCTCGACGAGATCGGAGGCCATGCCTGCGAACTGTTGGCGAGTGATCCGCAGCTTCTCAGTATGGCCGCGGCAGGTCAGGGCCAGCGAAGTGTGCTCGCGCACGCCCAGGGCCAGCTTCGCCTGGCCCGCCCGCTGCACGAATTGCTCGAGCAGCGCGGCGTCGACCCGCGGATCGACGCCCGTGTGCCGGATGAAGGGCTCGGCGAGGTAATCGGCCAGGCGCAAATCCCAATCGTGGCCCCCGAGGAAGGAGTCGTGGTCGGTGGCGATCAGCGAAACGTGCCCCGGGCCGATCCAGAGAATTGAGGCCTCGAACGTGTAGCCTCCCAGGTCATAGACGAGCACGGCGTGCGGCTGCCCGTCGCTTGTGGGCAAGGCCAGGGACGGCGTATGCTCGGTGAAAGCCAACGCCGCGGCGATCGGCTCGTTCACCAGATCCAGGAGCGCCAGGCCCGAGATCTCCGCGGCCAATGCCGTCGCGTGACGCTGGGATTCCGTAAAGTGAGCGGGCACGGCAATGACCACTCCGCACCGGGAGGCCGATTCCCGGAACCACTCGCGCTGGACGGCTTGCAACAGGCAGGCTTGCAGCACCTCGGGCGAGAACGCCTCTCCGCCGATGCGCTGATCATAGAAGGTCTGCCCAATCTGGCGTTTCACACAGGCGGCCAGGCGCTCGGGATGTGCCCGGCCGCGCAACTGGGCTTCGCGTCCCACGACCACGCGGTCTTCGCCGAGGAGCACGACGCTAGGAATCAGCGATTCGCCTTCCTTGGTCCGCAGCACCTCGGTATGACCGACGGGATTTGTCACGGCAACCACCGTGTGCGTCGTTCCCAGGTCAATCCCCACGGCCGCCGGACTCGCTTTCATGCTGGATCCCTCGTAAATGTGCGAGGCGTTTGGGGCGCGATGTGCGGGACACCGATGGGTGATCGTTCGCAAAGCCCGTGCCGCTCGTTCTGAGCCGGCAACGTTTGACCTGCGCTCGGCACCGGTGTGCGAGTTAGCGGCAACTGCTGTCAAAAGGCGAGCGGAAACGCACAGAGGATGGAACGGCTTTTCGTCGGGCGAGCGAGCCGAGTGAAGTTGGCGCAGCGCCAGGCCCGAGCTAAAATAGGACAGAAATATCCAGTTATGGCGGGCTTACGCCCGCCGCCTGCCTTCGAGGAGCAAACCGATGACGACCTCCATCGCACGCATCGATCCCGCCGGCACGATTCAGGGAGACCACCAGCGGCTTCACGCCCGGCTGGTGCGGCTTCACGAGCTGCTGGCTGCGGCTAGTTTGACGGAGGCCGAAGCGGACCGGGAGCTGGTACGCGTCGGCGCCGAGCTGGAGGAACATTTCCTGCACGAGGAGTCGAACGGATTCTTTGAGGGAATTCGAGACCTGGCGCCGGAGCTCGAAGAGCGTGCCCGGCACCTGTTGCGGGAGCACCAGGAGATGCGCATGCGGTTTCTCTCGCTGCGGATGAAGTGCCATTGGGTCTGCGGCGAATCCGGGGCTAGAGCTGGCTGGCTAGCGGAATTCGCCGCGTTTTACCGGAGCTTTGACGAGCATGAGCACACCGAGAACGACCTGCTCTACGAGGCGCTCCAGCGCGATGTCGGTGCGGCGGATTGAGTCCTGAGCCGGCGATCACAGCTTACCTCGGGCGGGCTGCGCCTAGCGGAGCTTGGCCAGGACCTTCTCCATATCGGCCGCGGAGAAGAGTTCGGTCGTCTGCGTCTGCACGTTCCCCTGGGCCGACAGCTGCAGCATGGCAGCCGTGGCCGTCTGCGAGTCCGGTGCGTCCAGAATCAGTAGTCCGTCGAAGGGTCCCAGCGACCAGTACAGATCGACCACCTTGACGCCCAGTTTCTTCGCCGCGGCCTGAAAGACCTTGGCCCGCTGAGTGGTGTCCTGAATGCCCTTGAGCCCTTGTTCGGTGAAGCGAATTGTCGCAGCGAATCGGGCCATGATCATTCTCCGTGAAAGAGGAAGTGAAAACTTAAGCTGCTGAGGACGCGGCTGGCCGGTGAACTCCGGCCACGAAGATCACCAGCGCCACAGCGCCCAGCGCGAACAAGGTATCGCCAGGAACGCGCAGCCAGCGCAGGGTCTGCATCAAAGGTGTATTCATGAACTCGCTGCTGCGAGCATACCAGTATCCCTGATCGACGGAGGCCCAGGTCTGCAGCAAGCCCACCGGCAGCAGACTGATGACACACATCGCAAACAAGCCGACGTTCATCGCCCAGAACGAAAACCACAGAAGTCGCTCGTTCCAGACTTGCTCCGGGACCAGGGCTCGCAAGCAAACCAGCGTCAGCCCAATGCCGAGCATGCCATACACGCCAAACAAGGCCGCATGGCCATGAACGGGCGTGGTATTCAGCCCCTGCATGTAGTAGAGGGCGATGGGCGGATTGATCATGAATCCGAACAGTCCCGCACCGACCATGTTCCAGAACGAGACGGCGACGAAGAAATAGATGGGCCATCGGTATCGTTGCACCCAGGGAGTAGCGCGGGCCAGGGCGAGATCGTCCATCGCGCCATACGCAACCAGCGTCAGCGGCACCACCTCCAAGGCGCTAAACACGGAACCCCAGGCCAGGGCCACGGTTGGCGTTCCGGTGAAATAGAGATGGTGGCAGGTGCCAATGATTCCTCCTGCCAGGAAGATCGTGGCCGAAAGCAATGCCGCGCGCGCGGCGAACTCCGGCCGCAAAAGCCCCAGCCGGTAGAAGAAAAATGCAATCACGGTGGTGGCAAAGACCTCGAAGAATCCCTCGACCCACAAGTGCACGACCCACCAGCGCCAGTATTCGACCATCGACAAGTGCGTGTGCTGGCCCCAGGTCAAGCCCGCGCCGTAGAACAGCCAAATGGCACCTGCCGAGAGCAGAAACAGCCAGAGCAAACTCCGCTGCTCGCCGGGTTGGGCCAAGGCGGGCCAAACGGCCCTAACCACGAGGACCAGCCAGATCAGCAACCCCAGGAATAACAGAATCTGCCACACGCGGCCCAGGTCCACGTATTCGTATCCCTGGTGTCCGAAGTAAAATGAAGTGTGATCGGAAAGATAGTTTTTTACGCTGAGCCATTCACCCGTCAGCGAGCCGGCTACCACGACGAGGAGCGCGAGGAAGAGGACATTCACGCCCAGTCGTTGATAGGGTGGTTCGACGCCGCTGACCAGCGGGCCAATGAACAGCCCCGCTGCCAGCCAGGCGGTGGCGATCCAAAACAATCCACACTGCACGTGCCACGTACGGGCGACGCTGTAGGGCAGCCATTTCGACAAGGGAATGCCGTAAAAGCCGTCCCCCTCAACACCGTAATGCGCCGTCACGACGCCGAGCGTGATCTGCACGAGGATCAAGGCGGCGACGACCCAGAAATACTTGAGCGTGGCTCGTTGCGACGGTGTGGCCTCCCAGGCGCCGAGTGGATCGCGATCGGGCGGCAGCCCTTCTGGGTGCTTCGTCTCGGCTGCGTACCACCAGACCATCGCGCAGATGCCTGCCAGCAGCATGATGATGCTAACACCCGTCCAGACGACAGCCTCACCGGTCGGTCGATTGCCGACGAGCGGCTCATGGGGCCAGTTGTGCGTGTAGGTAACGTCATCGTCGGGTCGATTGGTCGAAGCCGCCCACGAAGTCCAGAAGAAGAATGCCGCCAGTTGCCGCAGTCGGTCGGCATCGGTCACGGAGCCGGCTGGAATGGAGTACTCGGTGTGGCCGCCAGAGAATACTTCGCCGTAGTGGGCTGCCAGGGCCTCGAATGCCCGCTTCCGCACGGGATCGAGTCGCACCACGCCGGCCGCGGCATCATGCGTGTTGGTGCGAAACACATTCTCGAGTCGCCCGCGCAGGCGAGCCTGAGATTCGACATCGAGTTTGGCATAAGGTTGCCCGTAGTCGGCGGCAGCCCATTCATCGAGTACAAACATCGCTTCGCGGTGCAGCCAATCGGCAGTCCAGTCGGGAGCCACGTAGCTGCCGTGGCCCCACACTGAGCCAACCTGCATTCCTCCCAGAGACTGCCAGACGTTTTGACCCCGGGCGATTTCATCGGCAGCCACAATGACCTGCCCGTCGGTGGTTTCAAACCGGACCGCAAGCGGCGGCATCTCTTGATAGATGCGCGTGCCGATCCATCCCAGAACGGCAAAGGAAACTCCCATCACCGCCGCGAAGGCAATCCATAATCGTCGCATGATCCAGGTCCACCTTATTGCGCGAACGAACGACACCACCTGAGGGACCGACCCTGAAACTCCATCACTTGAACAACAGCAGGAGCATTACGGTTGGCTGCTTGGCGTGAATCGCGTGCATCAGCCCGGCAGCCAGGTGAATCCACGTGCCCGCCTGTGCGGTCACGGTTTCACCGCCGAGGGTGACGGCGGCCTCGCCAGAAAGGAAGTGCATTACCGCTGGTTTGGAAGCCGTATGTTCCGATAGTTCCTCGCCGGCGCCGAAACCAAACAGCACGACCTTGAGCCGGTCGTCCTGAAAGATCGTGCGGCTGACAATGCCGTCGGCCGGAGGGACAACGGATTCGGCCAGATTCACGAGGTGGGCCAATTCGGTAAGCACAGAGCTGACTCCGTCGTTTGCTGGTGCGAGCGAGTCCTCGAAAAGATGATCCGGAAACCCTCTCAGTGTCCGCACGTCGGCTCAAGCAAATAGACAGGTTCCACCGATTCGAATACCGGCTGATGGTCCCAGTTTGCCCGAGCGTGCTGGATGAGTTTCCAGGTTGCCGGTGTGTCTGACGGCTGAAAGTACACGCTATAAGTCCCATCCAAATGAGGCTGCCGACCGATCGCCCAGCGATGCCCCGCTACCTCCTCGCGGTAGTAGAGAAAGTTGGGGTCAGCCTTGCCATGCGTAGCGGGATCCTCTTCGGCCAAGGTGACGATGTAACGTTGGCCGTCGCGGAGATAGTCGGCGATTGCCAGCGGCCCGACAAAGTAGTGTCGGCCGCTGGCCCCCAAGAGCCCCCAGCCTGTACTGGATGTCTGGTCTTTCGCGGGCGATTCTTCGGAAGCGACTGGCGCCTCATTGGCTTCCGCGTTCGCCCTGGCAGGAGGAGGCAACTCCTCGACGGGTGCCTTGGCCGAAGTGATGCTCGGGATGAACAGACAGAGGAACGCAATTTGTCCGGTCCGAAGGTATCTCATGGGACTGTTCTCCTCGATGGTAGGAGGATCTACCCGCTGATGTCCGACCTAACCACTCGCCGGTGCGCGCCAGTAGTCCGGCAAGTCCGACAGCGTGCCAAGCAGAATGGCCAGCACCGCTTCGCGATCCGCGGGACTAAGGTGAGCGAACTTCTCGCTCTTATCCTTTCCTGTCAGCACCTCCCACATGCGCCGGAAAACATAGTCTCGCGCCTCGGTCGGTAGGGCGGCAAAACTGGGTGAATGGATCAGGTAGCTGCACGGATACTTGAACAGCCGGCGCTCCAGGTCGAAGTCGCGCAGCGAGCGGCCCTGCTCGTCGCGCGGGCCGCGCTCTACGAACTCCGCCGCGAAGGCTGACGTCCCCTCCACCTTGGCGGTCAACGGGGCTTCGTCGCTGAAGAGCAGATACTCAACGAGCGGCTCGCAGGCGCTTTTGATTCGGCTCTTGGTGCTATCCCAGACGGTATCCGCGGGCGTACCCATCTCGCGGTTCAGGGCCTGCTGATAGTGCATCGCTTGTCGCGTGAGGAAGCTGGCCCTCGTCAGGTAGTTGTGGGCGCCGGCCTGATGTTCCAGCACCGTCAGGGCGACGATGTCGCTGTGGGGCGAAAGATAATGTGAAGTGTCAAAGCGATCGGCCAGGCTCAGGTTGTTGTGCCCAGCCGAGTTGTCGATCTCCTTCGGCTCGGTGCGCCCGCGGATGATGAGATTGCCGAGGTGCTTCTGCTTGCCGTGCGTGCCGGTCACGTACCAGCCGCCCCACCGCTTTTCCAGCGGGCTGGAGTGATCGATGCGGTAGGTTCCCGCCGAGAGGATCGGCAGGCCATCGGCAGCCGTGAGGACCGACCGCACCACATGCCCCGGAATGTCCTTGGTTTGCGACGAACCGTGACAGATCAGGCAGTTGTCAAGCTGCCGCCGGAGTGCGGGTGCCTGGAGAGGTTCCTGGTCGAGGGTGTAGAAGACCGCCCCGAGCTGTGGATCGACGGCAGAAACTTCGAGCACTTCGCCGTCTTGGCAGAAACCAACGTACACGTCGTCGCTGAAGTAGATGGCCCGCGGCGTGCGGGGCGCGATCCGGTCGCGCTGCAGGCTGGTCTTCGAGAAGACGAGCATCTGCGTCGAAACGGGAACTTCCAACGCGGCCAGCAGCGAGCGCAAGTAGCCGCGGCCTTCCTCATACTCTAGCGTTTTCTTTCCGGCCTCGATTTCTGCCACTAGCCGCGAGACGCGATTGCTCGGCCTCGATTGGCTGTATCGAATCGGCGTCTGCTCATATTCTTGGCTGCGGACTGCAGTTGAGGGCGCAGCGCAGGCCAGGCCCACCGCGAGCCACAACAGAGCTTCACGGCGGGAAGACATCGTTGACCTCTCTTGATCAGCCGGCGAGCCAATAGCCAGCAGCGTTTTGCTAGACAACCGTTGCCGAAAGCGGCAAAAATGGACGTCAGCATCCAGTTATTGATAGCATATCGGCAAAGAATTGGATGTCAACATCCAGTTTTGCGGTGCGGAGGGGATTTTCGTGTTTTCGCAAAGGGTCGAATATTCCCTCCGGGCATCGGCGCCTCAGCCGAAGGTTGAAGTTGGCACCTTGAAAAAAAGAGCTATTGCTGTGTCACGGTTTGAATTGAGGGTAGCGGAACTCGAGAGAGTTCCGACTGACGCTGCCAGGAAAGTCGAATTCCGAAGTCTCACGACTTCGGCTACTCCAAATCACAATGTTGACAAAGCACTAGTGCTTCAGGTTCTTGGACGATGTCTCTCCTCGTCGTATCTAGCTGTCCTACGCTCCACCTCTCGAATTCCTCCACCGCTCCACAAACGCCCGGTAGTCGTCCGGTGTGTCGATGCCGATCGTCGGTTCGTCGATCACGCCGACTTGAATCGCGTAGCCAGCGTCAAGAACACGGAGCTGCTCCAGGTTTTCGACACGCTCGATGCCGGCTCGCGGAATTTCAGCAAGTTGCAAGAGGAAGTCGCGGCGATAGGCATACAGACCGATGTGCTGATGGAAGTGCGCGGGATCGGCGAACAGGAGCGCATCGTCCCACGTGCGGGCAAACGGAATTGCCGCCCTGCTGAAATAAATCGCTCGTCCCCGTCGATCGAAGATCACTTTCACGCAGGCCGGATCTTGAAGCTGTTCGCGCGAGCGGATCGGCGTGGCCAGCGTGCTCATCACAGCGGCTGGATCGCACTCAAGCAGCTCCACCGCCAAGTCGATTGCCGCGGCGGAAATCTCCGGCTCGTCCCCCTGCACATTGACCAGCACGTCCACTTCCGGCAGCTTCCTCGCGATCTCGGCCACGCGGTCGGTGCCGCTCGCGCAGTCAGGACTCGTGAGCTCCACTTTGCCGCCAAAGCCGCGTACGGCGGCGGCGATTTCCTCGCAATCGGCAGCCACCAGCACACCGCTTGCACGCGTTGCCCGGGTCGCCGCTTCGTAGGTGTGCTGAATGAGCGGCTTGCCGGTCTCGGCCAGAAGCAACTTCCGCGGCAGACGCGTGGACGCGAGTCGGGCGGGGATGACGATCGTGCTGCGCAGGGGCATGCTGGCGAGTCCTTTCGCCAACGATTGTCACTTGTCATTTGTCACTTGTCACGGCCGGTTGCAAGCGACAAATTACCAAGGACAAGGGACAAGAAACGAAGACGCCCGGCCAAAATGGAGACAAAGCTCGCATTCTGGCCGGGCGATCGCTTGGGGATCCGATCAATATGGTGTTGCCGGCGGCCGACTCTTGCGCGGCCGGGCATGACTGGTCGGTAGAAGTGCCTCTCGCTAGAACTCAAACCGCTGGCCACAGCCGACAACCTGTTCCCTGTCGGGAGCCAACAAACAATGAAACCGCGAATCTGCGCCAGGGTTTCGCGGAGCGACAGATTTTTTCAGTGGCGGCGGCGCTACCTTCACAAAAATTAGCGCAAGTGCCTGAAATGGCTGACTTTACGAACTGACGAGGAGTAACAATTCCAAATAGCTTCGCCACTCCGATTCGCTCAGCCCCAATTGGTTCGCTAGCGAAGTAATCCCTTCCCGAGCCGCCGAGAGCGACAATTCGTCGGCACTCGCCTCCAGTTCGACAAACTCCCCCACATCCGCCACGCAGTCGAGCGCGGCTTCGATACGAGTGCCTTGCCAGTCAAGCGTCATCAACTCCCTCTGCTTCCGCACCGTTGCTACGGGGCGAAAGCCAAGTGCCGTTAGCAGCTGGCTGAATTGCTCGAAGGCCTTGGCTCCGCCAGCCAGCGGCAGCTCCAGCTCGCGGCGCGTCTTGGTTGTCACATCGAGCTTCGGACCCTTGTAAGTAATGCAATTCCGCTCGCCAACGCGCCGCAGCCGCAGCGCTTCGTCGGTTTGGGCGAAGTCGCGGGCCGGATGGGAGAAATAGGTGTCGGCCTGGTCGAGCGTCTCCACGGCTCGCGCACCGAGCTGTATCAGCCGCTCGCGAATCGCGGCGAGATCATTGTCGCCCTCCGCGCGAAACTTCAGCTCGACCTCCAAGTGCATCGGCGGCTCCGTTTACAACTCCAACTTCACCGTTCCGTCGGCCAGCTTCGCGAACGTATGCACCACGTTTCCCTCCACATCGAGATGCCGCACCACCAGCCGATCCCGACTGGCCGACAGGTGCGAAAAGCCATGCACGTCTTTGCCGAAGGGCATCTTGCGCTCTTCCGACAACTTCCGCACGCGGGCGCCGCCTCCCCCAGACACGATGAACGACGTCTTCTTCCCCTCCAGCTCCAGGTGCTGTAAGTCGTGGTCGTGGCCGCAGAGATAAACGTGGACACCGTGTTCCTGGAAAACCTCGCCCCAGGCGGCGATCAGGCTCCTTGTGTCTCCGTGTGCTCCGTTGCTATAGAGCGGATGGTGGCCGACCGCGAGTGTGAGCGGCGCTCGCGACCCCGCGAGTTCAGACTTCAGCCAGGCGAGCTGTTCGGCTGCCTCCTCTTCGCTGAGCGACGCCCGTTTCGCCCCCGTGATCGTGCGGCCGCCGCTGACGCTCGGCAGGTCGCTGTCGAGCATCAGCATCGTCAGCACCGGATTCTCCGCCGGCAGATCGACCCGATACCACTTCGCCGGCATCGTCCACCGCGTGCCCGGCGTCTCCTTAGCGTAGGCGAGTTGCGTTTTTTCGCCGCCGGCATTGTCGTGATAGTCGTGGTTTCCCAGAACCGCCCAGCAAGGGCCCGGGAACGCCGCTGCCGGATACATCGCTTCAAATCCCGTCTCCCACCGCGGCGATTTCACGCCCCCTTCCATCTTGCTGTAGAAATTGTCCCCCAGCAGCAACAATCCATCGGCTTTTAGCTTTTGGTCGGCGACGTATTTCTGCATCGCCGCACTGACAGCTGTTTGGTTTTTGCTCTGACTGCCAAAGTCACCGATCGCGAGCAGTTGCACATCGCCCGGCGTCACATCGGCCTGCACTTGCCGCGGGCGAACGTTGAGCGCGAGTGCCACGCTCGAACAGAACAGCGTTTGCAAAGCGCCGCGGCGTGAAAGGCGAATAGGTTGTGTCATCGTCCAGCATCCAGCAGTCAAAAAGACGCGGCGTCAAACGTTCTACTTAATCACCCCCGCCAGCTTCAGCGCCGCCATGATCCCCAGGGCCAGGAAGAACAGTCCGGCACAGAGCAGGCCTGCACGCTGCGGCCAGCCGGGACGGAGCTCCTTCGGCAACAGGAGCGTATTCACCGCCAGCGTGTGCCACGCGCTGAAGGCGAAGGCAAAGTTATAGCCCGTCGTGGAAAGCTCGAAGACGAAGCCCGGCTTTTCGGTGGCCCAGATGATGACCATGCCGATCGACGCGTAGGCCACCAGCAGTGTGAAATAGACGTATTTCACCTTGTCGGATTCAAGCTTCCGTAGCGGCGGCAGGGCGGTCCACATGACATCGACCCAGCGGCGGACAAAACCGTCCATCGTGGTGGTCTGGCTGGTAATCAGCACGAGAAATCCGCAGAAGAGCGTCATGCTCCAGAACGCCGCTCCCAAGCGTGGCCCGGCAATCAGTTTGTCGAGCCCCGTTGCCGTCACCAGCGTCCCACTCATCGGCTCGATCCCTTGGTCGCGCACCGCGCCGGCCGTCAGTGCCGCTACCGTGTTGCGATTGGCGTCCGTTCCCCGCGGCAGAAAACCGACCGAGAGGATGCTCGGCAAGGCCACGCCAATGAAGCAGGCTCCCATCCAGACGAACACCTGATCGCGTGTGATGTGACGAACCCACCCGCGCCAGCGAGGTAACGTCTGCTGATTGACTTCAAACACCGCGCCAACATGCGAGAGCGTGATGCCGTGGCCGCCGATGACGCTGGGAATGGCCCCGACCTTGGCTCCCATGCCCCACCCTTGGTCGCGGGTGAAGTTGCTGATGGGCGTGTTCGTGAGGCCGCCATTCCCCGCGATCGCGGCGAGGCCCGCGATCATCGCGACCAGCGTCCAGTCGAGATGCGGGAAGCGCCCCTCGGTCGCCAGCGTGACGAAGAGGTTTTCGGTGTTCTTGACGGGGGCCGGCGACTCCGTTCCGGCAACCGGCGGAGTTACTGCTGTCGCCGGCGGCGGCGTTTTGGGAGCTTCCACCACGATCGGCACGGTGCCGATCTTCACAAAGCCGCTGAAAATCTCGGCCCAACTCGCTGGCCGCGCGAACAGCACACCGACAAACAGCAAAAAGCCGACGATGATCACCAGCTTGGCCGACATCACCACCTTCAGCGAGTCATACACTTTGCCGCCGAAAATGAGCGGCACCATAATCAGCAGGTAGAGGCCCGTACAAACGAACTTGTGGAACCACCAATCCCACGAGCTGTGGTCGATGTCCGGCAGACGCTGGAGGAGGAGCGATTCGAGCGGCACCGCGGCATTCACGACGAGGTAGGGTGCGATCGAGCCCCAGTCGAGCAGCAGATAGACGATGAGCCACACGATGGGGTGCGGCAATGTGCGGAACTTGCCGGTGAAGATCGGCTCCCCCGTGTAGAGGGCGTAGCGGCTGATCTCGATGTTGTAGATGACTTGAAAGACGATGCTGATCGTGGCGACCCAGAGGAGGGCGCCGCCGTATTTCGCCGTGACGGCTGGCCCGGCCAGCCACTCACCGCCGCCGATTGCTGCCGCCCCCATGACGAGGCCCGGGCCGATCATCGCCAGGATGTTCTTCCAGGTGAAAACCGGAGCGTCGATCAGTTCGCCTGCATCCCAGCGGGGCATCGCCTTGCTGCCGGGATACGGGGCCTCGAACGTCGCGGAATTGGCAAGAGCGGTATCGGTCATCAGTCGGCCCGAGTAGGTCCCGCCTGCCGGGCGGGACCTGGCAGCGAGTGGAGAGGGAGAGAGCGAGTGGCCTATGATGGGCGGCGGCGCAGGCGGGGTCAACCACTTTGGCCCGAACCTGCGTCCATTTCGCCTCGGTGCTTGTACCGCGCTCGGTGGACTGAAGTCGGACGTCAGAGATCGGGAAGCGCGGGGCGGATGAGGACCACGCGGACGTTGCCGAACGATTGACGCAGGGCGACGGCCCATTCTGGACTTTGAACCTTGGACTTTGAACTTTGAACTCGCCTGACGATCTCCCGCTCGATGGTGTCCGCGACTTCCGGCCTGCCCCCCAGAATCAGCCACGCTCCGCCGCTCGCGCGAACTTGCTCGATCGTCTCCGCATCGAGTTTGCCGCTGCTCGTTCGCGGCAACGGGACGAGGCGGTTTCTTTGCGCATCGAGCGGATAAATCGACATCACGGGATACAGGCAATAGTCGGCCAGTTCCCATGAATGTGCCGTGGCAAGTCCGTCGGCTTCGATCAGCCAGGAGCGGACGAGCACCGGATGCTGGTCGTGTTCTGCTTGCTGGTTGAAGAACGCGATCGCTCCCCGCCAGTCGTCCCGGCGGTCGGCGATGTATCGCCGATCAAGCTGATACTGCTCGATTACGTGGCTATTGCGAAGAGCAAACGCGGCCAGCCCCAGTCCCAGCACGATTTGCAGCGAGCGCGATGGGACCATCCGCAGGCAGAGCACGGCGAGCAGCGTCGCGGCCGGGGCGCTGACGATGACGTATCGAGGGAACAGCACACGAGCCACGTCGGTGGCCGTCAGCACCCAGGCGAGAGCGACGGGGACAATCGCCCAGAGCAAGACCACAAGCGGCGGCAGTTCGCGGGTGGCTGGGGTCGAGCGCGGCGAGCCCCCGGCAATTCGGACGTACCGATCGGCCAGCAGAATTGCCAGCACCGCTCCCCACGCCGCCGGCCAAAGGTTGAGCACTTCTGTGACCGGCTCCTGCCCGACAAAGGCCTCCCAGTTTGTCCGCCGGCCATAGATCGCCTGCAAATTGCTGATCGCGGGGAGGCAGAATGCCGCGATGAGGAACAGGTCGAGCGTCACTGACTTGCCGTCGTAGGCGAGCGGCTCGCCTTGGATCATCCGCCACAGGACATACGCCGCCAGTTCGCCGACGAATAGCAGTCCCGCGGTGTAGTGCAGATGAAACAGCAGCACCGCGCCGGCGACGAACAATACTCGCCGCCCGAGCGTCGGCCGCTGAATTAATTCCACGAACAACATCACGTGCAGCAAGGCGAGCAGTTGCACGAGCGCGTACGGTCGCGCCTCCGTCGCATAGAAGATCTGTCGCGGATCGACCGCCACCAGCCATGCGACGAGCATACCCAGCCAAGCTTCACCGGTCCAACGGACGAGTGCCGCGTATAGTCCGACGCCAAGCAGCGTCCCGGCAATCAAACTCGGCAGCCGCAGGGCCAGTTCGCTCGGCCCGAACACCTGTACCAGCAGCCATTCCAGCCAGAAGAAGAGCGGCGACTGGTTCCCCGCCGCCGCCCGCGACACCACATCGGCAAAGCTCCCGACCGCGCACCAGCCGGTGTGCAGCTCATCGAGCCAGAGGCTCTCCCGCGCCTGCCACACGCGCATACCGCCGGCCAGCAGCGTAACGGCTATGAGGGCGGCCAGCGCGAGTCGGCGGGAGAGCATGGCTCTATCGTAACCACGAGAGTGGCAGTTACGCCGCGGCAATCGTCGGCGAGGCCCCGATCAGCTCTTCGTAGATGGCCTGTATCTGGCTCTTGCCGAGCGAGCGAAGCTCCTCGCCATAGCCGACAAGCAGTGCCAGGTCGCACAACCGGTTGATTCGTCGCGGAATGCCGTGCGTGAGCTGATGGATTTCTTCGATGGCCGAGGCGTCGAAGATCGGCCGCTTGGCCCCGGCTGCTGCGAGTCGATGCTGGATGTACGCTCCCGTTTCCTCGGCTGTCAGACGACTGAGGAGGCATTTCACAGCCAGGCGTTCGTCGAGCTGCGGCAGACGCTGCACGTCGAGGGCGAGGCCGGTTTGCCCAACGAGCAGATACGTCGCCAGCGGCTGAGCATCGTGCTCGAAATTGAGTAAGAGGCGGATCGTTTCGAGCGACCGTGAATCGCGGAGCAAGTGCGCCTCGTCGATGACGATGATCGCGTGGCGACCGGCTTTGGTGTGTTCGGTAAGCGTGTCCTGAATGCGGCGAAGACTCTGGTCGATCGATGGGGTTCCCCCGCTGGCGCTCCGGGCTACGGAAGGAACTCCCTCGCTAACGCTTCGGGCTACCATGTCCGCGAGATACGCCAGCAATTGATCCGCCGGCATCTGCGGGAAGACGACGTGAACGCGCGGGTGGAACGTGTCCCCCAGTTGCCGCACGAGCGTTTGAGCGACGAGCGTCTTCCCGAGGCCCGATTCCCCCGCGAGGACGGCGGCCCCGCGGCGGTTCTCGACCACGTAGCGCAGCTTCAGCAGCGCGGCCTGTTGCGACGGGCCGGGGAAGTAGAACCGCGCGTCGGCCGAGTGGTCGAACGGGCGGGCATCGAGCTGCCAATAAGCTTGATACATGTCTAAACCGAGGTGACCGGAATCTCCTCTTCGATGACGAAATTCTCGGCCACGCCCACCGCCTCGATGCCGGCCGCATACAGCCGCTCGCCCACGTCGGAGCTTTCGGCAGATGAGGCATAGCGCAGGTCGCGGACGACGATCGCCGCGTCGAACGGGCACGCCTCGCCGGCCGGGAAGAGATCGTCTTCCCCCGTCGGGAGCGGGCCCAGATCGACGAGCACCAGCTCGAACGTCGCAGCCGCGGCACGGAGTGTCGCGGTCACACGCGGATCGGACAGCGCGAGCTGCCCGCGAGCGGTGGCGGCTTCGAGCGGCAAGACGGTGATGTTGTCGGTGAGCGAGCGAACGGCAGCTTCCGAGAGCGGAATCAGGCCAGTCGCCGCGTCTTGCCAGCCGTGAGCAATGTCCAGGCCGATCTTGCCGGCCAGTTGCGGGCGGGCGAAGTCGGCGTCGATGACGGCGACTTGAATGCCGGCCTTGGCGGCGGCACGAGCCAGGCAGAGCGCGAGAGTCGTGCGACCTTCGCCGCGACGCGAGCCGGTGATGGCGAGCGTCCGCAAGCCATCACGCACGGCGGCCACCAGGCGGTCCCCTGCCTGAGCGAAGTAGCCCGATTTGTCGGACGTGAGTCGCTCGACGGTCACCGGCCACTGGAAGCGATCGACTTCCCAGACGGGGATGCAGTCGTCTGCTGTCGCCGGCTCGCTCCGTGTGCCGTCCTCGCTTGCCGTCTCGGCGTCCTCGTTCGCTTCGTCGCTCTCGTCGCTCGTCGCAGCAGCGATGGTGGCCGCCGCTTGGGCCGGATCGAGGTCGGCAAAGCTCAACTCCTTGTCAGCCGCGGCTTCTTCCGTCGCAGCTTCCGGCTCGCCATCTTTGATCGCCACGTCGCCAAAGTAGGCGGTCGGTTTGCCGGTGGCCTTGCTGTCCGTTTCTTCGATCGCCGGCTCCTCGACTGCCTCGGCAGCAATCTCATCAGCCGCGAGCTCCTCGGCAACGAGCTGCTCGATCTCTTCGATCACCGCCGACGCTGGCTCCGCCTGCGGCTGGAACTTTGCGTGTGGACGGGCAATGGCGTGCGGCGGATCGACGCGGAACGCCGGTGTCGCCGAAACCTGCGGTTCGGGCGGCAGCGGCAGCGCGTCGAGCTTCAGCTCCAAAAGCTGCCCCGTCGCGGTCAACTCCAGATCGGCCGGCTCCTTCAGGACCACGAGCGGTGCGGTATCGACCAGGTTGTCGCTTTCCCAGTGCCCATGCACAGCGATCTGCGGACCAAGCTGATCGGCCAGGCTGATCGTCACCGCGACCGGCGGAGCAATATTCAGCGGCGCGGGCGCGGCGGCCGGACCAGGCTCCGTTTTCGGAGCGATAATCGGGGCTGGTGCAACGGGCGCAACAGGGAGCGGTTGAAAGGGGAGCGGCGCGACGGGCGACGGGGCGTCCCCGATCGACTCGGGCGCGAGGTCGGCCTTGGCAAGCTTCGACGAAACCGGCAACGGTGCGATAACTGGCTGCGACTTTGGCAACGGCCGGCGAATGTTCGTCTTCGTCGTCCGCGGCTTTGCACTCGGCAGCAGGCTGGTCAGCTTCGGCGCGGGAACGGGCCGCGCGGCTGGCGGATCGACCTGCATCGGCGTCGTGAGTTGATTGTCGGCTCCGAGCAGCTTGAGGAGCGAGCGGCGGACGTTGCGGCGCGGTGACGTGCGTGGTGGCAGTTGAAAGTGTGGGGCGGGAACGGCAACGCGACGCGGCGTGGCCGGGGGCGCTTCGACCCGATAAAGCGAACCGTCGTGATAAATCTGCTCGATGACCTGCGCCTGGGCCGCGGCCGGCTGCACTATCGGGCGAGCAGCGCGCGGCGCGGTTGTCGTGGCGGCTCCGCTCGCAGCCACCGGTTCCACCGCCGGAATGTCTTTCGCATAGGCCTTAATAAAGGCCCGATCCAGTGCGCTCATGGCGATATCCGCTCGCGGAATTGGTCGTGGGGTAGGACGGCTGCGGTTGTGCGGCTGGTGCGACTCCGGTAGGCGCTGACAGAGCCGGGCCATAGATCGAGCCGCCGGCTTGCGGCGCGACCGACGGCGGGGCAGTCGGCAACACGGGCTGATAGTTTCCGCCGAAGCTGGTCGTGGGGTACTGCGGCGCGGCCTCCGGCTGCGGTACTGGCGACGAGGCTGGTGCGGGTGTTGCCGTTCCGGCAGGCGAAGGCACGTCCGTCCGTGTGGCGACCCGCTCCTCGCTCGGCTGTTTCCAGGGGAACAATCCGTCGTCGGATTTACCGGATTCCGGCTGGGCGGGCAATTGCGGAATCGTCGGCGGGTGCAGAGCCGTTTGCGACGTTTCCGCTGCGGGCTTCGCCGCCACCGCCGCCGGACTCGTGCCACTCTTGGGTTCTTCGACGGGAACCTCGGCGCTGGCCGACCGGATCGTCTTCGTCGCCGGCTTCGCATGGTCGTGATCAGCGTGATCATGATCCGCATGTTCGGCATGTTTGTCGGCCACCGGAGCCTTGGCCGGCTTCGCGTTGCGGCGGGCGAGGAACACTGTCCCCGCCAGGCAGATCACAAAGCCGATGACGATGTACTTGCCGTGCGTGCTGAACCAATCGTCGCGAGCCGCAGCCGATCGTTTCCGCTGCCGCTCTTCGGCCCGCTCGCGGAGGGCGACGGCGTCTTCATTGGCCGCGGGAGGTGGCGTTTCCAAGGTCGAAGCGGCACTCGACGAGACTTCTGCCGCAGCGGTCGCCTCCGCACTGGACGCTGTCGGCTCTTCCGCTGCTGTCGCCTTCGCCTCTACCGGCGTCGCGTCAATCCCGCCCGTCTCGGCCAGGCTCGCCGCCATTTGCAGGTCGAATTCCGCGGCCAACGAGCTCGTCACTGATTCATTCGCCGAGATCGGCGGTGCGACCGAAACGTGGGGGGCTTGCTCAGGCTCCGGTTCCGGCAGCCGCGAGCCAAGCGTGAACTCGGCCGGTGGAGCTACGGCGGGCGTCGTCGCCGGGGCGGAGTACCCGCGCGGCCGGCTGACATCCATCAAGTGGAACAGCACCGGCAGCTCGCGTGGCGGCCGCGGCTCGCTAGCGGCCTGACGACGCGAGGCCGTGGTCGTGGTGGTCATGGGGCGTCCTTTCCCGCGAGGCTGGCTGGGCGCGCACGGTCCATGCGCGGCCCATACCGCACCTCCTATATCGGTAGGGGTTGTGACGATCTTGAGAACTGGGCAAACTTTGCCGCCTCGTCACCTGTCGCGAACCAATTTCCACTCATTTGCTCTTTGCACTTTGCCCAGCCAGATTGGTCATTGGTGCTTTGTCTCGGTCATTTGTGCGCTGCTTCGCCCGCTAGCGATAAACCGGGCTGTCTAGGATAGTGAAGGATTCCCACCTTAACTCTCTCACCCACCATGCCCCAGCTTCGCCGCTCCCCGGCTTACGATCGCCTGCAATCGCTGCTGGCCGACCGCATCCTCATCCTCGACGGCGCGATGGGGACAATGCTGCAGCGGTACAAACTGACCGAGGAGCAGGTCCGCGGCGAGCGTTTCCGCGGCCATCACAAAGATCTCGTCCGCTTCTCCGACATCCTCTGCCTCACGCACCCCGACAAGATCACCGACATCCACCGGCAATATCTGGCCGCCGGAGCCGACATCGTCGAGACCAACAGCTTCGGGGCGAGCCTCGTCGGCATGGAGGAGTTCGAGCTGCCGCGGGAACTGATCCGCGAGATCAACACGGCTGCCGTCCGCTGCGCCAAAGCGGCCACCGACGAGTACAACGAGCGGACGCCCGACCGGCCCCGCTTCGTCGCCGGCTCGATCGGCCCGACTGCCCGGCAGATGGCCATTTCGACGAACGTGGACGATGCCGCCTGGCGAGGGACCACGTTCGACGCGATGGTCGATTCGTACTACGAGCAGTGTTTGGCCCTGGTCGAAGCCGGTGTCGATCTGCTCCTGCCGGAAACGTTCATCGACACGCTCAATCTCAAAGCGTGCCTGTTTGCGATCCAGAAGCTAAGCGAGGATCGGGGCGAGCTCATCCCCGTGATGGCCAGCGGCACGTTCAGCGAAGGAGGTCGGACGTTCGTCAGCGGTCAATCGGTCGAGGCCTTTTGGACCTCGCTCGCCAATGTGCCGCTGCTCACCATCGGCATGAACTGCGCTCTCGGCCCGGAGACGATGCGGCCGCAGATTGAAGAGCTCTCACGGGTCGCGTCGGTGGCAATCCACGCTTATCCCAACGCGGGCCTTCCCAACGAAATGGGGCAGTACGATCTCGGCCCGGCCAAAATGGCTGAAATGGTGGGGGAGTGGGCCGATGCCGGTTGGATCAACATCCTTGGCGGCTGCTGCGGCACAACGCCTGACCACATCGCGGCGATTGCTGAGCGGGTGCGGCGCGACCGGCCTCACCGCGGTGCGAAGCAACCCGAATACCTCCGCCTCTCCGGCACGCTCCCCTTCACGCAGCGGCCGGACAGCAACTTCACGATGGTCGGTGAACGGACCAACGTCACCGGCAGCAAGGCGTTTGCCCGGCTCATTCGCGACGGCAAGTACGAAGTGGCGGTCGAAGTGGCCCGCCAGCAAGTCGCCGGCGGTGCGAGCGTCATCGACGTCAACATGGACGACGCCCTGCTCGAGGGCGAAGCGGCCATGACGCGGTTCCTTCGCCTGATCGCGGGCGACCCCGAGGTGCAAAAAGTCCCGGTCATGGTCGATAGCTCCAAGTGGAGTGTCCTCGAAGCGGGCCTCAAATGCCTGCAGGGGAAAGGGATCGTCAACTCGATCAGCCTCAAAGATGGCGAAGCGGAGTTCCTCCGCCGCGCCCGCCTCTGCCGCCGCTACGGCGCCGCAGTCGTCGTCATGGCGTTCGACGAGCAGGGCCAGGCCGTCGAAGTCGCCGACAAAGTCCGCATTTGCGAGCGAGCTTTTAAGCTGCTCACCGAGGAGGTTGGCTTCCCGCCCGAAGACATCATCTTTGATCCCAATATCCTCACCGTCGCCACCGGGATGGAAGAGCACAACAACTACGCCGTCAACTTCATCGAGGCGACGCGGCTCATTAAAGAGCGCTGCCCCGGCTGCAAGATCAGCGGCGGCGTGAGCAACATCAGCTTCAGCTTCCGTGGCAACGACCTGGTCCGCGAAGCGATGCACGCGGCCTTCCTCTACCACGCCGTCCGGGCCGGCATGGATATGGGGATCGTCAACGCGGGCCAGCTCGCGATTTACGAGGAGATTCCGAAGGAGCTGCTCGAACACGTTGAGGACGTGCTCCTCAATCGCCGGCCCGACGCGACCGATCGGCTGATCAAGCTGGCTGAAACCGTCAAAGGCAAAGGCAAAGCGGCCGCGACCGAAGACCTCTCGTGGCGCGACGCTCCTGTCGAAGAGCGGCTCAAGCACGCCCTGGTTCGCGGCATCGACAAATTCGTCGAAGAGGACACCGAAGAAGCGCGCCAGAAGTACGACCGCTGCCTCTCGATCATCGAAGGCCCGCTGATGGCCGGCATGCAGGTCGTCGGCGACCTGTTCGGCGCGGGAAAGATGTTCCTGCCGCAGGTCGTCAAATCGGCCCGCGTGATGAAGAAGTCGGTCGGTTACCTCCTGCCATTCATGGAGGCGGAAAAGGTGGCTGCCGGAACCACGGACCAGAAGGCCCGCGGCAAAGTACTTCTCGCGACGGTGAAAGGGGACGTCCACGACATCGGTAAGAACATCGTCGGCGTGGTCCTCGGCTGCAACAACTACGAAGTGATCGACCTGGG
>CAYLLN010000006.1:0-150248 GCA_964384375.1 uncultured Pirellulaceae bacterium
CTTCGCAAACGCTTGCTACAGCAATGACTTACGCTTTATCTTCGTGGCATTCAGGTCATGCCCCCTTTTCCTTCCCGCACCGACACAAACTTCGGCTACCATTCGCACGGCAACTAGAAACAACACTCTGAATGGCGCCGTTATTTCCATAGCCTCAGATTCTACCCGGCAGTCCGCCAGCCGGCCAAATGCGAGCAGTTACTGTTCGGGCAATTCGCGGTACTGTCCTTCAGCCTCTTTCGCCCGATTTTCCCGGTACTGTTGGAATTCATGCCGCCACACCTGGGCTTCAGCCGCCGCGCCTTCGAGGTAGGCCCGATCATCGCTTCCCGACTCTCTCCACCACCCGATCCCCAGCGCCACAACGACGGTCAGCCAGAGCACGTCGCGAATCGTGAAGCGGAACATGGGGCTGATCCTAGAGGCCTTATGGCCAGTATATTTCGCACTCTGGCAAGGCGATTTGCAAACTCGCAACGCCTTCCTTGGTAACGGCCGTGTCGCTCAGCGTGAGGTGACGCAGTTTCTTTAGCGCGTGAAGGTGTTGAATTCCAGAATCGGAAATGCTGTCCTGATAGTAAATATGGAGTTCTTCTAAATTCCTCAAGGTTGCGACGTGCGCCAAGCCCCGGTCATCGACAGTGCCACTGCCAATGACAAGATGTTTTAGGTACGGTACTGACCGTAGATGAATCAGACTGTCGCTAGAAATGTTACAACCCTCGATAATGAGCAGCATCTCCAAGTGCGGAAAATCTTCCAGATAAGCCAGCGTATCATCAGTCACCGCGGGAGAATCTAAACCGAGCCAGACAACCGAATGCAGGCAATTCACAGATAGTGACCGGTATCGTTCCTGACTGGTTTGGCGGGGTTCGGTGTCGCAGTCGTACTGAATCTCCGCATAGACTTCGCTGAGCGCTTCAACCGCACTGCGCTGCCGACGTGCTCGTTCCACGACGATGCCGAGTCCGACACACAGTAGAGTGACGCCGATCAGCAGCGTGCGGAGGCGATAGCGCATAAATGTTAGGCAGGCCGGTTGATCGTTCGCATCGTCACGAAGCAACCAAGCGCAAGGCCGGTGAGCGTCCCGATTGCGAACGCAGCGAAAACTCCTGTCGAAATCGGTGGCCATGATTCCTGTCGATGAATGTCGCGGAGTTCCAACCATCCAGACGTGCAGATTCCCGCACCTCGCACTCCGGGCGTCTCGCGAAAGGGATAGCCCGATTCCTCGGTCGAGCAAAACAGCCCCGGCGAAACTTCCTGCAGTCCGTCAGGATTGGGAAACATCGCCAACTGAATGGCTCCGATACTGATTGGTTCAGGATCCCCTCGGACGGTTGCATAGACAATGCCCTCAGGGTCAATCGACGCTTGGCCCTCCAGAGGAACCGAGATGGTGGGATAAAGGCGAAGTTCTTGTTCTGGGTTGCCGACACGAATCTGCGAATTGTTATCGATCCAGAATCGCCCCGAGCGCGTGCAGTGCGTTGGTTCGTCGTGGTCGTCAACGGTAAGTAAGAAATAGCCCGGGCCGTCGATGGTCACATCGAGTGCTCGCCCTGTGTATGCCGACGGAAACCGCGAGGCGACGATTTGAGATACCAGAAAACCAACAGCCGGTATGACTGCTACAAGAATCAACAGAGTGCGGAGGCGGTAGCGCATGGATTCGACAACCTACAACTGCGAGTTCAGCCGTCGCCGCCAGAACACAAGGGATGCGGTTTCTCCACCGAGGGCGAAGCCGAGGCCGGTAATCAGCGTTAAGATGATTCCGGTCGGGCTAAGAAACCCAACCGGCCGCTCGATCGTCCAAAAGTACTGGCTCCAAAACTCGTATCCTACGGCAAGGCCGAACAATCCCGACACGCTGACGATTGCCAGCCAACACAGGCAGAGCATGAGGCCCTTGAGTGCCTGGACGACTTGCCGCAGGATCGACAAGTCTCGCTCGCTCTGGTGTGCAGCGGGCGATTTGTAAGGATTCGGCTCCATAGGCCCGATTCTACGCCGCTTCGGCGTGTCGCCCCAAGGCAAATTACTTGGAGCTGACCGGCAATGGCGGCTGGTGGTTTGGGCGGCGGCAGTCGGTTTGCACGGCCGGCAGGAACAATGCCGCGACGATGCCCAGAACGGCCACCAGCACGATCCATTCCACGACGGTCGGGCGATAACGAATCATACGGGTCATTCTATCCGCAGCTGCTCCTACCGTTCTGCCGCGATGGCACCAAAGACAAGCAGAATGCCCGCGATGTAGAGCGCAAATTCGGCGTTTCCTCCCGCTGAATAGGACGCTGGCTGCGTCAGCCACCACCAGGCAAGGGCCAGCGCGATTGGCCCGACGGCCAGCAGGATATGCAGCGTGCGGAGACGGTATTGCATGGCAAGATGCCTGCTAAGTCTGGGGATGAAATCGGGCATCGCCCGAATCGACATCGGCCAGGCGGGAACTGGGCGCTGATGCAGGGGGGCGGACCTCGCCGAGCGGCACAAACTGCTCGGCGGAGTCGTCGTAGGCATACACCTCGCCAGTGGCGATGTCATAGACCCAGCCGTGCAGCTTGAGCTTCCCCTCGGCGAGGGCCAGGGCCACGGCAGGGTGTGTTTGCAGGTTTTCGATCTGCACGAGGACGTTTTCCTCGATCGCCACGTCGAGCTGATCGGAAGGGGCAAGCTGCCCGTATTTCGACTTGACGATTCGCCGCGTCGCTTCGGCATGGGTGAGCCACTGGGCGACCGCCGGCATTTCGGTCAGGTACTCGGGGTGCAAGAGCCCCTTCATCGCTCCACAGTGGGAATGGCCGCAGACGACGATGTCGCTCACGGCGAGGCCCGCCACGGCAAACTCGATCGACGCGATTTCGCCTCCGCTGGCCGCCGTGTAGGCCGGGATGATGTTTCCCGCGTTGCGAACGACGAACAGATCGCCCGGGTCCGTGTGCGTGATCAGGTTCGGGTCGATGCGGGAGTCGGAGCAAGTGATGAAGAGCGTTTGCGGGCTTTGGCCGCCCGCCAGCCGGGCGAACAGCTCCCGCTGCTGGCGAAAGACCTGCCGCTTGAAATGATGGACGCCGGCAACGAGTTGCTGAACCATTCGGCCTCTCTCGAACTTGCCCGATGAGCTAAGGTATTACAGGCGTTCACACTATCGCTTGGCCTGCCGGTCGCCAATTGCCCTATGATTCGCCCCTGGGTCACAGCTCTCGCGTCGTTCCACAACACGCCCGTCTTCGCGCGCATCTGGGGCCTCGTCGCCGTGTCGGGCGTCTATGCCGCGATCGTGGCGTGGATCGACCTGTACTATTTCGACGAAGTTCTCACCGTCAGCTCGCAGCTGCATGCGGTGCTCGGTCTCGTGCTCGGTACGCTGCTCGTCTTTCGCACAAACACTTCGTACGACCGGTGGTGGGAAGGGCGGAAGCTGTGGGGGCAACTTGTTAACGACAGCCGCAACCTGGCGATCAAGGTGGCGACGTGCGTGCATGCCAACAAAGACGACGTGCGGGCAGTCGGCCAATGGCTGATCGACTTTTCTTACGCCCTCAAGGGGCATTTGCGCGGCGGCGTCAAGCTGCAGTCGCTGCCGGGATTTGAAACGGCAACCGCCCAGCCGAAGCACGTGCCGGCGTATCTCTCGGAGCGGATTTACGACCAGCTCGAACGCTGGCGGCAGGCGGATCAGATCGGCGGCTTTGAATTGTTGTTCCTAGATCAGCACGCGGCCTCGCTCATGAACATCTGCGGCGCGTGCGAGCGGATTCAGAAGTCGCCGATTTCGATTTCGTACCGCTGGTTCATCCGGCAGTCGATCATGATTTACCTCTTCACGCTGCCGTGGGGGCTGATGAAGGATTTTGAGCTTTGGACGATCCCGGCGATGATCCTGCTCAGCTACTTCATGATTGGCGTGGAGATGATCGCCGAGGAGATTGAAGACCCCTTCGGCGACGGCGAGGACGACCTGCGGCTGGACGATATGTGCAAAACGATTGAGGGGAGCGTGAAGGAGATTATGGAGGATTTGGAGGGATGACGGCACACGCTTAGCCGCCGCCTCCAGGCGGCGCTGCTTCCATTCCGAAACAGGCCGCACTGCCCGTCGTGGACGACGGGGCTAAGCGGCGCAAGTTCCACCGGGCCGGCAGAACCTACCTCAAAGCCTTGACCATTGGTCAGGGTGCGCTGCAGCCTGCCCCACGCTTAGAAATTGCCTCGCCGGACGCTTTCGAGCACTTTGTCGAAGGCGGGCTTCATTTTCTCGAAGTCCTTCGTCGAGCAGTAGCAGAAGACGGTCACACCCCGGTCGCGGGCTAAGAAGGTGGCTCGATAGCCCTTGATGCCGCGTCCCATCGACGAGCCGGTGAAGATCGACTTGCGGGCATCGCCGAGGCCCGACTTGAAGGCAATGGCCTCTTTCTCTTCCTTGTAGTTGGCGTAGTCCTCCTTCGGCGGATCGTTCTTCAGATTCCAGGCGTGGGCTGCCGCCGCCGGTGCGCGCTCCTCGATCTCCTCTTGGCTGAGTCCTTCTTCGCCCCCGGCCATGGTGTTGCCTGATTGGGTGATGTCGCCAATGAGTGAGCTGGACGTATTCGTGTCGCACTTGATCACGCAGCCGCTCTTTTTGAATTCGGCCCACTGAAGTCCGTTGCCGCCACCGCCGTCGGCCACCCAGCCTTCGGGATAGTCGATGAAAAAAATGGCCTCCTTTTCGGGTTCCCATTTGGAATAGGAAGTGGGAACCTTCACCGGGGCGCCGCAGCCGAGCGCCGCGGCAAGGCAAGCGACAATCGAAAACGCAACGGAATGACGGCAGGATAGCATGGCAGGCCCCTCAGCGATTGGGTGGGAAAACGCAGGCCAGGAAGGCGCGAGCCATTGTGGAGACTGGCCGATGCCGATTCAAGCGGCTTGAAAGGCAAGCGTGTAACTAGCGGATTCGCTTTCGGCGGCAGGCGCGGGGCGATATGCTAGGGCGAGGAAGTCACGGCGTGGTATTCACCAAGTCTTTACAAGCAAGGCGGGCAGCATGTGGTGCCGGGGTGTGCGGGGAGCGACAACGGTCGAGGCCAACACGCGGGAGGACATCCTCACCGCGACGCGGCAGCTCTTGGCGCTGATGATTCGGGCCAACGGCATCGAAGGTTCCGACGTGGCCAGCGCGATCTTCAGCCTGACGCGTGACCTCGACGCCGAGTTTCCCGCCCTGGCCGCCCGGCAACTCGGCTGGCTCGACGTGCCACTTCTCTGCACGTACGAGGTCGATGTGCCCGGCAGCCTGCGGAAGTGCGTGCGGGTTCTCTTGCACTGGAACACCGACAAGCCGCAGGACCAGATTCGCCACGTCTATATCAAGGATGCGGTGAAGCTGCGGCCGGACCTGTCGAAGCTGCCGCCGGTTGATTTTGCCGAGCTCGAGCGCTGGATTGCCGAGCAGATGGGACAGTTTGGGAAGTAGGCGAGCGGGGTGCGTAAGCACCCCGATGGGTTCGCCTCAAGGTTGGTCCCAAGGTAATTCGAGACCATCGGGAGGCTAACGCCTCCCGCTCTCCTCAATACCTGCTCGCCTTAGTACCCACAACTCCCACATCCACCGCAGCCGATCGTGTACATCACTTCTTTCGGCACCATCGTGCAGACGGGAACCTGAATCTCGCGCGTCACCGTCTCCGGCACCATCTCGGTGTACGTCACCACCTTGGTATCCGTCACCGGCTTGCGGACGGTTACGGGATACTCCTTCGCCACGTAGGTCGTCACCGGCACGGTGTAGTGAACCTCGCGGGTTTTCGTTTCATAGGTCGGCCGCGGTACCGTGCGCGTGATCGTTCGTTCTTCGGGTCGGCAAACGGTCTCCGGATATGAGTATGGCACTTCGATGTATTCCGGTCGGCAGACCGTCACCGGCACTTGCTTCTCGACGATGTTCGGCACCCAGATCCGGCATGCCTGCACGCAGCCGTGGCAGTCGGTTGTGCAGCGGGTCTCGAAGTGGCCGGCGTCGCACGTCACCGTCTTCATCACCGTTTCAGTCGTCATGCGGCACTCGGTCCGCGTCCCCTCGCGCATCACGGTATGCGGCACCATCACGGTGATCGTGTCGGTGACTGTGTCGTAATTCATGTGGCAAACCTGATACGACACCGTTCGCGTCCGCGGCTCCATCGTCGTCACCGGCACCTGCCGCGTGACCATCGTGGTTTCGGGGACCATGCGCGTGGACGGAACGGTCTTCTCACGAACCACCGGCTTGCAGACGACGTCGGAAACGGTCATCGTCTTGTACGTCGTTTGCGGCACCATGATCGTCTTCGTGACGACCTGCGGCTCGCACTTCGCGGTCTCGCGCGCCGGAGCGCAGCCAGCGGGTCCACACGGCGGAGCGGCATGCCAGGCGTGATGTCGGCGGCCGGCCTCGGCTGGTGCGGCAATCGCCACGAGGAGCAGGATCGCGGCAAAAATCGAGGCAAGCAGGCGGCAGGTCATGGGCGAATCTCCGTGCGAGTGTGACAATCGCTGCTTCGATGGCGCAAACTGCGCAAACTTTGCGGCCTTTTTCGGCCTTCCGATTGTTGCCCATCCTGCCCGCTTGACCACTCCCCATCGCGTGAAATTCTGGAGAACGCCATGAATCGCACCACCCAATTTGGTGTGACGCTCTTTGTCGCTGCCGTCCTCGTCGCCGCCTGCTTGGGCGTCGGGCAGGGGCAAGGAACCGGTGGCGGCCAAGGTACAGGCGGTGGCGGCGGCAAGGGGACTGGTGGCGGTGGCGGACGCAACGCGATTGCTGCCGACGGCAAGATCGGCGGCAAGAAGTCGCGGGCCAGCTTCATCACCGTCCTCGACTACGGCGCGACGGGCGATGGCTCGACCGACGACACCGACGCAATCCAATCGCTCGTCGATTTCAAACCGGGAACGATCCGCTTCCCCGCCGGCACCTATCGCATCACGCGCCCGATCGTTGTTGATCTCGACAAGTTCGGCTTCGCAGCATTCATCTCCGACGGCACTGCTCGCCTGGAAATGGCCGGCCCCGGTCCGGCGATTCGCTTCATCGGCAACCACGGCGGCACCGCCGCGCCGGATTCGGTCAAGCCGGAAGTCTGGGAGCGGCAGCGCATGCCGACGGTTGAGGGACTCGCCATCGTCGGCGCCCATGCCGAGGCCGACGGCATCGAAGCGGCCGGCACGATGCAACTCACCGTCCGCGGCGTCCACATCCGCAAGTGCCGCCACGGCATTCACCTCACCAGCCGCAATCGCAACGTCCTGATCGACGCCTGCCACATCTACGAAAACAGCGGCTGCGGCGTCTTCCTCGACAACGTGAACCTGCACCAAACGAACATCTCGGCCAGCCACATCAGCTACTGCGGCGGCGGTGGCGTGGTCGTCCGGGGCGGCGAAGTACGCAACGTCCACATCACTGGCTGCGACATCGAGGCGAATCAAGCCGCGGATGGCCCACCCACGGCCAACGTCCTGCTCGACTGTGCCGACGGTAGCATGGCCGAGGTCGCCATTGTCGGTTGCACGATCCAGCACGGCCGCAACGCACCCGATTCGGCGAATATCCGCATCCTGGGCAATGGCTTCATGCAGCGCCGCGGCGAAATGCTGCCGTTCCAGTGCGGCCACGTCACCATCGGCGACAATGTCCTCTCCGACGTGCAGACGAACATTCACCTTGTCGGCGCTCGCGGCGTCACCATCACCGGCAACACGTTCTGGCAAGGTTACGCGAATAACCTGCTGGTCGAGGACTCCCAGCAGATCGTCCTCGGCGCGAACATGATGGAACGCAACCCGCTCTACGGCTACACCGACGAAGCGAGCAACAAGGTCATCTTCCGCGGCTGCAAGGACTGCACCATCGGCGGCCTGCACCTGCATCACGTGCTGCAAAGCGATGCCGGCCTGACCATCGACAAGTGCGACCGAATGCATCTCACGGGCTGTACTATTCTCGATTGCGACGGCTCGGCCCTGCTCGTCAAAGACACGACGAACAGCCGCATCGCCGGCAACCTGATTCGCAACGACCGCGAAGGGCGCGACGCCACGGTTCCGCTGGTGAAGATAGTAGGTGGCAGCGGGAATGTTATTGATCAGTGAGGCGCGGTCTGCATGGGGAGGGCGAGGCTCCCGTCGAACTCGTCGCCGCCCATTCAATCCTTCCCTGCCGGCGTGATCATTGCCCGCAAGCGCTCGATCGTCACAGCGCGCGGCAGCATCTTGACGCTCCCGTCGGCATAGGCCACAACGCTCCCCTCGATGTGATTGCCAAAGATTCGCGGCTTGTGGTCTGGATCGAGCCACTCTTCGAGTTCTTCGACGGGCAAGTCACGCGGTTCCATCCAGTGAATGTCGGAGTTCGAGATTTCGACCACCATGATCGTCTGCGAGGGTCCGTCAGGAATGTCCGTGTGCTTCATCGTTGAATTGGCGGGCCACATCGTACCGGGACCGACAATCGCGACGTAATTGGTCATTCTCGGCGAACTCGAGTGGTCGGCCGGGCAACGATAAAACGGCATGTCGAGCGTGGCAAGTGTGCTATTGCCGGGCCCGTTCCATGGTTCGGCCAGGTTATACCGCTGAAAGGTTGCCGCTTGATCCATGAACGGCAACAGAAGTACTCGCCAGCTATGAGCCGGTTTCCCTTTTGCATCGTAGGTGCATGCGGGCGGAAAACTGCCGTAGGTGTCGTGATAGTTGTGCAGCGCAAATGACAAGTGATAGGGATTCATGCTGCATTCGACACGACGTATGGCATTCAGCCCGGACCTCACAGCGGGCACAATGGCTGCCAGAAGCGCGCCTAGAATGGCGATGCCGATCAGGAGAGTCCGCAGGCGGAACCGAATCGGCGGCTGGTCGGTCGCGGGCGGCTTGATTGTTTCGGTCGTCATGTCAGCCACCGGTCATCGTCGGTAAAGTAGGGAGTACCGGACGGCAAAGGCTATGCTTTAGCATAACTCCTTACGAGTTTATAAATTGTTATGCTAAAGCATAACCTACTTGAGCGACTTCATATACGCGAGCAAATCGGCCAGTTCCTGCCGGCTCATGGTGTTTTCCAAGCCCGCGGGCATGATCGAGAGCTCGCTTGGCTTCTGCTCTTCGATGTCGCTCCGGCGGAGGCGGATTTCGCGCTGGTCGCTCGTGCGCAGGAAGAGCGACTCGGCCGTTTCGCGGACGACGAGGCCGGTCAGCGTGCGGCCGTCGGCGGTGCGGAAGACGTGCGACTCGTAGCCACGGGCCAGCGAGGCGCTCGGAACGATCACCGCCTCCAGAAGATCCCGCTCGCTCCGTCGCTCGCCCACTTTTGACAGGTCCGGTCCGATCTTGCTCCCCTCGCTCGCCACGCGATGGCACGAACTGCACGCGGCCTTGCGGCCGAAGAAGACCTGCTTGCCGGAATCGACGCCGCCCGTGGGGAGACTTGTGGGTGTAATAGTCAGCGACATGGCTGGCGTTTTGGATTCTAGTGCGTGATAGATGTCGCGGAACGAGTCCCGAAACTGCCTGTCATCGCGAAACCGTTCCACAATTGACCGAATGTCTTCGCGGCCGATTGCAGCTTTCCCCGGCGACCTCGCAATTGCGTTGAGCAGCTTACCTGCCACTTCGACATCAGCGGTGTCTTGAAACATTTGAATCAGCGAGCGGATTTCTAGCGGACCCGCGTCGGCAATCCCCTCTAATACTCTGGATCGTTGCAGGGTACTTAGTCTCCCAGTCGTGATTGAGTGGACCGCGGCTGCGCGAGACATAGGGGGCGCATCGGACTTTGCTGCGATGAGCAAGAAGGCAAAATCTGCATCGGTCAGCTCATCAAGTCGCGAAGCAACGGCTGAAAAAGCAGCAATACGGGCATCGAACTGCCCCTTCTCGCTCCGAGCGAGCGCGGTGAGCGGCTCGTCGAATTGATCGCTGCCGCTGACGGTGACGACGGCCGCATGCGTGAGCGAGCCATCGACCTCGGTGAGAAGGCTCTTGAGCGGCTTAACCCAAGCATCGGGAATCGGTCGCAAGTCGCTTCGCCCAATCACATCGAGCAACAGGAGCTTCGTAGATTGCGTGGTATCCGCTGACGCGAGTTTTTCGCCGACGAGCGACTGCACCTGGTCGTTCTTCGCCAGGCCCACGAGCGCGCCGCTCAAGAGCGACTGCTCGGCATCGGTCAGTTCTTTCTGGGTGAGCAAGCGGCCGGCGATGGCAACGAGTTGATCGGCCCAACCTTCCCGCCGGCTGATCACATCGAGCGCGGCGGCGAGGAGCGGTTGGTCGGTTGTATCCATGAGGAGGGCCACTTCATCGCGGCTGAGGTGGCCTTCCGGCATCTGGTCGAGGGCGATCAGCGCGGCGCGGCGGACACGCGGGCTGTCGTCGGCCAGGGCCTTGGCCGTGGCATCGCGGTCGGCAATTTCGATCAGGGCGTAGATGAGTGCATGTTCCAGCACGCGGTCGGCATCGCTGTACAGTCGGGTGAGTAAGGCCGGGACGGCCGCGGCATCGCCGATTTGGCCCAGGGCCGTGGCGACTTGCCGGGCAATTTGTGGTGGTGTGTCGGACGCCGTAAGCAGTTCGCACAAATCGCCAACGGCTACAGCGTCGCACGTCGTGCCACAGCTATAAACGGCAGCAGTCAGTGCCGACTGGTCCTTTTGGGCGAGGCCGAGCAACCGGACACTCCCCTGGGCCTTGGTCGTGCCGATGCGCGTCAGGCACCAGGTGGCGTTCAGGCGGATCGTCGCATCGCTGCTGACCAAGGCTCGGCTCAAGTACGGTACAGCGGCATCTCCTTGGCGAGCCAGCGTAGCGATGGCTCGTTCGCGGACGGCCGGCCGCGCGTCGCCGAGCAACTTGACGAGAGCGGTCGCGTCGAGCTTGTTCCAATCGAGCGACAGCCCGCGGGGGTCGTCGATTTTCGGTGCATCGGTGCGGCGGATGCGATAGATCGCGCCGAGGATGTTCGGCTTGGCGATCTGCGACGTGGGGCAGCCGATGCGGAACCAGCCTCCGGTGTCGATCACGAGCAAGCTGCCATCGGCGTCTTCCAGCACGTCGGTCGGATGGAAGTCGTCGCTGGCGGCCTGCAGGAAGTCGGTCACTTCGGCGCGAAACGTGGCGCCGTCGCGGACGAGCGCGGTGGAGACGACTTTGTGCGTGTTGAACTGGGTGACGAGAAACCTGGCCGCAGGAAGTTGCATTCGGCCCTCGCCAAGTACGACAGGAGGAAGCATGAAACTACGGACCCGGCAGCAGCCGCTGACCGCCACGTGGCCGTAGTCGTGGACCGCGTCGAGCGGTTCGCCCGTGCGGCGGAATTCGGCGATCATCTCCGGCTGGTCGAGCCGCGGGTACGCCCCGCCGTGCATCCAGTGAACGAGGCAATCGCCCCGCTTGTGATAGAGGATGTTGACGGTGCCGAGCAGTTCCCCTTCGGGAGTCCAGTCGATCTCGACCGGGTTGTCCATGCCCCCGCCGCAGTGGACGCGAACGTCGCTGCCCTCCGTGCGACACGAGAAAATGCGGGCCGCCTTCCCCTTGCTCACCGGCTTGCCATCGGCGTCCTTGATGTCGTGCCCGTGCCGCCCTTCGCACCACCAGATGCGGCCGTCGGGGCCAAGAAAACAGCCGTGAACGTCGGCCGCATTCCCCGTATAGCCGAAGCTGCCGACGATCCGCTCGCGGACCTCGGCCACGCCGTCGTCATCCTTGTCGGCAAACCGCCAGATTGCCCCGCTCGACGCGACGTACAGCCAGCCGTCGTGCCACATCGCCCCCTGTGGAAACGTGAGCTTGTCGGCGAAAACCGTCCGCTTGTCGAAGCGGCCGTCGCCGTCGGTGTCTTCCAGGCGGCTGACGTAGTTGGGGAGCTTCTCCTCGAGCTCGGCCCGCTGCATGTTCACGCCGGCGTTCTCGGCGATATAGAGCCGGCCACGGTCGTCGAAATTGGCCATGAGCGGATGCTCGACCAGTGGCGGGGCGGCCGCGAGTTCAACGGTGTAGCCGGCAGGGACGCTGATCTCTGGCTGCGTGAAAGCGGGAGGTTCAGCGGCCGCTGCCGCCGCAACCAGAATGAGGAAGGGGGTTGTCGTCAGTACATGTTGCGGCATGGCAGGTCTCCGTGGAGAGCATTGTATGACAAGCTGTTGGGCGACGCGACGAAATGATTGCATTGCCGCAAAGCGGACCAATACAATACGAGGGTGAACAAGGAGGCCGCCATGCGAACGATCATTCGACTAGCCGCGGCTGGCGCGCTCGGTATTTGCGGAGCTGCGTTAGGGCAACAGCCCGGCCCGCAGCCGGCTCAGCCGCTGCCTGCAACGACCGTGCAACTGCCGACGTTTTCGTACTTCACGGTCAACACGACCGTGTCGGTTCCCGATCGGGGCGGTGCGTATCTCGGCGGCATCAACCGGGCTCGCGACAGCAGCACGACGCGCGGTTTCGGTCCGCTGGCCAATCGGGGCATCGGCAGCGACCGGATGGCGAGCGGCGTGAGCGTGCATGCCACGATCATCGATCACGAAGAGCTCGACCGGGCCGTGCTGGCCGAAGCGGCAGCCCGGCGAATACCAGCCGATCCGGCGGTAGCCAAGGCGGAAGCGATTTCGCTGCATGTAGGGCGAGAGCACATCGCCGCGACCAGTGGTCGCGGGGATGCCGTCGAAAGCGTCGCCGCCATCAAGGCCCGCAATGCTGCCGCAGCGGAAGAGCGCGTCAGCGAAGCGGCAGCTTACTTTGCGAAGGCGCAAGCTGCCGAAGCGGAAGGAAAGTCAGCCGTAGCCAGGATCCTCTATCAAATGGTAACGCGGCGCGACACGGGCTCGCTCAAGCAGCGGGCCGAGCAGCGGCTCGCTGCCATCAACGGGGCGCAGGCGACTGTAGCGAAGCGATAGTCGCCTCGCCTCTACTCCCGCACCTGCTCAAAGTAGAACGCACCTTTCTTATTCGATGTGACGACATCGAGCAGTTTGTCGCCGTTCACGTCGGCCACCTCGAAGTGCGTGCCGACGCCGCTGTCGTGGTCGAATTGGTGCGGAACCCAAACCGGTTTGCCGTTTTCGCGCTTCAGCTCGAACCAGGTCATCACCGCCGGCTGATCGGAACCGGGGTCTCCCTTCGGCCCGTGCGCCCACCACCGCTTGCCGGTGACAAAGTCGGGGAGGCCGTCGCCGTTGAAATCGGCCTGGCATAGGCCATGCGTCTGCGAGAAGCTCTTGTCGATTTCGTGCGTCTTCCATTTTTCGTCGCCGAGTTGCTCGTGCCACCAAATACCGAAGGCGTGAGCGCTCGACGAAAGCACGTCGTTGTCGCCGTCACCGTCGTAATCGAAGACGAACATCTGGGCACAGTTCTCGCCGAGCGGCGCGGCATGAAACTTCCACTCGCCGGCCGTGCGGTTTTCCGGCGCTTCCCACCACCCCTGCGGCACGACGATGTCACTGCGGCCGTCCTTGTTCACATCGCCCAAGCCCAAGCCGTGCGAGTAACGATTGGTTCCCGGTGCGGCAGGGGCGGAGACGGCATGAATCTTCCAATGCTGGGAGGCATCGGCCGGGCGGGACATGAAGCCGAGTCGCCGCTGGGGTCCATCAAAGTCCTTGGGGTCCGGCGAGTATGCGGCCAACAAGTCCTTCTTGCCGTCGCCGTCCACATCGAGCAGTTGCGGGCTTTCGTTGTTCGTGCAGGGCGTGAGGACGTGTTTCGGCCAAATCGTGTCGGGCTTCTTGGGATTTTCGAGCCACCAAGTGTTCGTGCCCGGAAAATCGACGATGATGATGTCGGTCCAACCGTCGCCGTTCACATCGTCGGCAAACGTCTGAAAGCTGTTGCTGTAGCCGTGCGGATCGTACTCCGGCGCCTTCTCCCCCGTCACCCGCATCTTCCAGTCGGGGGCCTCGTACCAGACGTAGCCGGCCGCGACGTCCATCTTGCCGTCTTTGTTGAAATCGCCGACAGCAGCCCCTTCGCTGCGAAAGACGGTGTCAAGCACCGTTTTCTTGAACCCGACCTTGCCGGACGGCTGTTGGGCAAAAGTTGCGGATGTCGCAACTAACAAAGCGAGGGCGGGAAGGAGTTTCGGCAGCAGGCGAAGGGGCATGGCGGTTCGTCCGGTGGGAGAGATAAAGTGCAGCGGCTGATTGTAACGTAGCCTGGCGGGCGAAGCGACAACCGCACTTATCGTGGAGAAGGCCGGATGGAACTGAGGCAGGGGGTGATTTTCGACATGGATGGCGTGCTCGTCGATTCTTCCGAGGCACACTTTGAAAGTTGGCAAGCGATCGGGCAGGAAGTCGGCATTGCAATGTCGCGCGAGCAGTTCGCGGCGACCTTTGGCCGCACCAGCCGGGAGATCATTCGCGAGTTTTGGCCAGCCTTGGCGACGAGTGACGCGGCAATCGCGGAAGTAGATGCACGTAAGGAAGCGATCTTTCGCGAGAGCCTGGCACGCGACTTTCCGGCGATGGACGGAGCCGTGGAACTGATCGACGCGCTGTCAGCGACCGGATTCGCGCTAGCGATTGGCTCATCGGGGCCGCCGGAAAATGTCGCCCTGGTGCTCGAAAAGCTCCGCCGGCGGGACAAGTTTCGCGGCGTCGTGACCGGTATGGACGTCACTCGCGGCAAGCCCGATCCGCAGGTCTTCTTGCTGGCGGCGGAGCGGATTGGCCTGCCGCCGGCGAGGTGCGTTGTCATCGAAGATGCGCCAGCCGGAGTGGCGGCCGCGAAAGCTGCCGGCGCGAGGTGCATCGGACTTGCCAGCATGGGCCGTGATCCGCAGTCGCTCGCACAGGCCGATTGGGTCGTGGGAAGCCTGCGAGAAATCTCGACGCCAAAGATCAACCAATTCATTGGCACATAAGACATGGAAGCGTGGCTGGTCCAAAAGATCACGAAAACACGAAGTCGGCAGAAATCACGAAACGGAAGAAAGAATTCTCTTTCTGCTTAATTTCGTGTTTTCGTTCTTTCGCGTTTTCGTGATTCTGTCCGGACCAACAGCCTTCCATGTCAATGAGCCGCAAATCCTTCGCGAGCCTTGTCGAGCGGCTTTCCCTGGCCTTTTCGTCCAAGTATTCTGTTAAGCAGCCTGCCGGACATCCCTCCCCTTGCCTTTGACGCGAGCCAGCCATGCCAAGATTCGCCCGATATTCCGCCCTCGCTCTTCTGCCTCTCCTTGCCGCCACCGTCGAAGCCGACGATCTGTTTCCGGACAAGAACCTGGAAGCGGTCGTGCGGCAGCAAGTGTTCGAGAAGCGCGGCAAGACGGAGCCGCTCGTCGAGGACGATGTGAAGAACGTCGCCATCATCAGCGGCAAGGGGAAGAAGATCACGAACCTCGCCGGGCTGGACAAGTGCAAGAGCCTCCTGTCGCTCGACCTCGAAAACAACGAGATCACCGACCTCGCTCCGATCGCCGGCCTCAAGCAGATTCAATCGCTGAATATTGCGAAGAACAAGATCGCGAGCATCGCCCCGCTGGCCGAACTTGCCGCCTTGCAGTACATCGAAATGCAGCACAACCAGGTGGCCGACCTGTCGCCGCTCGCGAAGACGACACCGCTCGGCTTCCTCGATGCCGGGAACAACCAGATCAAGGACATCGCCCCTCTGGCGGGCCTCGCGAAGCTGCACGCTCTGTACTTGAACAACAATCCGGTCGAGGATTTCAAACCGCTCGGCAGCCTGAAGAACCTGGAGCGGCTCGACCTGCGCGGGACGGCAATCAGCGACCTGTCGCCGCTCGCTGCGTCGGCTGAATGGCAGTTTCTCTTCCTACACGGCTGCAAGGTGACCGACCTTGCGCCGCTTGTGGAGATGGCGAAGAAGGACTTTGAAGGGCAGAAGCGGTTCGCTCCGTTCTGGCGACTGTACATCGGCGAGAACCCGCTTTCGGATGCGGCCAAGACGGCGCAGATCGAGGAGCTGAAGAAGTACGGGGCACGGGTGTTTCTGACGTATCCGTGACCCCAGAGCATCGACCACGGAGGGAAGCATGTTCGATCTTCAGTCAGTGCAAGCGGCGATTGCGGAGTTCGGTTTCGACGGCTGGCTCATCGCCGATTTTCGCGGCAGCAATCTCGTCGGCCGCCGCGTGCTCGGCTTTGCAGACGATCAAATCCGCTCGCGGCGGTGGTACTACTTCATTCCGGCCCGCGGCGAGCCTAGGAAGCTCGTTCACCGGATCGAAACCGGTTCGCTCGACCATCTGCCGGGGGAGCGAACCGTCTATCTCCGTTGGCAAGAGCTGGAAGCCGGTTTGAAATCGCTGGTCACAGGCGGCACTGCTGGGCAAGCCAGCAGTGGCACCCCGCGAATCGCGATGGAGTATTCGCCGCGGAACGGCAACCCGTACGTCTCGAAGGTCGATGCCGGCACGGTCGAACTCGTTCGCAGCTTTGGCGTTGAGATCGTCTCCTCCGGCGACCTGGTGCAGCTTTTCGAGGCGGTCTGGGACGACGAGCAGTGGCAGATGCATCAGCAGGCGGCCGTTCACACCAACTCTGCTTACGACCTGGCGTGGCGGCTCATCGCGGAGCGGACGCGCGGTGGCGGAACGATTCGCGAGACCGAGGTGCAGGCCGCGATTATGCAGCACTTCAAGGCGAACGGCCTGACGACGTATCACCCGCCGATTGTGGCCGCCAACGAGCATAGCGGCGATCCGCACTTCGACACCTCCCCCGCGACCGACGTGGCGATGAAGGCGGGCGACTTTGTGCTGATCGACCTGTGGGCCAAACTCGACCGTCCGCGAAGCGTCTATAGCGACCTGACCCGCGTTGGCTTCATCGGCCGCGAAGTGCCGACGAAATACGAGCAAGTTTTCCAGATCGTCGCTGCCGCCCGCGATGCGGCAATCACCAAGGTGCGCGAGGCGTTCGCTGCCGCCCGCCCGCTGCACGGCTGGGAGGTCGATCAGGCGGCGCGGGATGTCATCGAACAAGCAGGCTACGGCGAGCGGTTCATCCACCGGACCGGTCACAACATCGGCCAGGAAGTCCACGGCAACGGTGCCAACATGGACAACCTCGAAACGCACGAACTCCGCCTCGTTCTGCCGCGGACGTGCTTCTCGATCGAGCCGGGCATCTATCAGCCCGAGTTCGGCGTCCGGAGCGAGGCGGATGTCTTCATCGATGTTGCCGGCCAGGTCCATGTGACCGGCGGCGAGCTACAGCGGCAGGTCGTGGCGGTGCTAGAGTAGCTGGTAGCAGTCGGATGCCGATTAGGTATTGTATTTCTGTTGCCAATTAAGTGTACTAATGATACAATCCTTGTCGAGCAACCTGCGGTCGAGTTGCGCGCGGGGAGACGCTCAATTCGGTGATCGAGTGCTGTCCGCCGCGTGGTACCGGAGCTTGAGTGACGGCGAATATCGGTTCATACAATTCATACTCACGATTTTCGGACGATCGTCGTAAGTTGTTGTGCGGCAGCCATCTCTGGCGAGTCATCAGCTCGCATCACCCCTCAAAAGTGCGAAAAGTATGAATGGGCGCAGCCACCAGTGGGGTGGCGGCGCATAGGGCGGGTCTGTCAGCCGGTGGTAGCGATTCAAGGTCGGGGCTGCTTACGATAGGGCCGCGACAAGGCGGCGAGGCAACAGGGCGACATGGCGTTCGCCTCATAGGCGTTTTGGTAGCAGGCAATTGGAGTCGGTTTTCATGTCTGAGTTCACCAAGGAAAGTCCGTCCACGCTCAGCCGCCGCTCGGCTCTCGCCGCGCTGGCCAGCCTCGGCATCGGCACGGCGGCGTTTCAGCGGGCGCTTGTGGCGCAGGTGCAGGATGCCGGGCAGGTGACGCCGGAGATGGTCGCGCAGGCGGAGTGGATCGCCGGCATCACGCTTAACGAGGACGAACGGAAGGCGGTGGCTGGCTCGCTGCGGCGGGAACAGCAGAAGATCGACGCCCTGCACGATGTGAAGATCACGAATGCCGTCCCGCCGGCACTCGTCTTTTTCGCTGAGCCTCCGCAAGATGCCGAGCGGCCGACAGCACGCGGTGAGGTTCGGCCGATCGACGTCGCCGCGCCCGAACGGCCCGCGAGCGATGACGATCTCGCCTTCCTGCCGGTGACGAAGCTCGCGGCCTTGCTCCGCTCGCGGAAGGTCACATCGGTCGAGCTCACTCGACTCTATCTCCAGCGGCTGAAGAAGTATGACCCGGTGTTGCACTGCGTCGTGACGCTGACCGAGGAACTGGCCCTCTCGCAGGCCGAGCAGGCCGACCGCGAGATCGCCGCGGGGAGGTATCGCGGTCCGCTGCACGGAGTGCCGTGGGGAGCAAAAGACCTGATTTCGTACCCCGGTTATAAGACGACCTGGGGGGCGGCCCACTTTCAGGAGCAGACGTTGGCCGAGAAAGCGAGCGTTTCCCGCCGGCTGGAGGAGGCGGGAGCGGTGATGGTCGCGAAGCTGACGCTCGGAGCCCTCGCTCTCGGCGACGAATGGTTCGGCGGCATGACTCGCAACCCGTGGAATCCAAATGAAGGATCAAGCGGGTCATCGGCCGGATCGGCGTCGGCGGTCGTGGCGGGACTCGTCGGCTTTGCCATCGGCAGCGAAACGCTTGGGAGCATCGTCTCCCCCAGCCGGCGATGCAGTGCGACGGGGCTGCGGCCGACGTTTGGCCGCGTCAGCCGGGCGGGGTGCATGACGCTGGCCTGGAGCATGGACAAACTCGGCCCGATCTGCCGGTCGGTCGAGGATTGTGCCCTCGTGCTCGGAGCGATTCACGGCTACGACGGCCTGGACCTGGCCGCGGTCGATCGGCCGTTTCACTGGCCGCCGGCGCGGAGCGTGCAATCGCTGAAGGTCGGCTATGTCGAAAGCGACAAACCGCTCGACGAGCGGCCAGAGATCGCCGTGCTCCGCGAATTGGGCGTGAAGCTCGTGCCGATCAAGCTCCCCGAGAACCTGCCGATCGGCGCCCTGACGCTCATTCTCGATGCCGAAACGGCAGCCGCCTTCGACGACGTGACGCTCGCGGGCGTGCGCGAGGGGCTGGGTCGCTGGGCGATGCCGTTCCGCACCGGCCGCTTCATCCCGGCGGTCGATTACCTGCGGGCCAACCGGGTGCGAACGCTGCTCATGCAGCAGATGGCCGATGTGATGAGCGAGGTCGATGCAATCGTCGAAGCGGACGACCTTGTGCTGACCAACTTCACCGGCCATCCGACGATCGTCATCCCGTTCGGCGACCGCGACGCCGGCAAGAGCAAGCAGCCGGGCACGATCGCTCTCACCGGTCGGCTGTTTGGCGAAACGGACCTGCTCGCGCTCGCCCATGCGTTTCAGCAGGCGACCGGAGCGCACTTGCGACGGCCGGAGATGAAGGGGGAGTAACTGACCACAGACAGGATACTGGAAACAGGAAATAGGACGCAGTTGGACACGATGTAGGAGTCAGTTTTCACAGCGGGGGATCAACATGTCGAGTTTTCTAGCGGAATTGCAGAAGCAATCGCAAGTGACGTGGCACAAGCAGGCCGCAGTGCCGCTCGTCCAGTATGTGAAGACCGGCGACGACAAACACTTGGTGACGATCAAGAAGGCGAAGCCTGATCCCTGGACCTTCTATTGGCTCAATGATGCCTGGTCCAAACTTTCGCCACCCTCCAAGCTGACCGCCGAGGAGCGACGAGCCCTATTTGCGGCGGGGCAGCTTGATCTCACCGACGAAGTCGCGATGCAGTGGCTCAGCGGATACCTGGCTCATCCGAATGCGGAAACGGAGGCGGTCGTAGCGGCATTTGTTGAGGGAATTGGCGATGGTTCGCGGGGTCGCATCGCCGCCGCGAAGGCCGTTATTTCGCAGCTCGGCGAGTGGCTGACGGCAGCCGACGGTAAACCGAGTTCCGCAGGCCGGTTCCTGCTATCGCTGAGTGATAAGGAACTCGCCGCCGCAGGTGACAAGGCAGTGCTGGTCGAAAAGGGGCTGAAGTTTTTGCTGCGCCACGCGCCCGAGCGTGTGCCGGAAGTCGCCGAGTCGTTCCTCCGCCAGGGGAGCAAGGACTATCGCGCGGTGTCGTCCGCCTGTTGCCGAATTCTTCTGACCGCCGACGCGCGACAGTACGAATCGCTCGTGGCCATCGCCGCCGACAAGGAGAAAAGGCTCGGCGCCAAAGCTCGTGCACTGGAAGCGCTCGCCGAGCACTTCCCCGACAAGTATCGCGACCAACTTCGCGACGCCAACCTGAGCATCATCGGCGGCAGGCTCTGGGACGTGAGCTTTTACGACGCCGAACTCTCTGCCCGCTCCTTGCTCACAACGTATGGCATCCCATTTCTGCCGCAAATGGAAGGCTTCTTCAAGAAGGCCGAGAATGGGCGGCTCGTGTCGGACGTACTCGACTGGGGTGTTGGCCAATTTGGCAGCGAAATGTCCCCCGCGGCGATCTTGGCGGCCGAACATCCCTGGCCCGACACGCAGCGAGCGGCGCTGGCCCATTTGATGAACTGGCCCCAGCTTGAAAACGACGACATCATCCGTAAGCGACTGGCGCAAGGACTGGCCGCCAAGGAGCCGAATGATGTTGTCAAGTTCATCGGCCTAGTCGCCCGTTGGAAGCCGGATGAATTCGCCGAACCGTTGTGGCAGCTCTTCGAGCACAAATCGAGACCTGTCCGCATGGCTGCCGCGCGATCGCTCGCCAAGCTCGGCCGGCCGGCGGTGGACCGGGCGATCGGATTGCTCACTGCCAAGAAAGCCGCGACTCGTTCGGCGGCGGTAACGTTGCTCGGCGCTTCGGAATTGCCTGCCGGCGTGAAAGCACTTGAAGCTCGGCTCGACGACGAATCCGACGAGGAAGTTCGCGACCAGATGCTGCTGGCGCTCGAGCAGAGCTGGGAGAAGCAGGGCCGCAAGATCACGCGGGCCGAGATCGAGCGCCGCATCGAGCGGACGGCTGACAAGCTGAAGGAACCGGTTGCGAAGTGGATCAGCGAGAAGAAGCTGCCGGAACTGCATTTTGCCGGAAAGAAGGGGGAGAAGCTGTCGCCGCAAGCCGTGCGGTACCTGCTCTATCGCCAATCGCGAGCCAAGGAGATGCGGGCGGATGTCGAGGCCAAACCCTTGTACGCGCTCATCGACCGGAAAACGAGCGGCGATTTTGCACTGGTCTTACTCCAGCAGTTCCTTGCCAGTCCGCAGGTGGCCGAGGATCGCTGGGCGCTCGCCGTTGCGGGGCTCTTGGGAGACGACCGCTGCGTGAACGTGCTCATGCAGCAGATTCGCAAGTGGGTCGATAGCAACCGGGGGAAGCTGGCCGAATATGCGGCACAAGCGCTCGCCTTGCTCGGAACCGATGTGGCCTTGACCGCGGTCGATAGTCTCTCGATCCGCTACCGGAGCAAGCAGAAGAACATCGGCAAGGCAGCCGGTGAAGCGTTTGCCGAAGCGGCCGAACGGCTGGGGATGACGCCCGACGAACTAGGCGACCGCGTGGTGCCGTGGTTGGGCTTCGAGCCGAGCGGCGTGCGGCTGATCGAGCAGGGGGACAAAAAGGTTGAGGCCCGCATCAGCCTCGATCACAAGTTGGAATTCCGCGACCTGGCGAAGGGGAAGAAGATCGGCACGCTCCCCGCGGGCGTTCCCGCCGAGATCAAAACCGAGTTCAAGGATCTGGCTGCAACGATCCGCGAAGTCGTGAAGGGGCAACTCGTCCGGATCGAAAACCTGATGGTTCGGCAGTATCGCTGGCCGATCGACCGCTGGCGCGAGCTCTACCTGGCCCATCCGCTCCTCCTGCCGTTCGCGTGCCGCATGATCTGGGGCGTGTACGACGAGTTCGGCAAGCTCGTGCAAGCGTTTCGCGCGCTGGAAGACCGAACTCTGACCGACGAGCAAGACAGCACCTTCGAGCTGCCGAAATCCGGGCAGATCGGCCTCGTGCATCCGCTCGACTTGACGCCGGAGCAGCGACAAGCGTGGGGGATACACCTGGCCGACTACAACATTCGCTCGCCAATCCTGCAGATCGAGCGGCCGGTGATTCGCCCGCAGACCGAGGAGCAACCGCTGAAGATGTCGGGCAAGTACAAAGGGACCGACCTCAACGGCATGACGTTCAAGGGGCGAGCCGAGCGACTGGGATGGCAACGCGGCGCGGTCGTCGATGCCGGCAGCATTTCGTCCTATCGCAAGAGCTTCGCCGGTGCCGGGGCCGACGCGGTTCTCGAAGTGGACGGAATGTTTATCGGCATGGGGATGGAAGACACGGTCAAGCTCGGCCGCTTCTATTTCATCAAATCGGGCAGCGTCACGTTCGGCAGCTATACCTACGACGAGCCGGGCGACGAGAAGGACGCCCGGCTGATTGCGTTTGGCGACGCGCCGCCGATCGTCTATTCGGAGACGCTGGGCGATTTGGGGCGAATCGCGGGGACCAAGGAGGAAACCGCGGAGTAACCGGCTACATTTGCACTTTCTTCTCCCACTCCGCGTCGAACCCGCTGCCGGCGGCGGCGATCGAGCGGACGTCGCCAAGGCATTCGGCCAGGAGGACGGCAGGAATGTCGGCAAGCGCCAGGCCGACTCCGGGGCGGTGCATGCCCGCACTGGCCTGGGCCGCTTTGCGCTGGAACGCGAGCGTCGTGAGGGCGATGGTCCGGTTCTCCTCCGGCAAACCGTTGCCGGAAAAGCCGAGATGCACCTCGATTCCCAGGCCGGGGAACGACTTGAGGTACTCGTAGAACCAGCCGCCGTCCTCGGCCTGCCCGCGGGTGTAGCCTAATTTCGTCGCGAGCGAGCGGAGCTTGAACGCTTCGACGAGGTGCCCTTCGAAATCCTTCACGGTGGTTTCGCGGCGGCGGTTGTCGGGCAGAGCGAAAGGCGGACGAGCGAACTGCGCGAACAATGGAGCTACGCCGTAGTCGGCCAGATGCGTCGCCCAAGCGGCAGCCGTCTCGGACGGCACGTTGCAACTGTGGGCGATGCGGAGGTGTGAGTCGGCGGGAATTGTCACGGAGTTGTCGGCCACGTCGGTCAGCGAGCCGTCGTCGAGTGGGCGGAATGTCTGCGTCACTGCGCCATTTTCGATGACAGCCCACACCAGCCGCTGACAGAGCAGCCGAGCCAGCGGATGCTCGTGCAGGTACATCTGCCAGTCGGCTGCCGGCCAAAGTCGCTCGGTGCACATCGCCTCGTAAAGCCGCGTGGAGGTCAGATCGACAAACTTTTTCAGCTCGCTCTTGGCGGCGGAGAACGCCTTCTTGGCGGCCTTGGCTTGCTCCTCGTCGTCGTCCTTGCGCGGGTCCGGCAGCTTCTTCAGCGCCTTGCCGTCGCTGTCGTACAACACGATCTCCAACTCGGCATTGACGCGGGCCGTGAACGACCGGGGTCCATACGAGAACTCCAACTTGCCATCGTCGTCCAGGCCGCAAGTCGGCATCGTCCGATCGGCCAGCTCGTCGAGCGTCCAACCCTTGCGGTCGGCCAACAGCTGCACATACTTCTCCGCTTCGTCGCGAATCCCTTTCGTGCGAAAGCGGTTGGCGATCGAGAGCAGATACTGAATCGCCAGCGGCCGATCGACCCCGGCGAGCATCGCGATGAGCGCCTTGCACTGCGCCGCGCGATGGCCGTACCACTCCTTGAGATACTTCTGAATCGGCGCGACGGCCGCATCGCCGCAGCAGGCACTGGCGACGGCGAGCACTCCCTTCTCGCCGGCCGCCGATCCGCAGACCCGCTGCAGCTCGCGGAAGATCTGTTCTTCGCACTCGGCTTGGCTCTTGGGATACGACGCGGGGACCGGCTGGTTGGACTGTTGGTAGTACGGCAGCGAGCTCTGGTACATCTGCCAGCGAGCGGGGGCTTGCTGAGCAGCAAGTGTGCGGCACTCGGCATCGGTGTGTTTCCGCAGTAGATCCTGATTCAGCCACGCGGAGAGGACGAAGTTGCCGAGCGTCTCGCGGTCGGCGGGTCGCAGCTTCTCGCAGTAGCGTTTGAGCAGCGAACCGGCCTCTGGGTTCTTGAGCTTATAGCTCTGCACGATGAGCCAAGAGATCGTTTCGGCTGGCACTGGCTTACCGCTGTCCTGCCAATGGACCTGCGGCAACGTGGTCCACGGGAACCAGGCGAGTGCCGGCGGCGTCCCTTTCTTCAGATTCTTTGCCGCGTCGGCCTGCAGTTTGTCGCGATCGAGGAAAGGCTCAACCGATTGGCCCAGCCGTTCGAGCGCCGTCAGCATCGCATCGAGAGCGGCGTCCTGCTTCTCTTTCTTGGCCGCGGCGGTCAGCGGCTCGACCGCACGAGCGTCCCCCATCCGGCCCAGCCACTCGGCAGCCACTTGCCGCGTTTGGAAGTTGCCGCTGGTCAGAGCCTGCGCCAGCCGCTCTTGCACGTCGGGGAGCTTGGCACAAATGGGCTGCGTCTTCTGCCGGTCCGCTTTGATGGGGCCGATGGCGAGTTCCCACAGCTTGCCTACCAGTTGCGGCGGAACCTGCGGGAACTTGGCGAGCAGGCGGAGGGCTGAATTGCGGCGGCCTTCCTCACGATACCGGCCCATCCAGTCGCCGCTGGCCGGCGACAGCACTTGTGCGAGCCGGTCGAGCTTCTCGAAGTAGTACGGCCAGACGGCTTCCCACTCCCAGTCGAACGCACCGAAGTAGCTGTCCAGCGCGTGCTCGAGGATCATCGTATCGGAAAGGTCGAGCGAGCGAATCGCGTCGGCCAAATCGCGAAGCGAATAGGCCGGCTGGTGCGCGGCCCGGTGCAATTCCAGCCCCGCGCTGGCCGGCCACTCAATGCCGGCATGATGCCCTTGAGGCAGATTGATCGAATGCGTCATCGCATAGAAACGGACGGCATGGATCAACCGGCAGTCGGGATGTTCCAGAAACTCGCGGATCGGCCGCTTCGTTTCGCCCCAGACATATTGACTTATGCGGAACGAATCGGCGGGCAACAGCTCAATCTTGCTCCCTTGCTCTAGCCCGCGGCACACTTGGCCGATCCGCTCTTGCTCGACGTGCTTTAGCGCATGATTCGGATAGATGTGCTGCTTCGGCTGTTTGTTGGCGAGCTTCGTATTGTGCTCGTCCGCCAGTCGGTTGTAGTCGGCAAACAGCTTCTCCAGCGTTTGCCGCAGAGCGGGCGTCACCGGCGGATACAAGTCGAGCGGCACGTGCGGCGGGGGAGCCTCGAGATTCGCCGCTGGCGCTATTGCCGACTGCAATTCGGCGAGCGCGGCAGAGATCGCCTCGCGAACCGGCGCCGACTTCTCAGACTCGAGCAGCGAGGCAAGCAACTCTCTCGCGTCGTTGCCGCAAAGCCGACCCAGCAGCTTCACCGCTTGTTCGCGGGCGGTCCGGTCTCCTTCACGGGCCAGCCGCTCCAGTTCCGTGCGAGCTTGCTCCGGAATCTTCGCCACGAGCGGCTGCGCCATCTCCCGAAGCGTCTTGGACGAGTCCGTGGCAGCGGCAACCAGCTCGATCGTGAATGCGGCCGGGTCGGCTCCCGACCATTTGAGATTTTCGATTGCCTGCAGCCGGCACTCCGTCGAACCGGTTGTCAAAAAGGGAACGACCAAGTCTCGCCGCTCGACATAGACTTGTCCCATTTCGCGAATTGTGGCAAACAACTCCCGCAGGCTTGTCGTCTGATAGTGTTTGGGATTGGCCTCGAACGGTGCCTTCAAGAATTCATCGACTGACGCCCCTGACTCTGCAAGCAGTCTCAAAACAATCGTCGCGGGCACGTTACAAGATTTGCGACTGGAAGAAAACGAGTTTCCTCGCATCGCTGTAACTTCCTGAAGCAATGCCTCGATTCCTCGGTTGTTTCCCAACGGTCCCTGCCAAAAGAAGTGGCCTGGATCGAGATGCATGGCAACGGCGCTAAACGCTCTCGTAACGCGCAGATAGAAATCGAAATCCGTTGTCGTGAGGTCACGAAAGAACGTGAACCATGTCAATGCACCAGGGACGTGACCAAACGATGTGGCGCATCCCAACCGCAGCTTTTCGGCCCCGTCGGCCAGCTTCGGCAACTCATCGAGCACCTCGGCGTGTGTGCCGTCCACGAGGTACTGCACCAGCCGGTCGTGCAAGTCGGCGTCGGCTTCGTACAACTTTGCCAGGACGAGCTTCAGCTTGGCAAGGTTGTCGGCTGAAAGGCCCGCGGGATTCGCCAGCGGCATGGGAAAGGACATGCGCTTCGCCCTTTGGAATGAATGCGATGATCAGGCCACTCCGGCGAGTGCGGCAGCTACCGACTCCTGGTCGCCGGCGAGGCGGAGAACATAGTACGCGGCCAGCAGCGTCCCCGCGACGGTCGTTCGCTCGGCTGGATCGGCGAGGCGAGCGGCAGTCGTCATTTGCTCCATCAGTCGCTGCAGCGGAACCGAACAAACGCTGAGGCCGAGTGCTTCGAGCCGACGCGCGATGTTCCCCAGCAATGCCAAATCTCGACGGGCGGAAAGACCGTTTTCAGCCAGCGACTCCAGCTCCGCCTGAGCGGTAACGAGCAGACGCGACAGGGCTGTCGCCGGTCCACCCGCAGTCAGCGGAGAGTCGAGCGAATCATCGTCGGCCAGAGTTTCGTCGTCTGGCTCGCGAGTCTGCTGCACTGCCGCGGCGGCGGCCGGCTGGGCCTTGTCGAGATTGAGGTTGATCACCTCTTCGTCCGAGAGGAGCGAAATGGGTTGCACGGCCAGCCGACCGGCAAGCAAGCGGAGAGCACCCAGTACGCCCCACGTAGCTGCACCGTCATGTTGTTCGAGCAGCTCCACGGCCGACTCGTTTTCCGGCGTGAACGGCAGCCATAAGCTCAGCACGCGGCCGTCGGCATCGACGACTGGCCGCACCAACTCCTGCCGGACCTGATCGTAGTTCGCTGGTCCCCAGGCAGTCGGAGCGAGCAGCACGAGTTCCTGGTTCGCACTGACACCTGCCAGGCTGCCGCCAAAGAGCTTGCGGGCCAGCGGGGCAAGCTCGGTCCAGCGTTCGATTCGCGAACAGGCTGTTTTGGCAAGCGTCGGTCCCGCGAGGAGTGCTCGCGTTGCGGGCCGGCCGGAGATGCGACCGTCCGCATTGCGGAAAGCCCCGGTCACGCGAACGACGCTGCGGCTGGCGTCGTACGGCGAGTTGCATCCGGCCCAGGGACCGTCGCCCCGATACCGGCTGATCGGATGAAAGCCGGCCTGATCGATGGGGCGGGTCTCGCTCCAGGTGGCCCACGATTTGGCCGCTTCGTCCCAGAAATAAACGGTGATGCCGTGGTAGCCCCCCTTCGACCGCCAATGCTGAGCTCCCATGCCATGCAACGTAAGCTGGCCCACCTCGAAGTACGACGTGCGATGCTGACCGACGAGTGCCGGCCGCGGATGGCGAGCGAGCAAGGCCTGTAGCGCCTCAATCTTCGCTGCTTGCATTAGTAGCGTCGTTGTACTGGCCTGTGCATCGCGGCGGAGCGTCAGATCGATCTCTTTCGCCAGCCCGGCGAGCATTCGCTCCAGCCGCGGCAGATCGACGCCGTGCGCAGAAACAGCCAGCGTCGTCAGTCGCTGTGATGTTGCCGCCGAAAGGCGTGCGAGTCCTAGGCCCACAATCTCGCGCAGCACCGCGCCGACACTGGCGAGCACTTCCTCCCGCGTTCGCGGCGCTTCGGCGGAGGCTTCCAGCGACGATTCTTCCTGCGTCACTTGTCGCTTGCCGAGGAACGCCTGATAGGCCAGCACCGCGGTCACCACGTGCTCGCACACCGTTTCGGCCTGGCACGAACAGACGAGGCCGACCAGCCCGCCGCTGGGAATCCAGCGGCATGTGATGTTGCGAGCCGGGAAGCGGACGACAAGCGTCGCACCAGACTCGATCTCGACCAGTGGTCCTGCCGCGAGTGCCTTTGCCGCCTTGCGAAGAAGGGCCTTGCCGGCCCACTTCTGTAGTTCTTCGTCGGTGACGGCACCGAGGACATCGGCGGGAGTTGGATGCAGCAGCTCGGTAGAAGCCTCCCCCTCCCGTTGATCCTCGTCCTCCCGTTCACCGGAGTCGCCAACAAACAATGATCCCTGTGTCGGCTGGTCGAGCGCGGCCAGTTCCGGATCGTCCCGCAAGTACACGAGTACCGCGAGGATGTGACGGCAGATGCCGGTTGCTGGACAGGTGCAGCGGCTCTTGGCGGGGAGTTCCGGAACGGTAACGGTCGCGTCTTCGACCAGCACCTGCACGTTGTCGGCATCGGTGGCCAAGATCGTGGGTCGGTTCGTCTCCAGATCCTTGCGAGCTCGGCGCAGTAGCCCCTTGTTGGCCAGCGAGGCCAAGGCATCGTCGTCGAGCGACTGCAGGATCGCCCGCAACTTCGTCAGGAAAGGATGGTTCCCAGCCATTGAGCCAGTCGTTGCGGGGTGAGGGCGGCGACGTGAGCGCCGGCGGCGACGCACCGCTCGGCCATGTCCCGGTCGTACGCTGGCTGGGCCTCGGCATCGAGTGCCGCCAGTCCCAGCACGCGCACGCCCGATTCGCAGAGCCGCTTGATCGACGAGAGCAGCACGCGAGAATCGGTTCCCTCGAAGAAATCGGTGACGAGCACGACGATCGTCCGGGTCGGTGTCCGGACGAGCGATTCGCAGTAGCTGACCGCGCCGCCGATGTCGGTGCCGCCGCCCAGGTGGACGGACATGAGCAGCTCCGTCGGATCGTCGATTTGATCGGAGAGATCGACCACGCGGGTGTCGAACGCCGTCAGGCTGACCCGCAGAGCCGGCAGACCCTTGAAGATGCCCGCCATGACGGCACTGTAGATGACCGAATCGAGCATTGAGCCGCTGCAATCGACCGCCATGATGATGTGCCACGGCATATGGTGATCGACGCGCGAGAAGAAATGCAGCGAGCCGAGAACAAGCTGTTTCCGCTCGGGATCGTAGTTCTTCAGGTTCGCCCGGATCGTCCGCCGCCAGTCGAGATTGCGGAGCACCTTGAGCCGGCTGCGGCGCTGCTTGTTCAGCCGGCCCCACAGGGCCTGGCGAATTTCCTTGGCCAGCTTGCGGCGGAGGTCTTCGACGACTTGCCGGACGATGCGGCGGGCGATTTCGAGCACTTCCCCTTGCATCATTCCCTTGAAGGTCAGGATGGCTTTGAGCAGCTCGTAGCTCGGTTCGAGCTTCTGCAGCACTTCGGCATCGGTGACCAGTTCCGTCATGCCGTAACGGTCGAGCGCGTGCCGCTGAATGACTTCCGCCGTGTCGTTTGGAAAGAGCTCGCGGACTTCGCGAATCCAATCCGGAACGGTCAGATCGCTTTCGCCTTGCCCACCGAACCGATTCTGCGGGTCGGCGTTTCCTCCTGGCCCTTGGCCCCGTCCGCGCACGCCTCGGCCGCCGTACTCCCGGCCATAGAGATAGTCGAGCACGCGATCCATCCGTGACCGCTGCGATCCAGTCCCCCCGCAATTGCCCAGTTTCGGCTCAGCGAAGCGCCCCAGGATGAGCCGCCAGCGGGTGAGGTTGGTGTCGTCACTCATAGACCGCCTCCAATCCATCCTGTTCCAGACACGCCCGCACCAGCCGATTCACTTCCACGGCGCGGAGCATCTCGGAGGCCGACACGTCGGGCAGGTAAGTTGTCTGCAGACTCTCGGCGCCGAGCAGCGTGGCGACTTGCCGGGCAACCGCGTCGGTTTCGCGCGGTGTGAGGTCGGAAAGTGCCAGCCTCAAGACAGGGAGCATCTTGACGAAGCGATCCTCGTCCCAGCCGTGAACGATTTCGTTCAGGGCCGCCAAGCATTCCGGAACTTGCCAGACGACGTTGCGGGCCGATTTCAGAAGGCCGCGGAGGAAGTTCGGTCCGTCCAACCCGTCGTCACGCGAGCTGTGCAAGTGGCCGCGGAGTTGCCGCACCAGCTCGCCCTCTGGAATTTGCCCATCGGCGTAGAGGATGCCCACCGCACCGCCACGAAGCGCCGCACTGCCGCCGGACGTGGCGGCGAGGGCTCGCAGCGCCTCGGTGCGAAGCTGCACGAGATCGGGTCCATAACCAAGCGAGCGAACCGCTTGCAGCAACGCGTTGAGCGCATCGAGCGCCTGGAATTCTTCCTCGGACGGCGTGCTGACGAGCGCGGGAATCACAAAGCACGCCCGTTGGTACGCCGTGGTCGCCAGTTCCGACAGGCCGGTCAAATGATGGGCCTCTAGCGGCTCGCGCGAAACTTGCAGGACCAGCAGATTTTCCATCGCCGCGACGAGGGACGTGAATGAGCCATCTTCGGCCAGCAGTCCGCCGACTTGCGAGAGGAGATCCTGCGTATGCCGGTGCAGACCCATGCGACAGGCATGAATGATGAGCGCGGTCGCACTGCCGGCACTGCGCCCCTGTCCGGAGGTCTGGGACTCGCCGAACTTCTCCAACAACAGGCCCGACGCGGCTTCTTCGACCGTCGAACCGTAGAGCGAGCGTTCAATGAGCGTCGATTCGGTTTGCGGCGACCAGTGATAACGCCACACTTCTTGAATCCGCTGCAGATTCGCTCCAGCGACGAAATCCGGTCCCCGGACGAACGTGGCAAACGGGACTTCCAAGAACGCGAGTCGGTGAAACAGGCGGCTGATGTCACGGTGCGGCCGCTTGCGGTACAGGTCGAGCACGGCCTCCGTGTCGTCCAGCTTGTCGAGCTTCAGCCGCAGTTCCACCACCGCACGGCGAAAGTCATGTACGATCGGCGGCTGGCCGGCATCGGGAGGAACGCTGCCGACACGATCCCCCGCGAGGAGCTTGCGGGCGATGGCCAGCACGGCGACCCCTTCGGCATCGTCGGCCCCTTTGATGTACAGGCTCCTCACGCCGTCCAGTAAGTCCTCTCGCGATGGCCGCTCGTGCCCGCGCAACTCGGCGAGCCGCTCTGTTTGCGCGACGGCAGCAATCGCATCGGCCGTCGAAATGCCTAGGTTCTTCTTGCGGCACTGACGGCCGATTTCGACGAGCATTTGCGAGGCCGTATGCTCCTGCCACATCCGCTGATAGAACTCCGGCGACGGCATGCCGCTCGCATAGCCGTTAAGCCGGTCGAGCTGCTCGAAGCTGTACCGCATGAGCACGACTTGCCGATCGTCGGGATCGACCTTCAGCGGCGGTGGAAGCTGCGGCCTGGTTTGCGGCAGTGTGACGGTGTGAAAGCCGCCAGTGACCACGACGACGCGGCCGGTCGGATGCTCCACGATCGCTGCGGCCATCGCTTGCTCTCGGGCGACCGAGCCTTCCGCAATCAGTTCCGCTTCCGAATAGTCGTGCCGAGCGAGAGCACAATACGTGAGCACGTTGTGCATGAACTCAGCGGTTGAAAGCCGGCGATACTCGACTTCGTACAGATGATCCCACAAGTCGTCCGGGTCGCGAGCGCCAGTTCGCACGCAGGCCGCTTTGAGCAGACGATTGTGCGAGAGCCATCCTTCGGCCTGCAGGCTGCGCGGACCACGCTTGGCCGAAGGCCTTTCAGACGATGCGGCAGGCGGCTCTTCACTGGAGGTCTGCTGCTGGTCGCGGGCAATCGAGTTTCGATGAGCTTCAACCTGTTCGGCAAACGAGAGGTCGATGAACTGGACCGCGGCGTCAAGCTCGAGGCCCGCCCGAATCGCCGCCAGCTCGGGCGAAAAATCGCACAGCGGGTAATATGCCGCGTGCCGGTCGGGAGGGTGGTCCTTCTGACGCCGGACGTAAGTCGTATAGATCGCCACCGGCATCCGCGTTTCACTGTGGACGAGCAGCGGCACGATCGGCGTCGCGTCGCGCGGACCTTCGATGAGGACGGCTGCCGGGCGGACCTCGCGAATCAGCCGGTCCACATGCCAGGCACAGGCGGGGCTGTGATGGCGGACGGGAAAGTAGATCACCCGTGCATCCAGATCGGGCGCGGCGACGTGCGGCGCGGCCAGTTCAGCCGTCAGCGTAGCCATTTGCGTGCCTTCCCCAGTTCAGCCCACGGGGGGAGCTCCTTGGCCCGCTGTCGCACGACGACATCGAAATAGTGCTTGAGCTTCTTCAGGTCGTCGGGATTGTCCTTGATGACCGCGCCGACGAGATGCCGGCCGATATGCTCCGGCGTGAGCGTGCCGTCGCCGTAGTAATAGGCGTCGAGCGAGGCTTGCAGCGCGACTGACACGGCCTCGGCGGTGGACATGACCGACGCCGGCTTTTCGACCTGCACGCCATCGGCCGTCACTCCCTCGCGCAAGTCGTGGAACGCGGTGACGAGCAGTTCGATCACTTCACGGCTGACGGTCGCTTTGGCCGCGGATTCCGCCAGGAGATGCTGGCACTGCTCGGCAACCAGGCTCACTTCCTGGGCTAACTCGCCAATCGGATGGACCGTCTCGAAATTAAAGCGCCGTTTGAGGGCGCTCGACATCTCGTGAACGCCCCGGTCGCGAATGTTGGCGGTCGCGATGATGTTGAAGCCGGGCTTAGCGAGGAGCACGCGGCTGTCGCCGGCAAGCTCCGGCACCATCATCAGCTTTTCGGAGAGAATGCTGATCAGCACGTCCTGAATTTCGGGTGGGCAGCGGGTGATTTCCTCAAAGCGAACGATGTTCCCACCGGTCATGCCAACGTGCAGCGGCCCTGGAACGAGCGCCTTGGGCGACGGTCCTTCGGCCAGGAGCAGGGCGTAGTTCCACGAGTACTTGATCTGATCCTCGGTCGTGCCAGAGCTTCCTTGGACCGTGTTGGTCGAGCAGCCGCTGATGGCCGCGGCGAGCAATTCCGATAGCATCGACTTGGCCGTGCCCGGTTCGCCGACCAAGAGCAACCCGCGATTACCGGCCAGGCCGACGATGGCCCGTTCGATCAGGATGTCGTCGCCATAGAACTTGCGAGCGATGGCTGGAGACTTGCTGCCGCAGATGAACGAACGGACCGCCTTGGGCGAGAGCTTCCAGCCGGGAGGCTTTTGGGCGTTGTCGGCTTTGGCCAAGGCGGCCAGTTCGTCGGCATAAAGCAATTCGGCCGGTGGGCGAAGCACCTGGGAGGGCGCGCTTGAGGCGGGGGAAGGAGTGGGCGTTGATTTGGCCATCTTGCGATCCTTGGACAAGTGGCCCGCATCGTAGCCAACAGCCACGTCCCAATCCATCAGTCGTTGGTTGCGTGCTGGCGGAAGATCGGCCGCGTCGCATCGACGAGCATCCAGCAGATCGCGCCGCAGAATAGAGCGATTGCCACGGCATCAAACACCGGCCACCAGATTTCGAGTGGAGGAATCTTTGCCGCCGTTCGAGCGTCAATCGTCGGGCCGGTCAAAGCGTTCATCGTGAGAATGCCGACGCCTCCCAGGCCGTTCATCAGACCGAACATTGCCGCGCCGTGCCGACCGCTGATCTCGGCAACGACGGTCCACCAAGTCGGGATCGAGACCTGCAGGAAGAACAGCCCGGCCGCACAGCAAAGCGTGGTCGCCAGTGGGTGCTCACAGAAGCGGAACGCACCGACAGAAACCGCCGCCAGGGCCAGCATGCTGCCGCCGACCAAACGCCGTGTCCAGCGACGCTCGCTCGTCCGGCGAATGATCTGATCCGAAAGGTATCCCCCCGTGATGCATCCGAAAGCGCCGCCGGCAATCACGAGGCCCGTCATCCACCCGGAATTCTCCTCCGTCAGCTGATGAATGTTCTTCAGGTACTTCGAGTACCACGAAAAGAGCAGATAGAACAGCGTCGCCCCGACGGCCATGATCGTCCCCATCAGCCAGACGTTGAGGCTAGAGACGACTTGCGACCAGGGAATCGCCGGGTGCTCGGCATGTGCGTCTGCCTTCTCGGTTTCTCCGATGTGTTCGCGTTCAGCCTCGTTGGCGGACGGATGTTCGGCGGCACTATCGCGAAACCACCAATAGAACCCGGCAGCCCAAACCAGGCCAACCAGTCCGAAGATTACGAACATCCACCGCCAGCCGACAAGCACGATTAACTGTGCCGATAGCGGCATGCCGATCGAAGCACCGAGTTGCGATGTGGTCGTGATCGCACCGCGAGCCATCCCTCGTTCTTGTTGCGGAAACCAGCGTGTGACAACGCGTGCCGCGTTGGGAAACGCCCCCGCTTCGCCCGCCCCGAAGATGAAGCGAATGATGAACAGCGACCAGAGCCCAAATGCCGCCCCGGTCAAGGCGGTGAAGAGCGACCACCAGACGACGATCCTCGCGATCACACGCCGCGACCCAAAGCGGTCCCCCCAGTGACCCGTGGGAACTTCGAACAGGCAGTACGAGATCGTGAACGCGATGTTGATCCAGCTCAGGTGCGTGTTGGTCAGTCGCAGGTCCCGGCTGATGGCGTCGGCCGCCTGCCCGATGCAGACGCGGTCGATGTAGAGGAGCAGGGCCAGCGAGCAAAGTGCGAAGAGCACTCCGTAGCGGACAAGCGTCGGCTTTGTGGAGGCGAGGTCAGGGATTTCGACTCGTTTGTGCATGAGCAGTCCAAGTCCGCCTATGGTAATCTGACGGCCATCAGCATACCGATCTTCCGCGACAATTGCTCCCCGCATGATCATCGACGTCCACAGCCACGCCTGGGCGTTTCCGGACCACTTCAACGACGACTTCCGCCAGCAGGCTCGCCGGGCGCGGGCTGGGCAGGAAGTGGATCTGACCGTCCGCTACGAGGACTATCGGGCGACTGCATCGGAACCGGTCCGAACGATCGTCTTCGGCGGCAAGGCCCGGCTGTCGGGTCTGTGGGTCGATGACCGTTACGTTGCCGACTATGTTGCCGCTCATTCTGACACGCTGATCGGCTTTCTATCGCTCGATCCGACGCAGCCCGGCTGGGAGGAGGAGCTGCGGTTTGGGCACGAGGAACTCGGCCTGCGGGGGATCAAGCTGATGCCCATGTATGCCGGCTTTCGGCCCGACGAATCGCGGCTGGATCAGCTCTGGCGGTATGCCCAGCGACATCGCCTGCCGGTGCTGTTGCACACGGGGACGACGTTCATCTCGCAGGCGCCGCTGGAATGCACGCTGCCGCGGCACCTGGACCCGGTCGCCACGCGATTCCCCGACGTGCCAATCATCATGGCCCACCTCGGCCATCCGTACGAAGGGGAGTGCATCGTCACGGCCCGCAAACACCCCAACGTCTATACCGACATCAGCGCCCTGCACTACCGGCCGTTTCAGTTCTATCACAGCCTGATGCTGGTGCAGGAATACGGCATCTGGGACAAGGTGCTGTTTGGCACCGACTATCCGTTCACGAACGTCGATGCGACGCTCGCCGGCTTGCGCGGCCTCAATCGCCTGGTCGCCGGCACCGGTCTGCCGCGGCTGTCTGAAGAAGCGATCGAGCGGATGATCTATCGCGACTCGCTGGGGCTGCTGGGACTTGAGTAGCCCTCGTCGTCATCCCAGTACCACAGCTCTGACTTGTTTGAAACTTTGGGATAATCAGGGAACACAGCAACTGAGGGAAGTCCAAACGCTTGCTGAGCGATGCCGGCCAATTCTGAGAGCGAATATTTGCCGGCGCCGAAGTTATACTTGCGCGGTTTTCCATCGCATACCCACAACAGTTCGCCAGAGCCATTATGTGCATTGTGTCCCAGTCGTTCGACTTCCTCCACAACCGATATGTCGTAATCAGTGCAGTCGAGAAAATAGAACCTCGCTTGGTATTCTGGCATCCTCTTCTGCCACTCGCGCGCAAAGTCATGGAATCGAATTCGGCCGTGTTCCGCGTCGATGGACCACTGTACGTAAAAAAAGACGACCGAACGCTCTGCACCTAGCGCCTCATGCAGATCGTCCACGTCCTGGATCACCTTGTACGGCAACCGTGGCCCGAACCATCGCTCCCGAATCTCCTGAGCGAAGATAGCCAGTAGAATCGCGGCTACTGTCACTAGAATCGCCAGCGAGCGAAGGCTGTACGCGAGCCAACGCCGTCGTGCGACGGGCAAACGAACTTCGCCGGTTGTTTCCACGAGCATATTCATGCAACACCTACAATCTATCTGCTCAGTGGGCTAACGCCCACCGCTCGCCTTCCTGATCTCCGACCTCTGACTTCCGACCTCGCTCTATGCGTATCACCTCCGTCGAACCGATTCTGCTCCGCGGCGAACAGTCGTATGTGACCAGCGCCGGCGCGGACGAGGCAACCGACAACGGCGACTGGCAGTTGCTCGTGAAGGTGACTACCGACGAGGGACTGGTCGGCTGGTCGGATGTCGAAACGCTCGCGTCGGTAGCGCTGGCGTGCATCAACGGCCCCGGCATGAGCATCCTGGGCTTCAAGTGCCTGAAGGATCTGCTCATTGGCGAAGACCCGCTCGACACCGAGCGGCTCTGGCACAAGCTGTTCGTCGGCACGTCGTATTATGGCCGGCGTGGCGTTGCGCTGCATTGCATTTCGGCGATCGACAACTGCCTCTGGTCGATCCGGGCACAGGCGAAAGGTGTGTCGATCGGCGAACTACTAGGTCCGCGAACCGTCGATCGCGTCCGGGCCTATGCCTCGACGCTCTTTCGCGAAACGCCCGAAGCGATGTTCGCCGCCGCTCGCGGCTACGTCGAACGCGGCTTCACCGCGGTCAAGTTCGGCTGGGGGTGTTTTGGCGAGGATGCCCAGCGGGATGTAGAACTGGTCGCTGCCGCTCGCGAGGCACTTGGGCCAGACCGCGACTTGATGGTCGATCCGGGCTGGTATGCCGTCGGCTGGAAAAAGCCTTGGCAGCCGCGAACCCTGGACGACAACATCGCTCTCTGCCAGCGTCTGGAGCCGTACCGCGTCCGCTGGATCGAGGACTTTATCCATCCCGAAATGTTCGACGACTATGCCGCCGTCCGTAAAGCGAGTCCCGCGCCCCTAGCGGCCGGCGAGCAATTGGCCACGCCCTGGGAATTCGACCGTCTCATTCGGGGCGGCTGCGTCGATGTCGTTCAGCCGGACCTGACCCGCTGCGGCGGCCTAACCGTTGCCGTGCAAGTCGCTCGGATGGCCGACGAAGCAGGCATCGACCTGGTGCCCCATTCGTGGCTGACCGACCTTTTAACCGCGTACAGCCTGCATCTGATCGGGTCGCTCCGCCGCCCTGTGTTTGTTGAGTTCAACGTCTCGCAAAGCGCCCTGACCCGCGGCGTCTGTGGCGGAACCTTGTCGCTCAATGCCGACGGGACGGTCACGATACCGTCCGGCATTGGCCTGGGGGTCGAAATAGATGAGGATTTCGTCGATGCTCATCGCTGGCAAGGAACAGCGTGACATACTTGCTTGCCGCTTGATTGCTCCGCTTTTCCGCGCGGTAAGATGGTCGCATGTTGGCATTCTCCAACCGAACCTGTTGCGAAATCGTGCGGTGGTCACTCGCTGCGGTCATGTTCGCGCTGATGGTCTTGCCGCTTTTTGCACTCGGTGCTGACAATCTGGTGCAGCTGACGTCGGAGAACCCGTTTCCTGGCAAACTGGCGGGGATCGATCGGGAGTGGAACCTCAGCTTTCGGACGGGCGTACCGGGAGCCGAAAAAGTACGCGTCGTGCCGGCAGCGGCAGTTGCCACATGGGGGCGGTGGCACGAAGCCGAAGGAGGGCCGCAGGTGCTCCTCGTTGATGGATCGCTGATTCGGGCCGACATTCTCAAGCTCGACGGCGAGTCGGTCGTGTTGGGGGACGCAACCGGGCTGGGGCGAACCCTGTGGGACGAATCGACGCTGCCACGCTCCTCGGTGCGGGCCATCATTTATCAGCCGCCAGCTGGGACAACGGATCGGGATCGGCTATTCGCCCAACTTGCAAAGGAAGAAGGAACCGACGATCGGCTGCTGCTCGTCGGCGGGGAAACCCTTTCGGGTTCGATCGTGCGTGCTCCAGTCGATGGTCGGTTCTTGCCAGAGAATGAATCGCCGGGTCGGGGAACCTTCGAGCTGTTACGTCGAGGCGGCGAGACCCCTCTTTCGATACCCGCGTCGAAAGTCTCCGCGGTCGTCCTCGCCAGCCCTCCTTTTATCGAACCGACCGGGATGACCGCTTGGATCGGTTGCCGCGATGGTTCTTTGTTGCAAGTGAGCTCGATCGCCGTTGAGGACGGGACCGTGAAGCAAAGCCTCGCAGCGGGTGGAACGCTCGTCGCGCCGCTTGCCGGACGCGACGATCCGGATGGTAAGTTCTGGGACGAAGTGACGCTGATCGAGCCCCGTTCTCCCAACGTCTCTTGGCTCTCCGACTTGAAAACGTTGGGTTACAAGCATATCCCATTTTTGTCGATCGCCTGGCCGTATGAAAACGATCTCTCCGTGACCGGAGGCCGATTGCGAACCGAGGGCGAAGTCGTGCGGAAGGGAATCGGCATGCACAGCACTTCGCGGCTGGCCTACGACGTGGCAGGCTTTCGCCGGTTCAACGCCGAGTTGGCCCTCGACCAATCAGCCGGCAAGCGAGGGAGTGTTGTCTTCAAGGTGCTCTTGCAGGACGCTGCCGGCCAGTGGCAACCAGCCTATGTCAGTCCGGTGGTGCGCGGTGGAGAGCCCGCGATCCCGCTCTCGATCGAGCTGAAAGGGGCTACTCGCATGGCGCTCCTGATCGAACCGGCCGATCGGGGCGACGAACTCGATCACGCGAATTGGTTGCGTGCCCGGCTTGTGAAGTGAAGCGGTGGGACTTCGCTCCCAGTGCTCTCCCCCCCCAGTGCCGTTGTGGCCTACACCCACCACGACACAGCATAGAGGACGGCGAAGATCGACCCCATAAAGACCAGCATCCAGACGGCAGTGTGCCAGGCGTGATACAGGATCGGCTTCCAAAGCTCGTGCCGCGTCGCTCCATACACCAGACTGACCGAAACGATCAGCGGAACGACATACCAGATTTGTTTCGCGAGGAGTGCGGCGCCGAGAAGCATTTTTAGATTGCAGATTTCAGATTGTTAATGCCAAAGAGCCAATACCGTCCTCTCCCATGCGACGAGTGACGTCACTCCTTCTTCGGCGGCCCGCGCTCTTTCTTTTCGCCCGGCTCGCTCACGACCGGACCGCCGTAGGCGTCCCAGATCGCCAGGATGTTCAAGAGCCCAGCGATCATCGTGTAGAGCGTCCCCAGCTCGAAGCGAATGTTGAGATCGTTGTGCCACTTCGACAGCATCGCCGCACGCTCTTGATCGGTGCGGCCGGGTGGACCCGCCATGAATCCGCCGAAAAGGGGTTCGCTCCGGTTACGACCAACAACGGCTTGGAGCACCGCGGGAGCTGCAGGCAGGCCAATAGCGACCTGTGGGATGAACTGCCAACGCTTTTCCGTGCGATTCCAGGCGGCGTAAACGACTTTTCCCTCGCCGAGTGCCAGGCCGAAGAAATACGTCCCCAGGATGCAGACCATGAAGAGCACCGCCTTGGCGTAGCGGCGCTGGTAGAAATGCCCCGCACCTGGCCAAAGCCACGCTAAGAGTGCGGCAAAGTACGGATCTCGGAGGTCGATCTCCAGCGGCGCATCGGCCGGTGGAGTTCCTGAGGCGTCGGACTTGGCGGCAGTGGCTGACATGGATGGGTAGGCAGGCGGGCCAAAGCCGCTATTCTAGCCGACTGGCGTGTGGCGGCCAGACCAATCCCCGCCCCTCATGCATCATTCGCCCGTGCCCGGTTGATCTTGGGTATCATGCGACTGGAGACTCCAAAAATGACGCCCCATCGCACTCTCTTGGCCTGGTCAGTCACTCTGAGCATTTTGGCGGGTTGTTCAGAGCAGTCTGGCTCCAAGCCAGCCAAGCCGGGCAGCAAAGACGGCGCGGCGGAGGTGTCTGAGTCGGGGTATAAGAAGCGCCTGGTTAGCGAGTTGCCTGCCGTATCCGAATCCTTGCCGCCGCTCGACGACGGACGGATCGAAATCGCGGGACCGGAGAGCTGGAATCCGCTGTCGCGGAGCAGCAAATACCTCACGGGCTTTGTCGAAGGAAAAGCCTCCGAATTGCCAAGAATTGTGGTGACGGCCGACGAACCTCCCGCACCCAACCTTGGAGACACAACCGAGGAGAACGCCAAAGTGCTGGCCACGCTGCTAGACGCGCAGCTTCGCAAGGACCGGGCCAAGCGAATCCCAGAGCGTTGCCTGCCGATTGTGCTCGGCGAGACCACGTTCATTCGCCACGTTCGGCTGGCGAGCCTGGGAGGCGATCCGGCGGTGATTCAGTCGCTACAGACGATCCGCGGCGGCCGGATGTACACGGTTGAACTGATTTGTGCGATCAATGCCGCGGACGGTCGCGAGTACGTGAAGTCGTTGAAGGACAAGCGTGACTACGGCTATGCGGTGGCGGCGAATTTGAAGTTCGGCGAGTCCGCCGATCCACTGGCCGGAGTCGAAGCGCCCCCGGCAACGGATACTCCGCCCCCCGAGGGAACGCCGGCAGTTCCAGCACCGACCCCCGACGGGACTCCGCCCGCTGCAACTCCGCCCGCTGCAACTCCGCCCGCTGCAACTCCGCCCGCTGCAACTTCGCCAGCCGAGGCTCCTCCCTCGGAAACACTCCTGCCGCAACCTTAACCGAGTCTTTGCGGCAGGAACCACAGGCCGCGTTGCTTGCTGGACGGATCGCTTCGCCCCGGCTATGTTTCTCGCTGGCTCCTCGCGAAATTGCACTCGCCACACCACGAACAAGCATCGCTCGCTCCCGGCGCCATGGACGAACAACTCAAAGCGCAACTCATGCCCCCGCTCGTGGTATTCAACCTCACGGTCGGCATTTTTCTGATCTACCGCTATGCCACGATGCGGATGTCGTTCGAGACGTTCCTCGTACAGTTCGCGATTGGCGCGGCGATTGGCTTGGTGCTTGCCGGGATCACCTATTTCTTCACGCGGGGCAAGCGGTAGCCAGCGGTTGGGTCGCACATCCCGCATAGCCCTGACAACCGGCCCGTATTGCCGGACTCCTCCGTCCGCACGTTGCGGCTCCGTCAGCGGTGGAATAGCATAGAGAGGCTTGGCAAATCGCCTCCCGATTTTGCCGGGCCCGATCGCGCTCGCCGTCCGGAACCGGCGGGCCAACCTTCATGCCCCGAGAAGCGGCGAGCCGGCGCATGGCGCAAGACATTACCCCCGAACAACTTTCCCAGCGCGTCGTCGATGCCGGGCTGCTCGATGCGCGTCAAATGGAATCGATGTGGGCCGAGCTCGGCACGCGCGAGGTCGGCCTTGATGATCTGACGAGCTTGCTTCTGCGGAAGGAAGTGCTGACCAACTTCCAGCTCGACCGCCTCTTCAAGGGCGAGAAGGGGGGGTACTTCTACGGTGACTATAAGGTGTTGTACCTGGTGGGGAACGGCACGTTCGCTCGCGTCTATCGCGCGGTCAATATTAAGACCGACCGAATCGTTGCCATTAAAGCCCTTCGCAAGCGGTTCCGCGACGACCGGAACATGACCGAGCAGTTCATTCGGGAAGGCAAGATCGGCATGCAGCTACGGCATCCGAATATCGTGCCGATTTACGAAGCCGATCCGCTGCCGATCCCGCACCTGACGATGGAGTTTGTTGAAGGTCAAAACCTCCGCGAATTCATTCGCGTGCGCAAAAAGCTCGACGCGCAAGAGTCGATGCGGCTCATCGTCGATGTGCTCGCCGGCCTGGCCTACGCCGCCGAACGCGGCCATACCCATCGCGACCTGAAGATGTCGAACGTGCTCATCACGACCCGCGGGCAGGCCAAGCTCGTGGACTTTGGCCTCGCCGGCATTCAGTCCGGCGCGGGGGGGGACGATGCCTCGAATCCGCGGACGATCGACTATGCCGGCCTCGAGCGGGCCTCGGGTGTGCGCAACAACGATCCCCGCAGCGACCTCTTTTTCGCCGGCGTCATCTTGTACAACATGCTCGCCGGCGTTTCCCCGATCGGCGAAGCCCGCGATCGCATCACCCGGCTGTCGGTCGCCCGTTATCAGAACATCAAGCCGATCACGGTTTACGACCAGAATCTCCCGACGCGCCTCGTTGCATTTGTGATGCGGGCCCTGGAGCTGAACCCCGAAAAGCGGTTCGCTTCGGCGAAGGAAATGCACGACGACGCCAAACGGCTTCTAGCTCGGTTGCAAGCGGGCGATACGGCAGGGCTGGAATCGACCGAACCGCTCCCCGACGTGCCGGAACCAGTTGCGGAAACGAAGATTCCATCCGACCTGGAAGGACAGAACCGGACGATCCTCGTCGTCGAGTCGAAAGTCGAGATGCAGGATCTGTTACGCGATCGGCTGAAGAAGCACGGCTATCGAGTGCTCATTTTCAACGAGCCCAAACGAGCCCTGAATCGGATACTCGATGCGGAGCAAAAGTTGTGCGATTGCGTGATCTTCTGCACGGGTGAACTCGGTGAAACCGCCCTCGATGGCTTTAACGAGTTCGGCGCTACGGATCAGACGAAAGAGCTCCCGGCCATCTTGTTCGTCGATAACAAGCAGTCCAATATCATCAAAGGAGCGCAGCTTGCCGACCATCGCGTTCTTCTTTCGATGCCCCTAAAGGTGCGTGAACTCCGCGACATGCTGCTCAAGCTGCTTCGTTCCCAGGTCGGACAAGCGGTTTAGTTGTTTTACCTACGCCAGCGACTTGCCATGATTCGCAACCTTCTGCTGGCGGCTCTTGTCTTTGCCGCCACGCAGGCTTGCGCCGAGGATTGGCCACGCTGGCGCGGCGTGCGTGGCGATGGAACCTGGCAAGCGCCGGCGATCCCTGAGAAGTTCCCGGAGGGGGGGCCAACCAAGGTTTGGGAGTCCTCCATCGGTCCCGGTTACAGTGGCATCTCGGTCGCCGGCGGCCGCGCCTTCACGATGGATCGGCCCAAGGACTCGGACGAAGAACGAATCGTATGCCTCGATGTCGCGACTGGCCAGCAGGTTTGGGAACATCGCTACGTCGCCACCTACGGCAAGCTCGACTACGGCAAAGGGCCGCGCTGCACGCCGACAATTCACGACGGGCGCGTTTATACGCTCGGCGCCGTTGGCCACTTGGTTTGCCTTGATGCAGCAACCGGAAACGTGCTTTGGTCGAAGGACCTCATGCGCGATCACGGCGCGAAGCTCCCAGAGTGGGGCTTTGCTGCGTCCGTCGTGATCGAGGGCGAGCAAGCAATCGTCCATGCCGGCCTCCCCGGCGGTTGCTATTCGTCCTACGACCGCACGTCGGGCAAGGAGCTGTGGCGCGCCGGTGACGACCCGGCTGGCTACGGCACGCCGATCATTATCGAGCACGCCGGTCTGCGGCAGTTACTCGGTTGGACGCCGGAGCACGTCGTGGCCCACGATCTGCAAGACGGCCGCCTGCTCTGGAAGTATCCGTACAAGATCACTTACGGCGTCTCGATCGCGACCCCCATCTTCCATAACGGCATCGCGCTCGTCTGCGGCTACTGGCACGGCTCGCGGGCGATCAAGCTCGGCGACTCGCCCGACAAAGCCGATCTCTTATGGGAGGAGAATCGCTATCTCCGCGGCCTGATGGATCAGCCGCTCTATAAGGACGGCCACGTCTATCTGCTCGACAAGACCAACGGCATCGTGGCGTTTGAGCTGGCCAAGGGAGAAAAGCTCTGGACCGACGAGCACCAACTGACACCGCGCGACCGCAACCCGCAGGTGTCGATGGTGTGGCTGGGCAACAGCGATCGCGGCGGGCGGGACGCAACCGATCGAGCGATCTGCCTCAACGCCAAAGGGGAGCTGATTCTCGTCCGCCTGTCGCCGCAGGGAGTCGTCGAGGATTCGCGTGCCAAGATCGTTGGCGACACTTGGGCTCATCCCGCCTATGCCGGCGAGTGCTGCTTTGCCCGCGACGACGAAAAGATCGTCTGCGTCCGCCTTGTTACGAAGTAACGGCTCGGCATAGTTGACGCGGCTTGTGCGGTTTGCACAACATGGGCGGTCCCGTTTTCCACCCTCTCAAAGGCGGACTGAACATGGAACTGGCCGAATACCAGCAGCGCTACGGCAACCGCGACGATGCTGCCCCCGGATGGGATGCCATTACCGAGCCGCTCGCCACTCTCTACGACAGCCAGGAGCCAAAGCATTGGGGAACCGTGGTCAAGTTTGCCGAAGGAGGCCCCGACCCGATCGACGGGATCAGCGCCTACCAGTGCCGGGACGGTGGCCGGGACCATTTGCACTTTTGCTCGTACGGATTCACGTCGCTCTACTACGACGAGGAGGCGGTCGGGGGCGAATACAATGGCTACGGATTCGAGCTGACGTTCCGCCTCGCCACACCTCTCCCCCCGCCGGATGAGCCGACGTGGGTCTGCAGCCTGATGCAGAACCTGGCGAAGTACGTTTTCAAGACGGGCAAGGTCTTTGGCGACGGCCACTGGATTCCCGCGAACGGGCCCATCCGCGCCGACTCGGACACGGCAATCGTCGGCCTGGCTTTCGTCGCGGACCCGAAGCTCTCCACGATCCAAACGCCGCACGGCCTGATCGAGTTCGTGCAAATGTTCGGGCTGACGCAGTCGGAACTCGATCAGCTCAAGGCCAAAACACAGACTTGCCAACAGATCGTCGAGCGGCATCGGCAGAAGAATCCGCTGCTCATCACCGACCTGGCGCGGAAGGATGGCTAAACTTGGCAGCCGAACTCGCCAGAGTTCGGGAGGCGACCATGTGTAAGACGAATCTATCAATCTTCGTATTGCTGTCGCTCGCTGTGGCAGTTCCCGCGACCGCCGACGAGCCTGTTCGCCCACGCGTCATCATCGAAACCGATGCCGGCGGCGATCCCGACGACGAGCAGTCCCTCGTCCGGTTTCTGCTTTACACGAACGACCTGGATGTCGAGGGGATCATCGCCAACCGCCCCGTCGCCCGCGATGGCGAGAACCTGAACACCGAGCGAACCGGCCTGGGGATCATTCGGCAGATGCTGAAGGCCTACGAAACGTGCTACCCCAAGCTCATGCAGCACGACCGCCGTTATCCGCCGCCGGAGCAGCTCGTGGCGCGGACCGTCCCCGGCTATACCGACAAGGACGACGGCGTGAAACTGGTTTTGGAGGCAGTGGACCGCGACGATCCTCGGCCACTCTGGTTCTGCAACTGGGGGACCGACAATGGCTCCGCAGCGAGTTGCCTCACGCGTGCGCTCGACCGAGTGCTTGCAGAGCGTGGCCAGGAGGGTTACGCGAAGTTCAAAAGCAAGCTCCGCCTGGCATCCGACGACCAGTTCGGCGATCACACGTTCAAGCTGCAGCCGGCGTTTCCGCTCTGGGTCGATACGTTCCGCCCGGAAATCGACCGCCGCCGCTGGTACCATCGCTTCTCGGCTTTAACCGCGACTGCCGGCGGCTTCGACATCGAGCGCGATGTGCGAACGGGGCACGGTCCGCTCGGCGAGCTCTATCCGATCAACACGACGCACAAGCAAAAGGAAGGGGATAGCGGCACATTCGTCTATCTCATTACCAACGGCCTGAACGAGCCCACGAAGCCGACATGGGGGGGCTGGGCAGGCCGGTATGGTCTCATGGGAGACAGCGAGCGAGTCAAAGCCGCCGGCAAGCCGTACTACTGGGCCAACCAGGCAGACACCTGGAATGGGACCACGCATCGCGAGAACACGCTCAGCCGCTGGGCGGCTCACCTGCAGAACGATTTCGCGGCCCGGATGGACTGGTGCGTGCGGGATTTCGCCGATGCGAATCATCCACCAGTGGTCAAGCTCGCCGGCGAGCGCATCCACAAGGTCCGCCCCGGCGAGAAGCTTGTGCTCGATGCTTCAGGCACGTCCGACCCCGACAAAAACTCCCTACAGTTCCAGTGGATCGCCTACCACGAACCAACCGGCTATTCGGGTAAGCTGCCGAACATCAGCGACGACAATCAGGCAGAGGCATCGCTTGCCGTCCCGCCGACCGACAAGCCGACTGGGTTGCACTTGATCCTGATTGCCACGGACAACGGCACGCCACCCCTCACGCGCTACGCCCGCATCGTATTGCAGATTGAGCCGTGAACACACATGTCAGGGATCGACTACGCCGCTGTTCGCCGTGTCATTTTCGATCCTGCAAGTGCTGGACCTGCTGCAGTTCGTGCCGGTTGAAGAATCAGGCGACGAGCGCCGCGGCCCCTGCCCGATTCACGGCTCGTCATCCGCAACAAGCCGCTCTTTCGCGGCCAACGTTCGTAAGCAGACGTTCCGATGCTTCAAGTGCGGCGCGTCGGGAAATGCCCTGGACCTGTGGGTGCAAGCTACGCAGTTGCCGCTCCATGAGGCAGCTCGCGACCTGTGCGACCGACTGGGAATCGATGTGCCGGAAATCAGGCGGTGGTAGAGTCAGAAGTGCGAGAATGCCAACTCGATGTCCAGGGAAGTACGGGCTCCTCTTGTATGTTCCCTAAGAGAGGATTTCCCAGTTCAATAGACCTCGCAACGAGCGGGGCTGCGCAGCCCCGCTCGTTGCGGCCGGCGGCAGATCGTTCTCCTCGCGGCACAACCAAGGCCGGAGAGAAGCAAGATCGTCGTCGGCTCCCTACACCCAGCCCGAACAGTCGTCAGAGCCGCGCACCGCGCAACAGCGCGAGCTCGCATCCGCAAGACAGGGCCTGTGTCATGGAAGGTACTCCCGATTCCGTTCGTCTGGAAGTCTTTGTCGGCATCGATGTCTCCTGAGGTGCTTGGGTTTTTGTGGACAGTCCAACTCCTTATTCTGCAAGGCAGGGGAAGGACATTTTCATGGCTCAAGCGAAGCAAAGAAAGGCAGTCCGCACGCGCCGAACCTACTCGCAGGAGTTCAAGCAGGAAGCGGTGCAGATGCTCTTGGATGGCCATTCGGCCCCTTCCATCGCAGAGCGCCTGGGGCTGTCGGGGCCGAACGTCTTGTATCTCTGGAAGAAACAGGTTCTGCATCGCGCCGGCCCGGCTGCCCAGACCTTGGGTTCCCGCGTTGCCCAGCTCGAAGATGAGCTGCGCCGCGCCCTGCGCGAACGGGACATCCTAAAAAAAGCGTTGGCCATCTTAAGCCGGCACGCGTAGCCGATACGTATGCCCTGATCGAACAACTCACCCTCCAAGGATTCCCTCTGATTGTCGCCTGCTCCACGCTCGAGGTCAGCCGGGCTGGTTACTACGCCTGGCTGTCGGAGGCCGAATCGGTGCGAGCCCAACGAGACCGCGAACTGATGCCCTTCATCTGTCACATCTTCTGGCAACACAAACGCCGCTACGGCGCTCGGCGGATCGCCGTAGAGCTGCAAGCTCAAGGCCGGCCATGCGGCGTCGATCGCGTCGCCAAACTGCTCAAAATCCAGGGTTTACAGGCCATTCAGCCCCAATCCTTCAAGCCCCAGACGACCAACAGCCGGCATGCCCTGGGATGCAGTCCCAACCTCCTGCAAAGGTCTTCGCCACCCAGCCAGCTCAACCGCGTCTGGGTCGCTGACATCACCTACATCCCCCTCAAAGAATCTGCCTTTGCCTATCTGGCTCTCGTCCTCGACCTCTGTTCGCGACGCGTCGTCGGCTGGAACCTGGCCGAGCAGATGACCGACACGCTCGTCCGCGACGCCCTCCTGCATGCCATCCGTGACCGGCAGCCCGCAGCCGGCCTGATCCTGCACAGCGATCGCGGCGGCCAGTACGCCAGCCACGCGTATCGCGCCGTCCTCCGCCGAGCCGAGTTCCGACAAAGCATGAGCCGCGCCGCCAACTGCTACGAAAACGCCTTCATGGAATCCTGCTTCGGCACCATCAAGACCGAACTCGAAATGACCGAATACCAACACTGCCATCAGGCCCGCCAAGACATCGCCAGCTACCTCGCCTACTACAACCTCGACCGTCGGCACTCCTCACTGAACTACCTCGCTCCAGCCGCCTTCGAAAACCAACTCCACCACTCAATTTAAGCAACTCGACTGTCCGAAATTTGCCAAGCAGCTCAGCTTGCCGTGACTGCTGTTTCCACGCGTCTACAGAATTGTTTTTCCGATCTGACGGACCCGCGACGACGTGAGGTCACGTATCCTCTGATCAATATCGTGACCATCGCCTTGTGTGCCGTCATCTGCGGCGCGGACGACTTCGTGTCCATTGCGGAGTTCGGCCGCAAGAAGCAGAAGTGGCTGGCGGGGTTTCTCGATCTGAGCCAGGGGATTCCGTCGCATGACTGCTTCAACCGCGTTCTGGGAGCGATCAAGCCGGCCGAATTTGAGAAGTGCCTGCTGACCTGGATCACTGCCTTGCACGAGATCACGGGTGGACAGATCGTGGCCATCGACGGCAAAACGCTTCGCCGCAGCTTCGACGCGGCCAGCAGCAAGGCGGCCATTCACATGGTCAGCGCTTGGGCCACTGCCAACCACATCAGCCTGGGTCAGATCGTCGTGGACGAAAAGAGCAATGAGATCACGGCTATCCCGAAACTGCTGGAAATCCTGGAGCTTTCCGGCTGTCTGGTGACCATCGACGCGATGGGCTGCCAGACCGAGATTGCCGCGGCGATCGTGGCCAAGGAGGCCGACTACGTGCTGGCGGTGAAGGGGAATCAACCCATGCTGTACGACGGGATCGCAAAATTCTTCCTCGATCATCTCGAAGACGACTTCGCGCGGGTGAAGTCCAGCCGGCACCAGACGAGCGAGCGGGGTCACGGCCGCGAGGAGACGCGGATGTACCACGTGTGTTCCGTGCCCGATGACTTGCCCGATCGCGGGCGGTGGACCAAGCTGCGGGCCATTGGGGTCGCGATTAACAACACGCTTCGGGACGGCAAGCAGACCAGCGAGGTGCGGTACTACATCCTGAGCCGGAAACTTTCCGGCAAGCGGTTCGCCGAGGCCGTGCGCGAGCACTGGTCGATTGAGAATCGCTTGCATTGGCAACTCGATGTAACCTTCGGCGAAGACCAATCGCGCGTCCGCAAAGGGCACGCCGACGCCAACTTCAGCATCCTACGCCGGACAGCATTGAGCTTGCTGAAAAACAACCACACCGTGAAGGTCGGCATCAAGAACAAACGCCTCATGGCTGGCTGGGACCACGACTATCTGGCTCAAGTCCTATGCGGAACATGAGTTAAGATGCAATCGCCCTGGTGCCCCAGTAGTTAAATTGAGCCATAAAACTTCTGTGATAGGCAATGTCGGAATTGATGACTCAAGGTGGATTTGATAAGCCTTAAGAGTTGATCGCCCGATCCAGATGCACATAGCCTCCATCGACGTGAATGAGTTGCCCCGTCGTGTGGCTCGATCGGTCGGAAAGGAGGAAGGCGACGGTCTGAGCGATTTCCTCGCCGTTGGTCATTCGCTGGCCGAGGGGAATGCGGCCTTCGATCTGCCGGCGTGCAGCGGTCTGATCGGGCTGCGTGCTGAGCCACTTGGCGTACATCGGTGTCCAGCATTCCGCGACGATCACCGCATTCACGCGAATCCCGTACTTGACCAGTTCCACGGCCCACTCGCGGGTGAGAGCGTTGCGCCCGCCGTTGGCTGCGGCATAGGCGCTCGTGCCCCCCTGCCCGGTTTCAGCCACCTTCGAGCCGATATTGACGATGGCCCCGCGCGATTGCTTCAGATAAGGCAGAGCGAAGTGAGCCAGTTCGTAGTAATGGACGAGATTCTTCCGGAGCGACGCGAGGAACCGCTCGGTGTCGCCATGCTCCAGGTTCACGCCGTCGTTGATGCCGGCATTGTTGACCAGACCGTCGATCCGGCCGAACTTGGCCGCGGCCTGCTCGACGGCGGCCCGGCACTGGTCGGTTTGGGTAAGTTCCGCGAGGGCCGCGAAGGCCCGGCCACCGGCTTGCTCGATTGAAGCGACGAGGGCCTCGTTGTCGGCCTGGTTGCGGCCGATGACGACCGGCACGGCCCCTTCGTCAGCGAGGACGCGCGAGATCGCCTCGCCGATTCCCTTGGCCCCGCCGGAAACGAGGATGACGCGGTCCTGAAGGTGTAAGTCCATGCGGCTGAAGGTAATGGCCGCTGCAGCCGGCGGGAAGTCAGGGGAGTCTCTTTACCGCTTCGCCTAGACAATCGAGGACTTGCCCTCCACGGCGACCGGTTTGGCAAATAACCACAGGACGATGCCGCCGATCGCCAGCAATAGCAGGACGAATCCGACCAGGCCGCCCAGGTACGGTACGCTAAGCACCGCGACCACAATCAGCACGCCCAATAGCAAAGCACCGAGCCGCGCCGGCAGATGTTCCCCTTTGACGATCGAGCGCCCCAGCGCCAGGCCGCCGAGTGCCTCGGCAAGGAACGCGGCCAGCAGCCACACGATGACGATCAACGCGAGATAGCTCACGATCCCGCCGACAATGACGAGCGGCAACAAGTCGTAGAGCGTCGTCAAGCCGCAAAAGATCGCCGCCAGAACAATGGCCAGGATGGCGAGAAAGAACAGGCCGACGATCACTGCAAATCCCGTTGCCCCGCCTGCCAGGCAAGCTGCCGGACGCGTCCGGATGTTCTCGGTCCATTCCGCGGTCCAGCGGGGAAATAAGAGCACGAAAAACAGCCCGACGATGGCCACGGAGGCGGCATGCCGCGCTCGATTGACAACGTGGTCGAGTATCGTCGGCGGAGCGGCGGCGGCTGTCGGCGGAGGAGTACGATGCTCAACGTTCTCGGGCAATTGCGCTCCTTCGGCAGCGTCTGCAGGTTGGGCGGCCAGATAGGACAATTCCCCTTTGATCGCCGCGGTGTCAGCAATCGAGAGACCTCCGGGAACATTAGGAAAGGGAACCGGCGGCGGCGGACCGAATTGAGGCGGCGGCGCTTCCCCTTGCTTGCCGCCGATCTCCAGATCGACTCGGCCGCCGATCTCACCCGCCAGGCGCGCGTTCACGACGCCAGCCCGCACATCGCGCTGAATCTTTCCAGCCAACAATGTTTGAAACCCCGCAAAGAGCACGTCGCGACCGATCGTACTCCCCGGCTCGCATTCCAGGCTGTAGCCCGCGGCCACCAGATCGCCGTCCAGTTTGGCTGTCTTCGCCAGCTTGAGCACCTGCCCGGCGATGCGCGCGTCTTCAGCCGATCCGGCAATCACGATCGTCTGCCCGCCGGCCATGACATCCCCCTGCACGACGCCATTAATCGTGATCTGCTCGCCGAAGGCAATCACATCCCCTTCGACGGTGCCGTCGATCGTGATCGTCTTGCCAAACACGTAAAGGTCATCCGCAATCGTTTCCTCGGCGGCGATGACAAGGGATTCGCCGCTCCGAACGTCGGCCGCACGAGTGACCGGCGAGAGAATTGCGAGGAAGGTGGCGGCGGCAAGCAGAACCAGCGTGCGCGGAGAGTGGACCATGCGAGCAGAGGCTCCTGAAGGACTAGAAAAGACGATCAAACGCCCTACGATGACGCGCCAAGCGTCCGTTGGCAATTAATTCGCCGGTCAGCGGCCAATCTTGGAATCAGCTGTGCCATGCCGCGCGCCGCTTGTCCGACGGATGTGTGCGGTAACGCACGCCTCTCGCTCGCACACACGGTCCTTGGCTGCATCAGCCTGCCCCAAAAGCGGCATCCTTATCGGTTTTCGCCAAGGGGTATGCCCTTTGCCTTCCTCTGACTCATGGTCGCCGCAAACTTCGCTTCCTAGAAGGAGGTGTGCCATGTTCGCCACTCGTCATCACATCCCGCTGGCCATGGAAATGCTCAAGTGGCTGGTACTCATCGCCGCCGCTATTGGGCTCGTCGCCGCGCTGGCCACGGTGGCCGCTGCTGATCCAATGACCGAACCGGGCCGATTGCCCGACGACATGGGCTTGCTCGCCAAGCCGATGCCGGAAGAGATTGTCAAACCGTATTTCCCGGAGGGAGAACCCGCGATCGACATGCCGGCCGAGGAGGCTGCTGCTCGGCTCTGGATGACCCTGGAGGAGCAGCGTGCCGGCCGCATGGCACTGGCCCTGCAAGGGTGGGAGGGTCTGCGACTGCCGGCCGAGACCGAGGTCTGGCGGCAAGTCGGCATGGCAGCCGCCCATCTGACCGAAGGGCAACTCACCGCGGCCGAGCGGCATCTCGCGATGGCGCGTGATATGGCGCCGCAGAATGCTGTCGTCGCGTACTACACGGGTGTTCTGCGGCTGGAGCAAGCCGCGGCCGCGCTGCGTGTGCCCGATGAGCTGAAGATGGGCGATTTGCGGCTGGTGGTGCATGTGCCGGCGCGGGGCCTCGTGACGGCAATCGTCTATAAGGCGATGGCCCGCAACGAACTGCACCAGGCGATCGACCAAGCTGCCGAGATTCGTCTCGACGAGCGGCTGGTGATGGGTGACATGGATATGGAGGAACGGATCGTTGTGCCGCGGGTCGGCGACCTCTTGGTGGCAATGCAGGCCGACAACTTCGTCGGCAAGGCACACCACCTGCTGTTTGGATTGGAGCTGGATCGCGGCCTGCTGACCGAGGCTGAAATGCACCTGGACCGGGCCGTGGCGACGGGAATTGCTCCGCTCTATGGGTATGAGGATCTTGCCGAGGCGTATCTCACCCAAGGGAACGAGCCCGCCGCGCTGCGTGCCGCCGGCAAGGACATGCAGGCCAACTACCCGCTGCTCTGGAAAGGAGGGCAGGAGATGAATGAAGCCATTGGACGGATGTGGGAAGGTTGGGTCTGGTAGGCTCGCACGAGTTTGCCAGGCTTGGTTCCCAACGGGGGCGCTCTGGGTGGGCTGGAGCGCCCCCGGTTTTGCGCGCCGAGAACCGCCAGATCACACGGCCGGGAATAGTTTGCGACCTCTCGGCCGAAAGGATGGTCGCCGCAAGGCTAGCGGCAAGCGAGGATGCTCATGCGGCTGCGAGTCACACTACCGGCGCGTGTTCCCATCGACATGACGCCGATGATCGACATCGTGTTCCAGCTCCTGATCTTCTTCATTCTGACGCTCCGCATCGCCCCGGCAGAAGCAGAGTTTGAGCTGAAGATGCCGAGGAGGGGGACAACTGCATCTACGGACTGGACCGCGGTGCCGATGATCGTGGAGTTGGCGAGCAATGAGTCAGGCAGCTTGGAATCGATCGTGCTCAATGGTGAAGAATTGAGCGGAATTGATGAGCTACATGCACGCATCGTGCGGCTGGTCGCCGAGAATCCGCAGCTTACGACCGCGGCTCGCGTGGAACTGCGCTGCGAGGAAGAGCTTGCTTACGAACACGCAATCGCAGCGCTGGGCGCTGTCTCGACCGATCGACTAGCGGACGGCACGCTGGTGCGATTGATCGAGCAAGTGCGACTCGCGCCACCCTGACCACGAACCTCTACCCACTAAATCACGCCCGCGGATGAAACTGCTTATGCACCCGTTTCAGCCGCGATTGCTCGACGTGCGTGTAAATCTGAGTCGTGGCGATGCTGGCGTGGCCGAGCAGTTCCTGCACTTGCCGCAGGTCGGCGCCGCCGGCCAGCACGTGCGTGGCAAAGCTGTGTCGCAGCGTGTGCGGGCTAATGTCCGGGCTAACGCCGCACCGCAGAGCATAGGTCTTGACCAGCTCCCAGATTGCTTCGCGCCGCAACCGTTTGCCGCTGCGCGAGAGCAGCACCCACGGCGGCGGCGACTTGGCGGCAGCGGCGAGCTTCGGCCGCTCGTGCTGGAGGTAATCGTTGATCGCCGAAATCGCTGCGTCCCCGAGCGGCGTGAGCCGATCTTTGCTCCCCTTGCCATGCGCGAGGCAATAACGCTCCGCCAAGTGCAGGTCGCGTGTTTGCAGATTCGACACCTCCGACGCCCGGCAGCCGGTGGCGTAAAGCAGTTCGAGGAGCGCCCGATCGCGCCGCCAATAGGCATCGTGCCGCAGCGGCGCCGCGAGCAGCCGCTCGACCATGCCGGGCGAGAGGACTTCCGGGACGCGCTGCCAGGTCTTTTGCGTGCCGAGCAGTTCGGCTGGGTTGTCCTGCACGATCCCTTCGACTTGCAGGTAGCGGTAGAAGACTTTGAGGGCCACGATATGCCGGGCGATGCTCGTGGGGGCGAGGTTCTTCGTCCCGAGCCAGCCCATGTAATCCGAGAGGTCGCGGACCGTGAGCTTGGGAACAAACCGGCCGCCGAGCCACTCACAGAAATGGGCGAGGTCGCGCTTGTAAGCCGCGAGGGTATTGGTCGCGAGATGGCATTCGGTCCGCAGGTAGTCGAGGCACGAAACCACCCACCGCTGCCCCTGGCTGCCGGTCCATGCCGCGGCAGCCGCCGGAACGAGCAGTTTGGGCTTGAGCGGCTTCATGCAGGTGGCATCGGACTGCCAACTGGCAAGACGTGACTGGCGTAGGACGCGCCAACCGGGGCGGTTAGAATCGCCCCATTCGATAGATTCAACACAGCCCCGACCGATGGGCGGGGTAAGGAAACCACGATGCGGATTCTCGTTACAGGCGGCGCAGGTTACGTCGGTTCGCACTGTGTTCGGGAGCTTCTCAAGGCCGGGCACGACCCAATCGTCTATGACAACCTCTCGCGGGGCCATGCGCAGGCGGTCCCCGCTGGTCGGCTCATCGAGGGAGACTTATTTGATCAGACGAAGCTGACGGCTGTGCTCCGCGAGCGGCGGATCGAAGCGGTCATGCACTTCGCGGCCTTCGCCCTCGTCGGCGAATCGGTTGCCGAGCCGCACCTGTATTACGGCAACAACATCCTGGGCTCGTTCCACCTGCTGGAAGCGATGCGGGCGGCGGGAGTGAAGAAACTGGTCTTTTCGAGCACGACAGCGACCTACGGCACGCCCGAGAAGATGCCGATCGCCGAAACGACCCCACAGCAGCCGATTAACCCCTATGGCTTCTCGAAGCTCGTCGTCGAACGAATGCTCGACGACTATGCCCACGCCTACGGCCTCGCCTTTGCCGCTCTGCGGTATTTCAATGCAGCCGGCGCCGCGCCCGAAGGGGACTTGGGAGAGGATCACGATCCCGAGTCGCACCTGATTCCGATCGTGCTGCAGGTCGCTCTCGGCCAGCGCGAGAAGATCATGATCTTCGGCGACGACTACCCCACGCCCGACGGCACCTGCATTCGCGACTATGTCCACATCGTCGATTTGGCCTCCGCTCACCTGGCGGCGCTGGAGCGACTGGAAGCCGGCAAAGGAATCAAGTGCAACCTCGGCACGGGTCGCGGCTATAGCGTGAAGGAAGTGATCGATGCCTGCCGCAAGATCACCGGCCACGCGATCCCAGCGCAGGTCGCCGCACGTCGTCCGGGCGATCCGCCGGAGCTGATCGCCGACGCCCGCCTCGCCAAGTCGCTGCTCGGCTGGACGCCGAAGTTCGCCACGATCGAATCAATCGTCGAAACCGCGTGGTGCTGGCATCAGGCGCACCCGCGGGGGTTTGCGACGTCGTAGGATAGACGTCTCATTTGTTCAATCCCTTCTGCGAAAGGCGTGCCTTGGCTGCATTTCCGGATGATTGGCGAATTCAAGGTCAAATGCCCTACCTAAATGGCGCGATTTTGCATTGGGCGACCTATCGTGTGCCCTCGCCGAAATGGGATCACGATCACTGTGAGTTCTGCTGGGCAAAGTTCACCGAATCTGGAGGCCCCGACTCGCTGCACGACGGTTATACGACCGACGATGGTTATCGCTGGATCTGCTCGCAGTGCTTTGAAGATTTCAAAGATCAATTTCACTTCTCGGTGAAACGCGGTTGATTTCGAATGCACGCTGATCGACTGTCATCTCACCGCTTGAAATTCGTTAGGAGAAGCGTGGCAAGCGTCCTGCGACAATATGCAGAAAATCATCGTCGAAAAGCCCTATCGCTTTATCCCTCCGTATCGCACGACCTTTTGGTCCACGATCATTCGCGCCCTGAGAGTGCATCAGTTCTATCTGTGGCGGTCCGAAGGGGTGACGAGCTACGAAGTCCGCAACGTCGAACGGCTGCGGGCGTCGATTGCCGCGGGGCACAGCGTGCTGATCACGCCGAATCATCCCCGGACGGCAGATCCGCTGGCGATGGGCTGGCTGACGGTGACCGCCAACACGCACGTCTATTCGATGGCGAGCTGGCACCTCTTCAACAAGGACTGGCTCACTGGCTGGGCGATTCGGGCGATGGGGGGCTTCTCCGTCCATCGCGAAGGGGTCGATCGGCAAGCGATCAACATGGCCATCGACTTGCTTGCGGAGGGGAAGCGGCCGCTAATCGTCTTTCCCGAAGGAGCGACGAGCCGCACGGCCGATCGGCTGCAGGCGCTGCTCGACGGCGTGGCGTTCATCGCCCGGGCAGCGGCGAAGAAACGAGCCAAGCAAACACCGCCGGGCAAGGTCGTCGTGCATCCGATCGCGGTGAAATACTACTACAGCGGCGACATCCGCGAGGCGGCCGACGAAGTGCTGACTGACATCGAGCAGCGCCTCACCTGGCAGCCGCAGCGGAACGTTCCGCTTTTGGCCCGCATTCTCAAGGTCGGCTCTGCACTGCTCAGCCTCAAAGAGATTGAGTACCTGGGCCAGCCGCAATCGGGGACGCTCGCCGAGCGTATGAACCGCCTCATGGATCGCCTGCTCGGACCAATCGAGGAAGAATGGCTAGGTAAGGTGCAAAGCGGTCCTGTCGTGCCGCGCGTGCGAGCGCTGCGGACGAAGATTCTGCCCGATCTCGTCGAAAAGCGGGTCGATTCCGAGGAACGGAGCCGCCGCTGGCAGCAGTTGGCCGATATCTATCTTGCCGCGCAGCTCTCGTGCTATCCACCCGACTATCTCGTGCGGCCGACCGTGGATCGCGTGCTCGAAATGGTCGAGAAGTTTGAGGAGGATCTGACCGATAAGGCTCGGCTCCACGGCAAGCTGAAGGTCGTGCTGCAAGTGGGGGAAGCCATCGAGGTTTCGCCCGAACGGGACAAGCAGGCCGCGGTCGATCCGCTGATGACGGCGATTCAGGCGTCGCTGCAAACAATGATCGACGAGCTCGCGGCGGCCTCGCCTCTCCTGGAAGAGAACGTCGCTGCAGAAGCGGTTGTCGATCGTTCGGCAATTGAAATGCACGACCCCGTCCGACTCTAATAGCAACACGGTTGTGCCGTTACCTCGACCTATTCCTGCGGAGTCTCCCCCATGCCGCAAGGCCTTGTTCGTTTCACCTTCGTGCTGGCTCTTGTTTCGTCCGCGGCTTTCTGCGAGGCCGCTGACGCACCCAAGCTCAATGTCCTCTACATCGTCTCGGACGATCTGAATAATCAGCTTGGCTGTTACGGCGATCCCACGGTGAAGTCGCCGCGGATCGACGAACTGGCCAAACGGGGCGTCCGGTTTGACAAAGCCTATTGCCAGTTTCCGCTCTGCAACCCGAGCCGCGCGAGCTTTCTCACCGGATTGCGGCCCGATCAGACCGGCGTTCTCGAGAACGCCACGCAGTTCCGTAAAAACGTTCCCGACGCAGTTTCGATCGGCCAGCTCTTTCAGAAGGCCGGTTATTACGTCGCACGCGTCGGCAAGCTTTATCACTACGGTGTGCCGCTACAGATCGGGACCGACGGCCTGGACGATCCGCCGTCGTGGATGGAGAAGTTCAATCCCCGCGGCCGCGACCGGGACGATGAGCCAAAAATCTTCAGCCTGGTCCCCGGGCAATTCGGCGGCACGCCGAGTTGGCTCGCCGCGGATGGCGAAGACAGCGAGCAGACCGACGCCAAAGGGGCCGAAATGGCGATCAAACTGCTCGAGGAACACGGAAAAGACCCGAGCCGGCCGTTCTTCATCGCTTGCGGGTTCTATCGGCCGCACACACCGTATGTTGCGCCGAAGAAATACTTTGAGATGTACCCTCGCGAATCGCTTCCGCTGGCCGAGCAAAAGGATGGCGACCGGGACGACATCCCCGCGCCGGCCGTTTCGCAGCACTCGGCCCGGCACAACATGGACGAGCGGCTGACGCGCGAAGCACGCCAGGCGTATTTCGCGTCGATCACCTTCATGGATCAGCAAGTCGGCAAACTGCTCGACGCCCTCGATCGGCTGAAGCTTGCCGACCGGACGATCGTCGTGTTCCACAGCGACCACGGCTATCACACGGGGGAACATGGCGGACTCTGGCAAAAGCAGAGCCTCTTCGAGCAATCGGCCCGCGTGCCGCTCATCATTGCCGCGCCCGGCAGCAAATCCGCCGGGCAATCGGTCGCTGGTTGCGTGGAGCTGATCGACGTCTATCCGACGCTCGCGGAGCTATGCGGTCTGGAAGTCCCGGCGGGACCATCTGGCAAAAGCCTCGCACCGCAGCTCACCGATGCGGCCGCGCCGACGAAAGGCTTCGCCCTCACGCAGGTTCGCCGTGGTGGTGGTGGAATGGGTAAAAAAGCCAAGGCCGCGGGCGAGGATCGCTTCTTCCCCGGGTACTCGCTCCGCACAGACCGTTATCGCTACACCGAATGGGATGGCGGCGAGAAGGGAGCGGAACTCTACGATCACGAGACCGATCCGCAGGAGTTTACCAACCTGGCGAAGGAACCTGCCCACGCAGCGACGGTGAAGCAGCTGAGTGCGAAACTGAAGGAGTTGGCGGCAAAGCCATGAGGCCGGACTGCTCACTGACTTCGTTGGTAGCGCACTTTGCCGCCGACAATCGTCGTTTCGATGCGAATCTTCGGTAAATCGCCGGCCGGGGCCGTGAGCAGGTCACCGGAGAGGACGACGATGTCGGCCAGCTTGCCTGGTACCAGTGATCCTTTGTCCGACTCCTCGAAGGCGGCCCACGCGGCTGAGGCTGTGTATGAGCGGAGGGCCTCGTCGCGAGTCATTGCTTGCTCGGGGAAAAACGCCGCGCCGCTCGCCATTTGCCGCGTGACCGACGAGAAGAAACAGGCGAGCGGGTCAATCCGCTCGACGGGAACGTCGGTGCCGTTGATAACGGCTGCCTTCGCATCGAGCAGGGCTCGCCACGCATAGGCGCCGCTGGCTGCTCGTCGTTGCCCCAGTCGCTGGACGACGAAGGGGCCGTCGCTGGTCGCGTGGTTCCCTTGCATCGAGGCGATCACGCCGAGGCGGGCGAAACGCGGAATGTCGTCCGGATGCAGATGCTGCGCGTGCTCGATCCGCCAGCGGAGGTCTTTCTTCGCGGGGTTATCGCGGAAGGCCTGCTCCATCAGGTTGAGCACTTCGCGGTTGGCCCGATCGCCGATCGCGTGAACACAAAGCTGGTAGTCGTGGGCCAGGGCGAGGTCGGCCGTTCTCCGCAGTTCGGCGAGCGGCAGGACATTTAGCCCCGCGCTGCCTGGCAGGTCGTCGTACGGTTCCAGCAACCACGCGCCGTGCGTGCCGAGGGCCCCATCGACCATCCGCTTGATGCCGCGAACCGTGAGATAGCCGTCGCCGTGTCCAACCATGCGATAAGTCGCGAGCTTTCGGGCCAAGACGCCGTTGCTCTCGTTCAACATTACCCACAGGCGAACTTTAAGCTCGCCCTGATCGGCAAGCTCACGGAACAAATCGACCTCGGCCGTCGAACTCCCCGCGTCCTGAAAACTGGTGACTCCGAACCGGAAGCACTCGTCGGTCGCCAGGCGAATCGCAGCCAGTTGCTCGGTGCGAACTTCCTCGGCAGTGCGACCACGTTTCGCACGCTCAAGAGCACGATAGATCAGGTCCATTGCCGACTCGCGGAAGACGCCGGTCGGCTGGCCAAGGTCGTCGCGTAAAATCTCGCCACCAGCTGGGGCTTTTGTGTCGCTCGTTACACCCGCCAGTTCCATCGCCCGAGAGTTGGCCAAACACATGTGACCGGTTCCATGCGTGAGGACGACTGGATTGTCGGGCGAAACCCGGCTGAGCGCGGTGTGGACCGGATAACCCTGCACGCTTGGCTCCGCGGGCGAACGCCACTTCCCCTGATGCCAGCCGCGACCCTCGATCCATTGGCCGGCAGGAGTGGTCTTGGCAGCGGCGGCGACAGCAGCTACGACCTCGTCCCAGGTCGCGGCATCGCTCACGTCGAGCTTCAGTTTCTGCTCACCGAGCGAAAAGAAGTGACCGTGCCCCTCAATAAAACCGGGAACGACGAACTTGCCGGTCGTGCCGATCACCTTGGTCCGCGGACCAATCAGTGGAGCGATTTCGTCGGTAGAGCCAACGGCGACGATCCGCTGGCCCCGCACGGCAACGGCTGTCGCCGTGGGTTTGGCCGGATCGAGCGTAGCAACCTTGCCGCCGCGGAGGACAAGATCCGCCGGTTCCTGGGCAATGGCCAGCGAGGCAATCGCAACAACGATGACGATGATGCCAAACTGCAAGGGATAATGGAAACACATAGCCGCCGATTGTAGTCCGACACTTTCGGCCGGTGTCGCCAGGGCCTATCTTGCAGAGCGATTGTCCTGCACGACCTTTGCCGGTGAACGCCATGACAAGACAGATTCCATTGCTCGCCGCACTCGTGTGCCTCATCAATTCGGTCGGACTGCGAGCGTCCGCCCAGGAGCCGTATGACCTTGTGATTCGGGGCGGGCGGATCGTCGATGGGACCGGCAATCCGTGGTTCGCGGGGGACGTGGCGATTCGGGGAGAGCGGATCGTCGCCATCGGCCGCGTTCCGCCAGGCGAAGCGAAACGGACGATCGACGCCAAGGGGCTCGTCGTTGCGCCCGGCTTCATCGATATGCACTCGCACAGCGATACGCTGCTTTTGGAGGACGGCCACGCCCAGAGCAAGATCCGTCAAGGAGTCACCACGGAAATCCTGGGCGAGGGAAGCTCGGCCGGGCCCTATGTCGGCAAGCTATCGCCGCAAAAGGTGCGCGTGGATGGCCATGAGAAGGAGTGGCGGACGCTCGGTGAATACTTTGCGGTGCTGGAAGAGGCGAAGTGCTCGGTCAATGTCGCGTCATACTGCGGCCTCGACAACGTCTGGCAATCAGTGATGGGACAATCGCACGAACGGCCGACGTCGGAGCAGTTCGAGCAGATGAAGAGGCTGCTCGATGAAGCGATGAGGGACGGCGCGATGGGCCTTTCGACGATGCTCGCCATGCCTCCGGGTTCGATTGCCACGACGGACGACTTGGTCGAACTGGCGAAGGTCGCCTCGAAACGGGGCGGCATCTATTCCACGCACAATCGGAACGAGGGAACGGAGGTGCTCGCCGCGATCGACGAGGCAATTGCGGTCGGCGAGCGGGCCGGCATCCCGGTCGATATCATCCACGTGAAGATCGCCGACCAGCAGCTCTGGGGCCGGATGAACGAGATCGTCGCCCGAATCGAAGCGGCTCGTGGGCGGGGTGTGAACGTGCAGACGAACGTTTATCCGTACACGCGCGGCAACAACAACCTGGCCAGCATCATCCCGCCGTGGGCCCACGAAGGAGGGAAGGCGAAGCTGCTCGCGCGGTTGAAGGACAGCGCTGAGCGCCAGCGGATGAAACGCGACATCCTGGGAGGCATTCCCGGCTGGTACAACCACTACACGGCGGTTGGCGGCGACTGGAGCCGGATGCTCGTCAGCGGCCGCGGGGCGTGGGAAGGGCTGACGATGGACCGCGTCATCTCGCTGGCGAGCAAGGACAAATCGTCGACGCCCGAACCGCTCGACGTGCTGTTCGACTTGCTGATCGACGCCGACGGCTCGATCCCGACCGTCTATGCCCACCACACGGAGGACGACATGCGGCTGGCCCTCGCGCAGCCGTGGTGCTCGATCGGCTCAGATGGTTCGGCGTATGCGATCGACGGACCTCTGCGGCGCGGCAATCCTCATCCGCGCAACTTCGGCACGTTCCCGCGGGTGCTCGGTGTTTATGTCCGCGAAACGAAGCTGCTCCGGCTGGAAGATGCTGTGCGGAAGATAACTTCACTGAATGCGGCCAAGCTCGGCATCACTGATCGCGGCCTCCTCCGGCCAGGCGCCTACGCCGACGTGACGCTCTTCGACGCCGACCGGGTGATCGACAAGGCGACGTTTACCGCGCCGTTCGCCTACAACGAAGGGATCGAGTACGTGATCGTGAACGGACATGTCGTCCTCGACCACGGCGAACACACAGGTGCGATGCCGGGGCGAGTAATTCGTGGGGTAGGCGTCCAGCCCGCCGAGTCCAATTGAGTTGGTCGGGCCTACGCGGCCGAATCCAATGCCGAGCGACTATTCAGAGCGTCTGGCTCACGATGGATTTGTCGTCCTACCGAGCGTCTTGACGCCCGGTGAATGCAGGGAACTCGCCGAGGGGATCGGGTTGGCGCTTTTCGCATGCGATGATGAGTCTGCAGCCTTAAAGACTGGAGGCGCGATTTATGGAGCAAGGAACCTGCTCGATCTGTTCCCGCCGGCAGTTGACGTATGGCGGAAGACGCCCTTAGTTCTGTTGCTGCGCGAGATACATGGCCCGCAATTTGGCCTCGTGCGAGGACTCTACTTCGACAAGCCGCCGAACGGATCGTGGAGCCTGCCCTGGCATCGCGATTTGACGATCGCGGTGCAAGACAACTCGCTGCCGAGCCGTGCGTTTCGCAATCCGACGCGGAAAGCAGGCGTGCCGCACGTCGAAGCGACGGACGAAGTGTTGCGGCAGATGCTGACACTCCGGATTCACCTGGACGCCGCCACGCCGCAGAACGGTCCGCTGCAAGTGATTGCCGGATCACATACGAACCGCGAAGCGCCGGGCGAAGGACCGCCGGTCGTTGTCTTGGCCCAGGCGGGGGACGTGCTGGCGATGCGGCCGCTACTCTTGCACGCCAGCGGCGAGTCGCTGCCGGGAACGACGCTGCACCGGCGGGTGATTCACCTAGAATTCGCTGCCCATGAGCAATTGCCGGATGGATACGCTTGGCAGCGGTTTGTACGGTAAGGAAGCGTCGGTCAGCAGATTCAACTCTTCAGGAACTGATCGTACTCACGATGGTGACCAATCCAAAACCAGACGAGCCCCTCTGTTCGGTCGCGGGCGAGCGCACGACAGTGCAAACCGACTCGTACCGACAAAAAATTAGGCGACTTTCTTGAGGCGAAGTGACGGGTGGTTGGGATCGTGCTGCAGAAGCGCGAAGTTCTTGTCTGCCAACTCCCGAACGGCGTCAGGTAGTTGCCGGTAGCAATACCAGAAGTCCGGAGTAGCGAAGTGCCTCATAGCGGCTTGGCGCGTCCCGCCTCAAAATGCTCGTCCGCACGATGGCCCGCATCATCGAGTTTTCCCGCGAGAATGTCGGCCTCAATGCGTCGATCCCATTCATCCGCCAGGTAGTTCTCAAACCAGCGGGCGAACGCCTCCAATTCGGCGCGTGGCAAGCCAGCCACGGCATCTTCAAGTTCACGGACACTCATTGGCAACTCCAGCGTTGACTTCCCGGCCGCTTCGGCAACGAAGCTTGCGATGCATTATACGCCGGGACGCAGGAACAGTACGGTTCTACCCACGATCGTGCCGCCGGACGACGTACTTCGCCGCGGCACGCTGCGCGAGCTCGGCACGGCGGCTCGCTTTATAGCCGTGCTCGATCGCAAACCATTCGGCGAACCGCTCCCGGTCCTTGTAGCTCCGGTTGCGGCTATCGAGGATGTGCCCCAGCTCGTGGATCAGGACGTTGCTCAGGTAGAAGTCGCGCAGCGAGTCCTCCGTCCAGACGAGCTTCCAGCGGCGCCCGGCTTGTTCCCAGCGGGCACCGAACATCGACGCTTCGATCCGCTGAGCGGGCTTTGGCGGCTGGACGAACGATTCGACGAGCGACTCCTCGATCGGGTAGAGATAGATGGTGCTTCCCCACTGCATGCCGTAGCAGGGGGAGCGGCGCTTCTTCCGCGTCATCGTCGCGAGTTCGACCACCTGCAGATCGCGGAGCATCCACTCCGGAAGCTGGCCGAGGCGGCGACGAACGTCGTCCTCGGTCACCACATGCCGAAAGCCGCGGCCGGGGTTGCGGACGATGACACGATAATCGCCGGTCCAGTCTTCCTCGGGCTCGTACCACGTTTCCGGTGGCAGATACGGGCCGCGAAGCATCGAGCCGCTTATGCGAGCTCGTTTCCCCATCGTCACCCATCGACGCGACGCGCGAGCGGCAGCCAGATTGGCCGGCTCGGGGCGCTTCAGCGCGAGGTCGTGACGACGAGTCATGGTTCGCAGGAGGTCGGTGGTAAGCTGGGTAAGGCGGCCCTCGCCAGCCAACCCTATCCTACGAACGGGCCGATCTGGAATTCAAGCTGTACACGCAAGTAGCTTAGCAGCAATGACTTGCGTCAGTTTTTCCCACTGGACGCGAAGGGGCGGTGGGGGGATTTTGAGCGCCAGTCGGGGCGAATTGTCGCGGCGCGTCTCAGCCAATTTCGGGCGGAAGAGGCATTTCCCGCAGGCTCGTATCCTGTCCACCGGGCTGATCCTTCGAGCGAGGTGTCTGATTGCCATCAGTACCACCACCCATCATCAAAATGCCGACGAGTAGTGCGGCGAGGAGCACGATCACCGCGATACTGCCACCGATCATCACTGCCGGTGAAAGAGCCGAGTGCTTCTTCGCAGAACCGGTTACGCTGAGCGAACCCGACGGTGCCGGAGTTGAATTGACCGGAATCGCGGGGACCATTCCCTTCGCAGGAGGTCGAGCGACCTTCTGCGGTCCTGACTTGCCGACGACTGGCATCGCTCCCGACTTGGCAACGGCGGGGATCGCGCCGGACTTGGTCACGGCCGGCATCGCGCCCGATTTGGTGACAATCGGGAACTGACCCGATTTGCTGCTTGGTTCCTTACTTGCACCGCTGACGTTGATCACGATGTTCGGACCGGAAGCAGACTTATCCGAACCGCTAGCAGATTCCAGCGGCTTGGCGACTTTGAGCGCCTTAGCATTGGCTTTGCTACTGTCGCCGGGCTTACCTCCGCCGGTCGATTTTCCCGCCGACGAGTCGAGCCCCTTCTTCGTCTCGGCCCGCTTCTTGTCATAGACGGTGTCGTCCCCGCGGTTAGGCAACAAAGGCTTCTTGGGATCAGCCACTTTGCGGCGAGGATCAGAATCTCCCGTCGATCGCTTGCCGCCGCCGGCCGAGGACGGCGCGCCACGGCCGCCTACCGTCGCCCCAGACGTCAAGAGCGACGCCTTGTAAGCCGCGTCGCTGCCGCCGGGCTCGTACTTGTACCCGTGATTGACCAGCCAGCCGATGAGAGCGTCGGCCACTTCGCGCATGCTGGCGTAACGCTTCTCCGGCCGCTTCTGCATCATCTTCACGCAGATGTCGGCCAGATCGCGAGGACACTCCGGCCGCTCCTTGCGAATGTCCTCCGGCATCTGCGTTTGATGCTTCGCAATTCGCTGCGCGAGCGAGCCGTCTGGGAACGGCGGATGGCCACTGAGCAGGAAATAGAGCGAACACCCGAGGCCGTAAATATCAACGCGATAGTCGACTTTATGGCTGTTGACCGCTTGTTCGGGGGCGAGATAGTCGGCCGTGCCGAGGACGTTCTCGTTGTGGGCGACGGTCAGCGAGGCTTCTTCGCTGTCGGAAAAGAGGGCCAAGCCGAGGTCGAGGATTTTCACGACCCCCTTGGGATCGACGAGCAGGTTCGCCGGCTTGACGTCGCGATGGATCAGGTTCGCGGCATGAGCGTGCAACAGCCCTTCGGCCGACTGGGCGATGTAGTTGCAGGCCAGTTCCAGCGGCAGCGGTCCCTCTTGCTTGACGATCGTGTTGAGATCCTTCCCTTCGATATACTCCATCACGATGTAGTGCGTGTCGCCGTCGTTATCGAGGTCGTACGCCCGCACAATGTTCGGATGGTCGAGGGTCGCCGTCGCCTGCGCCTCGCGGTGGAAACGATCGAGGTAGCTCGAATCGTTCACCTTTTCTTTGGGGAGCACTTTGATCGCCCGCTGCCGATGCATGAGCGTGTGCTCGGCCAGATAGACGCTGCTCATGCCGCCGCTGCCGATGTGCCGCAGCAGTTTGTACTTGCCCAGGAAGTATCCGCGGGTCTTGCCCAGACGCAGCTTATCGGTCTGCCAGTTCGTCAGAAGGCCGGCGTCGATGAGTCGGGCCGAGACGACGTCGGTTTCGGGCAACTTGCCGCCGTGCTGCTCACGCAGCGCGTCAAGCTCTTTCTGGAGCGCGGACGCATCGACGAGCGAACTGCGCTCGACGTAATCGAGAAAACTGTCAACGGCAAGTTCAGCCATATCCCGAGAAAACGCGCCGCCACACCAGCATGTCGATCGGCCGCCAAGCCGCACGAGATACTGGGGCGAGTTTCCTTACTCCTCCGGTATCGGCCGAGGGCACACTCAACTTTCAGCGATCGCTAGTCACCGTCACCTGCGGAAAAGTGGCTCGTCGGCGCTGGAAGGTATGCAGCGCCGACAAGTCAGGCGGCGGAAATATCTGGCAATCCTCAACCAAAGGTTCCTGCCGAAAAAAGGTTACACCTCGGCCTCTAGCGAGTAAAGCAGATAACGTCTAATTTTACCACCCTTTCCTGCAAATCAAGCGCCAGATTCTCCGCATTTCAATTGCCTTGCGGTGCTTTCCTGCGGAGAATTCCCTACGGCAATTTCGCGGGCTTCATCCTCCTCTCCCTTCATGCCCCACTCGGTCGCGCTTTATACCCGCTCCGGTTGTCATTTGTGCGACGATGCGCACGCGCTGCTCGTGCGCCACGGTTTGCGTCCCGAGATTGTCGATATTGATGCCGATCCTGCTCTGCGGGAACGATTCAATACGTGCGTCCCCGTCGTCGTGATCGACGGCAAAGAGCGATTCCGCGGGCGCGTAAACGAAGTGCTCTTGCGGCGGATTCTCGCGGAAAAATGAGTCCACCTTCTGACAATGTGGCCACCATGCTGGGCCTTTTCGCCCAGCATTGGCAGCCTGGCAGGGTAAAGCCTCGCCTGGCGATGACGCTGGGCGAGTCGCATGCGGCCATGCTGCATGGGCTCTTCGTGTTCGCCCTCGTCGAGCGTTTCGGCGGTGCTGCTGATCGGCGGCAGATTGCCTATGCGCCGACGGAGTGTGAGCGAGCGTTCGGCTGCGTCGCCAAAGGTCACTGGAATCTCGTTCCGCAAGGCGAGGGGAGCAGCGGTGAGCGACTGGAGCGGTTTCTCCGGCAAGGACTCGCACAAGCGGACCGCGTCGTGCTCCTTGGCACAGATAGCCCCGATGTGCCGCGAGAATACGTCGATGAAGCGTTCGATGCCTTACGACAACACGACGTTGTCCTCGGTCCATCAGCCGGCGGCGGATGTTACCTCATCGGCGTAACCCGCCGCGTCCCGTCGATCTTTGACGAAGTCGCCTGGGGCACGTCCGACTCGTGGCAGCAAGCAACTGGCCTGCTGCAAACGCTCGGCATCCCCTGGCACGAGCTGCCTGGGTGGTATGATGCTCTGGATGAGGCCGACCTGCGAGCGCTGGCTGGGCGACTGCACTCGGCCGCCGACCTGGAGCCGCGATTGGCGCAATTGCGGCGCGAGATCAACACGCTGCTGGGGCCGGACCTGCGCCGGCCAACGAAGGCGCATTTCTGAAAGCACCTGATATTGAGAGTGGCTGTGGCTGGCGACAGCCAACCTCGGCATGATGATTGTGGAGTGGGATGCACGACGTTCTGATCATTGGGGGCGGCGTTATCGGCCTGTCGCTGGCCTGGGATCTCGCCCGTCATGGACAAAGTGTCCAGGTGATCGATCGGCAGGAGCCGGGTCGCGAAGCAAGCTGGGCCGGAGCGGGAATCTTGCCTGCTGCGAGCCGAGCTACGGCGCTGCATCCCTACGATCAGCTTTGCGGCCTGGCCAGCGAACTGCATCCGCGATGGGCTGAGGAGCTTCGATCGCTCACCGGCATCGACACCGGCTATCGCCGCTGTGGCGGGATCTACCTGGCTCGCACACCGGGTGAAGCAGCAGCGCTGGCTGCCTGGGCCCAGGATCAGCGGCAGCTTGGCATCGAGGTCGAACGATTGTCTGCCCAGACCTTCGGGCGATTCGCCTACTTCTTGCCCCAAGAATCCCAGCTTCGCAATCCGCGACACTTGCAGGCCCTTCTTGCCGCGTGCCAGCTCGCTGGCGTCGAAATCACGACCCACGTCGAGGCCAGTGAAATCGTCCTCGATAGCGGGCGCATCGCCGCCGTGGAAACCAATCACGGCCCACTCCGCGCGAGGCAGTTCTGCTTCACGACCGGTGCCTGGACGGGGCAACTACTCGCCCGGCTGGGAATGCCCATTCATGTTTTGCCGATGCGTGGGCAGATGCTCCTCTTTCGCTGCGAGAAGTCGCCAATTCGAGCGATCGTTAACGAAGGTTCCCGCTACATCGTTCCTCGTGACGACGGCCGCATCCTGGTCGGTTCGACGGAGGAAGAAGCGGGTTTTGACAAGCGGACGACGGAAGAGGGACTGGCCGACCTGGCAACATTTGCCCGCGAAATCGTCCCGCAACTTGCTGATGTGCCGATCGAACGCTCCTGGGCCGGCCTCCGACCGGCTTCTCTCGACGGCTTGCCCTATCTTGGTCTGCTGCCCGGCCTAGCCAACGCCTTCGTCGCTGCCGGCCACTTCCGCAGCGGACTCTATCTCTCGCCATCGACGGCAGTGGTGATGAGCGAGCTGATGCGCGACCAGCCGACAGAAATCGACCTCGGGCCATTTCGCGTCAGCCGCTGAAGCCCCTAGTGCCCAACCAATCCACGGTTCCGCTGCTCGGCCAAATCCGGATACAGTTTCTCAGTCTCCAACCCGCGCGAGAGGCATTCCCCCTCGCACCATGCCAGAACTCGGGCGGCGATTTCCGGCGGCACGCTTTGCGAGCGGTCCTTCCCCCCGTGGCGAAAGAACGCTTGCTCCGACTGCAAGAGATGCGGCGGATGCATCTCGAACACGTCCGTGTGATGCCGCATGTATTTGAGCCGGCATTTGGCGACGATCGCGGTCGCTTCCTCGGGCGAAAGCGGTCGCAGGCCCAAGAACGCGGCAATTCGTTCGGCCTGAGCAGCCAAATCGCACGCGAGATCCTCGTAGCGGACGATGAGGACGTTGTCGTACTGGGCAGCTCGCTTCTGCCAGCCGCCCACGTGGGTGACCCAGGTCCCCCACCACATGAGGTCTTCCGACGTGAACCAGCGGGCGCATTCGTCCCAATCGGGAGCAAACCCCTGCAGGTTGCCGCGGACGAAATCGACGCAGCTTGCAAAGCAGGCCAGCGGATGTCGGGCGACATAGATGTACTTCGCCCGCCGGTCGAACGGACAGAGTTCCGCCGGCAGATGCGTTTTGATGATGCGCGAGGGTCGCTCGGTTCCGACGAGCGGCGCGCCGGCCACATCCACCGTGCGGAGCGATTCGATCCAGGGCGAAATCGCGTTCAGAGCCGTCCCTTCGCCTGGCAGGTCGCCGCAACCGCGCGTGAGCACTTGATACACGAGATGCTGCATCCAGGTCGTGCCGCTCCGCATTTGTGTGACGACGAAGACGTCTTCTACGCGCGGCTCGTAGTCGGCGGCGCGGCGGAAGCTTTCGGCACTGCACGCGCCAGCCGGCCCCGCAAAACCTGCATGGCGGATGCAACGCTCGCTGAACTTCGTCCGCAGCGTGCGCCCCAGCAAGAGCAGGATCGGTGTCAGCCAGAGAGCATGCTGCCTTAGCCGGCGACGAAATCCCTGTCGCCAAGACAGCGGCCGGGCATAATAGCGAGTTCCCTGCGTCTGGCTCTCACTCCACGTGAGGACGGCTGCCAGGTGAATCACCTGCCAGAAGGCCACGAGCGTGATGAGGATGGCGACCGACCAGAGCATGAGCAAATCCGGTGTAGGAGTTCCCCGCCCAAGCGTACTTCACCCGCACACTTACGGTTGGCAGACGCTCCCGCGCGGCTTGCTCGTCACCGCTGTCCGGTCGAAGCCTAGCGGCTTGGCGCGATCGCGCCGATTGTGCTGCCGGAATCAACAGATCGGCGGCATCCACCGGGTGGTCAGTACGCCGGCGGGCACGCGCGCGACCTAAACTTGCCGTGAAGAAGGTGCCCGAACATCCTCGTGTGCGGACGATCGCCATGCCGCTCCTACTTGCCTACATCGGCCCCGAAACCATCCTGCCGCTCGGCTCCATCCTGGCCGCCATTGGGGGCGTCGCGCTGATGTTTTGGGGATACGTCCGCGGAGCGGCCGCGTGGTGCATGTCGCGCGTCCGGCGGACCGGTTCAAGCTCGACTTTGCCTACGAACCGCTAACGGTTGGAGCGAGAGATGTCTCTTGCCATGCTCGAAGAGGCTGAAGAGCGTCCAGTGTTCGTGCGTCCGCGCGACTCAGAGCAAGCTGGTCTTTGCAAGGCCCTCGCGAGCGAAGCGCCATCGCTCTCCGGTTGGCGACTGGCCCTCGATGTGCTCGCGGCAGCGGCATGGATCGCAATGGCGACGGGCCTGGTTGGGTCCGTGTACTGGCTCGTGCAGCGGCATGTCTTGGGCGCGTACATCTTCCTGCATCCCGGCTTCTGGTGGATGTCGCCGGCAACGCAATTGGCTTTAATTGCCCTTCCGGCCACCGTCCTTGCGGTCGTTGCCTGGCGTCGCCCGCCGTGGGACGTCGTGCCGGCTGCGGTCACGCTGTTTGCGTTTCTGGCCAGCCTGAATCTGCTGTTGCTTCTCGCGCCGCCGATGTACGACTGGGCCTGGCTCATCGCCGGCTGCGGACTGGCGGCCGCGGCGGGACGTTTCTTCCAAAAGTATCGAAGTCCGTGCCTGAGGGTGATGCGCTGGACCGCACTGCCGACCATCGGCCTCTTGGCGGCTGGCGCGGTTACTCAAAACGTCATCGAGCAGCGCCGAGAGGCGGCTGCGATTGCTGCCCTCCCGCCGGCTTCGGATGCCGATGCGCCGAACGTGCTCCTGATCGTGCTCGATGCCGTTAAAGCCGACGCTCTGGAAATCTACGGTGCCGATCGAAAGGTCGCGCCAAACCTTGCTGCCCTTGCCGAACAAGGGGTCGTTTTCGAGAACGCGTGGTCCACCGCCCCGTGGACGCTCCCTTCGCAGGCCGGCATGTTCACAGGCCGCCTGCCACGCGGCCTTTCGGCCGATTGGTTTTCGCCCCTGTCCGACAAAGTGCCGACCCTTGCCGAGGAGCTTTCATCCCGAGGCTGGGCGACCGGTGGCTTTGTCGGTAACACGCGGTACTGCAGTCGGGAAACCGGTATCGCCCGTGGCTTCTCGCGTTACGAAGACCACGAGCTGTCGATTGAGAACTTCGCCCTCTGCACGGCACTTGGCCGCAAGTTCCTGCTGAGCACTCTCGCGGTTGATTGCGGGCTCGTCGATTGGCCGGCTCGCAAGCGGGCGGATGCCGTCACTCGCGGCCTTCAAGACTGGCTGCCGCTTCGCGGCGAGCGTCCGTACTTCGCCTTCGTCAATTACTTCGAGGCCCACGATCCGTATCTCGCTTTGCCTGGCTTTGCCACGCAAGCGCCGCGCACGCACGACGACGTGCTCCTCATGCGGCACTGGTGGTGGCTCCCGAAGGACAAGCTGACTCCCGAGCAAGTCGAGCACCTCAAGGTGTGTTACGAGGACTGTATTCGGGGTCTCGACGATCATGTGGGCAAGATGCTTGCCGATCTGCGCGAGCGGGGTGAACTCGACAACACGATCATCGTTATCACAGCCGACCACGGGGAGCACTTCGGCGACCACGGCCTCTACCTGCACGGCAACAGCCTTTACGAACCACTGTTGCACGTACCGCTGATCGTCGTCAGTCCAGGCAGAGTCCCTGCCGGCCGTCGCGTAACCACGCCCGTGTCGCTGGCGGGTCTGCCCAACACGCTACAAGAGCTGACCGGCGGCACGCCCTCGTTTCCGGGCGAGTCGTGGGTGCGACACTGGAATGATGCGAGCGGTACGCCAGCCGCTCCGTCGATCGTTGTCGCCGAAATCGCCACCCAGTGCGGCCATCCTCCTTGCCACGGCAATTCGCCCATCTCCCGCGGCCCGATGCAATGCGTGCGAGAAGGAAACCTCAAGTACATCCACTACGGCGACGGCATCGAAGAACTTTTCGACCTGTCTCGCGATCCGGGTGAGCTGCGAAATCTGGTTTTGGAACCAGTCCACAGCGGAGACCTAGGACGGATGCGGCAGCACTGGCAAGCGAACCAGCCGCGAGTACCCGTCGGCGCGTTCGACAAGAAATAGGCTATTGCTGGCGAGTGGCATCCATCCGAGTTGGTTGTCGTTCGAGAATTGTCAATAGCGGCCGGTGGTCGGATGCAATTGCTTCGTCGAGAACCCGCGTCTCCACAACTTTCCAGCGACTGGCCGGGCGGAACAGGACATAGTCGATCTGCCGCTCCGGCTTGGCGACGGGAATCGTCGGCAGCGGCTCCTGCGTCGTGTTTGACCAGACAGCGAGCAGCCGCTTCAAAACAGCGCTATCAGGGGTGGCATTCAGATCGCCGGCCAGGATCGCCAGGCGGCCGGGCGACTTCGCGACAAGCTCGTTGATCGCCGTTGCCGACGCGAGCCGCTCGGCATCGGAGCGACGATGGTCGAGGTGCGTGGCGAGAAGCGAAAGCTCTTCGCCACCTGGAAGAGTAAACTCCACGGCCAGCACGCCGCGCTGCTCCCCATCGTCAACCGTGGGCAGAGCATGATTCTGGTGCGACTTGACGGCGAGGCCCCCTGAGCCGGTCCGAACGAGAACCGCATTGCCGTACTCGCCCCCTTGCAGCTTGAGGTTTGATCCAAAAACAACCTCCAGGCCAGTTAGCTTTGCCAGTTCCGCCGGCTGATCCACGTTGCCCGTGTGAGCGACGCGGCGATCGACTTCCTGCAGGGTGACGAGGTCTGGCTCAGCAGCCGCAATGACTTTAGCAATGCGAGTCAGATCGAGCTTGCCATCGACTCCTTCGCCATGATGGATGTTGTACGTCAGGACGCGAAGTCGGACCGACTTCGCGTTCGCCTCTGATTCATGTTCGGCAAACACGACCAGCCGCTTGCCGCGCTGGATGCCTACCAGGCCCCCCGTTACCGGATCGGCGGCAATCCCCTGGCCAGTGAAGGGAACTCGCTGCTTCTCGACCAGTCGCAGGACGTTCCCTTCCTGCGGCAAATCGAGCCGAAACAGGACCAGATCATCGTGACCGGTCACGAGCAGCGAGCCATCGCGCCAAATGCCGCCCGAGAGGCTGTTGCGACCCAGTTCGCGGATCACTTCCGGCGGATAGGTGAAGCGGGCAACTTCGCGCCAATCGTTGTCGAACTGGACGAGGAACGTCTCGCCGTTGGCCGCGCCGTAGCGTGCGAAGTTGCACCACCAGTGGTCTTGCTCGCGCACGGCCCAGGTCAGACTGCCGCCGAAGTTGCCGAAGTCCTTGAACGTCGTCAGTCGCATCGTCGCCGGATCGAGGACCATGATCTCGCTCTTCTCCGGCGTGAGCGGATAGTTCGAGTGGGCGGCGTAGAGCTTTCCTTCCCAAAAGAAGCCGCTGTTGAGGTGCTTCGCCTCGCCGATGCTCTCGGCGAGCTTCTTGCCCGACGCTCGGTCGTACTTCGCAATCGTGCTATTGGCGATCGCATAGACATGCCGCTCATCGACCGCTGCGGCCTGAAAAGCTTCGGGTGCGGGAAGCGTGGAGATCTGTCGCCAGACGACGGTGGGTGACTCGGCGCTGCACTCAGTAGCGGATACGAGTGCGAACAGCGGGGCGGCGAGCAAAACAGCCAAGAAAAGCGATTTCATGCTCGGATTGTAATCCACAAAGGGAGAATCAGTTGCTCTTGTTGGTTTCGACAAATGTCAAACAATGCGAAGAGCCAATTCATGTGTATCCTGAGGCGTTATGCCTCTTGCGCTCCACTCAATTGCATTTGCCGATTTCGACTCCTTCTTCGCCCACTTTCGCGAGCGGTACATCGCCGAGCGAATGGAGGCGGATCGCTTCACGCGGCAGGAGGCGGAGGAGTTTGTCGCCGTGCAGCAGCAGGCGATTCTGCCGCTGGGAGCCGCCACGCCAGGGCACGAACTACTCTGGGCGGTCGATGCGGCCGGGCAGCGAATCGGCCTGGTTTGGCTGTATGTCAACGGAGCGATGCGGCAGGCGTTTTTGTACCAGATCGAAGTCTTCGAGCCGTTTCGCGGCCGCGGACTGGGACGGGAACTGCTCGCCGCGACCGAGGAGTTGGCCAGGAGCCGCGGCGTACGGACGATGGTTCTCAACGTCTTTGCCACGAATCAGTCCGCGATCGGGCTGTATCACACCGCGGGCTATGTAACGGTGAGCCACGCCATGGCCAAATCACTCGAAACGGAAAGTGACCCTCGCACCTGAATTGCCATGCATTTGCGCGTTCTGTTCTTTGCTGCCGTTCTCATCCCCGGCTGGGTTGCCGATCGGGCCTCAGCACAATCGAAGCCCGCTCCACTCGCCACGCCCTGGGGTGTCAGTTCGTCGGCCAGTGCCTTTCGCAACCATCGGGAGTGGTTCCCGAAGATGGCCGCCGCTGGCGTGACTAGCGTTCGGCTCTTTCCCGAGTGGCGCGGGGTCGAACCACGGCCGGGCGAGTGGCGGTGGGACGATGCCGATGCCCTGGTGAAATCGGCCCGCGAGAACGGCCTCGCGATCAACGGCATTTTGATGGGCTCGCCGCCGGGGACACAGGCGGTGCATGCGTTTCCAATGGACGACTTGGACGGCTGGGCGAAGTTCGTCGCCGCGGCGGTCGGGCGGTACAAGGGACAGATTCACCACTGGGAAGTGTGGAACGAGGGGAACGGCGGCTTCAACGACGGAAAGCACACCACGGCCGACTACGCGAAGCTCGTCGCCGTCACGTATGCAGCCGCGAAGCAGGCCAATCCCGAGGCACAGATAGGTCTCTCCGTCGCGAGCTACGACGCGCCGTACCTGGAGCAGACGATTCGCGCGCTGGCCAAATCGGGCCAACCGAATGCGTTCGACTTCCTCGCGATTCATCCTTATGAGATTGCGGACGGTCTGGCGAATCCCGACGGCGAGATTCCGTTCCTTTGGATGACCCACCGGCTTCGCGAGATGCTGAAGTCGGTCGCTCCGCAGCGGGCTGGTGCGGAAATCTGGATCACCGAGGTGAGCCGGCGGATTGACGCAAGCCGCGGCATCACCGAGGAACATGCAGCCCAGGCGCTCGTCAAGATTTACACGATGTCGCTGGCGCAAGGGATCAGCCGCGCGCAGTGGTTCGAGGCCCAGGACCCTGAAGGGGAAGACCAGGGCTTCGGACTGCTCGCGCGCGACGGCAAGCCGCGGGCATCTTACACCGCCCTGAAAACTCTCACCGGCGTGCTTGGCCCTCAGCCGAAGTATGTCGGTTGGATCGCGCTCGGTCCCGCCGACCGCGGCTACGGATTTGTCTTCGAGGGGAAGTCTGGTCCGGTGTTTGTCGCGTGGATGCCAAAAGTAGCTACGTTTGAGTCGGTATCGTTTGACGAGGATGCGGAGATCCTCGATGCACTTAGCGGTCAAACGAAGCGACTTCCAGCCAAGACCGCGGTGAAGCTCACCGACGCGCCGCTCATTGCAAGCGGGCCGCTCAAAGCCGTTGTGGAAAAGGCGAAGCTCAATGCTTCACTCCCGTTTCCGTGGTGTGGCGAATTCCGCACGACCAAGACCGTTAGCCTGGAACCTGGCTCCGATAAGCCGAGTCAGGGCATTTTCTTAAGCGGCCGCGGCGATCGTCCCGCGGTCAAGTTCGCTGACGGTTGGACTGGCGTGCTGCTCGAAGGAGACATTGAGCATCCGATCAGCTTCTTTGTCCATCCGTCGTTTGCGAAGTTCGACACTCACGAGTACTGGATTCGCGTTACGGTTCGCCGCGTCGGCAGCGGAAACGTGGGGATGAACCTGCTTTATGAAATCGCCGATTCGCAGGAACGCTCGCCCTACGTCAACACGGGAACCTGGTTCGGCACAAGCGATGCAAACGGCTGGCAAACCTACACGTGGCACATCAAGGACGCGAGCTTCGCCAAGATGTGGGGAAACGACTTCACGATTCGCCCCGAGCAGTCGATCCCGTTCGTGCTGGGGAAGGTGGAGGTGAGCGTGGAGCCGCTGAAGTGATAGCAAAGATGGCGGGAAGAATTCTGCCTTATCAGTGAGGCAGGATAAATCCTGCCCTACACACTAAATGCTTCCCCGATTCACCGCGTCGATGAGTTGCCGCAGGCGGCCGAAGTTGCGGCGGTTGAACGCGAAGACCAGCCGCGGCTTGGCCAGGAGGTCCGGGTCGTCGTGTTCCAGCGGCAGCGCCTCGCGCTGCTCGAATTGGCCGCCAGCCAAGAGATCGCGGAAGCTTTCGTTGATTGCGGCGAGCAGCTCCGGCGCGAGCGGCTGGTTGAGCCGCAAGACGAGCTGATTCCGCACGTATCTCATGCTGTGATAGACGCGGAAGAACTGCAGCACCTCGGCGACGGCATCGCCGGCAGTGCTGCAGAGCTTGAAGAGGTGCATGTCTTCGGCCGAGATCATCCGCCGCGAGAGGAGTTCGGCTTTGATGAATTCGAGCAGGGCCGGCCAGTATGTCCCGCCGGGAGGGTCGAGCAGCACGACGGGGACCATGTCGCGTTTGCCGGTTTGCAGGAGCGTGATGACCTCCATCGCCTCGTCGAGCGTGCCGAAGCCGCCGGGGAGGCAGACGACCGCATCGCACTCCTTCACGAACATCAGCTTCCGCGTGAAGAAATACTTCATGTGGACGAGCTTCGGATCGCCCGTGATGATCGGGTTGGCCGATTGCTCGAAAGGGAGCATGATGTTCAGCCCCATCGAGGCCTCGCGGCCGGCGCCGACGTGCCCCGCCTCCATGATGCCGTGAGCCGCCCCGGTGACGACGAGCCAGCCGGCCTCGGCGAAGGCCCGTCCCAGATGCACGGCCTCTTGATAGGCGGGATCGTCTGCCGGTGTGCGAGCCGAACCAAAGACTGTCACCTTCCGCCGCTTCCGATACGGCGCGAAAACCTTGAAAGCATAACGCAGCTCGCGAATCGTCCGGCTGATGACCTTCAGGTCGCCGCGCGAGCTGCCGTCGGCCGCCAGCTTGTCGGCGTATTCCTTGATCGTCTGAACGAGGTCTTCGGGGGGGCGACGGGACGAGGCGTCCAGATCGAAGGTCGATGCGTCGTCGTCGAGCGGTTGAACGGGATGTTCCGGCACGTGGCGGCTCCGGCGGTGAACAACGAACTGGTCGTGCAATTATACGTTTTCCGCCGATTGCGAATTTCTTGCCAGCGGCGCATGAAAAAAGGCCCGGCAAAACCGGGCCTTAATGCAGCAACATGATAGTAACCGCTACGCCCCTGGCCGGCGGAAGTGCTTGTAAGCCAGGAGAACTTCGTACAGGTCGCTCGAGATCGTGATCGGGTCCTCGCCGAAGTCATCGACCCAGGCGCGGCCGCTCTTCACGGCGTCGGCCAAGAGGGGAAGGACTTCGCCCAGCGTGAGCTTCACTTCGTCCCGCATGGGGATCGTTGCCGGCCCGGTCAGTGCTTCCTCGGGGCCGTAGTACACGCGCAGCCGATTCGCCGACATCAAGGATCCTTCCTTGTGGGAGATTCCATCCAAATTGCCCAGCTTTCCCTACGACAGGCGCAGGGGGAGCGCAAAGCTCGAAAGCTACTGGGTCGATAAACCGGTTATCGGCAGGCCGGCGACCACCCATGCGGAGAAATTGCCGCGTGGCGGCACTTTTTGCCGGGCGAGCGGCAGGATGTGCGGGGCGTGACAGAAGGTGTCAGGCCGGACACTTCGCGACTCGTGCCGCACCGTGCCATCACAGGCCCTCCCGTTTGTTGACTCTCGCGCACTCTCCGGCGAAAATGTTATCCGGGGCTTCGCTTTGCGTCCGGGCGTACCATGAAGATCGCGTGCATCCATTGCGGCAACGAGTTTTCAATCTCTGCCGACGACCTCGGCGGCAAGGGTCGCTGCCCGCACTGCAAGGGGGAGATCAGCCTTCCCAAGCCGGAAGCCGAGAAACAGGCCGAACCGACCCATCGGCCAGCGCCCACCGGCTGGCTTGATAGTTCATTCTCGGGCTTGGCGTCGCTCGTGATTCATCTGGTAGCCTTTCTGCTTGTCGCCTTGGTGCAAGCCACGGGGGGAACCGGAGGGGCCGGCGAAGGGACCGAGGTGCAGATTGGCGTCCTGCCGCACGAGGAGCTGAGCGAGAATCCCGAAGAGCAGCTCACCGTCGGCGAAGTGCAAAAGCAGCAGACGACCGATCAGCTGGAACTGGCGGATGTTGAAGTTCCTGCAAGTGCCGCTTCGACCGACGCTTCCGGGGATTTGGCAGCTCTCGCGACTCCTTCTGCGAGCGGCGGCGAGAGTGGTGCGTTCGATGTCGGAACGGTTGCGGTGGGCGGTGGAGGTGGCGGCGGTGGAAGCTGGGAAGGGATGATCGGCACGCTCAAGCGGAACGGCCTCGATATCGTCCTTTGTTTCGACAGCACCGGCAGCATGGCGGGCGAGATCGACCAGGTGAAGCGGAACATCGAGCGAATCGGCACGACCCTGACAACGCTCGTTCCCAAGGCCCGCATTAGCATCTGCACCTATCGCGACCTGGGGGACGAGTATGTGGCGAAGGGGCTGCCTCTGACCAACTCGATTCAAGATACGCACGATTATCTAAGCCGCATTTCTGCCGGCGGTGGCGGCGATCATCCAGAAGCGGTCGATGAGGGGATGTACTGGTCGATTAATCAGAATCAATATCGTCCGAACGCCCGGAAGGTGATTCTCGTGTTCGGCGATGCCCCGCCGCATCCGAACAAACTCAAGCGTTGCCTCGATCTGGCCAATGAATTCCGCGGTCAGAACAAAGGGGTTGTGAGCACGGTCACCTGCCACAGCGAAGAACCGATGGCCGAGTTCTATGAGATCGCCAAAGCCGGCGGCGGCGAAGCGTTCCTTGCTCGCGACCAGCGGCAGATCATGACCCAGCTCATGGTCCTCGTCTTCGGCAGCCGGCACCGCGAGAAGGTGATCGAAGCGTTCAAGCTGCTCGACGAGTAACGAACGCGATCTTGCCGCTCTGTGAGGTTTGCTCGGCGGACTACCACCACCTTGAGCAGCCGAAAGTTGTCGTGAAGGGAAAGATGGCTTCCCTTACGTGCGGCGGCCCGCAATCCGGTTGCTAGCGTCACAAACGGGCAGGCCAATCGAAAAAAGCCGCAAAATTCACCAAGAATTCATCGCCTCGGCCTTGGTCGCTGCCGACCATCCCTCTATACTGAGTAGCTTTCCCTATCGGAAAATTCTCCGCCAATACACTTAAACGGAATCAGAGAGATGCACGCGTACCGCATTGTTTGGGAGGACGAGCCGAAGGCTCGCGAAATCGAAATCCTGGTCGATTACACGCTGGAGGCCGGGATCGTCACGATCGACGCGATCAACCCGACCAAGGTGACGCTGTTCGGCGAACACACCCCGCAGCCGACCCGTGTTCTGCCGGTACATACGGCTGGCGGCCGCCGTGTGCTGACGCAGGCGTATCTGGCCGCTCGGGAAACCGAGCAGACGCTGGAGGACGAGATCCTCGCCGCCCACGCCCTCCGCGACGGAGAACTGGCCGCGACCGTGGCATAGTTGGCTGGCGAAGCATTGCTAAGCAACCAAAGCCGGGAGCCAGTGCTTCCGGCTTTTTCGTGCGCCGGCAGCGCGACCACAGGTCGCGGCTTTGTGGATAGGCAAGATGCCTGCCCCACGAAGTTCCTGCTACGATGCGGGCCATCTCACAAGCTCTCCGCTCTTGATGCAGGAAACCGCCGATGCCGAAGTTTCGCGTGCTCCTCACCGACTACGCCTGGGCCGATACCGAGATCGAACGCCGAACACTGGCCGAAATCGACGCGGAGCTGATCGTCGCGCCCAGGGACAAGCAGGACGCCGCGTCGCTGGCGGCATTGGCGCGCGAGCATCGCGTCGATGCGATCATGACGAACTGGGCCAAGGTGCCGCAGGCTGTGATCGAAGCTTCGCCGCAGGTCCACATTGTCTCGCGGCTGGGCATCGGCTTGGACAACATCGACGTGGCGTATTGCACCAGTCGCGGGATTCCGGTGACGAATGTGCCGGATTACTGCCTGATCGAAGTGGCGGAGCACGCACTGGCTTTGCTGCTCGCCATGTCGCGGAAGGTCGCGTTCTATCACTACGAGACACAGAGCGGCCGGTATCAATTGCAGGCCGGCCCGCCTCTCCGACGAATCGAGGGGCAGACGCTCGGCATCGTCGGCCTGGGAAACATCGGCCGCAAACTGGCTGAGAAGGCCCGCGGTCTGGGTCTCTCGATGCTCGCTACCAGCCGGAGCCGCAAGGAGCCGATGCTCGGCGTGGAGTATGTGGAACTGGATGAGCTGCTTTCGCGAAGTGACTATATTTCGCTGCACGTTCCGCTGACGAAAGAAACCCGGCACATGATCGGGGCGGCACAACTGGCAAAGCTGAAACCGTCGGCCTATCTGATCAATACGGCCCGCGGCGGGCTCATCGATCATGCGGCTTTGGCAGCCGCTTTAAACGCTGGCCAGCTCGCCGGGGCCGCTCTCGACGTACAGGATCCGGAGCCGCCAGATTTGTCGCAAGCGCCGTATAGCGATCCGCGTGTGATCGTCACGCCGCATGCGGCTTTCGTAAGCCAGGAATCGCTTGAAAACCTTCGTTCACGCGTGGCGCGGCAGGTGGCGACGCTGCTCACTGGCGGCAAGCCGGAAAACGTCGTGAACAGCGTGTAGGACACACAAGAGTGGGAGAGGGGGTGAGAAGGAGAGGGGAGAAATACAAGTCAACTTTGCCCCCCTCTCCCACTCTCCCGCTCCCCCTCTCCGCGGCACATTCGATACAGCCACTTCCATCGCTCCGCCCCGAAGCCCCTCTTTGACCCGCGCCTAGCCGTGACCTATAGCAATGAAGGGGTCGGCTGCGCGTTGGTTGCCCGCAGCGAGGGCCCTGTTTGTCCCCTGCGCTGGTTGTTCCCATGGAAGAAGCACTTCGTGAGGCGGCAGTTGACGCTTGGCGGGAAGGTCTGGCGCGCTCGGTCGATGCGCAGCGCCAGCGAGCCCGCGAGCTCCTCAGCGGCGAGCAAGAGCGGCTGCGTGCGCTGGAAGCTCAGCTCCAGCAGCGGATCGATGCGCTCGCCCGGCAGTTGCTCGACGAGGAAAAGCAATCGCACGAGCAGCTCGCCTCGGCTCAGTCCCAAGTCGCGTCACTCACCGAGCGCGAGAAGGCCCTTGAATCGCGCCGGCACGAACTGACCGCCCGCGAAGAGAAGCAGAAGCAGTTGCTCGACGACGTGCAGCGAAGGCTGGGCGAACTGACGCAGCGTCAGCACGAGATCGAAGCGGCGGGGAAGGAGCTGCACTTTCGCCAAACCGAATGCGGCCAGCGCGAGGCCGATGTCGCCAAGCAGCAGGCGGAGCTTGCCGTCCGGAGCGAGGACGTCGCCCGCAAGCGGCAAGAGCTCGAACAAGAACACGCAGCCCTCGTCCAGCAGCAGAAGGCTCACCAGGCCGAGGTGGAGCAACTCCGCACGCAGCAGCAAGAGCTGCGCGAGCGCGCGCAGGAACTGGCCCACAAGCAGGACCAGCTCAAGGAGCGCGAGCACGAAACGCAGCGCCAGCGGAAGAGCATCGCTCAGCAATTGCGGGCCCGAAAGCAGGAACTGGCGAGCGAATCCGAGCTGCATCGGGCCGAGGCGCTCGCTTCTTCGGCCGGGCAGGAACTGCAATTGCAGATGCGGCTGTCGGAAGTGCAAGGGAAGTACGAGAAGCTGCGCGACGAGCTCGTGCATCGCGAGCACCAGACGCAGGAAGCGAATCAGCGGGTTACCGAATTGCAAAAGCAGCTGGAGCTGAAGCACAAGGAACTCGAATCGCGGCAAAAGGAACTGGCGGCGAATCACTCGGCCCGCGACCAGTTCGAGGCCCTCAAGCGGCAGTTCGACACCGACAAGCAGAAGCTGCACGGCGAGGGGCAAAAGAAATACGAAGAGGCCCGACGACAGCTCGAAGCAGCCCAAGGGGAACTCGCCAAACGGAAGGCCGAAGCCGAGGTGAAGACGAGCGAGGCGCAGCGACTGACGGCGGAGCTCGACCGCGTCCGTCGCGAGATGCAGCAGCAGATCGACACGCTCAAAAACGACCACAACAAGTCGCACGACGAGCAGGTCAAGTCGCTTCAGCATCAGCTCGATCAGCTAAGGCAGCAGTACGATCAGGACCGCTCGCAGTCCAACGCCCAGGCTTCGGAGTGGGATCGCCAGCGCAAGCAGCTCGAAGTAGAGCTGTCGGCAGCTCGCAGCGGCGCCCAAAACGCAAGCAAGGCCGAGCAGGCACTGGCCAAGGTGCTTGAGGATTCCAAGCGGCTGGAAGCGGAACTGGCTGCGGCCAAGAGCGGCGCTCAACATGCCGGGCAGGCCGAGAAGGAACTCACGAAGCTCCGCGAAGAAAACAAGCAGCTCGAAGCGTGGCTCGCCGAAGCCGAAGAGAAGGCCAAGCACGCGCAAACTGCCGGTGGTGGCGGCGCGAGCGACGAGCAGATGGCGGACCTGCAGCGGCGGCTGGAAATGGCGATGTCCGACGTTCGCGAGCTGAAGGGGAAGAACGCCGAGCTGTCCGACCAGCTCACCCGGGCCAAGGCTTCCGCCGGAAAGCCCGCGGCTGGCGGCGACTCGGGGGCGATGGACTGGGAGGCCCAGAAGCGGCGGATGTTCGAACTGCTCGACTCCGAAGGAGAGCCGGAGAGCGAAGAAGAGAAGAAGGAGCGTCTGTCGATTCAGGACGTGCTCAAGAAGACCGATCAGGCGATGGCCGACAAGGAGCAAGAGCTGGAAGAGCTGCGTCGGCTGCTGGAGAACCAGTCCCAGAACGTCGGAGAAGTGGCCGTCGGCGCCGCCGCAATTGCCCAGGCGCTCGACAGCGACGAGATCGTGCGCCAGGAACGCGAAAGCCTGAAAGACTTGCAGGGTAAGCTCCGCGAAGAGCTGAAGAAGGCGGAGGTCGATTGCTCGCTCGAACGGGCCAAGATCGCTCGCGAGCGGGCCGAGCTCGAAGAAAAGCTCCGTCAGTTCGAGTCGGAGCGGGCGTCGATGGGTGGCGTCGAACCGGGGGTCGGAGGACACGACAAAGGGAAGAAGGGGGCCGGCAAAGGGAAGTGGCTGGCTCGGCTGGGGCTTGGCGACAAGGAAGGTTAGTCGCTCGTGCCAATCATACCGGCAGGTTTCAGGCGCACGATAATGTCGGGCTCGCGCTTCTGTTCGGGGTCGCTGCCGCCATCGTCCTTGCGGTCGCGGCCAATGCTATAGAGTACGAGTCCCTCGTCGGTTGTCTGGAACCGTAACGCCTGGCCGTCGAACGGATCGGTCGGCACAGCCGATAAAAACTCGGGGACGAGAGCCTGCAGCGAATCGGGTAGATCACCGTGCTTCTGCTCGTACTGGCGAGCAGCGATGGCAGCCAGTACCAGGTCGCGATGGGCCAGATTGCTCGCCGTGGCGTCAAAGACGCTTGCCGTGGCCGGCATCATGAGCAGGGTGAACATGTGGTTGAAGCGGACGATGACGTTGTCCGTACCAGCCAGTTCCTTCAGTTGCCGCTCGACCAGGGCGGCGCGATCGAATGCCGCGGGGAATGGCTGGTCGGCCGCGGCAACTGTTTCCCGCTGGAACTCGAGGTAGGTCAAGCAATCGATAGGCCGCGTGACGGCTCCTCGATCGCTGTTCGGCTTGTTCGTGAAGTCCCCCTTGGACATGTCGAACTGCTCGGGATGGCGGAACATGTGGTAGCCCATCGCACGCTCGCCCTGGCACGATGCAACGAGCGACTGGTGAAAGTCGAGAGCCTCGACTTTCGTTCGCAGCCGAGCAAGCTGTTCGCCAGTAAAGGGAAGCTCGTTTAACAGGTTCGCAGTTTGGTGCAGCGCCATGCCCGCCGTGGCCAGTCGCACAAGGTGCTCGATCAGCAATTGCTGCTGCGCCAGCGTTCGCGAAGTCTCGAACATCGCTTCGACGGACTCGACAGCTTGCGGCGCATCCCGGCGTGCGATGGCCACCTGCGCACGCAAAGCCAGCATCCGGTTCAGGAGGCGCATCTTCTGAGCGTTTGGCAATAGCGCACTGAAGCCGTCGCGGAACTCGACAGGAAAACGGCACTCCCCCTCAGCTGCTGCCGCTTTGAGCGTGGCCTGGACGGTGGCGTCATAGTTGGCCAGCAATTGTTCGGCAGCCGCCAGGTCGGTCGTAGTCGGCACGTTCCCCGGCGCTTCCCCCACAATCGGAATTGCTTTGGCATCGGTGTTGAACTTGGTCTCATCAACCGAGTTCAGTGCTGCCAGCCAGAGAGGCGTAATGTCCCTGGTTCCTGGCGGCACTTGGCTGCGAGCATACAGGTCATCGACGAGAATCGGTTCGCCTGCCGCCTGAATGCGGGCCACTTCGGCTTCCACCTTCGCCAATGCGGCGCGGTGCTGTCCGAAGTACCACACCACCCCCGCCAGCACAGCCATCAGCAAAAGGCCGAGCGGGGCGACGACAAACACCGCTGCGAGAAACCACCACCGCCTCCTGGCGGCCTGTTTGCCCGCCTGGGTCGAGGGATCGAGGGTGTCGGGGATTGCGGGAGTTTGGCTGGACATCGACAACCTGGATACTTCCCTAATTGCTAGCAACGACTGATCTTAGGCAACGTTTCTTGAACGAGTCAAATCGGCGGCAAGCAGCAAGCTGGCTGATTACAAGTGAGACTTCATAAGCTCTCTTGTCAGCCCGCACACAATCCCCCTATGTTGCCACAGCCGTCGATTTGCGCGTGGCCTCGACAAACAGCGATGCGACTTGTACCCAAAGAGCCCGCTCAGCAACTGCGCAGTACCGCCGCGCGCCATCGTCTGCCAGCTGCGTGGAACCCCTTGCGGCAAGCCGCGACGATCGCCGCGTCATCGCCAGAGCGGCCGCTCGATTTGGTGGGCGAAAGCAAGAACTCAGATTCCGATGAATCGCGACTCGAAGCGATTCTGCTACTCGCCCGCGAACCAATGAGCAGCCGCAAGCTCTCACAATTGGCCAACTTGGCGGATGGAACCCAGGCGCGTACACTGATTCGCCGGTTGAACGCGGGCTACGATGCGGCAGGGCGGGCGTTTCGAGTCGAGCAAGTGGCGGGCGGTTTTCAGCTCCTTACGCGGCGCGAGTTTGCCCCCTGGCTGCGGCGATTGGCCCACGTGCCGGGCGAGACGCGGCTGAGCGCACCCACCCTGGAAACGCTGGCCGTAATTGCCTATCGTCAACCGGTTCCACGGGCCGATATTGAGGCGATCCGGGGGGTCAATTGCGGCGAACTATTGCGGCAGTTGATCGACCGCGACTTGGTGCGAATCAGCGGGCGAAGCGAGGAGCTTGGTCGGCCGTTTTTGTACTCCACCACGAAGCGGTTCTTGCAGTTGTTCGGATTGGTAACTTGTGAAGATTTACCGAGGGCAGGCGTCTTGCGGCAAGCGCCGCTTCCCGCTGCCGGGCCGAACCTGGCCCTGCTGAGCGCCTCCGAATCACCAGAGGATCACCCCGCCCTTGCCGACGAGCCATCCGCCGAGGAAAACTACTTCGATCCAATTGCGGAACTATCCGACAAATTCACCCCCCACGACGAATAAGCGACGTTACCTAGAGAAGGAGTGCGACGTGAGTGTTTCCACCTTGGTCCCCCGGGTGCTCAGAGAGCGGGAAGTTGCCGGTCGAACAATGAGCCGCCTGGCGCGGCTTGCGGCGGGCGGCCGCGCGGCCGGTCCGCGGCTGGAGGACGACGACGAGGACGAGCTGGATGGTGATGACCTCGATGAGGACGAGGACGATTGGGACGACGATGAGGACGAAGAGGACGATCTTGAGGAAGAAGACGAAGAAGAAGAGGATGACCTCGACGAGGACGAAGAGCTCGACGACGAATGGGAGGAAGTCGGCGACGACGACGAGCTCGACGATGACGAGGACGACGAAGAAGAAGGAGATGAGGAAGACGACCTCGACGATGAGGACGACGACGATGACGACGATTGGGGGGACGACGACGAGGAAGAAGAGGAGGGCGAGGAATAGGCCAACTCTCGCCGCTGGTCGCCTTGCCTGGCTTTTTGAAGACTTGCCGCCGGGCTTGCATCTTCTGGGCCGACTTGCTGTCGGCTGGCGGGCGGTCTAGAGTTGGGAATTGTGGCTGCCGATCCGGTCGGCCGCTTCCCACCTGATCGCACCCGGAACATGCCGATCAGCTTCCTCTCGAAATTTGGCGACATCTTCAAAAGCCGCACCGTCGATCTGGGCGAGCGGTTTCATCTCGTGCGCGAAGCCGTGTACGGGACCATGTCGAACTTTCACATGGCCCTGGACCGGACGAACGAGAAGACGGTCGGGCTCAAGATTCTCGACCCGGCGAAGACCGCAGCCTTCGAGTCCCGCTTCAAAGGGCTGAAGAAGCCGTCGGAAGGGAAAATCGCCCTCCAACTCAAGCACCCGCGCATCGTCGAGACGTACGAAGAGGGCGTGGCGAAGGATGGCCGACCGTACATTGTGATGGAGTTCGTCGAAGGTTCGGGGCTGAACACGCTCATCATGAACCGCGACCCGATCCTTGACGGCAAACGGCTCAGCCTGTTTCGGCAGATGACGGAAGCGATCGAAGCCGTTCACAAAGCAGGCTTCATTCACCGCGATGTGTGCCCGCGAAACTTCATCGTCTCCCCTGACGCTACGTCGCTGAAGCTGATCGACTTCGGTCTGACGCTCCCTAAGAAACCGCAGTACATGCTTCCCGGCAATCGGACGGGGACGCCGCTGTTTATGGCTCCGGAAATCGTTCGCCGCAAAACAACCGACGAGCGGGTCGATCTGTTCTCGCTGGGCGTTTCGGCCTATCAGATGTGGACGTTCGATTTCCCCTGGCCGGCTACCGACACGACGGGCCGCGGCGCCCTGCAGCACGACAGCAAGGAGCCAACGCCGATCAGCGAGCGCGTGCCGGACATCAATCGCACGATCGCTCGCACGATCATGCAGTGCATCGCTCCCGATCCGAACAATCGCCCGCAATCGGCCGAGGCGATTCTGAAGCAGCTGAAGACAGCGACGGGTGACACGCAGTAGTTGTTACTGCACGAACTCATAGCCGAGCAGCGCGTTGAACCCGGTTCCATCGACGCCACTGCCGAGCACGCGGTAGTACTCGTCGGTGATGTTCTCCAGAATCAGGCTCACGCGGTGGTTGCAGCATTTGCCCAGCGTGGTGCCGCAGCGAATGTTGAGCGTCGCGTAGCCGTCGGTGCCACCGACCGGGAACCGACTGTCGGTGAGATTGACGGGGTTATAGCGCTCCTGACGGTTCACGAGCCAGGTGAAGACGTCGAAGTAGCTCCGCTGGCACTCGTCGCGCAACCGCAGGCCGAGCACGCCCTGGGTCGGCGGAATCCGTGAATACGGAACCTGGTCGGTGATATCTTTGCCGAATGTGTACGCGAAGTTGCCGTACACCGACCAAGTGTCGTCGAGCAAGTACTCACCGGCGACTTCGGTGCCGTTCAGATAGGCATCGTGGTTGTCGAGGAAGACGTTCCCGGCTCCGTCCACATCGCGAGCGATGTAATTGTCGATCGTCATCCACCACTCATAAATGGCGAGCCTTAGCCGCTCGCCGTCGTACTTGGTGCCGACTTCGTACGTGAAGCTGTTTTCGGGCTGCACGCCGAGGCTGCCAAGCTGCGGATTCGACTGGGCGTTTTGCAGGAACGTATTGTTCGCGGTCAGGTCGTCGATCGTCGGGGCGCGATAGCCCTCGTAGTAGCCACCGACAATGTTCCACTGGTCGGTCAGGTGATACGTGAGACCAAGGCTCGCAATCCAGTCCTGATAGGTTCGTTCAAAGAAGATCGGGGTCGCAACGTTGTTGATCGTAAAGATCGGCGTCCCTTGCAGGTTGCTGTTCTCGTAGCGAACCCCCGCCAGCGCATCGAGCCGCTGCGTGAGGGGGACGTTCCACTGCGCAAAAACACCGGCACGGTCGGAGAGGGAATCGTCGGGATACTGCGGAGCCCGGGGCGTGATGGCTCCGTTGTTCGGATTGACGCTGAAGCGGAAGGCGTCGATGTCTTCGTAGTAGTAGTCGGCCCCATAGGTCAGCACGCCCAGGCCGTCGTCGCTCCGGTCGCGGGCAAAGACAAAACTCGCGCCGAGCATGTCGTCGTCGAACTCGCCAATGTCGGTCCGCGTCGGCGTGCGAATCTCGCGGCTCCCTTCCTTGGTGAACGAGTACGACGTCGTGAAACTGAACAAGTCGAAGAGCGGGTTCTCGTTGTAGGCATATCCCTGCCAGCGGATGTAAGTGAGGTCACGCTGCTGCGGGTCGAAGAACGTCGGCCGCGGCGCGTTCACCGGGGGGCCAAGCACGAACGGCGGAAAGCGGTCGCTGCGGGGCAAATCCTGCTGCTCGAAGTGCTGCAGGGCAACCGTGACCATCTGGTCCTCGCCCACCATCCGGTTGTATTTCACGTCGCCGGCATACTGTTCGTAGTTGGTAAAGGGCTGGCGTCCGCGACCGCCGCCGATATCCAGGTCGTCGTTGTCCAGGTAGCTCGCTCCGGCAAAGACGCCGCTGCCGCCGACCCAGCCTTCAACATTGGCCCGGCTGTACGAGCCGAGGTCGGACGACGAGAAATACTGCCGAAACTCGCCGCCGCCATAGTTGCCGCGGAAGGGATCGGCCCCGCGGGTGACGATGTTGATTACGCCGCCGATCGCGTCGCTGCCGTAGGCCACCGAGCCCGCGCCACGAATGACTTCGATCCGCTCGACCTGGCCTGGATCGACCGTATTGAAATACTGGTTCGGCCCGGCACGTAGCACGGCATTATTGAGTCGCACGCCATCGACGAGCACGAGCACCTGCTGTCCGGTCACGCCGCGGAGGAAGACCGAAGCCTGGCCGCGGCCGGTTGCTTGCATCAGTACGCCGACCTCGTACTGCAGTGCCCGAAACATGTCCGGGGCCATCTTCTCGCGGAGCAGCTCTTGATCGACGATCGTCGAGTTGTTCGGGAAATCAAAGATCGACTGCTCGCCCCGAATTGCGCTGTTGAGGCCGCCGATGTCCTGCGACGAGCCGCCGAGAATCTGGTCGGCAAGCGAAGGGAAGGGGATTGGAGTGCCGTAGCCCCCCGTCCCATCGACCAGTCCCGGATCAAACGTTTCGCCAGCAGGAGGACGCACTTCGACTTCGGGAAGCGTCCCTTCCGGCGGCTGTGCCTGAGCGACTTCGATCGCCTCAAGGTAGTCGTCGGAGAGTGAGGCGGTGACGACGTCTTGGGCGTACACGTGTGCCGAGCAGAGGCAGCAAACCGACGCGGCGAAGGCCAGTGCGCAGCGGGAGGCACGGGTGGCAAGCATGGTGGACGATCTCCATGGCGCGCACCACCGGCGACATGGCATGGGGCTAGTCCACGGGTGCAACGTGTGTTGGTCGTATCGGAACCTGCCTGCGGCAGCTTGAAAGCGGGATTTGCCGTCCGCAAGGTTTAAAGCGCGAGGGCAATCTGGATGGCGAAATCGCAGGCGCGGGTGTCGCGCCAATCGCATGATCTGGCGGGCGGACCATCTCCCAGGGGCGATCTTCGAGCGGGCCTGAGAATTGCTTCCGTGGGCAGGTTTCGCCAGCTATTCACCCGCTAGCAGCCGCACACCTTGCCAAGACCGCCAAGCGTGATGACCACCGACGAGCCGAAATTCGAGACGAACGATTCGCCCCCTTCCCAGCCCGCTGATCGTCCGCCCTCCACATTCACGAGCGACGAGCTATTTCGCGGCAGTCGGGAGATCTGGATCGAGCACGCGGGCGAAATGTATCGCCTGCGGATTACCTCGCGGGGAAAGCTGATTCTGACGAAGTAGCCGATTTGTTTATGGGCGGCTAGCGGAGGCGGAATCGCACCGGCAGCGTCTCTTCGGTCGCGACCGGTGCCCCGTTCCGCATAGCTGGCTCGCCACGCCAGGTGCTAACCGCGGCAATAGCCTCAGCATCGAGCACGTCGTAGCCGCTCGATCGTGCGACGGTCGCTTTCGTGACATGCCCCCGCTCGTCGATCTGCAGGGTAAGCAAAACGGTTCCTTCCCAGCCGCGCTGTTGCGCAAGAAGCGGGTAGTTCGGCGGACGATTACCGGCGAACTTGGGCGGCTTAGTCGCATCGGTTCCAGGGGTTTGCGGCAGCATCGCCACCGAAGCGACGGAAGGGGGCGGCGTGGCGAGCGGGCGACGCTGGTGCGGTCGAGCCGAGGGCGTTTCAGGAGCTGGCGGCACCGAGTCGTGCGTCTGCCGCGGCGAGTCACTGACCTGGCCGGCAACTTGTTCCTGCGTGGCGGTTTCAACGACGGGCAGCGGCATCTCGGCCGACGACGTTGCGACCATCCGTCGATGCTCGACAACCGCCTCTGTGGGCGTGATTTGCACCGGCTCGACGATGACAATCGATTCCGGCTCGGGTGTCGGTTGAGCAATCGACCAGGCCGACTCGATGTTGATCGACTGCCGCTGGCCGGCGAACAGGGGCGACTCGACTGGCAGTTGCCGAATGAGCCACTGCGGCACCGCGACGACCGCGGCGAAGGCCGTTCCATGGACTGCCAGCGACGCAAACACCGAAAGCACCGCACGAGTGCGGTGAATGGCGGCAGCGGGGCTGGTCTTGATCAAATCCACGGGTAACGGTCGTCATCGGGTCTGCATGCGGCCTTCACTCGGCTCACCTACTAGCATATTCGTCCACGCGGCTCGATCCAAGCAACCTATGCGAGTCATTTTCGGGTACTCCGGGCGGTCAGTCGCCTGTTGACGGAAGGGCTTTTAAGTTCCCGCAGAGCATCCTTCCCAACCCAGCGCGACGTAGCATCACTAGATGTCGCCAGACGCTCGGCGACGGCGATGGCGGCGGCATTGAGGTGCTGGCTTCGCTTGCCGACTGCTCGCAGAGCCATGTTTACGGCCTTCTTCACGAAGTTCCGCTCGTCCGTGGCGGCCCGTTCGACGAGCGCGAGGCCCTCGGCAAACGGTTCGTCGCTCGACTGTTTGTCATGAACGGTCAGCCCCCACAGTAAGGCAAATGCCGCTCGTTTGATGAACTCTTCCTTTCGGCCCGCCCACTTCACAACCTTGTTCCATGCGTGCGGCGTCCGGTCGAAGAGGTGAAAGCAGGCCGTATCGCAGATCGCCCAGCTATCGAACTCCTTGCACCAGCGGTCCATCTGAGTGAGCGTCACCTTTGCCGGATCATCGACCATCGTTGCGAGCATCCGCGCTTCATAGACGTCGGTCTGCCACAGTGCCTCGGCCAGTTCATGGCGCTGCTCGTCATGCTCCTTACGGATCTGCTTGGCCAGCTTTTGTAGGTCGCCCACCGAAACGCCAACCGCGTTGTCCGACGGGATCGCATACCGGGCCATGCCGTCGCGGACTTTCTTCGTTCCTTTCCGTCGCAATTGGGCAACGATCGTGGCGGCGGTCTCTTTGACAGGCGATTGGGACGTAGTCATGGGTATTCGATGTGCTAGCAGCGGAATGGTCCGGTACGGAATCTACCAAACGGGGGACGGATCATCATGGCTTTGGCAAACTTTGCCGATAGTAACGATTGCAACGCCTGCGTGGAATTTGCCGCGCGGGCTAGCCTTACGATGAGCGGAACGTGCCATGAACGATGTCTGGAAGCCTCGCTGGTTAGCCGCCGCGGTCTTGGCATCGGGTCTGGCCGGTGGTCCCCTCGTTGCGCAGCCTCCGCTGAACGCTCCGGTTCCGCCCGGTGAATCCTTCGTCGATGCCACGTTCCAGCCGCCGGCCGACTACGCGCCGCCCGGTTTCCAGCCTCGCGGTTTTCAGGACGCTCCCGGCGTGCCAGAGTATTCGGATTCCTACCGTGAGTCCGATCCGATTCCCGAATACATCTACGACCCTAGCTACTACGACGCCTACGACGCCGAGATTCATCAGCTTGCCGACTATGCTCCGCCGGGCTACGAGACGCGCGACTATCAAAGCGCTCCTGGCGATCCGGAGTATCGGCGCATCACGCCGCCTGTGCGCGTGACGCAGGAGGAACGCGAGAAGTTCGTGGTCGGCGGCATCGTTCCCGGCTCGTTCCTGGCGCCCGGCACGAATACGTCGTTCCGGCTGCGTGGCTTTGTGCGGCTGGCGGCTCTCTACGACCTGGAGCCGATCGGCCTGCGCGATGCGTTTGTGCCCAACACGATCCCCGTGCCGCAGACCGAGGGGGAAAACTTCAACATGAGCGGACGCATCAGCCGCTTTGGTATTGAATCGTGGACGCCGACCGACTGGTGCGAGCGAACGATCCACACGTTCATCGAAGGGGACTTCTTCAACGGCCCCGATCAGGCGGCTGGCGGCGGCGGCAACCCGTTTCGTCTGCGGCATGCATTTTTTGACGTCGGCTGGTTTCGCTTCGGCCAGCAAAACACTGTCTTCATGGACGGCACGCTCTGGCCCAGCCTCGTCGATTTCCAAGGCCCCAACGGTTGGACCAACCAACGGCAACCGTCGGGCCGCATCACGGTGCCGCTGACCGAACGTCTATTCTGGGCGTCGAGTATGGAGCGACCCTTCTCGAACATCACGACCAATGGCCTTGGCGACCAGGTGCAGGACGTCCCCGACTTCGCCACACACCTTCGCTTCGAAGGGGACCTCGGCCACCTGCAACTGGCCGGCATCGTCCGAACGCTGGGCTATCGTCCCAACGGTGGCGATGTCGAGCGACTCACAGGCTCGGGGCTCAGCGCCCATGCGGTGTTTCACCCCTGGGCGATTTTGCTCGGCACCAATCCGGTGACGGACGACGATCCGTCGGGCCTCACCCGCAGCCGCATTTTGCTGCAAGGGACATGGGGACCGGGCGTGGGTCGCTACATCAACGACCTTTCCGGCCAGGGGCTCGACGGGCAGGTCGATCCGATCACGGGCGAGTTCGATACCGTCGTCGCGGGAGGCTGGAACGCGAGCTACGAGCACTGGTTCAACGAGCGATGGCTCTCGAACGTGACGTATTCGCAGGTCAACGTCGATAACAACGCCAACCAGCCTGGCACGACCTATGACTCGGCCCAATACATTGCCGTCAGCCTGTGGTGGATTCCGGTGACGCGCCTCTCGCTGGGCGTCGAGTACATCTGGGGCGAGCGCGAAAACCTCAGCGGTCAATCGGCCACGGCCCAGCGAATCCACGGGCTGGCCCAGTACAACTTCTAGCCGCGGCGTCTTTTGCCCCCTGCGTGCCGCTGGTATGAGCGGGCCGTCCCGTCTATAACTCAGCGTCGCGAATGGTACGCTTTCGGGCGCTTCGCTACAGGCGAGTTCTTTCGGCGATTCTCCGGTTCGATTCGTTTCCATGACCCTGGAACTAGGCATCGTCCTGGGACTTCTGGCCGCCGCCATCGTGATGTTCGCGATCAACCGTCCGCGTATGGACGCAGTCGCGCTCATCATGCTCACGCTCCTTCCGTTCGTAGGCACAATCACCGGCAAGCCGGTCGTCAGCATGGGCGAGGCTCTCGCCGGCTTTGCGGATGCCAACGTCGTGCTCATCGCCGCTCTGTTCGTCATTGGCGATGGCCTCGTGCGGACCGGCGTCGCTCGCGGCCTGGGGGACTGGCTCATTACCACCGCCGGCAGCAGCGAGACGCGCCTGCTGGTGCTGCTGATGACGGTCGTTTGCGCCCTGGGCGCGACGATGAGTTCGACCGCCGTCACGGCCATCTTCATCCCCGTCGTCCTGCGTATCGCTCAGACGACCGGCAGTTCCCCCGGTCGCCTGATGATGCCGCTGAGCATGGCGGCCCTGATCAGCGGCATGACGACGCTCGTCGCGACGGCTCCGAATCTCGTCGTCAACAGCGAACTGTCGAGCTTTTTGGAGCGAGCCGGAGTGAAGGACGCGTCGGGCTTCCACTTCTTCAGCTTCACGCCGTTCGGCGTGCCGATCCTGATTCTCGGCATCGGCTACATGCTCTTTGCTCGCCGCTGGCTTCCTGCCGGCAACGGGCTTGCGGAAGACAAATCGGGCCGGCCTAGCCTGGCCCAGTGGGTCGAGAAATATCGTCTGGCGGAGCGCGAGCAGCGAGTCTGCCTGACCGAGGATTCGCCGCTGGCCGGCAAAACCGTCGCGGAAGTCCGCCTGAAAGACACATCGGGCGCCCGCGTCGTCGCCATCGAGAGAAAGGGCCGGCTTATCCAGCCGACGAGCGGAACGGTGCTGGAGGCTGGCGACGTCCTGCTCGTCGATTTCACCGCTCCCGAAGCCAATGCCGCGGCTCTGCGCCAGCAATACAAACTGCTCCAACTTCCGCTCTCCGGCGGCTATTTCACCGACCATGCCCAGGAAATTGGCATGGCCGAGGTGATCGTGCCGGCCGATTCCGATCTGATCGGCAAGTCGCTCGCTGAATCGGCATTGCGTGACCGGACGGGCCTGACTGCCATTGGCCTTCGCCGCGGCAGCATGGCCCACGAGCACGGCTTTGAGCACGAATCGCTCAGACTGGGCGACACGCTGCTCCTCATCGGCCCCTGGAAGGCGATTCACCGGCTTCAGTCGCAAGGGCAAGGTGTCGTGCTCCTCGATCTGCCGACGGAACACGACGACGTGCTCCCCGTGACGGGCAAAGCGCCCCACGCGCTTGCATGCTTGGCCCTCGTCGTGGGATTGATGGTCAGCGGCCTGGTTCCCAACGTCCAAGCCGCCCTCCTCGGCTGCCTGCTGATGGGGGCGTTCGGCTGCGTGAATTTGACAAGTGCGTATCGCTCGATTGACTGGAAGACGATCGTGCTGATTGTCGGCATGCTGCCGTTCTCGCTCGCCCTCCAACGGACCGGCGGCGTAGACCTGGCGTCCGAGGGGCTGATGGCCGTTACCAGTGGCCTGGGTCCGCGCGGTATCCTTGCGGCGCTCTTCATTATTACGGCATTGCTCGGCATGTTCATTTCCAACACGGCCACGGCGGTTCTCATGGCTCCGGTAGCACTTGCCGTCGCCAAGGAGTTGCAGGTTTCGCCATACCCCTTTGCGATGATTGTTGCCCTGGCCGCCTCGACCGCCTTCATGACGCCGGTTTCGTCGCCGGTCAACACGCTCGTCGTCACGCCGGGCAACTACACGTTCGGCGACTTCATCAAAATCGGCGTGCCGTTTTCTATCCTCGTGCTCGTCGTCTCGGTCCTTCTTGTGCCGATCCTGCTGCCGCTCGACTTCCCTGCCTCGCCGTCACCCTAGGAACGACTCCATGAGTGCGCCCAGTGCCGCCCCGAAAACCGTGATGCAGCGGATTCTGGACGTGGTCGAGAAGGTGGGGAATATGGTTCCCCACCCCGTGCTTATCTTCCTGGCGCTGATCGCGATCGTGATCGTACTTTCGCAGGTGCTGCACATGGCCGGGGCGAGCGTCACGCAGGAGGTGATTGTCCCGGTGGACACGAAGCACAAACCGGGGGACGAGTTCGACCCGACCGAGTATGACACGGGGATCGCGGTCGATTATCACGCCCTCAACGAAAAGGACTATAAGATCGAAGAGCGGAAAATCACCGCTCGCAGCCTCATCAGCAGCGACGGCATCCGCTTTATCTACTCGTCGCTGATTCCCAGCTTCATGGGATTCACCGCGGTTGGCCTGATGATCGTGGCGATGGTCGGCGCAGGCGTGGCCGAAGAATCGGGCCTCGTCAAAACGCTCATTCGCAAGCTCGTCATTATCTCGCCGCCGTGGGCACTCACGTACATCCTGGCCTTCGTCGGCATCCTTTCCAGCATTGCCGCCGATGCCGGGTATTTGGTGCTGATTCCGCTCGCGGGCATCGCGTTCATCAGCGTCGGGCGGCATCCCATCGCCGGCTTGGCTCTCGGCTTCGCGGCGGTGGCTGGGGCATTCACCGTCAACATGCTCATTAAGCCGCTCGATGCCGTGCTGGTCGAGTTCACGAACGACGCGATCCATCTGGTGGACCCGAATCTTTCCATCGGCTTGGCGTCCAATCTCTGGTTCTCGATCGCTTCGGTCATCGTTTTGACATTCGTGATCGCGTTCATCACTGAGCGGCTGATCGAGCCACGACTGGGTAAATACGTGCCCGAGAAATCGCCGGAGGACAAGAAGAAAGCTGACGGCAAGCCGGCGGAAGAAGGGGGCGCGCTGTCGGCCGACGAATCGCGGGGCCTCCTCTACGCCGGCATTGGCCTCGTCGCCGTGATGATCGTCTTCGCGTTGCTTACCCTCCCGGCCGGTGCGCCCCTACGAGGCGAAGGAGGCGAATTGATCGGCAACTCGCCGTTCATGAACGGCCTGATCGCGATGATCATGGTCATCTTCCTGGTGACCGGCGCCGCCTACGGCTACGGGGCCAAGACCTACGGCAACCTGACCGACATCATCAAGGCGATGGAAAAGGCACTTTCCAGCCTGGGGGGGCTGGTGCTCTTGTTCCTGGTGCTGAGCCAGTTCATCGCCTACTTCAACTACACGAACATGGGGACAATCCTCGCGCTCTCATTGTCGGGCGCGCTGAAGGCGGCAAACTTTCCGCCACTCGTACTGCTTCTGGCGTTCATTGTCGTGGTCGCCCTGCTCGACCTCTTGATCACTGGAGCGATTGCGAAGTGGGCCTTGTTCGCACCGATCTTTGTGCCGCTGCTCATGAACCTGAATGTCGATCCCGAAGCAGTCCTCGCGGCCTATCGCATCGCCGATTCGCCGATCAACTCGATCACGCCGCTCAATGCCTACTTCGCCCTCGTCGTCGGCTTCTGCCAGCGATACGACAAGAACGCGGGGGTCGGTACGGTGGTGTCGCTGATGCTGCCGTATGTCGTGATCACGTTCGTTATTTGGACCATCCTCTTCGTCATCTGGCATCTGGCCGGCCTCCCCTGGGGCCTGTAGTGCCGAGTGAATTCCCGAATCGAAAGGAACATAACCGTGTCTGCAAACATTCCGCTCGATGAAAAATCGGCCGAGGCCCACCTGATGCGTTTTCTGGCCGTCGAAGGGGTGACCGGCGAGGAGAAGGCGATCGCTGCTGCCGTCGCCGACGAGTTGGTAAAGGTCGGCGTGCCGGCCTCCGCCATACGGTACGACACGGCACACGAGCGAATTCCGCTGCCGACGCAGTGCGGCAACCTGTATGCCGACCTGCCTGGCACTCGCCCCGGTCCGCGGCTGCTTTTCTCAACGCATCTCGACACAGTACCGCTCTGTGCTGGTGCCAAGCCCAAGCGAGAGGGGAATCAGATCGTCGGCGACGGCACCACGGCCCTCGGCGGCGACAACCGCACGGGGTGCGCGGTCCTCGTGTCGCTGGTCGAGACGCTCCTCAAGCACAAGCTGCCCCATCCGCCGATCACGCTGCTGTTCACGGTCCGTGAGGAGAGTGGCCTGCACGGCGCTCGCGAACTCAAGGCGGCAGACCTCAAAGACGCAAAGATGTGCTTCAATGTCGATGGTCAGCTGGCGAATGTGCTCATCACCGGCGCGGTGGGCCAGGAGAATTGGGACGTCGAGATCAAAGGGAAAGCGTCCCACGCCGGTGTTGCGCCTGAAAAGGGAATCTCCGCAACCCTCGTCGGCGCGATCGGCCTGGCAGAGGCTCAAAAAGCTGGCTGGTTCGGCAAAGTGGTCAAATCGGACGGCAAAGGGACGAGCAACATCGGTATCTTCGGCGGCAAGCCGGGCAAACCGGCGGGCGATGCGACGAACGTCGTCACCGACTACGTCCATCTCGTCGGCGAGGCTCGCAGCCCGGAAGAAAAGTTTGCTTCGGCCATCTGCCAGGGATACCGCGAGGCTTTCTCCAAGGCGCAGTCCCAGGTGAAGGACGACACCGGCGCAACTGCCGAGGTAAAGTTCACGAGCAAGCCATCGTACCCGCCGTTTAACGTTCCGGACGACGCCCCTGCCGTAAAGCACGCGAAGAAGGCGGTCGAATCGCTGGGCCTCAAGCCAACCACGGTCTTCTCCAACGGCGGCCTCGACGCGAACTGGCTCGACCGCCACGGCGTGCCGACAGTGACCATCGGCGCGGGGCAGTACGAGATTCACACGATCAAGGAATACGTGGACGTCCCCGAATTCCTGCAAGGGTGCCGATTGGCGGTGGCGCTGGCAACGCTGGACCAATAGTCCATTTTTTCTCCGTTCGCAACTAACTGGATTTGCATCATGCTGACCCGAACCGACTTGACGAAGTATCAATCGCATCGTGAATACCCCTCCATATCGATCCTCGCACCGACGCACCGTTCCTCGCCTGCCAACAAGCAGGATCCGATCAAGGTGAAGAACCTCGTCAGCAAGGCGATCAAGCGGTTACAAGGGGAGTTTCCCAAACGCGAGGTGGCCGCGGTCGTGAAAAACTTGCAGATGCTCGTGCAAGACACCGATTGGCAACACACGCTCGACGGACTGGCTCTATTCGCCAGTAAAGATGTTGCCGCCTCGATTGATCTCCCCTTCCGTGTCAAGCCGCGGGCGATGATCGACGAGACGTTCGCCACGCGCGATCTGGTCTATGCCTACAACCGGGCGGTTCCCTATCGCGTGCTGGTCCTCGGCCACACCGCCCGCTTGTTCGACGGCTGGACCACAGTGCTCGATGAACACCTGGCAAAACCGTTCCCACTCGCCCACAAGGGGCGCGGCGGAGCCACGAAGCTGCCCGGCGGCATTGGCGTCAATCGCTCGGCAATTCGCGACGAGGATATGCGGCAGTTCTACCGCTCGGCTGATGAAGCGGTCGCCGTGGTCCAGAAGGCTCACGCCCTGCCGCTCGTGGTCGTCGGCGTCGAGCGAAATCTGGCCTTCTTTCGCGAAGTGACGCGGCATGCCGGCGACATCATCGGCATGCTGGCTGGCAATCATGAGAAGACCTCGCCGCACGAACTGGGGAAGCTTGTCTGGCCGGTCTTTGAGCACGGAGCGATTGCCCGCCGGACCGAGGCCCTGGTGCAACTCGACAACGCTGTAAACGCCAATCGCTATGCCTCAGGCATCGCTCAAGTCTGGCGCGAGATCGTCGGCGGCAAAGTCCGTACGCTGCTGGTCGAGAAGGACTACAAGTACGCGGCCGATCTGGCCAACGACGGCGTGACGCTCGCCAAGTACACGGGCGAAGGGCCACAGGCGCTGGACGACATTGTCGATGAGTCGGTCGAACGGGTGCTCGCTCGCGGCGGTGAAGTCTTCTTCTATCAGTCGGGCGATCTGGGCGTCCACCAGAGAATCGCGGCTGTGCTGCACGGGACGTAGCTCGCGACGGCTTACTTCTTCTCGGGCGGGCGAAAATACCGCCCGACCCGACCTATCTGCAATTGCCACGCGCCGAGCCGCTCCGTGAGCAGCTTGTAGAGCGCCGCGCCCATGAGCGTTCCCAGGGCGATCGAGGTGAACACGAACAGGGCGGTCACCAGGCCATCCACGCCCGCCGCCCGATCGCTGATCATTGTCGTGACGCTCAAGAGGCCCAGCGCCCCCGGCACGAGCAGCCAAAAGCTCGGCAGGAACGTCACCATGGCCGGAGGCCCGCGGAATTTGAGGTGAATCAGATACCCCAGCGGCGTCACCGCGAGCATGCCAAAGAAGCCGCTGCCGGCTTTGCCAAAGACCGGCGAGGCCGCCTGCTGCGAAGCAAACGCCACGAGCAGCACTAAGAGCATCCACGGGAGGGAATGCCGGGGGGCCGAGAAATGCACGAAGCACCCAACCCCAAAGACGACGACGCCAACCCACGGCGCGAGCGTCGCCCAGAGGAGCGTCATCCGCTGCGGTGAGGCATCGACCAGGTCTTCCGGCTGATAGCCGATGAGCACCGCGCCGGCGGCCAGACCGAGGGCGAGGAGCACCAACTGCACGAAACCCGCCACCAGCCGGCTGGCGCCGCTGACCATGTCGCCGTAGGCCAGCTCGACCATTCCGAGTGTCAGCATCGCCCCTGGCAAAAACGCGACGAGCGGCGGCACCAGGGCGTTCAGCGGTTCGACCGGCAGGCCGCGCTTGACCGCCAAAAACACCAGCGCCGCCACGATCGTCGCGGCAATCACCGGCAGTGGCACGGCGAGCACGGCACGGTCGCGGTTAAAGACCTTGAGCACGCCGACGACCGCGCCGAGGATCGCCGTGGCAATCAAATTCGGCAGGGCAGGCATCAAGATCAGCGCCACGCCAACCGTCAGGATGATATGCCCCACGACGACGCCAACGGCCCCGAACCGGGCGGGCTGCTTGAGAATCGCCGCAAGCTGCTTCTGCCCTTCAGCCGGAGTGACCTCTCCGCGCTGTGCCCGGTCGCGCAGCTCGTACACATCGGCCACCTGATCGAGCCGGAGCGACTGCGTCGGCCCCTCGGCGAACGTCACCTGCTCGCGCTCGCCGTCGTGCAGGCTGATAAAGACGGCTGTGGGATATGCCACGACGCGCGAGCGGCGCATGCCATAGGCGGATGCCGCGCGGCGAAGGACCAGTTCGACGGTCGCCGTCTGTTCGCCACACGCGAGCAGCGCCTGCGCGAGGCGGAAGAGGAATTCGAGCAGTTCGCTCGCGTCCGTCGGCTTCTTCGCTTCCTCCGACATCGACCTGGTCTCCTCTGCAACTAGCTTGGCCCAAATGGCAGCCCGAGCAGGAACCAGGCAAAGAAAATCGCGATCCACGCGAGGCTCGTCCAGAGCGTGTACGGCAGCATCAGGGCGACGATCGTTCCCACGCCCGCCGACTTGTCGTAGCGCTGGGCGAAGCCGACGACGAGGGCGAAATGCGGCAAGAGCGGATTAATGACGTTCGGCGGCGAGTCGCTCACGCGGTACGCGGCCAGCACCACGTCCGGGTCGATCTCCAGTTTGAGAAACAGAGGCACGAAGATCGGCGCCATGATCGCCCACTTCGGCAGGATGTTCGGGAGCGGAAAGCAAAGCAGCATCCCGACGAGGATGAACGCCAGGAGGAGCGTCACCGCATTCAGATCGGCCTCCTTCAGCAGGTTGGCGAGCTGAATCGCCAGGATTGTGCCGATGTTGCTGTAGTTGAAATAGGCCACGAACTGGCTGATGACGAAAAACAGGAACAAGAGCGCCCCGAGGTCGGCGAACGTCTTTTCGATCGCGGCAATGCCGGCCTGGGCCGTGCTGATAGTCTTAGCCCCGATGCCGTAGCCGACGCCGGCCGCCAGGAACACGAGCATGATGATCACGACGAGGCTGCTCATGAACGGCGAATTGCCGATCAGTTCGCCCGTCTCGGGGTTGCGGAGCGGCGCTCCCGGCGGCAGGGCAAGCAATAGCAGCACGACAAGCACTCCGACTGTCGCCGCCAGGGCGTACCACAGGCCGCGAGATTCGTCGCTCGAAAGGCCCTGACTCGATTCGACCGGCACGTCGCCGGCGTATTTTCCCAGCCGCGGCTCGACGAGCCACTCGGTGACGAAGGTGCAAACGCCGATCAAGAGCAGGCTCGACGCGATGCCGAAATAGAAGTTGGCGGTAAGGTCGATCGTGGCGGCCGGATCGACCAGTTTCACCGCGTCGTTGGTCATTTCGGCGAGGATGCCGTCGATGGGCTTGACGAAGAAGTTAACGCCGAAGGCGGCAGCGACGCCGGCGAAGGCCGCGGCCAGCCCTCCATACGGATGCCGGCCGAGGCTGTGAAACGCAGCCGCACCGAGCGGAATGAGCACGAGATACCCGGCATCGGACGCGACGCTCGACAGCACGCCCAGCGCGACAATGATAGCGGTCATCGCTTTCTTCGGGGCGACGAGCACGATCTTGCGGAGCAAAGCATCGATCAGGCCGCTCCGCTCGGCCAGCCCCACGCCGATCATCGCCACCAAAATGATTCCGACCGGACCGAAGTTGATGAAATTCGGCACGACCGACGTGAAGATGAACCGGATGCCGTCGGCCGAGAGGAGGCTGCGGACGCGGGTTTCGACTTGCACGGTCTGGTGCGTCTGCATGTCGAGCTGCTCGTGGCGGACGCTGATTCCCGCCAGGCCCAACAGCCACGAGAGCGCAACGACGAGCAAGATCAGCCCGAAGAACAGTACCGCCGGGTGCGGCACCTTGTTCCCCAGTCGCTCGACGAGGTCGAGCATTCGCTGGGAGAACGTTTTCGCCCCGCTTCCCGCGTCCGCCTGCGGCACTCCCATCGACTAGCCTCCTGCCGGTTCGGAAACGAAGAGATCCAGGCCCAGTTCCTGCGAGAGGAACCGAGCGGCAAGCTGTCCGCGGACGCTATTCCCTGCCTTGTCGAGCGGCGGAGCGAACGTGCCAATCCCTCCCTTGCCAGGCGACACCGTGACGATCCCGCCCCCAATGCCGCTTTTGCCCGGCAGGCCGACCTCATAGAGCCAGTCGCCGGACGTTTCGTACATGCCGGCCGTCGTCATCGCCGCCAGGGCATAGTGGCAGACCGACCAGTCAATCACGCGCTCCTTTGTGACAGGGTTCACGCCACCATCGGCAAGCGTGGCCCCCATCACTGCCAAATCGTGTGCCGAAACCTGCAGCGAGCACTGCCGCGTGTAAAGATCGACCGCCTCCGCTGGATCGAGATAGATACGGCCAAACGCCTGTAAGAGGCGGGCAATGCTCTGATTCCGGTGGTTCGTTTCGCGTGCCGACTGGCAGACTTCATCGTTCATTGATAGCTTCCGGCCGGCAAACCTCGAAAGCCCCTCGTGAATGAAGTGCCATTTCTCCTCGCACGTCTGGCCAGGGACAAGGCTTGTCGTGGCAATGGCACCCGAATTGACCATCGGGTTCGTCGGCCCGCCGAAACGCTCGATTCCTTCGAGCGAGTTGAATGCCAGCCCCGTCGCATTGGCCCCGATCCGATCGCGCAGCACTTCGGGGCCGAGCACCTCGCACACCAGAGCGAAGATGAACGGCTTGCTGACGCTCATGATGGCGAATTCGTCCTGGGCATCGCCGGCACTGGTGACGTTGCCGCTCGTATCGACGAGACAAACTCCGAACAGATCGCTCGGCACGCGGGCCAGCGCGGGATAGACCTGTGAGTTTTGGCCGCTGGCGACCGAACGAAACTGTTCGTGAGCCCGCGCGACAAGCCGGGCCACCTGCTCAGCCGGCGGGAGGCGGCCGGTCGAAACGAAGGGGGGCCGAGTCGGTCGCATGCGTCGTGCCTCCCGATTCAGGACTTGGCCGGCAGCGCTGCCGGCCTAGCGGGAGTCCCCTCGTGGACGTTGTAAAAGATCGCATACGCCACCGGCGTGACGAACAGACACAGGAACGTCGCAAAGGTCAACCCGAAGATGATCACCACCGCCAACCCCGAGAAAAACGGGTCGAGCAGCAGCGGAATCGAGCCGAGCACGGTCGTGAGGACGACCATGCAGACCGGGCGCATCTTCGCCGTGCCGCCGTTCAGAATCGCCTGATGCGGCGGGACACCAGCTTCCACCTCTCCGACGATCTTGCTGAGCACGACGATCTGCATCTTGATCAATTCGCCCCCCATGCTGAGCATGCCGAGCAGCGCCATGAAGCCGAACGGTTCGCGCAGGACGAGCAGGCCAAACGTCGCCCCGATGAGGGCCAGCGGCATGATGAGCCAGATGAGCAACGTCGAGCGAAACGAATTGAACAGGCAGACGACGATGAACATCATCAGGGCCAGCACATACGGCAGGGGCTCGGCCAAGGCTCCGCGTGCTCGAGCCGAATCCTCGTGTTCGCCGCCCCACTCCAGGCTGTAACCCTCCGGCAGCTCGATGGATTCGATGGCCGCACGGACGCGGCTACGCAATTGGCTGGGCAAACCCGCTCGCGGATCGGCATGAACCGTGATCGTGGGGATACGATCGCGGCGCATGACGACCGGATTTTCCCAGACCATCTCGGTGCCAGAGGAAACCTGGTTGAAGGGAATCATCCGGCCGGCGACAGGACTCCAGATTTGCAGGCTGGGGATGCGGCCCACGTCTTGTCGCTCATCGAGCGGCGGGCGGGCCACGATCGGCAGGAGGCGGGTCTCTTGCGGAAAAACCCCCGTTGCAGCAGAGCCCGGTTCGCGGAAGAAGCCGACGACGCGCCCCTCAAAGCTTGTTTCCAGGGCGCGGGCCACTTCCACTCGCGTGATGCCGTTGCGGCGGGCTTGCAGTTCGAGCAGTTCCGGCCGGATGACCTGCACGGGCTCGCGCCAGTCGCTGCGGATGCACTTGGCCCCGCCATCTTCCGACAAGATCCGCAGCGCCTGGTCGGACAGCTCGCGCAGCTTCCCGGGGTCTGTGCCACGGAAGCGAGCCTGCACGCGTCCTCCTTCGCCCGGGCCGAGTAGAAACGGCTTAGCGACGGCGTTGGCATTGGGATAGTTCTGATCCAGATGCTGCTGGATCGACGCAATCAGCCCACTGATCTGCCGCCAGTCATCGACATCGACGAGAAACTGCACGAAGGCCGGGTTCTCACGCTCCGGCGAATAAACCAGCATGAATCGCATGCCGCCGCTGCCGATGAACGACGTGACGTGCGTCACGTGGGCTTGGTCTTGCAAGTGCCGCTGGATTTCGCCGGCGAACGACTCCGTTTCGAGGATGTGCGTACCGGCCGGCAGATACACATCGACCATGAATTGAGGCCGTGTTGCCGGGGGGAAAAAGCTTTGCTTGACAACCGTAAATCCGTACAGCGACGCGACAAACGCCAGTGCACACAACCCGACGACGGCCCAGCGGAACCGAAGTGCGAGCGTCAAAAACTGCCGATAGAGCCGGAAGGGAAGAGCGTCATAGGGATCGGTAGCGGCAGCGCTCGAGTTCTTGTCTTGCGGGTGAAAGAACAAATAGCTGAGGAGCGGCGTTACGGTGATCGAGGTGATCCAGCTCAACGTCAGAGCAATCGCGATCACCCAGAACAGTGAGCGGCAGTATTCGCCCGTTCTGTCCTCCGAGAGACCAATGGCGGCGAACGCAATGCCGCCGATGGCCGTGGCCCCGAAGAGCGGCCACTGCGTTTGAGCGACGACATTGCGAACCACGTCCAGCTTGTTCTTGCCAGACTCGATATCGACCTTCACCCCTTCGATCACGATGATCGCGTTGTCGGTGAGCATGCAAAGGGCGATGATGAGCGCGCCGAGCGAGATTCGCTCCATGAGGATGTCGCCGTGCATGAACATCACGAAGAACGTCCCCATGATCGTGATGAACAGGACGGCTCCGATGATGAGGCCGGTTCGCCACCCCATCGCGAGTAGGAGTACGACGACGACGATGCTCACTGCCTTGAGCAGGTTCTTCATGAACTCGTTCGTCGCTGCCGAGACCGCTTCGGGCTGGAAGTTGATCTCGCCGATCTCAATGCCCACCGGCTGGTTGCGTTTGATCTCGGCGAGCTTCTTGCGGACCTCGGCCCCCATCGTGACGACGTTGCCGCCGGGAGCCGTCGAGATGCCCAGGCCAATCGCCGGCTTGCCGTCGAAGCGGAGCAACCGGCGGGGAGGATCGCGATCACCTCGCTCGACTGTCGCCACGTCGCGCAGGAATAGCTGCCGACCGGAGCTGTCGGAGCCGATGACGAGGCCTAACATGTCGCTGGCGGAGCTAAATTCCCCGGTCGGATCGAGCGGCACATGCTGGTCGCCGACGCGGATGCGGCCGCCGTCGGCAGCGATGTTCCGGTCCTGCAGTTTGGCGTAAATCTGGTCCTCGCTGATGCCGAGCTGCGCGAGCCTGGGCCGTGAGATTTCCAGAAACACCACTTCTTGCTGCTCGGCAAACAGTTCGACGCTCTTCACGCCGGGAACCTGCAACAACTCGCGTCGGAGGAACTCGACGTAGCGCCGCAGTTCAGCCGAGGTGAAACCGTCCCCCGTGACGGCGAAGAAGATGCCGAACACGTCACCGAAGTCGTCGATCACCATTGACTGGCCGCGGACAGCCGGCGGCAGTCGCGGCTGCACGTCGGCCACCTTGCGGCGAAGCTCGTCCCAGACTTGCGGAATGCGGTGTTTGTCGTACTGGTCCTTGATGTTGGCGATGACGATCGAGCGGCCGCGGGTCGATTCCGATTCGACGAAGTCGAGCTGGCCAAGCTGCTGCACAGCCGATTCGATCGGGTTGGTCACCTCCTGAGCGACCTCTTCGGCACTCGCTCCGGGATACGGCGTGACGATCAGCGCCTGCTTGATCGTGAACTCGGGGTCTTCCAAGCGGCCGATGTTCCGATACGACACCCAGCCGCCGATGACAGCCAGCGTCATGGCCACGAAGACGATCCGGTCGTACTTGACCGACAAGACTCCTGGGTTCATTACAGGCCGCCTCCCAGGGCATCGCCCAAGTCGCGGACCTGCATCCCGTCGCGCAGGAAGGTGACACCCGCCACGGCAATCCGGTCGCCGGGGGCCAGGCCGTCGAGCACTTCCACGCGTCCGCCGACTGCTTCGCCGATCTTCACCACGCGGCTGGTCACAGCGCCATCGCTGCCGACGAGCCATACGACCTGCTCGCTGCCGGGAGTGCGCTGAATGGCGGAAATCGGAACGAGCGTCCGGCTGCCGAGTGCCGCGGCCCGGCGATAGTTGGCAGTGACGGTGGCCGTCATGCCGGGAAGAACTTGAATTCCCGGAGGAGCCTGCATGGCAACGCGAACGCGGAAGGTTTGCGTCGTGGGATCGGCAACCTGTGCGACTTCGCGGATCTCGACGGGAAACTGGATGCCCGGCGCGCCGCTCAGTTCTGCCGATAGTTCGAGAATGTCAGCCGAACCGAGATCGACCGTCATCACGATCTCCGGCACATCGACGGCGATGTCGAGCTGATCGACGTCCTGAAACTTGACGATCGGCTGCTTGGCTTGCACGGTCTGCCCTTGTTCGGCGAATCGCTGAGCGATCACACCATCGAAGGGGGCGCGAAGCGTTGTGTCGTCGAGGTCGATGCTGGCTCGCGTGACGCGGGCTTCCAACCCGCGGACGGTGGCCTCCTGGGCTTCCAGGTCCTCCTCGCGGGCGATCATCCCTTTTTCCAGCAACTGCACTGCCGCCTCATAGTCTTCCTGAGCGACGCGATAGGCCGTTTGGCTCCGATCCAGCACGAGTTGCGAGATGGAGTTGTTCTGCCGCAAGCGGGCGTTCCGTTCGTACTCCGCGCGAGAATTGACGAGCGTCGCCTCGGCGGCCCGCAACTGAGCCTCCAGCCGGAGACGCTGTTCGGGTCGGTCGCCCGCCCGCAGTGCTGCCAGGGCGGCGCGAGCCTGATCTAGCTGAGCCAGATGATCCTTGAGCGACTGCTCAAATTGGTCCTTCCGAATCTGTCCGATCACGTCCCCTTTGGCGACGCGCTGCCCTTCCTTGATGGGGAGCTGAACCAGTTCGCCCCCCACCTGAAACGCAAGTTCCGCCTTGCGCGAGGCCTCAACGCGGCCGGGGAAGGTCCGGAGAAGTGTTTCGTCCCCTTCCGTGACGACGAACGTCCGGACCGGGCGTCCGGAATCACTTGCCGGCGGAGGCGTCTTGCCACAGCCGGCTGCCAAGAGGAAGAAACCGCCAATTCCAGACAGGCCCAGGGCGACGCATCGCCTGGGCCATCGTGTTGCATCCATGTTGCCAGCTCACAGGCGACCGGGAGAGCGAATCATTCGACCGGACAGATTGTCGCACACACTGTCAGGTCGTGGAAGCGGAATCAGGCAGTTGCTTCAGCGCGATCGCCAGGGCAATCCACGACCAGCCGTTCAGAATCATGTCGATGCCGAGATACAGGCCGATGAACCAGAGTCCGGATTCGGGCAGATTCTTGTAAATAAAGACGCCGAGCATCAGCGTGATCCCGCCGTTGAGCAAAACCCAGGGCCAGCCGGGGAAGCGATGGCTGAGCGAGGCGACGACGCGAAACAATCCGCCGACCACCATGAAGATCGCGATGATCTTCGTGAGCGTGATCGCGCTGTCGGCCGGGTCGTTAATCATCATGAAGCCAACGACGCCATACAGCAGGCCGATGAGCAGATGGACGAGCGTGCCACTCCACTTGCCGACAGTGAACGAGTGGATGATCTCGCCGATGCCAGCGCCGAGGAGCAGGAAGCCAAAGAGCCAGGTGGCGGCTATGGTGATCGTCGTCAGGCAGGCCCAACCGATGGCGATCGAGCCGAGCACGACAAGGGCGATGCCCATGACGAGGAACCAGACCCAGTGCTCGCGGAGGGCGCGAAGTTCGGGATGCGGACCGGGATCGGCGAAATGCGCGGTGCTCATGGTGCGGGCCTCAAGGATTCGAGATGCCAAACTCGGCTGGATCGGGTCGTTCGGTGGAATACCGACGAGGAGAATCGCCCGAATCGTACGGTATCTAGCAGTATAGCTTGCGGTGCGGGAACGGTGACGGCACTTCGTCAATCGCTTTCCGCAAGAAAAGATGGACTTTTGCCGGTCAACGCGCTAAAGTGGGAGCCGCTCATCAGGGGTACGGATTGTCCCCGGCGTCCTGTCTGAACCATGGGTAGTTCCGATGCGATCCATTCTGCTTGCAGGGGCTCTGCTTGCCGTAATTGCGGGAGACCTGCTTGGCCGTGAGTGGACCGATGACACCGGCAAATTTCGGGTCGAAGCCGAACTCGTCGCGGTCCGCAACGGCAAGGTGATTCTGGAAAAAGCGGATGGGACGCTGCTCAATATTCCGATCGAGCGGTTGAGTGCGACGGATCGGGAGTTTTTGAAGTCGTCTGGTACGCCGGTGCCAGTTCCAACGGCTCCGAAGCCAGCGAATGATACGACTGCGGCTACACCTTCGCTGCAGCCCGCCACTCCCGTTTCTGCCGCCGATTCCGATCTCGCCCAGAAAGCTCATGCCGTCTTCAAAGCCAATTGCTATCGTTGCCACGGCGAAGATGGAGCGAGTGAAGGAGGTTTCAACTTTGCGCTGAATCTGGAAAAACTGGGCCGCACGCTTGTGAAGCCGCGCAACCCGGGCGGCTCCACACTCTGGCAACGGATGGCGGCGACCGACGACAGCGCAATGCCGCCGGCTGGCGAAGACCCCCGCCCCTCGGCTGCCGATCTGGACGTCGTCAAAGCGTGGATCACGGCCGGGGCCCCGCCGATGGCCTCTGAAATCACGCGCCCCTTTATCACCAACGAGCAAGTCGTCAGCTACATTCTGGCCGATATCAAGCAAGCCACGCCCCGGTCGCAGCGGTTCCTGCGCTACTTCACGCTCACGCACCTCTACAACGGAGGCGTCTCCGAGGACGAGTTGCAAACCTACCGCAACGCCTTCGCCAAGCTGATCAACAGCCTGTCGTGGAACACGTCGCTCGTCGTGCCGCAGCCGGTCGATCCGGCTCGCACGGTGCTCCGCGTCGATATCCGTCAGCTCAATTGGAGCAGCGAGTTGTGGGACGAAGTCGAAGCGGCCAATCCCTATTTCCTGTCGATCGATTCGGCCAACCTCCGGACCTGCTCGGAGGCGACGCAGTGCGAAATGCCCCACGTGCGCGTCGATTGGTTCGTCTTTGCCGCAAGCAAGCCGCCACTGTATCACACACTCCTCGCGCTGCCGGACACCGACAAGGGGCTGGAGGATTTGCTGCGCGTGAACGTCGCGGCCAACATCGACCAGGAACAAGCGATTCGGGCTGCGTTCAACCGTTCCGGCGTCTCGCAAAACAACCGGCTGATTGAATGGCACAAGTCCCCCTACGGCAGCTACTGGAAGAGTTACGACTTCGGCGGCAACACCGGGCCGCAGAACCTCTTCGAGCGGCCGCTGGGACCGGGCGCCGGCAGCGATTCGTTTCAGCACGACGGCGGCGAGATCATCTTCACCTTGCCGAACGGCTTGCAGGGGTATTTGCTCGTCGATGCCGCCGGCAAGCGGATCGACACCGGGCCGACGAGCATCGTTAGCGACCCGAAGCGGCCCGATAAGACCGTGACGAACGGCGTTTCGTGCATGTCGTGTCACTATACCGGCGTCATCACCAAGACCGACGAAGTCGGGCCGGCAGTGCGGGCCAATCCAAAGGCGTTTGAGAACTCGGCCGATATTCTGGCCCTCTATCGTGACCCGCAAGACCTGAACGCAATCTTCCGCGAAGACGCTCAACGTTTTGATGCGGCTCTCGACAAACTCGGCATCGCCAGCCAAAGCCGCGGTGGCGAACCGGTTTCGGCGATGGCGCTTCGCTTCGAACAGGAACTCGACCTGGCGATGACGGCCTGCGAGTTCGGCCTCTCGCCGCAGGAATTTGAAAAGCGACTCGTGCGGGCGGAAACAACGGGGCGGCTGTTCGCGCCGCTGCGCATTCCTGGCGGCACGATTAAGCGGGATGTCTTCGCTACGACGTTCGGCCAGGCAGCGATCGAATTCCGACTTAGTTCCGAAGGCGTCGCGAGCGGCACGTTCGCCGCGACGTTCACTCCGCAGGTTCGCCTGCCGGCCACGGAGGGCAACAAGCCGGGCGAGGTGCGACGGTTCAAGGACCTGTCGTGGGGGGTGGATTCCATTTCGTTTTCGCCGAGCGGGGGCTACGTAGCGGCCGGCAAGCCGGACAGAGCTTTGCTCGTGTTTGACGCTCTGGAGAACCGACAATCGGACGGGCTCACCAAGCTCGAAATTCTGGGCCAGGTGACGGCTTGTTACTTCGTGCCAGGAACGTCGCGGCTGCTTGTTGGTGGGTACTCGGGCCACGTGGCCATCTATGAGATCGACAAGAGTGGGAAGCTGAAGGAGAAGGGGCAGTTTGCCGGACACTCGAAGGAACTCAAGTGCTTTGCCACCTCGGGCGACGGCCGATTGGCCGTGTCGGGCGGGCGAGATCTGCGACTGCGACTGTGGGAGATCGATTCCGGCCGCGAAGTGGCGGCCTTTTCCGGCGGCTTCGATGGGATCATCAAAGCCTGCTACATCGCGCGTAACGGACGCACGGCCATGGCGACCGATGGCGCCACGCTGCTCACTGTCGATCTCTCGAAGCGGGAAGCCACAGCGACCGCCAAGCTGACCGGCTCGTGGGCCGCGGGCCAGGCAGCGGCGTTCTCCCCCGACGGTTCGCTCGTCGCGGTCGGCGACAGCTACGCGATACGAGTCTTTGAAACAGCCACGGGCAAGGAGCGGCCGGTGCTGCAGGACAACGACATCCAGTGGAGCATGACCTTTACGCCCGACGGCACGCGACTGCTTTCTGGAGGGAACGGCCGCGTCAACGTGTGGGACGTGCGCAGCGGCCGCAAGATCTATTCACAGTCGATGGATGACGGTGGCTACATTCAGGCATTGGCCGCTTCGCCCGACAATAAGCATGCCGCTGCGATGGCAGCCCGGCGTGACCTTCTGGTCTTTCGGCTCCCCGATCCGGAGCGGTGAAACGCTAGTGGGAGTATGTCGTCGTTCGCTCCGCGAACGAACGTCCTTTCGCGGAGCGAAAGGCGACAATGAAGAGGGTGCCGCGCTATAATGGCGTGCTTCAGACCTCTCGCCGTCCCTCTCTCTTGGAAGCCCTCTCCATGTTCCCGACCCGTCGTGCTTTCCTCGCCGCCACCGCGGCTGCCGCTTCTGTACCCGTGTTCTCCTCGCAGGCTCATGCGGCCGACGACGTCACGCCTGATCCGGCCAAGCCCGGCAAGACGAAGAACACCAAATTTGCCGTCAACTGCGAGATGTGGTGGGGGAAGCTGCCGTTTCTCGAACGCCTGAAACAGGCGGCGGCACTCGGCTTTCCGGCGGTCGAGTTCTGGCCGCATCAAGGGAAGGACATTCCCGCCGTCGCCAAGCTCTGTGAAGAGCTGAACCTCGAAATCGCTCAGTTCACGGCCTGGGGCTTTCGGCCGGGCATGAACGATCCGAAGCAAGAGGACGCGTTCGTCAAGGCGATCGAAGAAGGTTGCCAGGTCGCCCACGAACTCAAATGCCGCAAGATGTGCGTGGTCGCGGGCGATAATCAGCCCGGCATGACGAAAGACCAGATGCACGAGCAGTGCATCAAGGCGCTCAAGCGAGCCGCTCCGATCGCGGAGCGCGAAAAGGTGATGCTGATTCTTGAGCCGATGAACGGCCGTGTCGATCATCCGGGCCATTGCCTGTACGGCAGCGAGGACGCCGTGAAGATCTGCAAAGCCGTCAACAGCCCGATGGTGAAGATCAATTGGGATCTGTACCACATGCAGATCGCCGAGGGGGATCTCTGCGGCCGCATGAAAGACGGCTTTGCATGGGCTGGCTACTACCAGCTTGCCGACCATCCCGGCCGGAACGAGCCCGGAACTGGCGAGATCAACTACAGCCGCGTGCTGCGGGCGATGAAGGAACTCGGCTATAGCGACAGCGTCGGACTGGAACTGCGGCCCAAGACGACGGAACTGGCGGCGGCGATCGCGGTGAATAAGGCGGATCAGTGGTGAGCCGGAATCGGCAGACGATTGCATGGCGACCAACCGCTACCTAGTTGCTTTCGTGCTGGGGCCTCTCTTGGCGCTCTCGTGGTTGCTGTTGATCGTCGTCGAGCCGGATGGACCGCCAACGAGGCTAACCACGGCCGTCATCATCGGCTACATCCTTGGCACACAGTTCGGCCAGACGACGCTCGCCGCCGCCTGGACTGCGTTCGGACCCGCGCCGCTCTTGTGGCGTTTGCCCTTGTCACTGGCTTGGATCGGTGTGCTTTCGGTCGCACTCTTGGTCAACCTCACTCTGCACAAAGAACCGGCTGGGGTTGTCGTGCTCGTGATCGCCATCTGCCTGCTGGCACAATGGATCGCCGTGCAAATCCCGCTATGGGGGCTGGCCATCGGCTACGGCCTGCGCCTGCGGCACGACAGCGATCCTCCCGAAACGCCCCGCGACCGGCAGTTCGGCATTCGACAAGTGATGATCCTGACATTCATCGTGGCGGTGGTCCTGGGCGTCTGCCGGATGGTCGTCCTGCGCTCGGCTCAGCACTTCGGCGGTTCCAGCCTGGCCGAAGGTTGGTTTTTTGCCTTCCTGGCGGTGGCGGGAATCGTCATGACCTTTCCGCTCCTCCTGGCGGCCCTGTTGCCGCGGTTTTCGCTGGTTGCCGTGATCGGGGCGCTGGCACTCATCACGATTGGAACTTGGTTCGAGTTCCCTCTGGCCGCCATGGTTCCCGGTAGCCCTGGCGGAGGGAACCTCGGTCCCGTGGCCTGGATCAACGCCTTTCAAGCCGCCTGGGTGCTGTCGGTTGTGGCCATCCTACGCTTTTGCGGTTACGGCATCGGCAGGGCGTAAGGCGTGAGTCCCTTTGCTATCAAAGCCAGCTAGCGGGGACTGCCGTTACGCGGCGAGCAATTCCCGTAAAACTTTGCCGCTTGGCGAAAGTTCGCGGCCGCGTCGTCCGATAATTGACCGTGACGTTCGTATCGACTTTGACGCCTGTGCCGGTCGTGCGGCCTTGGGAGCCTTCTCGTGATCAAGAATACTTCGACTCGCTGGCTGAATGCGACCCTTTGCACCCTGAGCCTGGGACTGGCGGCCGTCGCCAGCACTGGATGCCAAGGCACCTACGGCGGGCAGACGCTCCCCAGCCCGTATTACATCCAGGACGACATCCAGTACTTCCCGCCGGGCCCCGAGTTCAAGCTCTCGCGTGAGGCGGCGGCGCAGAAGGCGTACAAAGCCGATCTCGAAGCCCAGCAGCGCGGCCAGTAAGCAACAAAGCCCCGACCAGTGGTCGGGGTGAATTTTGGCCAGACGATGGGGAAACGCGATTCAGTGCGATTGCCCTCCACACCCTGACCAATGGTCAGGGCTTTCACGCCTCCTCGGCCAGCAATTCTTCTACGCGCTGGTCGATGTCCGTCGGCTTCTCTTTCCATTCGTATCGCATCTTGCCCGAGCGGTCGTACAGGCGGAATTGGGGGAGCGCCTCAAACTGGAAAGCGTTTGCAACTTCCTGCCCAACATCGTCGTAGTCGGAGAGCAGGTTGTCGAAGTCGGCACGGTGATCGGCTAGGAACTGCTCGACTTTCGGCTTGTCTTCCAGCAGGTCGAAACTGACGGCAATCGTCGCCAGTCCTTTGGCTTTGTGCCTGTTGTGCGTTTCGACGGTGTGCGGGAAAAACTCGACGCACGATTCGCACCAGGTTGCCCAATAATCGACGAAGACGACTTTTCCCTTGTGAGCGGCAATCATCTCGGCGAGTTTCTTCTCGTCGCCGACATGGAGCATCACCGCAGCCTGTGGCGCCTTCTCGCCTGCGCTCTTCGCGCCCTTATCAACGGGCAGTGCATCTGACTCCATGACGGAGGACTGACAGCCCGCGACGAGGATCGCAGCGAACATCAGGAGCGCAAATCGGAAGGCAGGCATGAGAGGAAGGAATCTTCGCAGAGGTGTGATCGAGCGCGACTACTGGTCGCGGCTATGTATTTGGATGCCGCGAGAGATGCTCGCGCTACCAACAAAAAACCGCCACCACGGGAAGGCCCCGCAGTGGCGGATCTGGGTCGTTAATAAGTACCGCTTACTTATTGGCAATGCCGCAACCGACGGCCCTCGTGTTGGTCACTTCGACCTTCTTGCCGGCCAGGATCGCCTCGACCGCGTCAATCACGTAGTGCTTGCTCGGCTTGGTCTGGCTGTCGTCGAACGCGCCGACGTAGGCGACCTTATGGGCGCCGTCGAGCACGAAGATGTGTGGCGTGACCTTGGCGCCGTATTCGGTCGCCGACTTGCCGCTAGCGTCGAAGATGTAAGGGAAGTTGAAGCCCTTTTCTTCCGCGCGGGTTTTCATCACAGCCAGGTCTTCGCGGGCCTTGTTCGCGTTGATGGCGATAAACTTCACCCCCTTCTCGCCGTACTTCTTCTGGAACTCAACGAACCGGTCTTCATAGGCCACCGCAACCGGGCATTGGTTGCAGGTGAAGCAGACCACGATCGCCTTGGCATCCTTCATGCCATCGAGGCTGTATTCCTTGCCGTCGGTCCCCGGCAGAGCCTTGAACTCGGGGGCCTTCGCGCCGATTTCTAGCTCGACAGCAAACGCGGGGGCGCACAGCGCCACGATCGACAACGCGAGAAATGTGCGACAAATCATGCGAACACTCCTAAAGATGGGAAACTCCGTTCTTCGCTAGCTAGGTGCCGCGGCAACACCGCCGGGCGAATGTTTCGTGTTTGCTTACGCAGCCGAATGCGACCGGTTCGGGAAGTGACAGAACGTTTGCCGAAACTTCACCGTGTCGAACTCTGGGCAAACGGGGAGGGAAATATCGGCGAGAACTTGAGCGACGTGAAAAAGTTGGTTTGATTTTAGGGGTAGCACTCGAAATGTCAACTATTTCAATGGCCCCCGTTGGTGGTAGGGTGAAAGGATGTCCGACAACGGCATCAATCCGTATGCACCACCACAGGTTGCAAGTGAACCGGTCCAGCGACCGGAGCCCTTGTCGGCTGAGCAGGTCCGACAGCGACTGTTGGTTCCAGCGGTGGGAATTCTGTTGAGCGTGGTTATCAATGTTACGCCTGTCGTGTGGATCGTGATGTCGATCGTACTGGTTGTGGCTTATGGGGAGCGAGAATGGTTTAGCCTTGAGCTTGGATGGTCAGTCGTGGTGGTTTTTGTTACTTGCGTGGTGAATTGTCTGGCTGCTCGTGGCGCGATCGCCATGCTCAAGCTCACGGATTATCGAGCGGCCATGCGCGGCGCGTGGTTTGCAATGGTGCCGTGTGGTCTGGGATGCTTTATCGCGTTGCCGTTTGCAATCTGGGCCGATTGGGTACTTCGCGATCCGCATGTCCATGCCGTGTTCTCGGGCGAGAAGCTCCGGTTCCTTTGGCCAGGAAGAAGCTGAGGCGTGTGTTCCCCGATTCGGACTCGCCTGCGTCGCCAGTCGATTTACAATTCGAGTGTCATGTCGTTCGACGCTCTCACCCACGATCCCAATCCTTACGCCCCGCCGCAGCCAGCCGCGAGCGATGAGCCGCCGCCGCTGTCGGCTGTGCAGGTAAAGGCCCGTCTGCGCACGCCGGCCTACGGCCTGATGGCGAGTGCGATCTGGGGGATCGGCGTCGCCATCTTCCTCGGCACGACGCTGACGCTCGAAAAGCTCAGCCGCCTGCCGCGATTCACCGAGCAAGATCAGAACGAAGTTGCCACCTACGTTTGTATGTTGCTCGCGTTCGTACTGGTCGGTATCAGCATCGCTCGCGGGGCCTGGGCGATGCTCACGGCGAGCGACCTCTTTGCCGCTCGCAACGCAGCGATCCTCGCCCTGCTTCCCTGTGGCGGGGCGTGGATCATCGGCTTTCCATTCGGCATCTGGGCGCTGTGGGTTTTGCGCGATCCGCGGGTGCGGCACGAATTCCGCCGCAAACAGCCCTGGCGAATCGCTCTCCGTCAGGCTGCGAGTCCTTCCTCGCCCCCAGCATGACCTATGTTTGCCTGCCACGGTTTGCGCTAAGGGGCAGGAATAACGGTTATGCCGGTTCTGCCTGTTGGCGCTGACCGCAGCTCGGGGGGAGCCTCGCCCTCCCATCGAACTTTGACTCCTGGCTCCTGACCCCTGACTCGCTTCCCCCATGCCTGCCACCGAAGCTCCCGTCGGCGCTGGAAGTTTGCTGGCTTCGATCTTGTCGGAGGACGCTTTTCGTCCGGCCGAGCCCAAGACGATCGAAGAGACCGGCCTCACTGCCGCCCTCGTCGAAACGCTGATCCTCAAATACTTGATGCTCATCGGCTCAGCTGCCGGGCGACAGGTCGCCGACAACATCTGCCTGCCGTTCGTCATTTTGGAGCCGATTTACACGTCGCTCCGCCAGCGGCAGCTCATCATCAACAGCGGCAGCGCGCAGCTCAATGACTTCATCTATTCGCTCACCGACCAAGGCCGGCAGCGGGCGAAGTCGGCGATGGAACAATGCTCGTACATCGGCGCCGCTCCGGTGCCGCTCGACGATTACATCGTCTCAGTCGAAGCCCAGACGATTCGCGCCGAAGCTCCGCAGCGGCGGCACCTGCAAAAGGCGTTCTCCGACATCAGCGTCGAACAGGAGATGTTCGACATCCTTGGCCCCGCCGTAAACAGCGGCGCCGGCATGTTCCTCTACGGCGCTCCCGGCAACGGCAAGACGACGCTCGCCAAGCGGATCACCATGTGCTACGGCAACGCGGTCTGGATTCCCCGCGTCATCACCGAGGACGGCCAGTACATCAAATTGTTCGATGCCGCCTGCCACGAGCCGATCGAGAACACCTCGAGCACGCTACTGAAGATGGGCGAGAACGACCGCCGCTGGATCAAGATCAAGCGGCCGACGGTCGTTGTCGGCGGCGAACTGACGATGGACGCCCTCGAAATTCGTCATGACCCGATCTCGAACGTCAGCGAGGCGAGCCTGCAGCTCAAAAGCAATTGTGGCTCTCTCTTGATCGACGACTTTGGCCGCCAGCGCATCTCGCCGACAGACCTCCTCAACCGCTGGATTATTCCGCTCGAAAATCGGTTCGACTTTCTAATGCTTGCGACCGGTAAGAAGATTCAGGTCCCCTTCGAACAGCTTATCATCTTCTCGACGAACCTGGAGCCTACCGACCTGGCCGATGAAGCGTTCCTCCGCCGCATTCCGTACAAGATCGAAGTGGGCGATCCGTCTTCCGACGAATTCAAGACGCTCTTCAAGATCATCGCCAAGGGGCTGCACTGCGAGTTCCGCCCCGAAACGGTCGATTATCTGATTCGCGAACACTACGAGCCGGTCAGCCGCCCACTTCGCCGTTGCCAGCCTCGCGACCTCCTCAATCAGATTCGCAACTACTGCGTCTATAACGGCCTGCCAGTCGAAATGCGGAACGAGTACTTCGACCGCGTTGTGCCGAGCTATTTCACGGTGGTGAGCGGGAAGTAGGTTCCTTCCACCGCAAGAATTTGCGTCGGGATTGTAGAGCTATTTCGGCTCCGTCATGCTCATCGGATCGAGGGCCTCGCGGAGCGTCGCTTCCGGAAGGATGCCCTGCTCGCGGCATAGCTCGCGGATCGTTTTGCCGCTTTTGAAGGCCTCCTTCGCTAGAGCCGCCGCCCGCTCGTAGCCGATGTGTGGGTTCAGGCTCGTCACCATCGCCAGGCTCTTCTCGACCGAGGCTTCACACGCTTCAGCGTTGGCCTGCATCTCCAAGGCACAGAAATCGACGAACGCCCGGCACGACGAGGCCAGCAGCGTCACGCTTTCCAATGCGGCATGCCCCATGACGGGCATCATGATGTTGAGCTGGAACTGCCCACCGGTCGCCCCGCTGAAGGCGAGCGTTTGATCGTTGCCGATCACGCGGGCTGCCACTTGCATTAGGCTTTCGCACATCACCGGGTTCACTTTCCCCGGCATGATCGAGCTCCCCGGCTGCCGGTCGGGGAGCATGATCTCGTAAAACCCGCAGCGCGGGCCACTGCCAAGCCAGCGAATGTTGTTCGAGACGTTGAAGAGTGTGACGGCGATCGTGCGAAGCTGGCCGTGGCATTCGACGAGGCCGTCGCGTTGGGCATTTGCCTCGAAGTGATTCGCCGCTTCGACAAACGGAATGCCGGTTTCGCTCGCCAGCGCGGCAGCGACGCGGTGGCCGAACTCGGGATGCGTATTGATGCCCGTCCCCACCGCAGTGCCGCCGGCCGGCAGTTCCAGGATTGGATCAATCGCCCGCTCGGCCCGCCCAATCGACAGCTCGATCTGCCGGGCCAGACCGCCGATCTCTTGGCCCAGGCGAAGCGGCGTGGCATCAGCCAGGTGCGTCCGGCCGATCTTGATGATCTTGTCCCACTCCGCAGCCTTCTGAGCGAGCGTTTCATACAACTTCCGCAGGCCCGGAATAAGGTCATTGCGAATCGCGATCGCAACGGCGACGTGAATAGCCGTGGGGAACATGTCGTTGGTGCTCTGCCCCATGTTCACGTGGTCGTTCGGATGGACCGGCTTGTCTTTGTGAAAGCGATCCCCTTCGAGCAGCTCGATCGCCCGGTTCGCAATCACCTCGTTGGCATTCATGTTGCTCGACGTGCCGCTGCCGGTCTGAAAGACGTCGATCGGAAACTCGCGATCGTGCTTCCCCTCGGCAACCTCGCGGCAGGCGGCAAGCAGGGCGTTCACCTGCACATCGGTCAACTTATTCTTGCCGGTCTGGGTCAGCTTTCCCAAGTCGCGATTGGCGATAGCGGCAGCGAGCTTCACGAGCCCCATCGCATGAATCAGTTGCGGCGGGAGCGGCCAGCCGGAGATGGGGAAGTTCTCGACGGCCCGCTGAGTCTGGGCGGAGTAGTAGGCCTGGGCGGGAACCTGAACCTCGCCCATCGAGTCTTTTTCAGTACGGAATTCGGACATGGCGAGAATGCAGTGGAGAGCGGCGGAATGTTTATAAGGATAACGCGTGCTGCCCGAATCGTACCGATTGGTGGCGGGCTGTCCAAGGACCGACCGTTACGCCAAGTTCAGAATCGAGCCGTTCCGCCGCAGGGAAGTACGGGCTCCTCTTGTATGTTCCCTAAGAGAGGATTTCCCAGTTCAATAGACCTCGCAACGAGCGGGGCTGCGCAGCCCCGCTTCTCTGACTCCGATGGCAATTCGCTTCCCTGATCGTCAAACTAGACTGGGAACGTGGCTAACCGTGAACGAAGGTGGCAACATGAAAGAGATCGGCAAAGGCACACGGCAATCTGGCAGATTCACGAACCTCGGGATTGCTCAACAATTTGCCAATGCTGCGATTCACTTCCTTCGGGACCACCGCTATGCCCGTACACACGCGGACGGCGGGAGCATTCTGCCGATTGACAATGCGGCGTGGCGGTCAGTCCTCGATCTTGAATTCAATTCGTCAGTTGGCCGTCAGTAGGTCCCGCTTGCCGAACGGGACCTCGGACGAGGACGAAGTTCACACGGCGAACCAAGGTCCCTTCCGGCAGAAGGGACCTACCAAATCGGACGAGTTCTTGTTCATGGGGCGGCTGAACGACGACAAGGGGGTGGTGATTGCGATCGACGTGGCCAAGCGGGTCGGGCGGAGGATTGTGATCGTGGGACAAGGAAACCCGGAACGGTTCCTGAAAGACAATCCGCACGTGCGCTATGTGCCGCCGGTCGATGTCGAAGGTCGGCGCAAGCTGATGGCTGAGGCGGCGGCGCTGCTTTGTCCCACGCAGTACATCGAGCCGCTGGGGAACGTTGCCCTGGAGGCCCAGGCCAGCGGCACGCCGGTCATCTGCACCGACTGGGGCGGCTTCACGGAAACGGTGCTGCACGGCGTGACCGGATACCGCTGCCGGACGATGGAGCAGTTCGTCTGGGCGGCCCGGAACATCGACCGGATTGACCCAGCCGCCTGCGGAAAGTAGGTGGCCGACAACTTCTCGACCGAGCGAGTCGGGCAGATGTTCGAAGAGTATTACCGAATGCTTCTCGACCTGGCCGGCGACGGCTGGTATGCCGAGCGGCCGGAGCGGAGCGAACTGGACTGGCTCCGGAAGCGGTATCCAGCCACCTGAGCGGTAACGCGCTGGTACAAACAGCTCCAAGCACCCGCTACACTCGTGGCAACGACCACCATCTCTCGGAGCTGCCGCGATGTCTCCCTCCCGCTCTGCCAACCTTCCTCTCCCACTCTCCTGTCTGCTTATGACGCTCGGTTCATTCGCAACGGCTGCCGACTTTCCAGCGATCGACCAGCTCAAGCCATCGGCTGGACTGCCCGATGTGCTTACAACGCTGGACGGCACGAAGATCACCACGAAGGAGCAGTGGGAAGCGAAGCGCAAGCCGGAACTCAAGGCCCTCTTTCAGCACTATATGTACGGCCGCCTGCCGCCGAAGCCCGCACGGCAGGAGTTTCAGACCGGCGAGCCGCGGGATTGCCTGGGGGGCAAGGCCGAACTGCGGGACGTGACGATCCACTCCCTGGAGCCGCGGACCGGGAAGCCCGTGCAGGTGATCCTGATCACGCCGAAGGGAGTAAAGTCGCCGCCGGTGTTTCTGGGCATCAACTTCTGCGGCAACCATGCGGTGCTCGATGATGCAAAGATTCCGCTTCCCGCGGGCTGGGTTCCCGATCGCTGCGCCGGAGCCGAGAACCACCATGCGACGGACGCCGGCCGCGGCAGCGAAGCGGACAAGTGGAACGTCGATCTAATCGTCGATCGCGGTTACGCTCTGGCCTGCTTCTATCACGGCGACCTCGACCCCGACACGCCGGATATGGCCGATGGTATCGGCCCGGTGTTCTATAAACCCGGTCAGGAACAGCAAGCCGACGACGACGCATCAACGATCGCCCTCTGGGCCTGGGGCTTTCACCGCGTGGTGGACTATCTGACCGAGTCGCCGAGCCTCGTTGATCCGAAGCGAATTGCCATCGTCGGCCACTCGCGCAACGGTAAGACGGCTCTGCTCGCCGGCGCAATGGACGAACGCGTGGCACTCGTGATTCCGCACCAGGCCGGATGCGGCGGAACCGCGCCTAGCCGCACCGACGATCCGAAGGCCGAGAGCGTGAAGCGGATCAACACGTCGTTCCCACACTGGTTTTGCGGCAACTTCAAGAAGTTTAACGAGCACACCGATCTCTTGCCGTTCGATCAGCACTGCCTCGTTGCGTTGTGCGCTCCGCGACCGGTGCTTTACAGCAACGCGCAAGAAGACCAGTGGGCCAATCCCAACGGGCAGTTCGAGTTGCTCCGAGCCGCGACACCGGTGTATGAGCTGTACGGCGGTGAAGGGCTCGCGAAAGACGCCAAACCCGAGATCGGCACGCTCACGAAAAGCCGTCTGGGCTATTTCCTCCGCGACGGCAAACACAGCATGGAGCGACAAGATTGGGAGATGTTTTTGGATTTCGCGGATGCAAATTTAAAGTGAGTGCCTGGTCGCGCCGTCGGCTCGTGGGACCATGCACCTTCTGCTCAATTCGGCCATTCTGGCGGGCGGGGCGACAGTAATCGCGCTGCCTCTGGGGACGCTGCTGGCGCTGACGATCGGCCGGTTGCGCCTCGCGGGTTGGCGGATTGCGGCGATGCTGGTCGGGATGCTCCTCTTCCTGCCGCTCTATGTGCAGCTTTCGGGCTGGGACGCGGCACTGGGAAAGCTCGGCTGGTTCACGCTCGCGTTTGGCACGGGGCCGCGGCCGTGGCTCGACGGCATGTTCGGAGCGATCTTTGTGCATGGCGTGGCGGCGATCCCTTGGGTGGCACTGATCGTCGGCTTGGGGCTGACGCAAGTCGATTCTCGGCAAGAGGAGGCGGCACTGCTCGATACGTCTCCGCTAACCGTGCTGTGGCTGATCACGCTACCTCAATGTGCGGGATTCATCGCCGCGGCAGTTCTCTGGGTGGTCGTCAGCACGGCGACCGAGATGACGGTGACGAACGTCTATGTCATCGACGAAAACCAGCGGACGTTTACCGAGCAGTTCTACATGAACTTCTCGCTGGCGGCTGATGCGACGGAGGCAACGCTCGGCGTCCTGCCGGGACTCGTCGGGCTGGCGGTTGTCATCGTGGCAGCGTTGGTGGTGCTCGCGAGACTGACGAGCCGGCGTCTGTTGGCCGGCGCGAGCCGCGAGGTGAGCCTGCCGCTGGGCGTTAGCGGATTGGTACTGAGTTTATTGCAGTGGCTCATCGTGCTGACGCTGATTGGCGTGCCGGTGGCGAGTCTCGTGGCCAAAGCCGGATTCGTCGTGACGGAAACAGCCGGTGTGCGCCACCGCGGATGGTCGGCAACGAAAGCGTGGGAAGAGGTAAGCAAGACTCCTGCACTCTTCGGCGAAGAGCTCGGCTGGACGCTGGCAATTGCCTTGCCGGCAGCATGCGTGGCGGTCGTGCTGGCGGTGCTGCTCGCCTGGCCGGCGCGGCGGGGCGGCAGTTGGGCTTGGCCTGCCATGATTGTCAGCACGCTCTGCCTGGCGATTCCCGGACCGCTCGTTGGCGTCGCGACCATCGAAGTGTTCAACGGCTCGTGGTCTGGCCCACTTTCCTGGCTGTATCACGAAACGCTCGTGCCGACGATCCTGACCGTGACGATCCACGCCTTGCCGATTGCGGTGCTTGTCGCGTGGCATTCGTTCGCATCACTCCGGGACGATGAACTCGCGGCCGCGGCGCTCGACGGGGCGGGGACGCTCGCGACACTGTGGCGTATCGCCCTGCCGCAGCGCTGGCCGGCATTGGCAGGAGCCTGGCTGGCGGCATTGGCGGTGGCGGCGGGGGATCTGGCCTGGTCGCTCTTGGTGATTCCGCCAGGCGTCGATCCGGTGCCGCGCCGCGTGTTTGGCCTGGTTCATGCTGGCGTGGACGAGCAGGTGGCCGGGATTTGCCTGGTAATGATCGGGGCCTATGCAGTGATGGCAGGGTTATACTTCGGGATCGTGCGGTGGCGCAGGTATAATAGGGGAGGCAAGTCCCTCGCTGACGCTTCGGTTTAGTATTCCTCGCTTGCGCGTCGGGTTGGTGTCGCGTGAATTTGCAAGGACTAGTGGCGTGTCTGTTCCTCCTCATGCCCACCGCGGCGCACGGGCTCGACTACGTCGCGCGCACCGGAGAGGTGAAGCCGCGCGAACTGGCCGGCAAGGTGCAGGTCGAAGCGGCTGACGGCGGCGTGCTTTTACTCACGCCCGATGGGGCAATGTGGCCGCTGCCGAAGGAAGGCATCGCCGAGCGCCGCAGCGACGCCAAGCCCTTTGAGCCGCTCACCCGGCCACAGCTTGTTGCCCGACTGACGAGCGAATTGCCCGCCGGCTTCAAGTTCCATCAGACGAAGCATTATCTGATCGCCTACAACACGTCGCCCGCTTATGCCCAATGGGTCGGCTCGCTCTATGAGCGGTTGTACTCGGCATTTCACAACTACTGGGAGCGCCGCGGCATCACGCTGCACGAGCCGGAATTTCCGCTCGTGGCCCTGGTGTTCGACAGCCGCGATTCGTACGCGGAGTTTGCACGGGCAGAGGTGGGCGAAGCGGCCCGCTCAATGATCGGCTACTACAGCCTGCAGACGAACCGGATGACGATGTACGACCTGACCGGCGTCGAGGGGGCGGCCCCCGGCGATCGGGGCAATGCTGCTCGAATCAACCAGATTCTCTCGCAGCCCGGAGCCGAGCGGACGGTGGCGACGATCGTTCACGAGGCGACGCACCAGCTCGCTTTCAATAGCGGCCTTCAGGTGCGTTATGCCGACCTGCCGCTCTGGGTGAGCGAGGGGTTGGCGATCTTCTTCGAGACGCCGGACCTCGGCAGTGCCAAGGGATGGCGGACGATCGGCGGCGTCAATCGCGTGAATCTGACGAATTTTCGCAAGTACCTGCGCTCGCGGCCGGAAGACGGGCTGGAACTGCTCCTGGCCGATGACAAACGCTTCCGCGACCCGGCGACCGGCCCCGACGCTTATGCCGAGTCGTGGGCGCTCACCTATTTCCTCTTGCAAACGCGAAAGGAGGCGTATGCGAAGTACCTGCAAGCGATGGCCGAGCAACAGCCGCTGATCGACATCTCGCCGCAGGACCGCATCGCCCGGTTCAAGGAGCATTTCGGCAGCGATTTGGCGGAACTGGACGCGGAATTTCTGAAGTACATGCGGGGCGTCGAGTAAATGGAGGAATGACCAATGCCCAAGCACCAATGACCAATGGTCGCTGCAACAGCATTGGTCATTGGGATTTGGTCCTTGGTCATTTGGAATCGCCTTGCCCCTGCCAGCATGCCTCGGTATAGTCCCGGACCCTCGGTGCTATCACTCGTGGCTGGCAGGACGGCCTTGAAGACGATCGCGAACATTGGCGTGCTGGCATGGCTCGCGTTGGCGGCTGCCGGCACTCTTGCGCAGGATCGCTGGCCCGACGAACGAACCGCCGGCAAATTCCTCTGCCATGCAGACTTTTCGCTCGCTGGCGAAGGAGAATTGCTCGTGGAACTGGGCCGCTTGCAGCAGGACCTAGTGACGACGCTGGAAGCGAAGCCATCGAGCGAGTCGGTGCATCTGTTCCTGTTCGACAAGAAGCCCACGTATCAGGCCTACATGCAGCGGCATTTTCCCAAGGTGCCATATCGACGAGCGCTGTTTATCAAGGCGCGCGGGCCGGGGATGGTGTTTGCCTATCGAGGCGACGAGTTCGGTCAGGACGTGCGGCACGAGTGTACGCACGCTCTGCTGCACACCTGGCTGAAGCAAGTGCCGCTCTGGCTCGACGAGGGACTGGCCGAATACTTCGAGGTCGCGCACGATCAGCGGGCCGGGCATCATCCGCATTTGGCAGCGGTCCGAACGATGGTTCGCCTGGGTGATTTGCCGCGGCTGGAGGAGCTTGAGTCACTGGGCGAGATCGACGACATGGGACGCGACGAGTATCGCGATGCATGGGCCTGGGTCCACTTCTGTGTGCATGGTCCACTCGAAGCGAATGCGGAGCTGTTGCGATACTTGGCGGACCTCGAGTCAGGCGGCGATGCAGGGAAGCTTAGCGACCGGCTCAGACGCACGCTGCCCGACTTGAACCGGCGGATGAGCGAACATTTTCGGTAGCTGGCGAGCGGGGTGCGTGAGCACCCCGATGATGCGGCGGTGCAGTAAGGAGTCAAACCATCGGGAGGCTGACGCCTCCCGCTCGCCAATACATTGCGCGCCTAAACGCCAATCTTGCGAAACAAATAGTCGAGCGCCGCGAGTTCCGTATGCAAGCGGTGCTTGGCACGAGTGTGAGCGAGGAGCGATTCGATCTCGGCAAGTTCGGTAGTGTAACCAGAGCCAGGGTAGCCGGGAGCAGCGTTTGCGGGAGCATAGACCCAGCCGGTGCTCTTGCGGCCGCCGAGCCAACTGTCGCTGCCGGTGGTGTAGAAGTTGACCTGGTCGGTTCCCGCACCGCCGTGAAAGCGCATGGTCTGAAAGCCTTCGACCCGGATGCTGACGCCGCCGCCTTGGAAGTCGCGAGCACCGGCCCAAATGGTGAGCACGTCGTTGCCCGCTGAGCCGATCAGCGTGCCCGTGTCGCCGCCGCTCGTGGCGAGTACGGTCACGCTCCCAAAGCCCGCCGCAATGGATTGAAAGCCGGGGCCGGAAAGGGTGGTCGAGGCGACGCTGGCCGAAAGCGTGTCGCGGCCGGCGGAGTCGTGCAGCGTCGCTTGATCAAGCGCGTTGCCCACGACGCGGGTGAACTCGACGCCGGTGGCGATTGCGGTCGTGCTGCCGCCGACGACTAGGGCGCTGCCGGGGCGAAGCGCAGCCGTTTCGGCCGCCGCGCTGCCAATGATGGTGACGGCGTCGTAGCCAGCGCCGCCATCGAACCGGATGCTTGTCGCGCTAGCAAAGCTGTAGGTGACGCCGCCTACGGTAAACTGCCGCGAGCCCAGGTCTGCATGGAATGTGTCGCTCTTGCTTGTGCCGAATACTTGGGCGGCATTGCCTGCGAAGGAGACGAGGTTCGTCAGCCGCAGATCAACGTCGGCGTTCGAGCCGACGACGCGAATGAAGTACGTGTTCCCGGCGGTTGCGGTCAGGTCGATGCGTTCGGCGTTTCCTGCTCCGCGGCTGGCGGCGACGAGGCGATTTTGGCTGTCATAGACTTCGAGGTCGATATTGCCGCGCTGGTGCTGGAAGAGTGCTTCGAGTGTAAATGTGCCGGTGCGTCCAGCGGTCACTTGGAACCAGTTATCTGATCCCTGTAAGTTCAGGCCGTCTCGGCGGAGTTGCTGGATCGTGCCGAGATTCACAGGTGAAGTCGGCGTGACGCCACCGCCATTGATGTTGCTGCCAGTGTTGCGACCCGTGTTTGTGCCGCTGTCGTTGCCGAGACTGCCCGCGAGCCTCAGATCAATCGAATACTTGCCGATCGTATTGCCGCCAGCTACGCCAACGACGTAAGTCTGCCCGGCTTGCACGTTGATCGTGAGTCTGTTTCCTTGAATCTGGCCGACACCACCGGCCGTTTGCCACGTGGCGGCAAGCTCCGTGCTGCCGCCGAGCGTGAGTGTCGCCGACCCCGATTGCCCCGCCGTGAAGCGGAAGAAGTCCTGGTCGCTTGTTTGTCCGATAGTGCCGCTGACGTTGAGCGAGGTCGTGAGCGTGCCGAGACTCTTGGCGTCTGCGATGGAAGACGACTCATCGACGCCGACGAGCGACTGCAGGGCGCTCTGCAAGTTGACCCGTCGATAGCTGGCGCTCGTCGTTGCGTCGTACACGAGATCCGCGGTCGTTCGCAGCCGCTCGTAGATCGTCGTTTGCGTGATGCTGGCGATGCCCAGGTTTTCCATCGCCTCACGAACGAGCACGCTCGCGCCAGCGACCCACGGAGCGGCCATGCTGGTGCCGCTGGTGGCCCCCCAGTCATCCTTGCGGCCGTCGCCGCCGTAAAAATGATCGGGGAGCGTGCTGGTGATTCGTTCGCCCGGCGCGGCGAGCACGCGGTCCGATCGCTGGCTGAAACGGCTTAGGTTGCCGGCTGCATCGACGCTGGCAACGGGCGTCACGTACTGGCTGGCGGCAGGATAGCTGAGGCCCGCCTGGCCATAGACGAGAAATCCGTTGCCGGCCGCAGCGGAGATAAAGATGCCGTCGTCGGCGAGCTGCTTCAGTTCGTCCTCGAACGCAGCCCAGCTTGGCAGGCCACTGCCGTTCCAGTCGGTGCCGAGCGAGATGTTGACCGTGGTGATCGGGTTCTCGAAGGTGCTGCGGTTTTGGTGGACCCAGCGGAGGGCAGCTTCGACCCAGGCGATTTGGCTTTGGCCACGGTCGTCGAAGACGCGCAGCGCGACGAGATCGACTTCGGGGGCGACGCCGGCATGCTCGTCGTCCGCGGCGCCGATGATGCCGGCGACGTGCGTCCCGTGATAGCCGGCAGGGCCGTCGTCGTAAGGATTCACGTCGTTCTCGGCAAAGTCCCAGCCGCCGACCACGCGATACGCCTTGCCGAGTCCGCCGCCGAGAGCGACGTGGTCGTACGCGATGCCACTGTCGATGACGACAACCGTCTGCCGCGAGCCCGCGAGTCCATACTGCTCGCGGATGGCAGCCACGTCGTTCCAGGCGGGAGCGGCAGCGGCGCTAGCGACCTGCGGTCCGGCGAGCGCCACGATGTCGCCGGCGGTTTGATCGATCCAGTAGTCTGCCAGCGACTGACCGGACATCGCCAGCCGCTCTTCGCAGCTTTCGAATTTCCACTCGCGGCGGTCGGCGGATTGTTCTTCGCGCGGTTGCATGCCGGGGCCAATGGGTCGTCTGGCAGCAAGCGCGCGAGCGCAGCACGCAGGCGAAGAATCGCCCGAATGCTGGCACGGGTGGGCAAAGCAATTGCCCGACCCAAGGCCGCGTCGCCCGAAGCCAGGCACGATGGGGACGGAAAGCAGCCGGCCGTCCCTGCGGCATGCGTGAGAAAATCTAGGTCACTAAAAAGCTAGATCACAGTGCTACGAGGCTGTCGTTGGGCCAGTTCGTAGGTGGGAAATGGAGCGAACCGCAAGTCGCACGACCGGCAGGACTTGGGCAATCAAATTGACGATCGGGAGGCGTCGGCCTTTCTGTCACGTGATAGCTGGCAAAGTCGGTGCAATCGGTAGGGTTTGCCATATTCCGACATCCGACTTCCGACTTCCGCCAATCTCAGTGGGCTTACGCCCACACACTCGCCTCTGAACCCTACCTGCCGCGGCAATCCGTGCGGGCATCGTGCCCGAAGCTGAATTCCGCCCGCCCGCGCTTCCGAAGAACGACCTATCGACTCCACCACTTCCGCCGCAAAGGAATGCGACGTTGAGTGTCGGCAGCCTGATTCGCAACTCGTACCTGCTTTATCTTTCGCAACCGGCGGCCGACCGCGTCCTCTTCAAGGGGATGAAGGGGAGGCCGATTCGCTCGATCGTTGAGATCGGCGTGGGCCTGGGGGGCCGGACCGAGCGACTCTTCGAGGTTGCCGCATGGCGTCCCGATTGCCTGCCGCTCAAGTATTGCGGCATCGACCTGTTCGACAGCCGGCCCGCGAGCCAGCCGCGACTGACGCTCAAACGGGCGCATCACGACCTGCGGGCAACTGGTGCGACGATCCGCCTCGTTCCTGGCGATCCGGCCGATGCATTGCATCGGAGCGCGAATGCCCTGACCGGGACCGATCTCTTGATCGTCAGCGCGAATCAAGACGCGGCTTCGCTCGCTCAAGCGTGGCGCTATGTCCCGCGCATGATCCACCCGCAGACGCTCGTGTTTGTGCAGGACGCGAGCGGCGCGGCGGGCAAGGAGTTCTGGCGGCAGGTGCGGTTTGAAGAGATCGAAAAATTGGCCGCCGAGGCGCGCAAGGCCGTGCGCCTGGCGGCATGAGCGTTACGGCGCCATCGTGTACTTCAGAAACATCCGCTGCTGCTGGGCATTGGGTCCGCCGTTTTCCGGGGCGATTTTGTCGAGTCCTACGTCGTCCCAAAGCTGCTTCACCTTGGCATTGATCTCGCGCTTCAATTCGGCGTTCTGAGCAAGCAATGCAGCGGCAGCCGCGGCATAGACGGAATGGATACGCGCCTCGTTCGTGAGGGCGAGCGGATCGAAACGTTGCCGCTTCTCGGTCCGCGTGTTCGGCGGTTCATCGCTTGGTCCGAGCGTCAGCGTGATCTGGTGCTCGGCGACGAGTTGCTTTGCGCGGCGAACGACCTCCTCGGCCGCGTCGATCGACTCCTTCGCATGTCGTGCCTTGGCCGCGTCGTCGGCTGCAGGCAGAGCAGCCTGCTGCCAATGCATGATCTGCCGGGCCGTGAGCACCTCGATCTGTCGCTCCTCCAGAGCAACCGGGCTCAAGCCGGACTTGATCAACATGTCCTCGCAGCGATCGAGCATCCCCTCGCGCGCGACGAACGACTCGCCACGGCAGTCGGCCCGTCCGACGAGCAGCATGATCTTTTTCTTCGCGTCCGTCGCGATTGGGCCCGTCGCACCCTCAAGTGCCGCCAAATGCTCCTCGGCGATGCGAGCCTTGTCGGCAAACAACTCCGGCTTGTTGTTCGTCGGATCGATGAGCCAGAACCGAAGCTGTACGACGTCAGACCGGCGGACCGCGTCGTTGTGCGTCTTGAGGAGCGATTCGACGCGGGCCAGATACTTCTCCAGCCGTGACTTTGCCTCCGGATCGGTGGAAACTTTCGCGGTGTAAGCCGCTTCGATCAGATTGTTCATCTGCTTGTCGGCAGCGAGATTCGCTTCGTCGGCCAAGGCAAGAAAGCGATTCTCAGCGGAGCGGAGCTTTTCCGGATCAGCCGAACGCGAGTCCCCCGGTTTCTTGAGAAACAGTTCACGTTCCGCTTCGGCGATGTGAAAGTCGGCCTCGCGGGCGAAGAACAATTGCGGCCGGGAAAGCGATCGCAAGTCGGCCGAAGCCTTCGTGAGCCGCTGGATCGCCTGGTCCCGCAGGCGATCACGTACGGACGGATTGCCAGACGTTTGCGGATCGGCAATGCACTGTTTTACCCAGAGGCGGCCGAGATAGACGTTCGCCTTGTACTGCCAGATCGGATCGGCCAGTGCGACGCGCGAAGCCTCCTCGAAAGCTGCCTCGGCTGGCTTGAAGTAGCCATAAAACCGCAGGTAGAGCGCAAAATCCTCGTAGGTGTTGCCTGCACAGAAATAGCAGCTTGCCGGGGCCAGGCGATGCTCCTCCGGGACGCGGGCCGCCGCCTCGGCATGCTGCACCGATTGCTTGAGGAGCGCGAGTCGCTCTTTCCAATTAGCCGGCCAGGCCCGCTCGAGCGCCACGCGGCTCTGCTCCTCGTGCGCCTGAGCGAGCCAGCTATCGACCCACGGAGTTCCCTTTCGAGCGTGGTTTTCGTGTGCTGCTAAGGCGAGGTCCAGTTCCTGGCTCGCCGCTGCAAGCGCTGCCGATACCTTCACGGGGTCTGCCACGCGGCGACTTTCGTAGTGGTGCACGAGGGCCTGCAGATTGTGGGATTCAAACGTCTCCTTCCAGGCGGGATTGCTGCTCGTGGCCGCGGCAAGGTTCGTCAGACGCTCGTAGTTCTTCTCCACTTCGTCGTCGCTCGACATGAGCGAATCGGCGGCCCGTGCTTCGCCCGCACGCCAGCGCAGGCCAAGCGACTCATCGGACTCAAACGCAGCGGCCGTGGCGAACGCATCGCGAGCTGCCCGCTCGTAAGCGAGTAAATCAGTGGGATAGCCAAAATGCTGATTGGCGATCGGCCCCCAAAACTGCCCTTCGAGCATGGCACCTTGGGCGCCATAGAGCAGCGCAACTTCCGCTGCTCGCGGATTCCCCGCGAGAGGCTTGGCATCTCCGGGCAACAGGGCAAGGCCTGACCTAATGATCTCGGCATAACAGGCGAGGGCCGATTCACGATCGTGGAAGAAGCCACGTTGGCCATAGGGATCGAACTCGCCGGCGCGGAGCGCCTCGGCATACGCGACTGCTGCTGCCAGCTTGCGGTCGGCGTTGTCGCCGGCCGTGGCTGCCAGGGCTCGCGCGTGGGCCAGCCAGACGTGCATTCGCAGGTACTTTGGTTCGCGGGCGTCGAGAGCGGCCAGCGATCGCGAATCGGAGGTGGCCAACGTTGTCAGCTCGCCGATCGCTTGCCAATTGTCCGGCGCGGCTTTCGCGTACATGTCACAGATGGCAAGCAATCCCGTCACCGCGCCTCCCTTTTCATTCCATGCACGAGCCTGCTCAAGCGTCTTTGCGGATGTAGCAAACTGGCTGCCGGTCGTGTCGTCCTGATACTTGAGACTGGGGGGAAGCGGCGGGAATTGTTGGATTGCCGTTTCGACGAGGGCCGACGCCAGCGATTGTCTCCGCAATGGCGTGCTCAGCCACGGGGACTTCGTGTCGGGACGCAGGGGTGTCGGCTCGCTCGTGGCGGCAATCGACGGATCGCGTTTCAAGCCGGCAGCAAGCGCAAGCTGCTCGACATAGCGAAGGTAGTCGCCATCCCCGTTGATTTCACTTCCGGCGGGTGCGTACAGCGCCGATTGGACAACCTTCCAGGCCGCACCGACTTCCAGCGGCAATTCGGCGTTCTCGCTGGGTCTTTGCGACGTGAGGTAGCACTCAATCGCCAGAGCCGCCAATTCTGCGTCTTGGGGCGGCTCCTTGAAACCCGCGGCTGAAAGTGCCACCTGCGCTTCGGCAATTCCCTTCAATTCCTGCTGCGCCGAAAGCAACTCCTCGGTCGTGCCGCTGGCCAGCGCGATCATCCGAGCCCGCTGCGCGTGCAAGTCGGCCGACATCCGCCAGAAGCTCGCCTGCACGCTGCTGCGATCGTTGGCACCGGATCGGGCGATTTCGTCGATCTTCTCCTGAATGCGAGCCGTGATCGAGGCAAACGCGGCCGGGTCATTTGCCGCCAGCCGATCGGCTCTGGCCGCAATATCCCGCTGTAGCTGCTCGGCCACTTCGTCGGCCAGCGGCACCTGATCGGCCCCCGCACGCCACTCGCGAAGGGCGGTAAGCGTGGTCTGCAGTTGGTCCGGGTCCCACCAGCGATCGCCGGCCAAAGCGTGCCACTGCGAAAGTGCCGCAAGCCCGCGTACGTCAAGCTGCGTTTGCTGCGTGCTGCTGGTGTTCTGCAGCCACTCGGCAGCACGGGCGTAGGCCGCCGATTCTTTCCCCCCCGCCGAGGCTCGCGCGACGAGCGCCTTGGCCAGCCGCAAGTCGGTGCTCCCCTCGGAGGGCAGCGTACGCAGCGAAGCAAGCAATTCGCTCGAAAGCTCGCTGTTGGGCTGATCGAGCGAGGCGGCCGCTTTGTCGAGTGTGCCATCGACTTGTTGGCGATAGAGCTTGGCGTCCCAAGAAGCCGCGGTCGCCTGAACCTTCAGTCGCGGCCCCAAATCAGCGAGCCTGGCAATTCGAGCCAGATCGAGCGAAGCATTGCTGTCCGCCGCTAGCGCGATCAGCTCGACCTTGGGTGCGAGTGTTGCATCCGACGGCTGCTGCGCAGCGATCGCTTCCGAGACCTTTGGCGCTTCGGCCGCAACGGTCTCACGCTTAGCAGGATCCTGCACCAATGCCGCGAGCCTGGCGACTTGTGCCTTTGTGGCCAGTTCACTTAGTTCCTCATCCACTTTGTCAGACGTTAGTGCGACATACTGCTGACTTGTGTTTGCCAATTGCACGCATTGGGCGGGCAAGTTTGCAATCTCGGCTGCGGAAGAATCCAGCGTGCTCTCAGCAGACGCTACGCCGGCACGAAGCGTCGTGACGAGCGGCTCGCGAACGTGCTCGCGGACCTCCGGCAGCGCCTCGGCCATCTGCACGAGTTGCTCGGCCGCGATCGCCGGTTCCTTGCTCCGCGGTACCGCCAGCCAAGTGTTAAGAATCTTCTGCTGCAACGGCAGGTTGACGGACTTCGGCAAGTTGCCAGCGAGGGCCGTGGCCCGCTCGGCTGCCGCTGCTGGTCGCGACTGCGCGAGGTCATCCCCAATCGGCGAACCCGGTCCCGATAACCGCGTCACGAGGTACTCGAGATAGGCCGGCAGTTTGAGCCTGTCGGGAAGCTTGCTGGCCCGCTGCACCAGGGGCAAGTCACCTTCCAACCGATGCCGGTCGAGGTCGTCGGTGAGCTGCTTCCAGGTTGTGGCGGTTTCTTGTTCGTTGGCGGTTAGTTGCTTGGACTGGCCAACCAGTTTCATCGCTCCATCCCAATCGTCGGTGACGAGCAGGCGGCTCAGTTCGTCGCGGTCGGTCCGCTGGGAGAAGAAGCCGGGGAGCGAGTCTCTGTAATAGAACCCTGCCGCGGCAAGCGCCACGAGCAAAACTGCCACGGCCGACCAACCGGCGATGCGTCGCCGGCGACGCCGCGCGGCCTCTTCCGCTGCCGCCTCCTGGCCGATCGCCCGCTCCAATTCCTGATAGAACTCGCTGACCGACTGCGGCCGGTGCTTGGGATCGCGCCGCAGGGCCCGCCGCAGCACCTCCCCCTCGAACGAAAACCGATTGATTCGCTCAAGGGCACCAAAGTCGAAGTGTTCGTCGTACTTGAGCTTTTCGATCGGTTCGTCGCTGTCGTCCGACCAGGGGAACTTGCCAGTGCGGAGGGCGTAGTACGTCGTCGCGAGGGCGTAGAGATCGGTCGTTTTGTGTAGCTTGATCTTCTTCGCCCCGAGTTGCTCGGGGGCCGCGTACTGCACCGTGTATCCCTGATTCGTCATTGCCCGCGCGGTCGGGGCGAGAAACGATGCAGCCGTCCCATCTTCCTGATGCAACCGCCGGGCCTCGGCCGCGTAGATCGACCGGAGGGCCGAACCATAGTCGCACACCTGCACCGACCCGCCGACGACGAGCAAATTCTCCGGCTTGATGTCGCAGTGCTGCACGTCGGCATCGTTGAGGTATTGCAGCCCCTTCACCGCGTCGCGAAGGTGCGACATCAGCTCCGGGCGCGGAATCCCCTTGTGCCCCATCGCCTGGCAGCGCCGCAGCCGGTCGAGCAGCGTGCCGTCGCCGAGCGTCATCGCGGTGATCAGTTCCAGCGGCGGAATCTTTCCCTCCAGTCGTGCCCAGCGCTCGCGCGACTGCGCCGAGCCTGCGGAACCCGCCGCAGAACCACTGGCGGCCGAGTCATTCGAGTCGGTCTGCGACGATGGCGAATCGGTGCCGGACGGCGTCATCGTGTCCGAACGGGACGAATCGAGCGGCGGACCGGCAGATGTCGATTCGCTTACTTGCAGCGTCTCGCACTTGAGCGTGCTCGACATCGGATCGACCCGCGGCAGCCGATGCTGCCCCGAGGAGCGCCGCGGCGCCGGCGCCGGCGTTGGAGCAACTGGAGTCACTGGGCGCGGCGGTTCCTCCTGCGGCGACTCCGAGGGGAGCATCGCCTTCACTTCGTCGGTCGAAAGGACGTGGCCGTTGTCGTCGCGCAGCCAGACGCCGTGAATGTTGACGAGGTTGGGATGCGTGAGGTGTTTGACCGCTTGCAGCGATTGCCATTCCCGAATGGCGTGAATGCCGTTGAGCTTGGCGGTGATTTTGATCGCAACGGGGACGCCGCCCGGGGCCTCGGCCTTCCAGACCTGCCCGAAAGCTCCTTCGCCGAGCAACTCCTGCAGACTGTAGCCCGACACTGGCTCGTCGAGGGGGCGGTAACTGGGCATGAGGTCCTCGGTCGGCAGTTGGCTGGCTTAGCCGGCGGTCGCCAGGGGAAATGCGAGCGGATGCGGATTGGATTCAGGATAGGTGAGACGACTCGTTCACACAATTGATTGCCGGGCGAAGTGTCACATCGGGTGCTGGCGGCATCGGAGACTGTCAAAGTCGATGGGCAAAACTGCCCGCCGGCGTACCGAAAGGGCGTCAGTTTGTCCGCTTTGCCCCCGCACAACCGCTTTCGCCAGCAGCGTCCCGATTCTGAGCGCGAAGTTTCGAGGATTTAACGCTCCACGCCCGGCCAAACGCTTGCGGCATTACCGGCGTCCAAATAGCCTAACAGCTTGGCCGCAGATTTCTCCCAACCGGGTGGCTTTCCCAGGATTGCCCACCCCGCAGCCGATCGTGCCGGGAGGCGATTTCTCCCGGCTGGTCGCAAGTCATTGCATCCCAACCGCTTCCACCGGCAGGACGCCAAGACCCATTGCCTTTGCCGCCGGTATCGCCCATGAAGTCGCCTCGCACGTCTGCTCGCCGTCGCCCCGTTTCGTCGTCCCAGCCGAACCGCGATCGGGCTCTGTTTCGCCGCCTCCTGGTCGAGTCGCTCGAAGAGCGCCGCGTTATGGCAACGCTGACGTGGGTCGGCGACGTGCCCGGCGCGGGGAACAACGTCCTCTGGGGCGCGAACAATGCCGGCAACACCAACTGGTCGGGCAACGTCCTGCCTGCCGACGGCGACACGCTGGTCTTCGATGGCACCGGGGCCACGTTCGCCCTGACCAACGACATTGCCGGTCTCGACAACATCACGCTGCAATTCACCGACGCGGTGGCTGGCGACTATTCCATCGCCGGCGATGCGATCGGTCTGGCCGCGGCGGGCATTACGTCGAATGTCACGACGGGCACGGGGGTGACGATCACCGCGCCGCTGGAATTGGACGCCGCAACTGTTGCGGTGACCAGCACTGCTGGCGAGTTGTCGCTCGAGGGGGGCATCAGCGGTGCAAATACGCTCAACATCCTGGCCGGCGGCGGCACGGTCGCAATCAGCGGCGGAGTCGATGTCAGCGCGGTAACCAGTGCGGAAGATACGACGGTCAGTGGACTGATCGAAACGACCGGCAGCCAGTCTTACAGTGGCATCCTGACGCTTGCAGACGATGCGGAATTCCGTGCGACTGGTGCTGCCGCTTCGCTGACGTTCACCGGGCAAATCGTCGCTGGAGCAAACGATCTGACGCTGACCGCTCGTGAAATCAACTTGCCGGCCGTCGCGAACACCGTCTCTGGAACCGCTTCGATCACGCTACAACCAGAGGCGAATGCCACGCCAATCAACATTGGTGCTGCGGCCGACGCCGGCGGGGCGAGCCTCGACATCACTGCGGCCGACATTGCAGCTCTCTCCGGCGGCTTCACCCAGATCACGATCGGCCGAGCCGCGGGAACCGCGACCATCACCGTGGCGGCAGCCGGCGCGAGCTTCGGCGATGCGGTCACGCTCCGCGCGACTGGCGTGGGAGCGAGCATTGCCCTCAATGGCGCGCTAGACACGACGGCTGATGGAGACGCCGGAGCGATCGTCCTCGACGGTCCGAGTTCGACCACGACGCTCAATGCCGACATTATCACGGCCGGCGCACCGATCACGATCAGCGACGCGATCATTCTCGGCGCGGCCGCCACGATCACGCTCGATACGACCAACGGTGGCGCGGTTGCTGCCGGCGAGGACATCACGCTCACCGGTCCCGGAACCGTGAACGACGACGCGGCAGGGACCAGCACGCTCATCTTGCGTGCTGGCGCCGGCGATATCGTCGTGGATGACGCTGTGGGTGCATCGGTCGCCATCGCCGCTCTGACGGTTGTTTCAGCCGAAGATGTGAACTTCAACGGCACGCTGCGCACAACGGGCGACGTGACGCAGCAGGCAGGAACGGGACTGACCGAACTCAACGGAACCAGTGGGACGGGGATCGGCGGCAATCTGAGCATCGTTACGAATGAAATCCTGCTCGATGCGGCTGCCGTCGTCACCGTTGGCAACGTCACGCTCACCGCTCAGAACGCCATCACGCTGAATGCTCCACTTAATGCCGGGGCTGGCACAATCACGATCGCCGCCAATCAGGACGGGGCCGAGACGCAGAACTTCCAGATGAACGCCGGCTCGTCGATCACGACGACGAACGATACGGCGACGGCCGTTTCGATCACCGTGAACACGGCCGGCGGTGGTACGGGCAATGCGAATCTTCGTGGCATCTCGGCTGGCACGACAGCCGGACCCGCGGGCGGGCGTATCACCATCGCCGCCAATGCCGGAGCCATCGTCGATATTGACGCTTCTGCAGCCGTCAACCTGACGGCCGGCAATGCCATCCTCACCGCCGCCGGTGGCGTCGGCACGATCGTCGAACCGCTGGAAACGACGCTCGGCCGCCTCGCCGCCAACTCGGGCAATCCGATCCGTATCGTTGAAACCAATGGCCTCATCCTCGGCGGGATTGCGGGGGGCCTGGGAATCACCACCTCGTCAGACGACGTGCGGCTCGCAGTCGGCGGCGACCTGGCGATCGACGACGACATCAATCTCGTCGCGGGCAGTCTGCTGCTCGAAGTTACCGGCAACGTCTCGCAAAACGCCGGAGACACGATCACGGCCAATCGTCTGGCCCTCGACGTGACCGGCACGACGACACTCGCCGAAGCGAACAGTGTCGCCTTCCTGGCCGCTGACACAGGCGACACGATCGACTACACCGACGCCAGCGGCCTCACCGTCGATGCCGCGACGATCCTGGGAGCGACGATCACGGGCCTCACGACAAGCAGCGACGACGTGCTCCTGACGACCGGCGGCGACCTGGTCATCGACGCAGACATCTCGCTCGGCGCGGGCAGCCTCTTGCTCACCGTGACCGGCAACGTCTCGCAGAACGCGGGTGACACGATCGCGGCCGCAGGGTTGGCCCTCGATGTGACCGGTACGACTACGCTCCCGCAGGCGAACAGCGTTGCAACGCTGGCAGCCGACACGGGCGGCACGATCGAATATACCGACGCCAATGGACTGACCATCGGGTCGGTGACGGTCCTCGGCACGCCAATCACCGGCATCACGACCAGCAATGATGACGTGCGATTCACGACCGGCGGCGATCTGGTCATCGACGAGGGTATCGCGCTGGGCGCTGGGGATCTGCTCCTCGCGGTGACCGGCAATGTTTCGCAAAACGCCGGCGACACGATCGTTGCGGCTGGCCTGGCCCTGGATGTCTCGGGAACGACCACGCTTACGGAGGCCAATAGCGTTACGACGCTGGCCGCCGACGCCGATGGCACGATCGACTACACCGACGCCACTGGACTAACCGTCGGGTCGGTGACGGTCCTGGGAACGACGATTACCGGCATCACCACCTCCGGCGACGACGTGCGGCTAACGACCGGCGGCGATCTGGTGATTGACGAAGATGCGAACGTCGGCGGGGGTGACTTGCTTTTGGACGTGACGGGCAATGTTTTGCAGAACGCTGGCGACACGATCGTGGCCAACGGTCTGGCCGTCGTCGTTGATGGAACGACGACGCTGACCCAAGCAAACAACGTGGCGATCATCGCTGCCAACAATGGCGGCACGATCGACTACAACGACACGAATGCCTTGACGATTGGCTCTGTGACCGTGCTGGCCACGACGATCACCGGCCTGACCACCAGCAACGACGACGTGCGAATCACGACGGGTGGCGACCTGGTCATCGACGAAGACGTGAGCGTTGGCGGCGGTGACTTGCTTCTGGATGTGGCGGGCGATGTGTCGCAAAGCGCCGGCGATACGATCACGGCAGCCGGCCTGGCCCTCGTCGTCGATGGGACGACGACGCTCACCCTCGCGAACAACGTCGCCACGATTGCCGCCAACAACGGCGGTACGATCGACTATACCGACAGCAATGCACTGACCGTCGGGGCTGTGACGGCTCTCGGCACGACAATCACCGGCATCACCACGTCGGGCGACGATGTGCGGCTGACGACCGGAGGCGATCTCGTCATCGACGAGGACATTGCTCTCGGCGCTGGCGATTTGCTACTCACCGTGACGGGTAACGTTTCACAGAACGCCGGCGACACGATTGCCGCAACGGGTCTCGCCCTCGACGTGTCGGGGACGACGACGCTGACGCAGCCGAACGATGTCGCCACACTCGCTGCCGATACCGACGGGACGATCGACTACAACGACACCGATGGCCTGACCATCGGTTCGGTCACCGTGCTCGTGACCACGATCACCGGACTGACCACAAGCAGCGACGACGTGCGAATCACGGCCGGCGGCTCGCTCGTGATCGACGAGGACGTGAATCTGTCCGCTGGCGATTTGCTCCTCGATATCGCCGGCAACGTCTCGCAGAACGCCGGCGACACGATCACGGCAGCCGGCCTGGCCCTCGTCGTCGATGGGACGACGACGCTCACCCTCGCGAACAACGTCGCCACCATTGCCGCGAACAATGGCGGCACGATCGACTACACCGACACGAACTCTCTGACGGTTGGCGCGGTCACCGTACTCGCCCAAACGGTCACCGGCATTTCGACGAGCGACGACGAAGTGCGACTCACCGTCGGCACAACGGCCGGGAACGACCTGGCGATCATTCAGCCGATCAACGTGAATCCGACGGCAGCGGCAGGCGGCGATTTGATGCTCGATGTGGGAGGGAACGTCACCCAGACTCCCCCCGGCACGATCGTTGCCGAAGGACTCGCCCTGATCGTCGATGGCTCGACCACGCTCACGCTCGCCGGTAACGATGTGGACACGCTGGCGGCCGATAACGGCGGCGAAATCTGCTTCGTCGATGCCGACGACTTGGCGATCAATGCCGTCACCGTCTTCGGCGTCACGGTCACAGGCGTCCAGACAAACGATGCGGACATTGAGATTGTCGCCGGCACGTCGATCACCCTCGTGCAGACTCTCTCGGCTGGGACGGCTGATGTCCGCCTTGCCGCGAGCACGTTCGTCAGCCAATTGGCGACGGGCAACATCGTTGCCGACGAACTGGGCGTGCGTGCCGGCACTGGCATTGGCCTGAGTGCGGCGATCGCGACCAACGACGTGAACGAACTGGCTGCCTTCTCAACCGCCGGGGCAATTCTCTACGGCGACCGCGACGATCTGACGGTCGGATCGGTTACGGCCGGCGTGTGTGGCTTCCTGGCAACCACCGGCGTGAACGCCCAGGACGGCAACGTCCAGATTGAGGTGCGGGACACGGCAGCCGCGGGCGAGAACCTGATTGTTGCCGCGGACGTGCTGGCCGGCACGCTTCCGACCGACAACGACCGCAGCCTCACGTTGCTCGCTGGCGATGACCTGACGATCAACAGCGGGATCAACGTGCTTGCCACCGGCGCCGTCACAATCGCTGCCGATACGCACACGCCGTTGGCCGACGCAGGTGTCGGAGCAACGATCACGATCCTGGGGACAACTGGCAAGATCGCCGGCGACCTGGCCGCTGGCAACGACGTGACGATCACGCTTGGCGGCGACAATGACACGGTTTTTCTCGCCCCCGACCGCTTCGACGTGAATGCCGGCTCCGATGCCGTTCCCGCGTACGCGAGCAATCAGATGTTCGTCTCGCTCGGCGGCGGCGACGACCGCATCACGCTCGACTACAGCGCAAACTTCGGCTGGAGTGGGCCCAAGATGGAACTGAACATCGATGCCGGCACGGGGAGCGACACGCTCGACATCGACCAAACCGACGACGCCCGTGCTCGCAAGCGGCAGTTTGTCTATGCCACCGGCCAGCCCGCCGACGGCACCGCGACGAACTTCACGAGTGATGTTCAATCGACCGGAGGCACCTACGACAATAACGACAATCTGTGCGTGATGATCCGCCAGATGGACGGCTATCTCGTCCGCGCCGGCTCGGCCAGCCTCGACCAGACGATCCTCATCGGCAATCAGACCGTCAGCAACGAGATCACCGTCGGCGACATCGATGGCACGCTCCCGGCGATCATCACCAGTCCGCAATTCACCGGCCAGGCTCGCTTCGGCGTCAGCGGCAGCGAACTGCTCCGCTCGATCGGCGGCGGCCTGCGAGACACGATCTTCACCGGCGTCACTCCCGCCAGCGGCGTCAACCGCAACATTATCGAAGGCCAGGGAAGCACGGTCGCCGGCGAGGGTGAACTCCTTCGCGGTGCGGCAAACATCGTCAACCTGTTCTTTGGCGCGGGGGCCGTTCCGCTCATCGGTCAGGCCGGTGCGAACCTCGATATTGGCCTCGAACCCGAACGGGCTCGCCTCATCGGCGGCGCGGGCGACGGAGCCCTCGGCGACTACTACCTCGCCGATCACCGCCGCGTGATCAATGCCGACGGCACCGCAGCCGCTCCGCTGCAGGTGGCCGGCGGCGACTTCCGCGACCTCGAAATGGGGGCTCGCTCGACCGCCGTTTCGTTCGGCGCCAACGACCGTGCCAAGGCCGGCGGCAGCGTTGCCGGCTCCGGCCCAGTCAGCATCTTCATGAACGGCCAGATCAACGTGATCCTCTGGCTGCAGGCCCGCTTCCCCGGCTTTGCGGAACTGGGGAGCGTCACCGGCGACGGCACAGTCACCGGCAGCGCCGAATCGCTCGTCGCGGCCTATGACCACAACTTCCTCACCTGCGACGGCCAGCCACAAACCACGATCAACCAAGGCCCCGGCGGTGGTGGCGGCGGTCCCGGCCCGGTGGCGAACAATGTCACTGCGACGGTCTCCAGCAACAAGCTGACGCTCACCGGCGACGCTTCGGCCAACGATATTGTCATCACGCTCGGCGTCAGCGGCCCCAATTCGGTCCGCATCGAAGGACGCAACGGCACGACGATCAACGGCGGCGCTGCCGCACAGGTCTTCACCGGCCTCTCGAAGGGAATCCTCGCCAAGCTCAGCAGCGGTGCGGACCGCGTCCTCGTCGAAGGAAGCGGCTTTACGCCTCTCGTCCGGATCGAAGGAAGCTCCGGCAACGACGAGTACACGCTCAAGATGACCGGCGCGTCCCTCGAAATCGTCGATCCGGGCGGCTGGGACCGGCTGAATCTGTCACAGCTTTCGACGAAGGCGACGCTCAGCCTGTCGAGCACGAGCACACAGTCGTTCGGCGCGTCGAGCAAGCTGAAGTTTTCCGGCACGATCGAGGATCTGATTGGCACGCAGCTCGACGACACGCTCACCGGCAACAGTGCCGCCAACAACATTTTCGGCCTGGCCGGAAACGACACGATCTACGGCAAGGACGGGAACGACTACATCGACGGCGGCGAAGGGAACGATACGCTCCGCGGCGAGAACCACAACGATTTCATCCGCGGCGGCAACGACAACGACAAGATTTACGGCGGCTCCGGACACGACATCCTTCTGGGCGAACTTGGCACGGACGAGCTGCGCGGCGATTCCGGCCGCGATCTCCTGATTGGCGGGCTCGACCTCGACGTGCTCTACGGCGGCAGCGATGAGGACATCGTCACCGGCGGCACCACGTCGCACGATGCCAACGATACAGCCCTCAAGGCTCTGCTGGCCGAGTGGATCAAGTCGGGGAGCACGACCAGCCGGGCGAACAAGCTCCGTACAGGCCAGACGGTCGGCAACTTCGCTTTGAACCTCAGCGAGGTACAGCTCGACGGGCAGATCGACTCGCTCCGCGGCGAAGGTTCGAACGACTGGCTCCTCGCCCCCTTGGCCGACAACGACACGCTCGTGAGCGTCACGTCGGGGGATATTGTCGATCGCTGATTGTCACTGGTCCTATGTCATTAGTCACATGTTGGTCGCGCACTTTGTCCGCAAATGACCAATGACAAGTGACTACTTCAGCTCATACTTCAGCGTCCCGTCGGCATTCACATCGACGGCCACGCTCGAAATCTTCTCGCCGTTGGCCATCCGGGCGAGGAATTCGGTGGCCAACTCCGGCTGGAGCGTGCGGGTGAGGATGTTGTCGATGTTGCGGGCGCCGATGTCCGATTCCGTGCAGCGGTCGGCGATCGAATCGACGACGGCCGGCGTCCACGTCATGCCGGCCCGGTAATGCTCGTAAATCCGCCGCTTGATCTTGCCGAGCTTGAGCGCCACGATCCCGCGGAGCACGTCCGGCGCAAGCGGATAGTACGGCACCACCTTCACGCGGCCCAGAAACGCCGGCTTGAAGTGCTGCAATAGCGGCGGGAAGACCGCCTTCGCGAATTCATCGGGATCGGGACGCGTGTCGGCGTCGGTACAAAGCGACTTGATCACGTCGGTCCCGGCATTGGTTGTCATCAGAATCACGCAGTTGCGGAAGTTGATGTCCCGCCCCTCTCCGTCCTTCATCGACCCCTTGTCGAACACCTGATAGAAGATGTCCTGCACGCCCGGATGGGCCTTTTCCATCTCGTCGAGCAGCACCACGCTGTACGGCTTCCGGCGGACGGCCTCGGTCAGCACGCCACCCTCGCCGTAGCCGACGTAACCCGGCGGCGAGCCCATGAGGAGCGACACTTTGTGCTCCTCCTTGAACTCCGACATATTGATGACGGTCATGTTCTGCTCGCCGCCGTAGAGCAGCGTTGCCAGCGCGATGGCCGTTTCCGTCTTGCCGACGCCGCTCGTCCCCGCCAGCAGAAAGACACCAATCGGTTTCGTCGGGTCGGAAAGCTGGGCCCGCGACGTTTTGATTGTCACGGCGATTTCTTCGAGTGCATGCGACTGGCCGACAATCGACTCCTCCAGGTGCTGCTTCAGGTTCAGCACCGTTTTCATTTCGTTGGCCACCATCTTGCCGAGCGGAATGCCGGTCCACGACGAAACGGTCGCGGCGATGGCAGCCGGCGTGACGCCCGGATGGACGAGAGGCGATTCCCCTTGCAAGGCGGTGAGCTTGGCGCGAACGTCCTGATACTCTTTCTTCCAAGCGGCCAGTTCCGCGGGCGTGGGAGGCGTTTTTGGCGGAGTAGGAGGGGCAGCTTTGGCATCTGCTGGCGCTTTGGCATCGGCTGGCTTCGGATCCGCAGGCTTCGTCTCGCCCGTCAGCTTTGCCCGCAGTTCGGCCAGCTGCGCGACGAGGGCTTTTTCCTCCTCCCACCGCTTCGTCAGCTCCGCGAGCTTCTTCTCCGCCGCGGCGAACTGCTCGGTCAGCTGCTGCTTCCTCTCGGCATGATCGACGCCCAGTTCCTCCTCGCGGCCGATGATCCGCAGGGCGATGTTGGTCTGCTCGATCCGCCGCTGCAAATCTTGAATGGCAGGGGGATCGGAATTCTGGGAGAGCGCGATCGCCGCACACGTCGTATCGAGCAGGCTGACCGACTTGTCGGGCAATTGCCGGCCGGAGATGTAGCGATGCGACAGGCGGACGGCATCTTCGACCGCTTCGTTGTCGATGGGGACCTGGTGGTGCTCTTCGAGTGTCGCGACGAGACCCCGCATCATTTCGACGGCGGTCTTCTCGTCGGGCTCTTCCACCTTCACGACCTGGAAGCGGCGGGCCAGTGCCGCGTCCTTCTCGAAATACTTTTTGTATTCGGCCCAGGTGGTGGCCGCGATCGTACGCAGCTCGCCGCGGGCCAAAGCCGGCTTGAGCAGATTGGCCGCGTCCCCCTGGCCGCCGCTGCCGCCAGCGCCGATCAGGTTGTGGGCCTCGTCGATGAACATGATGATCGGGATCGGAGAATTGCGGACCTCCTCGATCACCGACTTGAGCCTCGCCTCGAATTCCCCCTTTACGCCCGCCCCGGCTTGCAACAGACCCAGATCGAGCGAGTGGACCGACACGTTCGCAATCGCCGGTGGCACTTGACCCGCGGCGATGGCCAGGGCAAAGCCTTCGACCACCGCCGTTTTGCCGACGCCTGCTTCGCCCGTGAGAATCGGGTTGTTCTGCCGGCGGCACATGAGAATGTCGATCACCTGCCGGATTTCGGGATCGCGGCCGATGACCGGGTCGATCTTTCCTTCCTTGGCCCGCTGCGTGAGATTGATCGTGTATTGATCGAGGGCGGGCGTCTTGCCGCTGCCGGGACGCGGCGGCTGTCCAGGAGTCGCCGGCCCGGCAGCGGCGGTGAGTGATCCTTCGAGCGTGCCCGCGGTGATCGTCGGCAGCTCCTTTTGCAGCGTTTCGGCCGAGAGCTTCCGCAGCTCGGACGACAGGTCTTTCAGGTCGCCGGCAAACGTCCGGTCGGCCACCAGGGCATAGACCAGGTGCCCGCTCCGAATCTCTGCCGAGCCAAACTCGACCGACGCCGCCAGCCACGCCTGCTGCACCAGGTCGAACAGCCGCTGCGAGAGAGCCGGCTTGTTCGCGTTCCCCGTCGGCAGACCATCGAGGGCTCGCGTCAGATCGCGATTTAGCCGCGATTGGTCGATCTCGAACCGCTTGAGAATCGCCTCCAGGTCGGTCCCACCGCTCTCGAGCAGCTTCATCAGCCAATGCTCGATCTCAACGTTGTAGTTCGTCCGCGACAGACACAGGCCCGCCGCCCCTTCCAGTGCCCGGCGGCAGTGGCCGTTGAGTTTGCCGACCAGCGAGCGTTGATTGACGAGGGACATCCTGCGTTCCTCATGGCTGATAGTAGGTTATGCTTCAGCATAACGCGGCTATTCGGATCGTTATGCTGAAGCATAACCTACGCGTTTACACTGGCCTGGTCCATCTACGGAAGCTCCCATGACCGCCGAACAACAATTCGCTGCCGGAAATCTGGCCTCTGCCGTGCAGGCCGCTCTCGACGAGGTGAAGAAGAAGCCGACGGAGCTGGGCCCGCGGTGGCGGCTGGCGGAGTTCCTGTGCCTCGCGGGCGATCTGGAACGGGCCGATAAGCAGCTCGAAACGGTGCTCGTGCAGTTCCCGCAGCAAGCGCCGGGCATCTCACAGTTTCGCAACCTGCTCCGGGGGGAGCAGGCTCGCCGCGAGATTGCCGAGCAGGGACGCGTGCCGGAGTTTCTCACGGAGCCAACTGATTCGATCAAAGCATCGCTGGCGGCGCTCGTGGCGCTGCGCGCTGGCGACCTGGCCGAATCCGCTAAGCAAACCGCTGCGGCTGAAGCGGCACGCACGCCAATCTCCGGCACGGCCGACGGCCAGCCGTTTGACGACCTCCGCGACCTGGACGACGTGCTCGGCGGAGTGCTTGAAGCGATCACCGGTGCGGGAGAATGCGCCTGGATTCCGCTGGCGCACATCGCGTCGATCCAGTTTGCCAAGCCGCAGCGCTCGCGCGATCTCTTGTGGCGTGAAGCGGCGGTGACGCTGCACGACGGCCAAACGGTGAATTGCTTCGTCCCGATGATCTATAGTGGCACGCAGAAGGCCGCGATCGACGCACTGAAACTCGGCCGCGCGACCGAGTGGAACGAACCGGCCGAGGGCATCGCCCGTGGCATCGGCCAGCGGATGTGGCTGGTGGGCGAGAGCGTGAAGCCGGTGCTGGAGATCAGCGAGATTGCCATTGCGGCCAAATAGTCTTGCGTTGGGCGCCCTAGAAGCCGGTTGGCTCCTTTTCTCCGTCCGAGGGTCTTCCCTCGGACGAAACCAACGCGAGGCTCCTACCTCGCATGGCCGCTTTACAATTCAAAGAGCGTCGTCCGGCGCCAACGAGGCGGAGCCTTGGGGTCCTGTGGTCCCAGGGAGGACCCTGGGGCCAAGAGTTTCGATTCGTGTTTTCCCGCTTTCGTGTTTTCGTGATCGTTTGAACCAAGCGGTCGGCGTAGGGACCAGTCTCATATCACAAGCGGCATTGATTCGTTCCCGATGCGCGAGTTCACCCCAGGCTTTCGGCTCTCGAGACTCGATGTCATCGTGCTTGTGCTGGGCTCCGTGGGAGCAGCGATTGCTGCGACGTTCGTGTGGTGGGTCGGCTACGGGATCGCGCTCGTCATTGGCCACTTCTTTTTGTTCTGCAATGTGTTTCGCCTCTCTCGGCCGCTGGAGTTGGCATGGGCCGCTGTCTTCGTCGCACTGGCCGGCGCGACGGTGGCGATCAACTGGCCGGGCTGGATTGCGACGACGATCGGAACGCTGGTCATGACAGTCATCGTCATCGCACTCGAGATGCGTAAGGCGTCGTACCACGGCGTCCTGTGGCAGCAGATCAATCCGAGGCTGAGGGTGTGGTGGCGCGAATCAAAGCCCTGACCATTGGTCAGGGTGCGCGGCCGGTGAATACCCAATGGCCAAACACCCCGACCACTGGTCGGGGCTTTGTTCGAGCGCTGTGTCTGCGACCTACCAGCACCAGGCCCACGCTTCGCCGCAGCTCCAGCCGCACCAGGTGAACCATTCGCCCCAGCGGCGCTGGCTGCGGACGCACCACGTTTCCTGCACGGCCGGCGGAGCGACGGCGATTGCCCGCGGTGATGCGGAGAGCGGGAGCATCGCAGAATAGAGCGCCTGCGGATGGATCGCGTGGCAGTCGTCGAAAGTCGTGCGGCCCGTTTGATTCAGGGCGTTGCTCGCAAGCTCGGCACAATGGATGCCGTCGCCCGGACTATTGCGGACGAAGTTGCGGACCGAATAACGGCGGCCGACCTGGTCATCGAGGTAGGTGCGGAGCCTAGCGACCTCCGCGGCGGAGTAGGGCTTCTTCGGTGGAACGGCCCAGACGCGAATCAGATCGTCGTCGTCGCGCCGCTGATTGAGGCGGGCGAGTTCGGCATAGTAATCGGGCGAGTTCACCCTGCGGACCTGCGCGGGGGTCGCTTCATAGATGAACGTCTCGTTCCCTTCGACGAGGGCGAGAGCCACGTGGCCGATTTTGCCGCGAGTGGTGATCTCCACGACGCTGTTGCAGTTTTCCAGGAACAGGAGCGTGCCGCTCGCGAGGGCCGGCGGAGTCGCGGCTGTGGCGTCGCCGGGGGATCCGCCAAGTGCAAGAAGTGCAGAGAGCAAGAGCGAGTGCATAATTCGATCCTTCAAAGTGCTACTCATCCTATTCGCCGGCTGGTTTCGGGTCTTGGCGGATGGGCGGCCGGCGTGAGTGCCTTTCTCGATTGTAAGCGATTACCGGGAAGGGAGTTGCGTCGCACTGAAGTTCGCGGTTTCCGCGTAGGTCCGCCCTGCCGGGGCGGACCTGGCGAGGCATGGAGCGTCGCGCGACGGTTCACCGTCCCGCCCAGCAGGCGGGACGTACTGGGTCCAACTTCCGTTGTCCAGTTGCCTATACTGCGGTGTAGGAAGATTGAAACTCACTTGCCGGCTCCTCGCATGATTCCTCGCGTTGTCTTTGGGTTCGCGGTATTGATCGCTGCCGCCGCTTGCGCGTCGGAGCCAGCGGTGGATCGCACTGATGTCGATCAAGCTGCGGCCCAGCGGGGCTATAAGCTGCTGGTCGAAAAGGCTTACCTGCCGGCTGACTTCGATCGGGAAGTTTTCGACACTGCGTGGAAGCAGTGGCCGGAGCCGCTGCGGACTGAGGCGGAAAAGGCGACGCCCGAAGAGCGCTACAAAATGGCGTTTTCGCGCTACGGCCTCACGCTGCGCCCCGACGATCCAACCAAGCCGCTGCAGTACGTCGTCGATGACGCTGGGAAGTGGACGATGAATTGCTTCGCCTGCCATGGCGGGACGATTCCCGATGGCATGGGAGGAGTGAAGACTTATCCCGGCGCACCGAACTCACGGTTCGCACTGCAAACGCTGACGGAAGAGACGCGGCTCGCCAAAGCAGAGCTCGGCCGCCCCTTCACCCGCATGGATGTCGGCGGGGCCTTCATGCCGCTGGGAACGACGAACGGCACAACGAATGCCGTCATGTTTGGCGTCGTGCTCATGGGGCTGCGCGACGCGGATCTGAACTTCACCACCAGCCGCGGCGTTCCCGCGATGACGCATCACGACATGGATGCGCCGCCGTGGTGGCATTTCAAGCGGAAGAAGATGCTCTATATCGACGGCTTTGCGGGGAAGGGGCATCGGGGCCTGATGCAGTTTATGCTCGTGCGCAGCAACGGCCCCGAAAAGTTCCGCGGCTGGGAGGAAGAGTTCCGCGATGTCTATGCGTATCTCTCGTCGATCCAGCCGCCGAAGTACCCCTTTGCCATCGACCGCGAACTGGCCGAGCAAGGACGTGCGGCGTTCAACCGCGTCTGTGCCGATTGCCACGGCACCTATGGGAAGGAGGGCTCGTATCCGGAGAAGCTCGTGCCGATCGCCGACGTCGGCACCGACCGCGTGCGACTCGATGCGTTATCACCCGCTCACCGCGATGCCTACGGCCAAAGCTGGTTTACAGGCTACGGCAAGCTCGACAATCTGAAGGATCCCGGCGGCTATGTCGCGCCGCCGCTCGACGGCATCTGGGCGAGCGCCCCGTACCTTCACAACGGGAGCGTGCCGACGCTCTGGCACTTGCTGCACTCTGCGGAGCGGCCTGTCGTGTGGAAGCGAACGGAGACGGGCTACGACCGCGAGCGAGTCGGCCTGGAAATTACCACGTTTGACAAGCTGCCCGCGGAAGTTACCTCCGGCTGGCAGAAGCGCGAGTACTTCGACACGCGAGCCTTCGGCAAGCGCTCGTCGGGACACTCATTTCCCGACGAGCTGTCGGCCAGCGAGAAGCAGGCAGTGCTGGAATACCTCAAGACGCTATAAGTGGGTAGTCAATCTATTGATTGAACGCGCCTTGCATGTTCAGGATCACGCCAGAGATCGCGTTCAGGATGGACAGCACGAGACCAATGATGGCACAAATCTTGCCTGTGTTGATCTTGCCCGCCAATTCCGTCGCCCCGTACTGCAGCGCGAGGGGGCCTGCTGAGTTGGCCTGAACCAGCGCAATTGCGCCGAGAATGATGCCAATCAGCGGACAGCAGCAGAGCGGGATACTCAGGATGCCCATCCACCAGATCATGTTCGCTTTGGATGCGAGGTCCGGCGGCGGCCCACCCATTCCTCCTGGCGGCATGGCTCCTGGGGCAAACGGATTCGGTCCGGTGGACATGGCGGCTTAGCTCCTCGGGTGATGTGGCACGCCGTACCGGCAACCATGCCGCACGAAGGCGTGCTCGCGGAGCATTGTGCGCGATCCCGCAGGCGGTGAGAAGCACAGATGCGGGGGCGTTGCGGAATTGACAACGAAGACCACCCCGATAGGATGCACGAGAGTACAGAGAACTGGCTTCGAGAGGGGCCTGACCAAACCTGTCGCTATCGCAGATCAACTTGCCATGACCACCCAGCTTCAAGCCGCCCGTGCTGGCCAGATTACGCCCGAGATGGAGTTCGTCGCCCGGCGTGAGA
>CAYLLN010000007.1:0-133275 GCA_964384375.1 uncultured Pirellulaceae bacterium
GCCGCCACCGGCAAAGTGCTGGAAAAATCCGGGGGTGAGCGGGAAACGACGAACAATCGGATGGAGCTCCAGGCGGCGATCGAGGGGCTCTCGGCCCTCAAGCGGCCCTGCTTTGTCGAGCTCTTCACCGACAGCGAATACGTCCGCAAGGGACTCTCAGAGTGGATGGCCGGCTGGAAGCGCAACGGTTGGAAGAAACGCGAGAAGGGGAGCCTGAAGCCGATCAAGAATGCGGACCTCTGGCAACAGCTTGATGTGCTCGTCGCCCAGCACCGGCTCAAGTTCACCCGGGTCGCCGGCCATAGCGGCCATCCCGAAAATGACCGCTGCGATGAACTGGCCGTGGCGGCGTATCAGCAGTTTCGATAGTCGTCACTCCCACGCGTCGATACTGCCGGCCACGATTGTTCGCAGGCCGGACTCGGTTGCCAGCACAAGCGACCCGCGATCGTCGATGCCGCGGCACACGCCAATGTCACGGTCGTTTCCGCTCGTAACAGTCAACGTCTTGCCGGTGAGAAAGCAGCGGCGTCGATACTCCGCGGCAATTTCGTCAAAGCCACTGGCTAGGCTGCGCCATCGGAGATCGAATCGGTCGAGCACGACTAAGAGCACATCGGTCAAATCCCGCACAATGCCATCCAGATCGACGAGCGCCACTGCGTGCGTGAGCCTCACTTCCTGAACCCCGAACGCTGAACCCTGAATCCTCATCGCATTGTTCACGTTCACCCCGATCCCCACCACGATCCGCTCCGGCCAGCCAGGAACCGACTCGCACAGAATTCCGCAGGCCTTGCAGCCATTGGCGAAGACATCGTTGGGCCATTTCACCTGCCACTGGCCGCTCGGCGCCAGTTCGGCGAGCGCTTCGCAGACTGCCAGCCCGCAAGCAAGCGCCGTGCGCGGCCGCTGATCCGACGGCAAGTCGGCAGCATCGAGTACGAGCGAGAGCGTAAGCGCTCCGTCGGGCGACCACCACTTGTTCGTTCCCCGTCCGCGGCCCCCCGTCTGCCGCTCGGTGAGCACTAAGAGCGGCAGCGGCACTTCGTCGGCTGCAGCCAGTTCGAGCGCCCGGTCGCTCGTCGAGCCGAGCGTCTCGTGAAAATCGACGTGCCGCACGAGGCCGGAGCGGTGGATGCGGGCGATGTCGAACATGGCAGTGTTTTTTAGCCCTACTTCACTCCACCCGCAGCAGCAAATCTCCCGCCTCCACCCGGCTGCCCGGTTTGACGAGCACGTCGGCGACGCGCCCCTCGACCTCGCTGCTGAGCGTCGTCTCCATCTTCATCGCTTCCAGCGTGAAGAGTTTTTGCCCCTTGGTCACTTTGTCGCCCGCTTTGACCGCCACGGTCACGACCATGCCCGGCATGCTGGCACCGACCTGCTTGGGATCGGCCGGATCGGCCTTCACCGCCTTCACGGCGGTTGCTTCGAGCGACTTATCGACCACGCTCACGTCCCGCGGCTGGCCGTTGAGCTCGAAGAAGACGGTCCGCGTGCCGTCGGCGTGCGGCTCGCTGATCGTCAGGAACTTGATGATCAGCGTTTTCCCTTCCTCAATATCGACGGTGATTTCCTCCCCCGTTTCCTGGCCGTAGAAGAAGACCGGCGTCGGCAGGCGGCTGGTATCGGAGTAATTCCGCGCGTGCGTCGTGTATTCCTGATACACCTTCGGGTAGAGCAGATACGAGAGCACGTCGCGCCGGTTCGGCTCGCGCGAAATCATCCCGCGAACCTTCTCAGCCGCGGCATCAAAATCGGCCGGCGGCAGACCGGCCGCTGCACGTCCCTTGATCGGCTTGCGGTCGCGCAGAATCCGCTTCTGAATCCCCTTCGGCCAGCCGCCCGGGGGTTGCCCCATCATGCCCGAGACGAGGTCGATAATCGATTCGGGAAACGCCAGTTCGCGTTCCCCTTCCACGAGGTCCTTTGCCGTCAGTCCCCCCGCCACCATGAACAGGGCCAAGTCGCCGACCGCCTTGGAACTGGGCGTGACCTTCACGATGTCGCCCAAAAGCTGATTCGCTTCGGCATACGTCCGGCAGACCTCGGCCCAGCGGTCGGCCAGGCCTAAGGCCCGCGCCTGTTGGTACAGGTTGGTGTATTGCCCGCCGGGCATCTCGTGGCTGTAAAGCTCGGCCGTCGCCGGCATGAGCGAGCTGTCGAACGGCTGGTAGTACTCGCGGGCGGCCTGCCAGTAGTCGGACAGTGCGCTGAGCGTGTGACCGTCGAGGCCCGTGTCGCGCTTCGTGAACCTCATCGCCTCGACAATTGCGTTCAGGTTCGGCTGGCTGGTGCCCCCCGACATCGACGCCATCGCCCCGTCGGCAATGTCGAGCTTCTGCTCGCTCGCCTTGATGATCGCCCCGGCCTGCATCCCGGCGGTGTCGTGCGTGTGAAAGTGGATCGGAATGCCGATCTCCTGCTTGAGCGTTTTGACGAGCAGCTCGGCCGCATACGGCTTGCAGAGGCCGGCCATGTCCTTGATCGCCAGAATGTGCGCCCCGAGCTTCTCCAGCTCCTTCGCGAGTTCGACATAGTATTTCAAGTCATACTTCGACCGGTCCGGATCGAGGATGTCGCCGGTGTAGCAGATGGCCGGCTCGCAGATCGCGCCGGTCTTCAGCACCGCCTCCATCGCGACCCGCATGTTCGGCACCCAGTTGAGTGAGTCGAAGATGCGGAAAATGTCCATCCCCGCATCAGCCGCTTCCTGGCAGAACTCGCGGACGACGTTGTCGGGATAGCTCGCGTAGCCGACGGCATTGCTGGCCCGAAAGAGCATCTGGAACAGGATGTTTGGCACCTTCTCGCGCATATCGGCCAGCCGCTGCCACGGGTCTTCCTTGAGGAAGCGGAGAGCCGTGTCGAACGTCGCCCCGCCCCACATTTCCAGCGAAAACAGGCCGCTGGCATTGCGAGCGTAGGCGTCGGCGATTTGCAACAGGTCGTGCGTGCGGAAGCGCGTGGCCAGGAGCGACTGGTGAGCGTCGCGGAACGTCGTATCCGTGAGCAAGAGCTGCTTTTGCTTCAGAATCCACTCGCCGAACTTCGCGGGGCCCAGCTCGCGCAGCTTGTCGCGAGTTCCCGGCGGAATCGGCTGGGTAATATCGACGCGCGGGACCGGGGCCGGCGTGCGGCGAGTTGCCTTGGGAAGTCCCTTCACGAGCGGATGGCCGTTAACGGCGATTTCGCCCAGGTACGTGAGCAGCCGCGTCGCCCGGTTCCGCCGCCGCGGGAGCGTGAAGAGGTCGGGCGTTTCGTCGATGAATCGCGTCGTGCATTTGCCGGCGAGGAACGTCGGGTGCGTGATGAGCTTGATGAGGAACTGGATGTTTGTCTTCACGCCGCGGATGCGGAATTCCTGCAGGCAGCGTTCCATCCGGCGGCAGGCGTCGATGAAGCGGCGGCCGCGGGCGCTCACTTTGACGAGCATCGAGTCGTAAAACGGATTGACCGTCGCCCCGCTGAACGCCGTTCCCGCGTCGAGCCGAATCCCCATGCCGCTAGCCGAGCGGTAATGCGTCATCCGGCCGTAGTCGGGGAGGAAGTTGTTCGTCGGGTCCTCGGTCGTCACACGGCACTGGATCGCAAAGCCGTTGGTGCGAACGCTCTCCTGGCTGGGGATGCCGATTTCGGGATCGGCGAGCGGCACTCCCTGCGCGACGAGAATCTGCGACTTCACGACGTCGATGCCCGTGACTTCCTCAGTCACGGTGTGCTCGACCTGAATCCGTGGATTGACCTCGATGAAATAGAACTGGTTCGTCAGCCGATCGACGAGGAACTCGACGGTGCCGGCATTTTCGTAGTTCACGGCTCGACCGATCTTCACGGCCGCGTCGCACAAGGCGTCGCGGACGCCCGGATCGAGATTCGGCGCGGGGGCGATCTCGACCACTTTCTGATGCCGCCGCTGCACGGAACAGTCGCGCTCGAAGAGATGGACGAGGTTGCCGTGCTTGTCACCCAGGAGCTGCACCTCGATGTGGCTGGCCTGGGTGATGAACTTCTCGATGAACACATCGGGGCTGCCAAACGCCGAGAGCGATTCGCGGCGTGCCTGCTCGAACGAGGCGGCGAAGTCCTTTTCGGCAAGGACGACGCGCATGCCGCGGCCGCCGCCGCCGTGGGCCGCTTTCAGGATCACGGGGTAGCCGAGCTTGCCGGCGAGCTTTTGTCCCTCGGCCGCGGTGCTGATCGCGTCGGAGCCACCGAGAATCGGCACTTCGCACTTGCGAGCGATGTTGCGGGCGAAAGTCTTGTCGCCAAGCTGGTCCAAAGCCTCGGCATGGGGCCCGACGAACGTGATCCCCGCCTCGGCACAGGCCCGGGCGAGCTTCGGGTTCTCCGAAAGAAAGCCGTACCCCGGATGAATGCCGTCCACGCCGTGCTCTTTGGCGATGGCGATGAGATTCGGGATGTTCAGATACGACTTGATCGGTTCGCCCGGCGGACCGAGGAGATACGCCTCGTCGGCCTTGAAACGGTGCAGGGCGTAGCGGTCTTCGTAGGCATACACCGCGACGGTGCGAATGCCCAGTTCATGGGCCGAGCGGAAAACGCGGATGGCAATTTCGCTGCGATTGGCGACGAGCAGTTTCGTGATGCTGGGCATGGGGCGCGGCCGAAGGCCGGGGACTGGAAGGCCGAGAGGCGGGGGGCGGGAGAGGTAGTCCAAGTTTACACGCCGCCGCCCAATTCCCGACAGGGGCGGGTGGGGGTGGCTGGGGTCGAGTGAAACGAGACCCCGGAAGCCTTGCTAGAATCACTCGAATGGCAGCAGATACTGGATCAACAGCCGTATCGGGCGAACTTGCCGCCTGGCGCGAAGGGGACGTGCTCGTCGTCCGGCGCGACCGGCCCATGCCGCCGGTGTGCGTTTTCACCGGCCAGCCGGCCGTGCGGACCGTGAAATGCCTCTTTCATTGGCAAGAGAAACCGCCGGCGGGCGGGATCGGCGGCTTGGCGCTGAACTATGCCCGCGACGTCTGGAAGGTGCCGCTTGCCGTGCCACTGGCCGACGATCTGATGCGGCGTCGGACCATCGGGTGGATTCTGTTTGGCCTGACGGCGTGGCTCGGCATTTCGACGATCGCCCTGCTCATCGGGGCGCAAGTCTATCTCGGCGGGCTTCCCGCAGGGCCGGAGAAGAAATGGTGGAACGATCTGGGCGTGCCAATCATCGCGATGGGTGGCGTCATTCTCACGTGCTTCGCAATGCTCGGCAGCTACAAGATCATGCCGATGCCGACTGTGCGACTGAAGCCGGTGCGGGCCGACGACAAACACCTGTGGTTGACCGGTGCTGCGCCGGAGTATTTGGCCCAACTGAGAGAGCGAAGTGCAGGCTGAGGGTGGCTGGGGGCGAGTGAAACGAGAATCCGGCAATCCGCATCGCTGCTACATCGCTGGCTTCTCTTCTGTCGGCGCTGGCGGCATCGGCTTGGGCTCTTCAGGTTTCGGCTCACCCGGCTTGGGTTCTTGGCTGGGCTTGGGCGGCATCGGCATAGGCTTCGGCGGCGGTGGTGGAACGATGAGTTCCGCCTCCAGCGTCTTCTTCTCCTCGCCGCGCTGCACGACCACTTCGACCTTGTCACCGGCAAAGAAGCGGCCGATGACCGCCTGCAGGTGCGTCACATCCTGCACTTCGATGCCGCCGACACTGATGATCCGATCCTCGGCCTGAATGCCTGCTTTGGCCGCCGGCGAATCCGGGACGACCTGCTTCACCACGGCGCCGGTCGGCGGATCGCCCGAAGGCTGAGCCTGCACGCCCAAAAATCCCGGTTGCAGCGTCTTCCCTTCTTTCATTGCGGCTACGACCGAATCGAGCCCCGCCAGCGGCACCGCAAAGCCGATTCCCGAGTCGTACCACTCCGCGCCGGCCGCTTCATTGCGAGCATTGGGGCTGAGTGGCACGCAAATGCCGACGACGCGCCCTTCCAGATCGACGAGCGGTCCGCCGTAATTCGCGGGGCTCAGATTCGCGTCGGTTTGCACGGCCCTTCCCGAAATGCGGCTGGTCGCCGAGATGATTCCCGCCGTCAGCGCCGGCTGGCTCGATCCAAAGCCGATGCCGGTGGCAACGACCCACTGGCCCACCTTCAGTTCGCCGCGGTCAGCGAACTCCGGCACGGTCCAATCACTCACCCCGTCAACCTTCAGCAGGCAAATCCGCCGTGTTTCGTCACGGCCAAGGAGTTTCGCCACGTGCCGCCGGCCGGTTTGATCGACAACCGTAATGATCGGCGGCTTGCGGAGAAAATTGAACGTGCTGGTGACGATGTAGCCGTCGGACGAGATCACGACGCCGGTCGTCGGCCCCTCGCCGGGCGCTTGATATCCGCCGCCGTCCACACCTGCCGCAATGGCGCCGAATCCCTCGATCCGGACAAGCGACGGTTGCACCTTAGCGGCCGCGGCGCGGAAGGCCTTGGGGGCCAGGAGCGTGCCGCGGGCGAGGTTGGGGGCGGAGTCTTGGGCGGAAGAAATGCTGGCGATCGCGAGCAGTGCGGCCGTCAGGATGGATGTGGTCTTCATGGATTGGACTCGACTGCGATGCATGTCCCACACGGAGTGTGGGACTACTTTTCCGCCACCGGAGTGAGCTTCACGCTGAGCAGTTCGTTCTTGCGTTTTACTTCGACAACGACTTCCTGCCCGATCGCGAGGCCCGCGACGATGCGGCGGAACTCGCCCGCATCGCGCACGACTTGACCAGCGATCGTCACCACCAGGTCATCCGACTTGAGGCCGGCCGTCGCTGCCGGGCTGCCGGGAATGATACGATCGACAAATGCCGGGGCCTTCCGGCCACCCAGCGCGAACAGCCGAATGCCCAGGTCAGGCGTGTTGCCCGTCGGCGCCACGGCCACCATCGGCGTCTCTTCGCCGCGAACGAACTTCGCCAAGAGATCAACGGGCACGGCATAATTCAGCCGCGTGTTGGTGCTTTTCGCTTCGATGACGCGGCCAATCATTCCCAGCAGCTTCCCTTCGGAAGTGACCACTGCGCCACCGGCCGCACCTGGATTACTCGTGATCGCGTCGTAGAGCAGCACGTCGCCCGAGTACGGAAAGTCCTGCAAACCGCGGCGGGCGTCGAGCTTCATCCGCAGGCCATACACGCCGATGTTGACCGAGAGCGGCTCGTCGCCGGAAGCCACTTTGAAGGCGTTGCTCACCGCCAGAACCCAGTCTCCCGACTCGGCCGGCGGCATTTCGGCCAGGTCAAAATAGTCGGGGGTGGCCGCTTCGATCTTGAGCAGGGCCGACTGCAATTCCTGGCTCCGGCGAACGACCGTCGCTTCGTGGGTCGAGCCGTCCGCCAGCGTCACGCGGAGCGTTTGCCCGCCGAGGTGGACGCCGTTAGCCGTCAGAATCTCGCCCGCAGCCGATACGGCCAGTCCCGTGCCATAAGCTGGGCTGCGACCGATTCCCGCGCCGTAAATTTTGACGGTCCGCTTCTGCGCGGCGGAGACGGCATCGGCGAACGCGCCGTCGATGCCGCTGGAACCCGGCTCTTCCGCCAGACCGGCAGGCAATGCAATTGCCAGGCTCAGGGCCAGTGCCACTAGCCAAGTTGCCGCCAACCAACTCGCACGCATGATCGCGTTCTCCACCTTTAGGGAACCGGCTTGGCAAACAAATCGCTCGGCACTTCCGTCAGGACGCGAGCCTGGCTTGTCACGACCGACAAGTCCGACTGCTCAGCCAATCCGCGAACGAGCGTGCGGCGAGTGGGCAACATGAGCCCCTCCAGCGGCCGGAACTCGGTGTAAATCGTGCTCGGGATCGGTTCGTCGTTGTCGATCCCCACGCCCGACTTGAGCAGTTCGATGTGTGGCTGACCGACAGTTCCGGTCACACTGAGCCAGACAAACAATTGCTCGCTCGATGGCTCGGTCGCCGACAGCCGGTAGCACAGTCGTCGCTGGGCCTTGTCGGAACCGTCGAGCGCCAATTGCCCCCACTGTCCGAGCGAATCGGCGGCGAGCAGGCCGGCCAACGTCGCTCCCTGGGCAAAGTGCGGATCGCGGAGGGCCTTGCCCAGCGTCACTTCCTGCGTTTCCTTGCTGGGCGACTGCAGCCAGCATTTATCGCCGTCGCAAACGACTGTCGTCCGCTTGCCGTCAATCTCGTAGGTGGCGCTGACGCGTTTGCCAGCAGCAATCGTCAGGGTCTGCTTGCCAACGAGATCGGCCCCGCGAAAGATCTCCGACTGGATCGCGATACCGGCGATCGGCGATTTGGCAGCCCCAGCAGCTTCGCGCCAGCGAGTGAGAATTTGCCCGGCAATCGCCCGGTTCAACTCCACGTCGCGAATCTTCCCCGCCTCCCCGAGCACCAGCTTGGGCCGCTGCGGCATGGGCATTGGTTGCGGCATGGGGGGCATCGGCTGGGGCGCTGCTGGCTTATCGCCCGGTTTGCTATCTGTGGGCTTGGGTTCTGCGGGCTTTTCCTTGGCCGGCTTGTTTTCCGCTGGTTTTTCTTCGCTCGGTTTCTCCGCGGGCTTTTCAGCGGGCTTTTCTTCCGCCGGCTTCTCCATCGGCTTGACGATCGGTTCATACGGCAACGATGTCAGCCGGACGTGGGCCGTCTGCTGCTTGCCGTCGCGTTCCCAGGTGACTTCAACGGGCCAGCCGGCGGGATAGAGCGTGATGAGGTTGGTGAACTGGTTGGTGCTGGTGATGGGCGTCCCCTCAAACGCGACCAGCTTGTCGCCGAGTTGCAACCCTGCCTTCGCGATGGGTGAATCGAGATTGACCGTGTGGCAGATCACACCCGCCTGCCGGTTGCCGAAGACGGCGTCGAGCGTGCCGTGCTGGGCGACTTTGGTGGCGAGCAACTCCGGAATGAACAGCTTCACCTGGTTTGACGAGATCGCGTAACCCAGACCGACGTTCACGCGGCCCCGCTCCTCGAAGCTGCCGCGGCCGTTGATGCCGATCACTTGTCCGCGGAGATTGAACAGAGGCCCGCCGGAATTGCCTGGGTTGATCGAGCTATCGACCTGGATGCAATCGCCATAGACCAGTTGGTTCATGCCGGAACCTTCCTGGTAGCGATGCACGCCGCTGACGATGCCGAGCGTGACCGTGGGCCGCTGGTCTTCGGCGAGCGTGAACGGGTTTCCCATCGCCATCGCCCAGTCGCCGACGCGGGTAGCATTGCTGTCGCCGATCGGAGCCACGGGAAACTGGTCTTTGCCCGTGAGCTGGATAATTGCCACGTCGCCGCCCGGATCGGTGCCGATCAGCTTCCAGCGATAGAGCTTGCCGTCGGCCAAACCCGCCCAGCCGTTGTCTCCCGCGGCCGCAACGACGTGGTGATTCGTCAGCGCGTAGCCGGCCGGATCGTACAAGACGCCGCTGCCGCCACCCCCCCGGTCGTTGCCGTAAACCGCGACCACCGCGCCATAGACCGAGTCGATCGCCTGAATGCGAGCGGCTTCCGCAGCGCGGACGGAAGCAAAGTCATCGGGCGAGATGGTCGGTTCGGCAGCACGCACGGAGAACGTCGCGAGAATGGCCACAAAGAACACGAGAAGGCACGAGAAGTATGCCAAGGTCCGGGCGATCATCTTTGTGCCTTTTTGTGCTTCTTGTGGCTAAATCCAATGACTTCAAAAAACGCGTCTCTACTTCGCCTTGATCAGCCGCACTTCGCACCAGTTCGCGTGGTCCGCCAGGTCCAAATCCGCGCCGGGCTCAACCAGCAGCGTCACTTCGCTCACCCGGGCGATTTCGACCGAAATTTCTTGCGGCGGTTCGTTCCCCTTCACGCGCTTGGTGAATAGCGGCTGACCGTCACCCAGCACCGTGAAGACGCAGTCCCCCTTGCCGCCGGTCCCCGCGTCGATGCCGATCACCGCGGCGAGCGTGTCGTACTTGCCGCCGGCTGCAAACGTGAGCGACGAGCGGGCATGCACACCGATCCCTTTGTCGAACGTCTTCGTGCCGAGCACCAGCGGCTTGCCCATGACGTTTTTGTCCCGCTGCCACGGCCGGCTGCTGGTGACGATCGTCCCCTCGTCCACTGCCGCGGGCTTGAGGTCCGAAAGGAACGCGATGCGGCTGGAGCGGACATCCACGCGGCTGACAGCCGACCACGGGAAGGCGACCTTGCCGCCGCCGAGGAGCTCCAGCGTCGCCTGGCCATCACTCAAGTTGGTCAGATCCCCCGCCAGCCGCGAGCCGTCGCGCAGAGCGACGAGACAGCGTGTCGGATCATCCTCGGCAGCCGCCTGCGCCACGACGATGCCGTAAAGCTGGCCTCGCGGGAGCGTTCGCTCGGCTCCCTCGAACTGAAACGTCAGTTGCTCGGGCGTCAGCGAGACGATCAGGCCCGCGATGCTGTCGTACTTGTCATCCACCTTGAAAAAGATGCGGTCGGCATCGGCGGCTGGAGCAGCGAGTGCCTTGTCGAATTCGGGATTGGCCGTCGCCGGCTCGAAGCGGACGGCGCGCACCACGTCGATCGGCAGCGACAACTTTTCTCCCAGTGACCACTCAATCTGGCATTTGTCGTCGCCAATTGCGACCGAGCGGCCGCCCACGAGTCCGCCACCGCGAAGTTCGACAGCAATCGTCGGCTTCTCCGGCGTTTGAGCTGGGCCGGGCAGATCGATCCGACGCAAATCGTCGAGCGAAAGGTCCGCAGGCAATCCTTCGCCGGAGAGCTTGCCGTCGGCAATCGAGAACGACGGCGTGGCGACGGACTGGCCATCAAGCAGCGTCAACTTGATCCCCGTCGCGGGTTGCTGAGCGACTGCACACTGCACGACAGCAACTTGCAAACCAAGCGTCGCCGTCAGCAAAACCAAAACGAGCCGCGGAATGCGCATGGCACTAGAAGCGTTCATCCCCTCATCATACACACCGCGCTGGCGGAAAGCCTGTCACCGTGTAACAGGCTGTCAACTTTACCCTTCCGAATCGTCATCGAAGCTCTTGTAGTACTGCTCGATGAGCTGCTGGTAACGGGCGGGGAACTTCTCTTTGATCGCGCTATAGACCGGATCACGTTCCTTGTCGCGGAGTTGGCTCCAGGGACTCTGCGGGCCGCCACGCTGCAGACGCTTCACGGTGTCTCCATCGGTCCCCTTGCTGCCGCCACCGGAGGTGCCCCCTTGGCCCTGACCTTCACCTTGGCCTTGGCTCTCTCCCTCACTCCCCTTCCCTTGGCTCTTCTTCTGCCCGCTGCCGGAGCCGCCACCTTTGCAGTTGCACTCGCGCTCTTCCGCTTCTTTGATCAGCTTGGCGAGGATTTCGATAATCTTGTCCTGCTGCTGGCGAGTGTCGTTGCCGGTGTCTTCGAGCGAGAGTTTTCGACGGCTGAATTCCATCCGAAGCGACACGTCGGAGAGCGTCCCCTCGGCAAACAGCTTGAGCTGCTCCAGTTGGCGGAACGCCCCAATCCGCATCCGCTCGGGAGCTTCGGGATACATGGCAAGGAACTTCGTCAACGTGTCGGTCGCTTCCTTGTGCCTCAGCAGGGCGACTTCGGCCACGCCGCGGAGAAACAGCACTTCACCGCCATGCGTGTTCTGACCAGCCCATTTCCCTTGCAGGTCGTCGAGGAGCGGCAGCGAATCCTCAAATCGCTCGTCGAGCAGATACGCCCGTGCGAGGAAGTACGAAGCATCGGCCGCGACGTAAGGATTCTTCCCGTCTCGAAGTGCCGAGAGGCCCGTGATTGCTGCGCCGAGGTTCTCCTCGCCAAGCGCCGTCAGAGCGTCCTTGTATTCGGGATACAGCACGCGGAGCACTTCGGTGATCGCCACCGACTTTCCTTCCATGTCGATCCGCAGGGCGGTCACGATCTCCGCCGCAGCCTTCCGCTTGTCGGCGGGGACCGACTCGTCCCCCTGCACCGACGCGACGAACTGATCGAGTACCTGGTCGATGCTAGCAGCGGTATCGGCTCCGTAAGCCGAGCCACACACCACCGAACCGAACAACACCACTGCCCAGGCCGTGCGTCGCGTCAACATAGGCACCTCTCGCAGGAAAATCCCACTTCGCGTGGGGAAGACTGCTCTTTGAACCTTCGTAAAGGGTATCGGTTTCGGAAACCGGTTGCAAACGGAATTGTTACACAGGAACTGCGAAAACCACCTACTGCCCTCGCTCCAGAATCTTGATCGTCATTTCCGCAATCTCGGCCTGGCGGCGGGCGATCGTTTCCGCGTCCGTCTTCAGATTCTCGGGAAGCGGGGCTTCTTTGGGACGGGCCGTTTCGATGGCTGCCGTCCGGCGATTGATCCGCATCTGAGCCGCCCGGAGCAACTTTAGCTCAGCGGAGTTTGGCAAGAGCGGTGGCTCACCACCTCCGCCACCTCCACCACCCCCCGAACCTTCCTTCTGCTGCTGGGCCTGCTGTAGAGCCTCGATCAGCTCTTCGAGCGTCGTTTCGATTTCTTTCTGCAGCGTGTTCGTGTACGCATCCGTCTTAGCCGCGTCGAGCAGTTGCTTCACCGCCAAGAGGTCGTCGCGAACCTGTTCCACTACGTCCGGGAAGACGACGCTCGTTCCGTCGTCGATGATGATCTCCAAGGCCTGCTGAGCCGCTTCGGCCAGCCCCCCTTCTTCCTTAGCGACTGCACCCAGAGCCAGCCGATCGGTCCGCTTCAGTTCTCCGTCGGCCTGACGCTTCTTCTCAAAGACGGCCGTATCGAGCGTTGCCTTCTGCTGGCGGGCGAGCATCTCGCGGAACCGCCCTTCAAGGCGAGCCAGCTTTTCGAGCTGCGTCTCTTCGCGCAACTGCGCGAGGCGTTCCTCAATCTCTTGCAAGGCTTCTTCAAGTTCCTTGATCGCCTTTCCCTGCTGACGGCTGGCGTCATTGGGATCCTGTTTCCGCAAGTCGCCCGACGCCTGCTTCATGGATTTCTGCGCCTGCGCCACTTTAGCTTGACCCGGTTGAGGCTTGCCGCCCCCTTGACCACCTTCTTGGCCAGGCATGGGACTTCCGCCCGATTTGCTGCTGGCTTCCTGCATTTTCTCTTCGAGCTTGGCCGTTTGATTGCCAATGTCATCCTGCTTCTTGGCCATCTTCTCGAAGGCCTCGGGCGGGAGCGACGCGATTCGCGACTGTTCCTTCTTTAGTTCGCCGAGGGCCTTTTCAAGGTTTTGCAAAGCGGTTTTCTCGTCGTCCTGGGCGGCCTTTCCCTTCCCTTCCTGCAAGCTCTTTTCCGCCGCCTTCTGATTCTCAACCGCCTGCCGCAACGGCTTCTCGCCGGGTTCCAGTGGGCGATTGTTCGGCTTGGGCTGCGAACCCTCGCTGGGCGAGCCCTCCGAACCCTCACTTCCCTCGCCTGGTTTGCCTTCACCGGGTTTGCTCTCACTAGGTTTTCCTTCTCCCGGCTTACCTTCGCTTGGCTTCCCTTCTCCGGGTTTGCTGCCTTCCGCTGGCGCTGCACCCTCGCCCGGCTTGGGTTCCTCAAACGGACCCTTCTCGTCGCCCGCTTCCTTCGCGATTTGATTGGCGACGTCTTCGGCCTTCTTCCGGGCGTCCCCCTGTTGGCCGGCGATCTTGCCTAAACCTTGAATGCCCTCGGTGCGGGCGTTTTCCGTTGCTTGGATCACGTCCTTCTGGGCGGCAATGGCGTTTTCGAGCGCCTTGATCTTCGCCTGCAGGTCGGCCTGCGTCTTTTCCTTGTTAGCGATCTTGTCGCTCTCGCGCTTCTCCCCTTTCTCCTGGCCAAGGATATTTTCGATCTGCTTCTTCCACTCGCTGAGCCGCTCGAATTCCTCGCGGGCCTTGTCCTTGTCGCTCTTTTCGTCGAGCAGGATTTCAAGGAGCGTGCGGATGTCGTTTAGAACGGCCCGCTGCCCGTCGGTTGCCGTGTCGAGCTTGGCCTGGTCGAGCAGCTTGGTGATGTCCCCCATCCGCTGTTGCAGGAGCAGTTCCTTGGCCTTGTTGTAGGTCTCTTCCAGCCGTTTCGCCCGATCGGGTTCGGTCTGTTCCAGCGACTGGCGGAGGCTGCGGAACTTGCGTTCAAGCTCCTCCATCATCCGCTCGACCCGGTGCTGACGAACGCCCAGCGACGACGTTCCCGCAGCGGGCGTGCCTGCCGCCGGAGCACTCGCCGCGGGGGGCGTCGCCGGAGAAGCAGGAGGCGTTGTTCCTTGCCCCCACGCCAACAGGGGGAGTGCCACAAAACAGAGAATCCACACCCAGACAGCAGATCGCGACATGATCGGTCCTCGCAATTCGGGCCAGCGGCTGAGCCGAGGAGTTTCCCCGCCCTTAGTCCCCGCTGGGCCCGCGGAAGTTCACGTAACCTCTAATATGACGATCTACGATGGCAAAGGCAAAGCGAGGGAGTGTAAAATCCATAACTTGCCGGTTTGTTGACTTACTTTGGTCGTCCCGGCTAGCATCAACCGTAGCGCCGTTTCCGCAGATTCAGCCATGCTTGGCACGGAAGTATGACTTTTCCTCGTTTTACCGTCGTCCTGACATGTGCCCTGGTCGCAGTCCCCGCATGCGTCGGCCGGGCGGTGACCCCCGACAGTCCTGAGGTGGTGGCTGTCATCAACCGCGGCCTCGCGTTTCTCGAAAGTTCGCAGGCGGAAACTCGATTAGGCGGACAGTGCCTCATCGGGCTTTGCATGTTGAAGAATGGCCGGGATCCCAATCATCCCGGCGTCCGAGCCGCAGTGAACATGTGCGTCGGCCAAGCCAAATCGGCGGGCCACATCGATAACTACAGTCACGGCTTGGCGATTATTTTTCTGTGCGAGCTCGACGCGGCAGCGCATGAAGCCCTGATTCAAACGTACCTCACAGCCTTACTCAAGAAACAACAAGCAGGGGGTGGTTGGGGTTATATGAACGCCAAAATGGGCGACACCTCCCAAGTGCAGTACGCGACGCTCGGAATTTGGACTGCGCGAGCTCATGGATTTCAAGTCGATCCGGCGGTCATCGAGCGACTTTGTGCCTATCTCATGCGGACGCAGGATCCGTCCGGCGCCTGGGGCTATCAGGCCAACGATCCGGGTACTTACACCCGCGTGAATCAGTCCGATGTAAGGCCTTCGCTTGCCGCGGCCGGTCTCGGTTCGCTCTACATTTGTGGCGACATGCTCGGACTTCACAACCGGCAAGCACAAAAAAAGGAAGAATCGGGGGTGCCCGGAGCGTTGCGCGTCATCGAGGCCAAGGCGGATGCCGAAAAGCGACGCGGCAAAACGAAGGCAATTGATGAAGGGCTTTGGCGGCGCTACACGGCCGAGGGAAATGCCTGGTTTGACAATCACTTCACCGTTAAAACGGAGAACTACAACCACTACTACCTCTACGCTTACGAGAGATACGTTAGCTATCGGGAATTGGCCGAAGGGCGCTTCGAACGTGAGCCCGAGTGGTATCAGAAGGTCTTTGAACACCTGCAGTCAACACAGCGCCCGGATGGTGGATGGACGGGACAAGATGTGGATCTCGTCGCAACGACGTTTGCAATCCTCTGCCTCAGTCGCAGTTCCAAGAAGTCGATCCAGAAAATCAAAGACTTGGGAGAAGGCTCGCTGCTCGGTGGCATGGGCCTGCCCCCAGAAACTGCCGATTTGCAGGAGAAGGATGGCAAGGTCGTCGAGTCGAAGCTGGCAGGGTCCGTGGATGAATTGCTCGCGATTATTGAGGATCCTGAGAATCCGCAATTGGGAGCCTTGGCTGCCGGCGGTGCGATATCGCTTGATAGCGACGTAACCAAGCGATCGGGGCAAATCACGCGTCTGCGTTCGCTGGTTTCCGCGGGATCGTTCGAGTCCCGTTTAATCGCCGTGAAGACCTTGGGGAAGTCACGCGACCTCGATAACGTCCCCATCCTGCTCTACGCACTCACGGACCCTGACCTCCGCATCGTCAGGCAAGCCGATCAAGGCTTGCGTTTCATCAGCCGCAAGTTTGCCGGCGTCGGTTTACCCGAGGAGCCGATGGCTCATCATGCCAAGGAAGCTCAACAGGCGTGGAAAGAGTGGTTCCTCTCGATTCGGCCCGATGCGGAACTGATTGACTAATCGCCCAGCGAATCATGGCAACCATTTCCTCCAATTCGCCTCCCGGCCGTGCGCGACTCGCTCCGACGGAAATGTCGGTTTCGCGCTACGACCAGGTTGCCGGCATGTTGATTGCCGTCGTCTTCATCTTGGGCTTCATCACCCTGATGATGTTCGTCATCTGGCTGTCTTCGCGGATGTTCTTGGTACAGCCTGCGGTCGAAGTCCAAATGCTCGAGGATGTGGGAGGGGGGGGCAGCGGCGAGAACCTGGCCGGGGCAGAACAGGAACTTCAGGAGCCAAGCCCGGAAGAGGTCCAGCAGATCGAAGAGCCGTCGGTCACCGAGTCGCTCAATGCCATTTCTTCGGTGGTAACGGCCGAGTCGCAACAGCTCGAAGCGGTCGATGGTTCGTCGTCGTTTGGGAAAGGGGAGGGGAGCGGGCAGGGGGACGGCCGCGGACCCGGTCCCGGTGGGCCCGGCACTTCCGACGGCGTCCCTGCCTGGGAACGCTGGGAGATCCAAATGGCCGCCAAGACGCTCGACGAATACGCCCGCCGGCTCGATTTTTTTCAGGTCGAACTTGGTGTCGCTGGCGGCGGTGACCCGAACGTGCAATACATCTCGAACCTGGCGGCTGCCAAACCAAAAGTCCGGGCGGGTTCACCCAAGGATGAGAAACGGCTGCGATTCCTGCACCGCTCCGGCGAGCTCAAAGCGGCCGATCGGGCCCTGGCCACCAAAGCGGGTGTTAATACGAGCGGCAAAGTCGTCTTTCAGTTTTACAGCCAAGAGACCTACAACAAGCTGCTGACGCTGGAAAACGCCCGCTTGAACGGCAAGCGGATCAAGGACGTAAGAAAGACGGTGTTCGGCGTCCGCAACGTTGGGCCGCGTTTCGAGTTTTTCGTAATCGACCAGCAGTACGTCGGTGGCTAGCGCCAGGCGAGTTTGCTTCGCGAACGAAGTGACGCTTCGGGGTCATTCGGTTGGCCTGCGGACGAATTGCCAACTCCAGCAGAAGGTCGCGAGGTCTGCTTTCCTCGGCCTTGGCTCCAAGTAGAATCAGGATTGCATCGAGTCGATTGTCTCGGTACCTCACTGCGACCTCTCCTTCAGATCGAGTAGCCGCCGCCATGGGTCTGTCCGCCGATTATTGGAATTTCATCAGCAATACGGTGTACGGTTTCCTGGCGATCGACGCGCTGTGGGGAGCGTACTGCGTGATTGTGTTGTTCATGCGCATTGCTCAGGCACGTTTTCGCAGTGAGCGACAGCAAAACGAGTTTCTGGACCGAATTGAAGCCGCAGCGCAGAAGGGGGACTTCGACACCGTACAGATCGAGTGCGAAGGGGATCGCAGGGCGGTGCCGCAACTGGCCGCTCTGGGGATTGCCAATCGCCATTTGCCCATTGAAGAGATTCAGGAACTGCTCGTCGATCGCTTTCAGCGCGATGTCGTCTCGGACCTGGAGCATCGCGTCAATTGGACGAATAACGTCATCAAGACGGCGCCGATGCTGGGACTCCTCGGAACGGTTCTGGGCATGATGGCGGCCTTCGGTAAAATCGCCGCGGCGGAGTCGGTGAAGCCGACGGAGTTGTCCAACGACATCGCGTTCGCCCTCATTACTACGGCGATCGGTCTGGCCATTGCGATTCCCGCAACGGCCTGTGTGGCGAGCATCAACATTCGCATTCGCAAGCTGGAGGATCAGGTGAGCGCTGGGCTCGTGCGACTGCTCGAAATCCTGTCGGCCGTGCAGCGTCAGAGCATGCGGAGCAAATAGCCATGCCTCGACTAGCAGCCAAATCGATCTTCAAACGGAAGCGCGCGGGCGAAGAGGCGGAGATGGATATCACGCCGATGATCGACTGCACGTTCCTCTTGCTGATCTTCTTTCTGGTCACTTCCAAGATGAAGGCGGACCTGCCGATCGAATTGCCCAAGGCCAAGCACGGGAGCATCGTCGTCGAGCAGTCGTCCGTCATCCTCACGTTGGCCAAGGAGGGGGATGCCGTACTCGTTTATCGCGGTAACTCGACCAATGCGGTCGATGAAATCGCCGGGGCAAATCCTGCCGAACAAGAGGATCTCGTGGCCCAATATGTCGAGCAGCAGGCGATGCAATCGTCTCCGCCCAAGCGACAGGTCATTATCAAAGCAGCGCGGGGACTGAAGCATCGCGACGTAGCTCGCATCCAGCGGGCTGCGGGCCGGGCCGAGGTCGATCAGCTTTTCGTCGCCGTCCTGGAAACGGAGTGAAGGGCGATGTCCGTCCGCTGCCAGTGCCCGCATTGCCAGACCGTCGTCTCGATCTACGAGAAGGCGTTCGGGCATCGGATTCGCTGCCCCGCTTGCCAGCAACTCATCGAGGCGGTGGCCGTTACGCCGTCCGTACCGAGTGACTTCGCTGAATCAAGCGGGGCGGACGCGGATGGCTTCCGCCACGAAACGGGTGAGCCTTCCTCTCCGGCTCGGCGGTCGGAATCCGATCGCTGGGCCGGCGAGCCCGTGCTGATCGAGCTTGTGCCGATTGCTCCACCGGTCATCGAACCAAGCGCTGGCGGCGGATCGAAACAGCCGCAACCTAGCCGCCGCAAACCGATCATCTTTCGCGAGAAGCGTAAGGCGGAAGAGGCTGAAATGGATATGACTCCGATGGTCGATGTCGTGTTCCAATTGCTGATCTTCTTCATGTTGACGGCATCGTTCACGATGCAGAAGTCGCTTAACGTTCCCAAGCCGCAGCAAGACGAGGCCAGCAGCCAGGCCCAGTCGGTTGAGGACTTTCAGAACAACCCGGAGTTCGTGGTTGTGCGCATTGATGCGGTCAATACGTATCACGTCAGCACAGCGGCCTGGCCCGATGAAATCGAGGCCCCCAGCGAGCAGGAACTGTTGGTAAGATTGAGGCTGGCCCGGCAAGGGGACGCACAGGGGAACGTTCCGTCCAAACTTTTGGTGATCGCCAATGGCGAGGCGCTGCACGAGCGCGTGGTGACCGCGATCGACGCCGGGAACGACGTTGGGATGGAAGAGGTGCAGCTTCTGACGGTGGAAGAAGATGACGGCTAGGCGGCGAATCGACGGAAAGTAAGAACGTGCTAGGCGGGGAGCGAGGCAGCATGTCGGCAACCAAGGTTTTGGATCAGGCGGAAAAGCAAGGGCTGCTCGAGCCCAAGGTGATCGCCGAGCTGCGCAAACAGGTTGCCGAATCGAAGTTTATCGTCACGCCGGAAGCGATTGCCAAAGTGCTCGTCGATAACGAGCATCTGACCCCGTTTCAGGCCCGCAAACTGGTCGCATCGGCCTTGGGCGAGCCTCCGCCGGAAGCCGAACCGAAGAAAACGCGCACCGGTCCTTCAGTACCGGATGAGCTTTCGCTCGCGGACGAGGAACCGGGGGACCGACGATTCGCAGCGCCAGCCACCTCAACCCCAGAGGATGACGTCGTCATGTTGGAGGTCGTGGATCGTCCTGCGCCACGACCAGCGGCCGCACCGAAGCTGCCTGCGGCTGCACCCAAGCCTCCGGCAAATCCCCCGCCGAGACCGGTGGCTCCTAAGCAGGAATCGCCGCGAACCAAACCCCCCGCTCGTCCCACTCCTCCGCCCCCTCCCGACGATCTCGTTGAATTGGAAGCGGTGCCCCCGGCCGCGCCGGCGAAGCCCGCAGCGCCGACCAAGCCCAAACCGAAGTGGAAGCCCGAACCGGGTCCCGCACCCACTCCTGCTGCACCGTCAGGCGCGCCGGCGGCGGAAACGATTGAGCTAATTCCGCTCACGCCGATCGCGCCCGCGAAGCCAGCGCCGATGTTGACGCCGCTCCCGCCGGCACCTCCTGCGCCATCATCACCCCCTGCACCGCCATCGCTGGCTCCCGTGCTCACGCCGATAGCACCGGTGACGCCCGCTCTGACGCCGCTTCCTCCCGCAACTCCCGGAGCGGCAGCGGCTCCGGCGGAGGGGCTGCAGCCGCTGGATGATTTGCTGGTCGATCCCCTGACAGGTCAGCCCGACCCACTCGCCAGCAGCGCCCTCGCGGGCGCCCCAGTGGCGCCGCAGCGGAAAGTACCGAAGAACGTTTGGGACTCGCCCCTGTTGCTCATTGGCGGGGGCGTGCTGGGGTTGATTCTCGTCGCGTTCTTTCTGCTTTGGTATCAGCTCTTTCGCGGCTCGGCGGCGGAGCTACTGGCGAAAGGAGAAGAGGACTACAAAGCAGGCTCGTACACCAGCGCGATCTCGATTTACGACAAGTTTTTACAGAGTTACGCCAACGATCCCAACGTTTCCTACGTTCGCGTCCGCCGGGGAATGGCGCAGTTGCGGCAAGCGTCGGACGACGGCCGGAATCCGCGTCAGGGGCTGCCGGCGGCTAAGACCATCCTGCCGCAAATTGAGGCGGAAACCGACGAGTTCCCCAAGGCCCGGCTGGAACTTTCCACGCTGCTACCTGACATTGCCGACGGCTTTGCGACACAGGCGGGTGAGGCGAAGGATCGGGCGGCCAAAGAAGAACTCGTCGCGCTGACCAAGGAGGCGATGGACCTGGTCAATACGCCGTCGTACCTGCCGGCATCGCTCCGCAAGGACCGCGAAGGGCGGATCGCGGCGATTCTCGACAAGCTGAAGCTCGCCGAGCGGAGCATCGAACAGGACAAGGATTTGGCCGCGGCCCTCGGCAAAATCGCCGCCTCCGAGCAGCAGGGAGACGCTGCGGGGGCTTACAAAGTCCGAGGCGACTTGCTCAAGCTGTACCCGATTCTCGAAGGCAACACGGATCTCGTTGCCGCGATCCGCAAAGTGGGTGACAAGGAGCGGGATCTCGTGAAGGTCACGGGAGACGAAGTCCCCGCCGAGACCGACGATCCCGAATCGGCAGCGGTGCGAATTGTCTTGGCCGCGCGCGAGGGACCGCAGGCTGCCGAGACGGCCGCGTCGATCGCCCCGATGCAGATCGAGAGCGCCGTCTATGGCTTCGATGCCGCCAGCGGTCGCGTGTTGTGGCGACGATTTGTCGGCTTTGAGTCGCAGGTTCCCCCGCAGCGTTTGGCCCGCGATGAACTGGCCGACGTGCTGGTGACTGATGGCCGTCGGCAAGAACTGGTGCGAATTGCCGCTGCCACGGGCAAGCTCGCCTGGCGACAGGCCGTTGGCGAATCAACGCTGGCGCCGGTGCTGGGTGGCGAACACATTTTTGTGAGCACCAGCGGCGGCAAAGTCCTGCAAGTCGATCCCGAGAGCGGCGCCATTCGCGCGACTGCCACGCTGCCGCAAGGGGCGACGGTTCCGGCAGCTTTCGACTCGCGCCAAACGCGGCTGATTCAGCCGGGCGAGCATTCGACGCTCTTCGTCCTGTCTGGACAAACGCTCGAATGCATTGAGACATACTACTTGGGCCACGCACGAGGCTCGCTCCTCGTGCCGCCGGTGTCCGTGCTCGACTACCTGCTCGTCCCTGAAAGTCCGGCCGACGACCACACGCTCATCCACGTGTTGACTCCGGCCGGCGAGAACAAGCGACTGGGCACGATGGGGCAACCGTTTCGCCTGAAGGGTCGCGTGACCGCTCCGCTGATGGTTTCGGGTAAGCGGGTTGCCGCGGTTACCGATTTGGGCCAGATCGCTGTGTACGAGATCGACCCGGCCAATCGTCAGCAGCCCGTGCGGATCATCGCGGGGCTGGAAGCAACCGAGCGCGAGCCGACACGGTTCGCCACGGCGATCGAAGGGAATCGGCTGTGGGTGGCAAGCAAGCGATGCAGCCTGTACGAGATTCAATCGTCGGTGCAGAATCTCGCTCGCAGATGGTCGCGGCACCAGGACGACGCCTTCGTCGGCTCACTGCTGCCGCTGGGAGGCACACTGGTTCATGCTCGCCGCCGTCCTGGCTCCCCGGCTGCGATCGTCGAGGGCTGCGTCGCCGATGGCGGGCAGCCGACCTGGACCTCGCAAGTCGCCATTCCGCTGGCGGGCCTGCTTTCAGCACCCGGTCGCAACGCTGTCGATGTAGTAACTCGCCAAGGTCGCGTGTTCTCCTTGGGGAGCGCGAATCTGTCTGGAGGCGTCGTCGATGCTCCCGCCTTTCCACTCGCGCAGGAGTCGTCCGGCACGATTTTCCCAGAGATTGCCGTCTCAAGTGATGGCAGCCAGGCGGTTTGGACGCAGGCGCCGCCGGGTCGGCGTGCGTTTGCTTTCGACGTAGCTGCCGGATCGCCGCCGATTCCGCTCATTTCCGCGGAGATCGACGATCAAACCGTCGCTGCCGCAGAGTTCTGGGGGACGAGCGCGGTGGCGCCGCACAAGAGCGGCCGCGTGGAATTGCTCTCGCTCGCGACGGGCAAACCGGTGGCCTTGCCGTTTATTCCCGCACTCAGCCCGAGCGAGTCCCCCGCGTGGACGCGTCCCGCTGTGCTGGCCGACGGCAGTGGCTTTGTCATCGGCGATGGCAAGCAGATGCTGTACCGCGTCGTCTTGAAGGAGCAACCGCGGGCGAATTTGGCCGCCGCAAAGGAGCAGCCGTTCGATCAGCCGCTGGCCAGCAACCTCGCTACTGCCGGCGACACGGTGTATGGCCTGGTGAAAGGGCCGACGGGGGATGTGGTGATCGCCATCGATCCGCAGTCGCTTACCCAGTCGGCCAAATGGCCCCTTTCCGGACGAGCGCAGTTTGGTCCCGAAGCGGTTGCTGGACGTGTTTATGTGGCGAGCGAAGCGGACGGCATCTTTTGCATGGATGCCGGTCAAAAGCTGCTTTGGCAAAAGCCGCTGTCGCATGGTCCGCTGGCGGGCCCGCCTGTCGCCGTCGGGTCGGGCGAGCTGCTATTGCTTTATCAGGACGGTACGCTCGCTCGCATTTCGGCCGAGAGTGGCGAGGAACTTGCCGCCTTGCAACTGGCCGAGCCGCTCGGCCGCGGTGCTGCCGTGCTCGATCGCCAGGTTCTTGCGAGCACGGCCGACGGCGTACTCTTGGTCACTCCACTCCCGTAGTCAGATGCCCGCGTGAACCGTCCGCATCGATTCTCGTCGTTCCTTCGCACGGCAGCCTGGCTGTCGCTCGTCACGATTGCGGTTGTGGCGATTGCGTTCATGGCAGCGCCGACAGATGCCTTCGCTCAGGCTGCTCCAGGAGGGCGCATCATCGACCGCGAGCCGTTCGACCGGATGACGCTGGACGCGGCCAACGACAACAAGGTGCTGCTACTGAAACCGGTTCCTCTCCCCGGTCGCCGATTGCCCGAGAAACCGAAGCTGAGCGACAAGCTGCGTGTCCGCCTACTTGCCGACGACCAGGAGTACGAAGTCCTCTGGCAGAACGTTGCCAAGCTCGAGCTCTTCGACGAGATGGTGCTCGCCGAGGCGAACCAACTCGCCGCCGACAGCAAGTTCGACGAGGCGTATGAGTACTTCACGTTCCTGATGGAGTACTACTCGAAGGTGCCAGGACTTGCCTCTTCGCAGCAGTCCTACTTGTACCTGTCGTCGGCAGCCGCGTTTCGGGCACAAAAGTACGATGAAGCGCTCGCTTTGGCCGAGGAGTTGCTCTCCCAGAATCGCGATTACAAGGCGAGCGAGACCTCGCCGACGATGCTGGCCGTGCTCGGCAACATTGCCGACAAGTTGATCGGTCAGTACGTCGAAAAGCAGGACTACCGCTCGGCCCGCACGTTGCTCGGCCGCCTGGCGACAAAGTATCAGGCGGCAGGCGAGCCGTTCGCGGTCCGTTGGCGGGACGAACTGAGCGGTCGAGCCGCCACCCAGCGCGATTTGGCCCGTGCGCACCTGGAAGCGGGCCGATTCGTTGAAGCTTACGACGCAACAGCCGCAATGCGTTCGATCTGGCCGGAAGTGGAAGGGGGGCAAGAACTCGCGGCCGACATCGCCCGCCGCTTCCCCCGTGTCGTTGTTGGGGTTGATCACCCGGCATTTGCGCCCGATAGCCGCAGCCTCATCGCCCCGGCCGCTCGGCGCGTCGGCCGATTGCTCGAACGAGGACTCTTGGAGTTTGTTGGGCCCGGCCCGGAGGGTGGCAACTATGTCTCCCCGGTTGCAACCGTTGAGCAGAGCGTGGATGGCCTTGAATTGCTGTTCAGTCTGAAGCCCGAATCGGAACTAACAGGGCATCAGCTCTCAAACTTGCTGCTCGGTTGGGCGCGGCCGGGCCATGATGGTTTCGATCCTGCCTGGGCTCGCACGCTGGCCACCGTCCGGGTCAACGGCGTCAGTCGCGTGCAAGCGCAGCTGAAATCGCCCCACGTGCTGGCCAAGGCTCTGTTGCAGCAAAGCTATGATCCAACGCCGAGCGTGGGCCAGCCCGGTGTGCGCGGCAGCGGACCGTTCTACGTTTTTGCCAAGGACGAAGGGACGCTGCGACTGGCGGTCAATGACCGCCCAGGCGTCGAGCGAGTACAACTTGCCGAGATCACGGAGCGTCACTTTTCCGATCCGACGCGGGCCATTCTCGCCCTCAAACGGGGTGAGATCGACGTGCTCGGCCGCGTCTATCCCGGAGACTTGCCGTCGCTCAAGAGCGACCCCGAAATCGCACTCGGCTCGCTCGCGATGCCGACGTCGCATGTGCTGATCGTCCGCGAGCGGCATCCGTTTTTGGCGAACCGGACGTTTCGGCGTTCGCTCGTGTATGGGCTCAATCGCGAACTTTTGCTGAACCAGGGAATCCTTCGCGGTCAGAAGCTCCCCGGATTTCGCGTCGTCAGCGCGCCGTTCCCGGCATCCGCAGGGACGGACGAATCGCAAGCGTATGCCTACGACGAGCAAATCACCCCACGTCCCTACGACCCGCGGCTGGCCCTGACGCTCCGCCTCGTTGCCGAGCGCGAGCTGAAGACCGCCTACGAGAAGCTGTTGCAGAAGCCGCCGGAACTGACGCCGCTCCTCCTCGGTCACCCGGCCGACGAAACGTCGCGCATCGCCTGCCGGGCGATTGCCAAGCAGTGGGAACTGATCGGTGTGAAGTCAAAGCTCGCTGAATTTCCACCCGGCGAGTTCAACGACAAAGGGGCGTGCGATCTCGTGTACATGCAGGCCACCGCTTGGGAGCCGGTGGTCGATGCGGGGCGTCTGCTTGGGCCAGAAGGGGTCTCGCCAGTCGGCAACTCGTTCGTCCAGCTGACGTTGCGGCAGATCGAACGGGCGACGAACTGGCAAGAAGCCCGCGAACGCTTCCGGCATTTGCACCGGCTGCTGCACGAGGATGTGTCCGTCATTCCGCTCTATCAAACGTTCGATCAGTACGCCTATCGGAAGTCACTCCAAGGACTGGATGCGCCACGGGTGACTCTCTATCAGAATGTTGCGCAGTGGCAAGTCGGCGCGACGCTTGCCGCCGCGCCGATGGGGAATCGCAATGAAGCCGCCGTCGCCACCGAGCGGAGGAGCGGCCCATGAGGCGCCCTAGCATTCGCTCGATCGCTAGCGCCCTGCGGGGCGCGTCGGCATGGCTTGCCGTTGCGCTTCTGCCGACACTTGTGCAGGCGCAAGCCGCGTGGGAATACTCGCCGTATCAGGTGCGGATCTGGATCGCCGCGCCGTCGCAGGCTCAGTTTCCATCGGCGCGCCGTGCGAGCCTCGCTCTGGACCTGACACGGCGAGCGGAGATGGTTTTTGGTGCGATCTGGTCCGCGCAAGTTGAGGCGGCTCCTGCGGCGATCTCGCCTGGTGTGATCGACCAGTTGGAAGTCCCCTTCGATCAGCTCAAAGCCGCCGCGCCCGACATCCTCGCCGGCGACAAACTAATTCTGCTCCGGCCCGTTTGGGGCGACGAAGGTTGGCAAGTTGCGGCCCGTGAGCTCGATATACGCTCGCGGCAGTGGAGCGAGGTCGTCACGCGCACCGCCTCCGGCAGCGACGGACTTGCACTCGCTGCCTGGGATGCCGTCGCAGCCGTCTTCACGCCGCTAGCCCGCATCGAAGCGGTCGATGGAGCCCAGATCAAAGCCCGCCTCCGGGCCGGGGGGCTCATTATCGATCCCGCTTCACCGGCGCTCGCCGAGCAAGGGATGGTAATGCGGCCGATCACGCGACGCAACGATCGCACCGGCCAGCCGGCAGCCAAGGGGGGCATCCAGCCATTGCCGTGGACGCTGCTCGCCATTGAAGACCGCGACGATGCCCTGCTCCATTGCCGGCTCCACTCGGGCTTTCGTTCGTCGATTCCTGCTCGTGGCGGCGCCCGCATGGAGCGATTGGCGTTGCTTGTGCGACCGCAATTTTCCACGACAACGCTTGCCTTGAAATCGCGCGGCACTGAGTCAAGGCCCCTGTCGGGCTACGAGATTTTTCAGAAGAAGGCCGATGGGAGTGAATCGCCTCTCTTGGGCGTTACCGATTGGCAGGGACAAATCGCCCTCCCGCGACGCGACAGCTCGCTGCAGGTGCTGGTGGTGCGGAACGGCTCGCAGCTTTTGGCCCGCCTCCCGCTGGTCCCTGGACAGCAGGAAGTGCTTGAAGCCCCCATGATCGATGATGATGGCCGCCTGCAAGCCGAAGGGGCGGTGGCCGCGCTGGAGAGCATGGCGCTCGACCTGGCCGCTCGCCGGGAGATCGTCGCGGCCCGCTTCCGTACGCGCGTGAAAGAGCAAAAGTTCGACGAGGCTCAGCAATTGCTCGACGAATTCCGCAAACTCGACACCCGCACGTCATTGGGGCGGATTCTCGACGAGCAGCAGCAGCAAGTGAAAGCCGGCGACCGCTTGACGCAGCAGCGAATCGACAAGCTCTTTGGCGACGCCCGACAGCTGCTAACGACCAAGTCCTTGTCCGACGACATGGTCAATGTGTTGTCTGCCGAATTGACGAAAGCTCGCACGGCGCCGCGCTCGGCTAGTGCGGCCACGCCCGCCGGTGCCAGGAAGGGAAGCTAGGCGACTGCTTTAGAACTCGATGCTCTTCGTCGTTCCGCCGCCGGAGAGCTTCGCTCCCGACAAGCATCGCTCGGCCGCTTCGATGAGCTGTTCTGGCGGGAAATTCTTCGGCGGCAAGGCGAGCGTCGCCACGCCGATCGACAGTGAGATTTCCAGGTCCGGAGAAGTCGAGCCGGGCATCCGCCAGCTCTTGATGTTTTTCTGCACCTGGCGGACGGTTTGGTTCGCGTCGCTCCGCGGCGTATTCTCCATCACTATTGCGAACTTCGCCTCTCCCGCGAGCAAGGCCGGCGATCGTTGACCTGCCCACGCTCCCAGATCGCGCCGCAGCCAATGGACGAGGTCATTGGCCCCGGTGGGGCCCAGGTGCAATAGGAGATCCGAAAATTGGTCGATCTCGAAGAGAGCCAGGCTGAGCGGACCGCGAGCCAGCCGGCAACGATTGATCGCGGAGGCGACGCGGACCCCCAGTCCGGGCTCAGTCGCAGTAGGCATGAGCACGTGCGCGCCACGGACGGTCGTCCGCCGCTCGGTGCTTACGAAAGATTCTTCGGTAACGCGCTGGTTCAGCGATGCCGGCGGCTCTGCCTTGACCGGGGGCCTGGGATCACGGCAGAGCGACTGTACCTCGCGGCGTAGCTGGCCGGCCAGATCGAGCAGATTCTCTTCCGGCGAGCTCTCGTTCATCTGGGCCGCCGCTTCGACCGTCAGCTCTGACAACCGCCCTTGTGCCGCCACAAGCAGATCGACGTACCGCTCGCCGGCGGGAAGTTCGAGCGACAGAACTTCTGCCAGGTCCGCTACTTTGTTTTGCAGCGTTCCCACAAGCGGCTTGAGCCGCTCGAACGACAGTCCGCAGTATTCGTTGCCTGCCGAGAGCAGTTCGTGCAAGGCCGATCCGAACGGCTGTTCGATCAGGCGGGCGAGCAAATCGGCCAGGTGCAGGATTTGCGGAAGTTGCCGCTGGCCCTCGTCGAGCTGGCTGATCCGGCGCAGGTCGTGCGGGACGGCAATCGCGGAGCAGAGCGTCGGCGGCAGGCCCCAACGTCCCAGCAGCCGCGCGCTCAGGACGGCGTGATCGAAGCCGAGCGTTTCCAGCTCCCGCTCCAGGAGGTCGCCGCCGTGCGTCTGGCAATGATCGACCAGCCGCAGATAGGGTTCGCCGAGTTGCTGCACGAGAGCCAAGAGACCGATGTCCTGCACGAGTCCGGCCGTAAAGGCTTCGTCGGAAGGAGCGGAAAAGAGCTTCTCTGCCAGGTCGCGGGCGGCCACGGCTTTAATCAGGGTTCTCCGCCAATAGCGGGAGAGAACATCGGCGGCCAGACCGGCGAAAAGTTCCTTGGGGAGGCTGAAGCCCAAAACGAGCATCCGCAGGGGGCGCGTGCCGAGCAGCGCGAGCGCTTGCCCGAGGTCGGTGGCGGGGCGAGTGAGGCCAAACAGCGAACTGTTGACGACCTTGAGGATGCGGGTCGTCAGTGCAGGGTCGCGCTCCAGGCAGTCCTTGAGCGCCCGCGTGTCGAGTTTGGGCTCGCCGGTCAGGCGCAACACTTCCATCGCCACCGCCGGCAGCGAGTAAAGCTGCCCGGTGCGCTGGACGAACTGTTGCACCAGTCCTGTTGAGTTGTTGTCGGTCATTGCGGGCCGCGCTCCCAAGTAGGCAAGCGTAGCTCACGCAGCAATCACGGCTAGACAATCACGATTTGTTAAACATCGCTAACTGCCCGCCGTCATGAACGTGTCGAGCTTGTCCGACGTGTCCTGCCAGCTGCCGCCGGCTTCGGTGCCGAAGAAGCTGATCGCCCCAATGGCGACGCCGATAATCAGCGCCAACATCACGGCATACTCGACCGCCGTCGCCGCGGAGTCGTCCCGCAAAAATCGGAGTAGTGGAGTCATGATAGAACCCTTTATGGCGATCAACCGCGCCGTGCGGACGAAGCAGGCCGAAAGTTCGAGCGCCTGCCATGCCGCACCGCTTGGTTGGGGAAGCCGCGTTTGCAGTGACGCACAGGAACCCTACGTCAATTCGGCGGGTGGGGCAAATTGAAAGCGGCATGGTGGCCGAAGAATGCCGCCCCGGTGGGTCGCTGGCCGGGCGCGCCGGCAGAGAGTGCTTTCCTAGCGCGTCGGCGTCGGCAATCGCCAGGTGGTGCGCTCGAACGCCTTCGCGGGGGTCGGCGCTGGTTGGATCGGCTCGGCCGGCATCACGCCATACCACCCGTCGCTCGTGCCTGGACCGCACGCCGGGCACGCGCCGCGCTTCGGGGCGCAGCCGGTGCGGCTATGATAACCGTCCCCCCAGCCAAAACCGTGCGCGCGGCCGGGCGTGTGCCACCACGAGCCGTGCGCCGTCGGTGAAAGCCCCACGCTCGTCACGAGCGCTACGAACATGACGACCGTCCGGAGGGACATTCTTGGTATCCTCGGGAATAACAGCCAGGCCGGCAGGATCGTAGCGGCGGGCGCTTCGTGCGCCCGCGTCAGCCGCCCCGATCAGGATTGTTATCGACCCGCAACGGCTGTAACCTGCGATGTTCGAGCGCTTGCCGATCGAAATTCAGGTGTATCTCTTCTCGCTGCTCTTCGGGGCCGCGTCGCCGCTCCTCATTTACTGGATGATCCGCCCGGCTTTGCGGCATTTCCTGGCGGCTCTCTTTGCCGACGAGCGGATCGAAGCATTCTGGCTGCGGCTGATTGTGCTGGTGCTCGTGCTGGCGGCTTTGCCGGCGGCAGTTCGCTATCGGCCCGATGGCGGCGTGCTCGACGACAGCGTGGCTCTCGTTTTCAGCCTGGCCGATAGCGTGCAGGGAATTCTCGAAGTGCTGCTTTATGCCCTGATCGCCTTGTTCCTCCCGCTGCTCGCCACCTATACGATCATTGTGGCGGCGCGGGGCCGTGGAACTTCCGGTCCCCCACCTTCCCAATCGTGACAGGCAGCACAGGCCATGCCACCGATCCTGCTGTACTACCTGGGTGGACTGGCAGCCGCGCTCGCGATCGGCTCTCTCGGCTACTACGTTGTGGGCTTTGCCGCTACGCCGCTCTGGGAATCGCTTTTCGGTTCGCAGGCCGGACCCATGTGGGGTCGCCTGTTTCGTCTCTCGCTGGTGATGGTCGCCCTCGTCGGAGCGCTTTCGACGAAGTTTTACGGTTGCGGAGGTCCGACCGACTATGATGCTGTCGCTCGCGATCATCGATTGATGGCGCAGCATACCAGCGAGCAAGTCGGTGGTTCGGTCGACGGAATGGTTCAGTATCTGCTGCTCGTGTCGGGGGTGGCGGCACTCGCCCTGGCCCTGGTCAGCATCGGACGCTATTCGAGCTGCAGATCGACCGTTTGTGATCCGGCCGCCACCGCGTGGACGAGTTCCGTCTTGAGCGGATTGGAAAACGATGCTGCAAAACGCACCGGCGGGTGTTCGAGAACCGTGCCGTCCTCCGAACGGGGCACCGAATAGATCGCCATGTCCTCGACCGTTACGCGGTGCTTGCCGACAACCGCCCCCGGCTGCTGCTTCTCCGTTTGCAGGCGGTAGCACCCCTCGGCATCGGTCATTCCCATCGAGCGGACGCGGCCCGCTTCACCATTAACCTCAGGGATGAATGTTACCAGCGCATTGGCCAATGGCTGACCTTTGGCTGTGACCTTTCCCTCGACCTGGCCCAGTTCGATCGACTGCCCGCAGCCGGCCAGCATCGCCAGCGCGCATACCAACCCGAAGCGTGAACGAAGAAATCCCATACGGAGTGACTTGCGGCTCCCTAATCGAGTTGCACCGGCTGGCCATCGTTGCGCACGCAGAGGCGCTGCAGATTTGTCAGGTTGAGCGTCTGAGCAATGAACCGGGTCGAGCCGTCGGCCAGAGCAAAGTTCGCTCCCCCCGGATGCAGGCTGCCAAACGCACAGACTTTCCGATCGTTGTAATAGAGGTACGAGTTGTAGTCGGTTGCAGGCGGAACCATCGTGCCGCCATTCTGAAAGGTCGCGGGCGTCCGAAAGTTGATCGGGGCGTAAGCGCTCATGGTCACATCGCCGGCGGCTAGTCGCCCGCCCGAAGGGGCCCACCAACCGTGTCCCCCCATGGGGTTCACGAACTGCCCGCTCGGCGCGGTGAGGTTGGCCGCAAACGTGTCGTGATTCGGATCGTGGTGACTCCGCTCGCCAAAACAGGCTGTGTTCGAGAGGCCATCGAGTACATCGGCCATCTTCACCGGCGCGCCCGTCGGGGCTGTCTGTGAACCGGGGCCGATGACGAAGAAGATACCGTCGTTCGTCGCAAACTGCGGATCGTACGACCGCGACCCGCCGTTGCCCCCGTAGCTTGTCAGCCCGTACCAGCGGTTGCTGCCGCTATTGATCGGATTTGTCGGAATCACATCGGACGGGCAGATCAAGACCGGCAGCTTGGTTGCCGTCTTCGAGAGGTTGGCTCCGACCGTATTGTTGATCGGATCGACACGGTCCCACCCCTCCGCGAGATTGTTCTGCTCGATATACGGCAACAGATCGACGAACAGCGATACGCCGCGAAACTTCGGCGCGCCGGCAAAGCTGAGCTGATAAACGCCGGGCGGAAATGTGCCACGAATGTCGTGGAAATTGTGGCTGGCGATTGCGAGCTGCCGGATTTGGCTTTGGCATTGCGAACGGCGGGCCGCTTCGCGCGCGGCCTGCACCGCCGGCAAGAGCAAAGCCACTAGCGTGCCGATAATGGCAATGACGACGAGCAGTTCGACGAGCGTAAAGGCGCGGCGGGAAAGCATGACGGGGATCTCCCAGCAGGAAGTGGGTGGCCGGTTACTTGGATTCCACAAGCTGGATTTGCTTCGCGTCGTCGATCTCGATGCGGGGAACCTCATCCACGGCCTTGACCGCTCCCGTCGCGCGAATCAGCTTTCCCTGAAAGTGCCCGACCGGATCGGTGATGCCCGCTTCGCGGAGCGATGCCACTCCGGTCCGTGTGATGACGACGGCAAAGTTTTTCGGATCTTTGAAGTCGGTTTCAGAATCGAGGTAAATCTCGCCCCGCTTCTCGAGGCGATCCTTCGCCGTTTGGACCGTCATCTCGACGCGAATCTCGCGACCCACCGCTTGGCGTGCCTCTGTTGGCGACAACGGGGGCGCAGGCTGGTCCTCGCCTATAGCGTTAGCGGTCAGCGCTAGTACGAGGAGGAGCGGAGGGATGCGGAAGATGGCCAAGACTTCTCCGGCAATTGCGACATAGCAGGATCATAGCATAGAATGACACGATCATGTCACTCTCGCTTCCCTTTGATAGCCGGCTGAAATTGCACCGTCAAGGCCGCGGCTGGTCGCAAGCGGAGCTCGCCGCGCGGGCCAGCGTGTCTCGCGCCGCCGTCAGCGCTATCGAAGCTCGCCGCCTCGTGCCCTCGGTGGCAGCGGCGATGTCTTTGGCTCGCGTGCTGGGAACGACCGTCGAGGATCTGTTCGGTCCACGGCCTGTCGCTGCGCGCGGCACGACGCAGTTCGCCTGGCTTCCGGTCTCCTTCCCTTGTCGCTATTGGGCGGCAGAAATCGGCGGAAGAACGCTACTCTACCCAGTCGAGAATGGTCCGCGTGGCGGCCTGCCGCACGACGGCGTCGCTCATAGCGCTGATGTCGCCGACTTGGTTTGTCCGACGGCTCCCAAGACGCTCGTCGTCGCCGGTTGCGATCCGGCCGCTGGGCTCTTGGCGGCAAGCTACCGGCGACAGGGTGGACTGCGGATGCTCGTCTTCACTCGTACGAGCAGCGAATCGCTGGCCTTGCTGCACAGCAGCCTGGTTCACGCGGCGGGAGTCCATCTCGCCGGCCAGCACGACCGTGGCGGCAATGCGGCTGCCGTCGCTTCGCACCAGCATGGGAGCGACCTGCAGCTATTGCACGTCTGCCAGTGGGAAGAAGGCTTAGCGCACGCGGCCGGATCGAAGATGGGTTCCGTCCGCGCGATCTTGCACAACAAGCTGCGCTGGGTCGGCCGGCCTCTGGGTGCGGGCGCTCGTCGCGTTCAGGACGAACTCCGTGGCTCACGACCAGCGCCGCGCCTCTCCGCTCGCGATCATCGTGGCATCGTCGAGGCGATTCGCAACGGCTGGGCGGATGTCGGCGTGTGCGTGCGTCTCGCCTGTGAAGAGGGGCAGCTTGGCTTCCTGCCGATTGCTCGCGAGCCGTATGATTTGTGCTTCCGCACTGCCGATGCTGGAGATCCGCGACTGGTGGCCCTTGTCCGGGCGGTGCAAACATCCGAATATCGCCGGCTGGTGGGCGAGTTGCCTGGCTGCGAACCGAAGCAAACGGGAGAGATCGAACATGTGGGTGCGAAGTAGCTGGGGTCTATTCGTGGTGATGCTGGCGATGTCGCCGGCGGCGATCGCCGATGAGAAGCCCGCCGTCGTTCGCTGCGCCGTCGTGGGCGGCCTGCTCGATACCGAGTTCTGGCCCGGGCTCGCCGATCGCTTCGAGCGGGCCACCGGCCTGAAGGCAGAAGTCGCCGTTAGTGGTCCGAAACACGTCATCGTCGAGGCGTTCGAGCAGGGACAGGCCGATCTGATCGTGATGCACTCCGGCGATGCGATGATCAACCTCGTGGCCGACGGCCGCGGCGAGAATCCACAGCCTTGGGCTCGCAACGACATGGTGCTCGTCGGTCCTGCGGCTGATCCGGCAGGAATTCGCGGCGAGAAGGATGCCGTCAAGGCGCTCCGCAAGATCATTTCGTCGGGGAGCAAAATCCTGCTGCATTCGAGCAACGGGGCGAGCGAAGTGCTATCCGATCTGCTCGCCGCAGGCGAATTAGAACTGGACCCCGATCGCACAGTTGTTTTGCCCGGCGACAGGCACCGGCAGATGCTCGTGCGGGCACAGGCCGAAGAAGCCTACACGCTGGTTGGTCGCATTCCGTTTCTGAACGGCAAGGTGGATACCGGCAATCTGAAGATCATGGTGCAGGGGGACTCGCGGCTTCGGCGACCGTATCTGGTGGTTGTGGCTGCCGGCAAACCGGACGATCCTCGCTTGGCTGCCGCTCGTCGCCTGGCGGCGTTTCTCCGCAAGGGGGAAACTCAGAAGTGGATTGCCGAATTTGGACGAGGCAAATACGACGATCAGCCGCTGTTCTTTCCCGTGAGCGTGCCGAAATAGCGTGCGTCGCGACCCGCACCTACGACGCAACCGGCTCGAAAATCGCGACGCTTGCCGTGAAGCCGTGCATGAAGTTCTGCTTGCCGATCGGGCCGATCTCCCCTTGAGCGAAGAGGCCGGCTACCGCAATTGGTCCCAGAGCTTTCGCCACACACGCGGCGTCATGATCGGGCTGGCTGAACATCCGCGTGCCGCGGCCGTTGCAGGTGAAGAGGAGTGCGCCGGCCGCACCTGACGATTTTTTCGCCGCCGCGCCCAGGAGCTGCCGCAGTTCTGCGTCAGCCGCTTCCTGGTCGCGGACGTGAAACTGTACGGTCTGGCCGGGACGGATGTAGTCCCCCATCGCGATCGCGCCGTCACTCGGATCGATGCCGACGACGTTCCGCACGAGAAAATCACCCTGCTCGAACCGTTCCTGATACTCGCTCACCACGCGGCCCACGTGCAGCGCCTTCTGCACCAGCACCTGCTCGCGCGCGGGAAGTGAATCGAAAATTTCTTTGAGTTGCAGCAGTGCCGGCTTGCCCCCCAGCTCGTGAATCACGTTCCGTTCGGCCTTGGTGACGACGAACGGCTTGCCGATCGGGCGGCACCCTTGTGAGACGACCGTTCGCAGGCGCACGGGTCCCGACACGAGCGCCGCCACGGCCCCTTCGGCATAGGTCGAATTGCCGAGGAGCAGGCGGTTGTTGCCCGGCTGCGATCCGCCGCTCGCCATGCCGCCGATGACCTTCACGCCCGGCCGATCTTCGTTCAGCCGTTCGAGCAGGAGATCAGCCGGGAATGAAAACGGCTCGCCCAAGAGGAGCAGAAACGTTTCCGCAGGCCATTCCCCTTCCAGTTGCTCGGGCCAGCCCTGAATGACTCCTCCTTCGCGGGTTCGCTCGAACTGCAAGTGAAACAGCGAACAATTCACCTGCGGCCACTTCACGGCCCAGAGCGAAATGGCGGGCCCTTCCTCAATCTCGCGGCCAGTCGTCACGATCGACTCGCCGGTGCAGCCCATCAGCCGATCGGTGCCGAGCAGTTCGCATGCTTCGGCCGCCAGGCGGTCGCCGTGGCGGGCGTGATCCGGCGAACAAAACAGCATGGCGAGGTCCGGTGCGCCGCCCAGCTGTTCACGGGTCTGCTCGCAGACTTCGCGCAATGCGGCAGAAGTGTTCGGCTCGGTGGATACGGCTGCCGCGCAGCGCAACGTCGCAGAAGTAGCAACAGACATGAAAGAACGACGCCCCCAAGATGACCAGACGAGTTGGGAGCATGATAATCGGCCCGCATGGCCGATGCCATCAGTTTAACGGCCGATTCGCCTCCCCATGCGCCAATTCGCGGTAGAGCGCAACGTGCCGCTCGATCATCCGCTCGACGGTAAATTCCGCGAGCATCCGCTGGCGGGCGGCATCTCCCAATCGCTTTGCCAACTCGCGATCGTCGAGCAAGGCGTGCGTTTGCCGCGTGAAGGCGGCTCGGTCGCGGATTGGCACCAGAAAGCCCGTTTCACCGGGGACGACAAGGTCGCGATTTCCCGGAATGTCGGTGGCGACGACCGGCACGCCCGCCGACATCGCTTCCATGATCGCGTTCGATTGCCCTTCGTATTCGCTCGCCAGCCAGAGGCAATCGAGATGCTCGACGATTCGCGGCACGTCGCTTCGCTCGCCAAGGAAGTGAACGCGGTCTGCAATTTGGTTCTGATCGCGATAGCGTTCCAGCCGCCAGCTATCCGGCCCATCGCCAACAATGAGCAAGTGCGCGTCGTCGCGAGCGCTCTTGAGGAGATCCATTGCCCAGATCAAGTCCTTGACACGTTTCTGCGGCCAAAGGCGCCCGATCGCGCCGATCAGTCGAGCGTCCGTCGGCAGTTGCAATTCAGCGAGTAACTCGGTGCGACTGGTTCGCGCCGAAGGTGCAAACGGCCCGATGCCGTTCGCGATGATCGCAAATTTCTCTGCCGGAATGCCGCGGCTGGCATAGAACTCTTTCACGCCAGTGGAGTTGGTCACGATCCGCTCCGTGGAACGTGCGAGCACTCGGTCGATCGCGAGTTGCCAGCCCCCCTTCCACGGATCGACGCATCGCTCGCCGGCCACGATGTGCTTGACGCCAGCCGACATGGCCGCCTGCCGCCCATAGGCATTTGCCGCAAACAGCCAGGTATGCACGATGTCGGGCTTTAGCTCCTTCATCAGCCGCCGCAGCCGCCAGTAGGCGCCCGGATCGAGCTTCCAACGTTTGCCGATCAGTGTGACGGGGATGTTGGCCGCGCGAAGCTCCGCTTCGAGTGGTCCGGTATGCGTGAGGACCGCCACCTGCACGTCGAACTCGCCAGCCGGCAGCCCGCAGGCGAGGAGCTTCAGTTGCTTCTCCGCGCCGCCGCGCACGAGAGTCGGGATCACGAGCAAAAGGCGGATCGGCACGGGCAAGGCTGCGTTTGCGGTAAGTGGTTTTCGCCAGTTTGAGCAGATTCGACCGATCCCTACAACAGCGGCAGCCAGGCGCCAGTCAGCGGCGGAGGGGGAAACAGCTCGGGATGGATCAGGTGAGCAACGATTTCCAAACTCTCTACGAGTCGCGGCCCGCTCCGATTGAGGTAGGCATTCCCGTCGATGACGAAGGCCCGAGCGTTGCGAATTGCCGTCAATTCCGCAAAGTCGGGATGCGATCGCAATTGCCGAGCTTCATCCGTCGATCGGGCCAGGTCAAAGCCGCAGGGCGCCACCAGCAGCACTTCCGGATCGAACTCTCGAATGTCCTCCCACGAGACGTATTCGCTGTGCTGCCCCGCCTTTGCCAAGCCGCTCTCGCCGCCGGCGAGTGCAATCAGTTCGGGCGTCCAGTTGCCGGCGGCCATCAGGGGCTGGACCCATTCGATGCAGACGACGCGCGGCCGCTGGTTGACTTCCAGCCTGACCGTCTTCGTCGAAACTGCGTCGATGCGAGCTTGTAGTCCCTTTTGCAAGCGTTCCCCTGCCATCTCGACGTTGGCGGCGCGTGCGATGCTGACAATGTCGAAGAGCACCTCAGAGAGCGACTGTGGATTAAGGGCCAGGACGCTCGTGTTCGCAAGCTCCGGTCGCGAGCGCACCAGCTCAAGCACCGATTCGTAGCGAACCGCACAGACGTCGCACTGCGCCTGTGTGACGATCAAATCGGGAGCAAGGCGACAGACCAGATCCGCATCGATGTCGTACAGCGACTGACCCGACGAGAGACGCTCCTTCACTTGCCGGTCGATTTCGTCACTCATCCGCGAGGAGTCAATCCACGAGCGAGTCGCCCGCGGCAGCTCGCAGGCAGCCGGTGGAAAGTCGCACTCGTGACTGACGGCAACGACCTGCTTGCCCAAGCCCAGCGCGAACAGGATTTCCGTGCCGCTGGAGATGAGCGAGACAATGCGCATCGTGCGATCGAGCTAGGGAGTCGGCGCGAGCGGCTCAGCAGGCTTCTCGCCTGGCGTTTCGGCAGGCTTGTCGTCCGGTTTTTCGGCAGGTTTCGATTCGTCCTTGGCATCTGCTTTGCCGTCGTCCGACTTCGTTTCGACAGGCTTGTCCTCTGCTGGCTTGGCTTCTGCCGGCTTGGCCGCGTCGTCCTTCGTTTCGCCAGGTGCGTCGGGCTTCGCATCATCCGGATTGCTTTCGTCCGGCTTGTTCTCGCCTGGTTTCGTGTCTTCCGGCTTGGCACCGCCGCTGGCATTGTGCAGCAGCTTGACTTGCTCGCGGAGCTGCTGACCTTCGAAGTGCTTGTCGAGCAACTTGTTGAGCGTGAAATCGAGCGGGAATTTCTCGTCGAGCTGTCCGAGTAAATCCCGATAGCGCTCGATCGACTCGATCAAGTCCTGCGCTTCGGCATTGTCCATGAGGATCGGATGCTCGTCGAAAATCTGCGACCACGCGTCCCAACTCCGTTCATACAGCTTGCGGGCCTCGTCGAACTTCTCACCGGCTACAAACAAAGCATCGGCATCGTGAACGTCTTTGCGAGCGCCTTGCGTCTGGTCGTTTTTTTCCGCCTGGCAACGCGTCCGCCAGTACTCGAAATTCACGATCCCGCGGTCGCGAGAAATGCTGCCCACGATGACCTGGTCCGTTTCGACCTGATCCACCAGAATCCGCAGCCGCGGCTTGGCATCGCGCGGAGCTGCGTCGAGCACTTCGCGATCGGTGACGTTGACCTCGTACTCGGCCTGATAAGCCAACCCCATTTCTTCATCGGTTCGTTTATCGGCTGGCTTCTCGAGCGCGACTTTCTTCTCCGCCGAGAGCTTGGCGACCTTGTCGCTCCGAATCTGATCGCGGACGCCGGGCGCGAGCTTGTCGATTTCCGCCCGCATCTCCTTGATCCGCTCTTGCATCGGCTCAAAGTCGTTCAGGCGGATGTTGTACCCGGCCGAGGCGGGGAGCTCCCGATTGCCATAGGCGGTCCACTCGTCGGCCGCCTTCTGCCACGAAAGTTGCGCCCGCTGGAAGAAATAGCCGTCCTTTTGCATGGCCGCCGAGCCATTGATTTGCGACATTGGTCCGCCGCTATAGAACAGGAGCGGCGACTTTCCGCGAATTGGCTTGCCACTGAAAGTGACCGCGTCGGTCGCCTTGTTGAACCAGAGGCGTGCGACGAGCCAGTTGTCGGGCTTCACGTCCGGTCCAAGAGCCTGATCCTGATCCACCTCGATGCCGTTGTTGCGAAAGACCTGATGGAAGTCCTTGTCATCCTTGAACATGCGGCGGAATTGCTTCTGTTCGTCCGAGCGGCCGACTTTCTGGCCGGTGTACCAGCCAACCTGATTGAGCAAACCCGGTTCTTGCCGGTTGTAGTGCGTTCCGAGGATCAAAAAGTCGATTCCCTTTTTCACCCACTGATATCGCATCCGATAGTCGTCGAATTCGACGGAGACGTTGTACGACAAGTTGTGGGCCTGGAAGTCCCACACTTCGAGAAAGTTCGGTTGCAGGCGAATGATCTGCTGGACCGTCAGCTCCAGCTTGTCCCAGTCCTCGACTTTCTTGTAGTGATTGGCCCAAATCCAAAGGATATTGGTCGCCGGGCCGCGCATGCCGAGCGTGGCGAGCTTCATCGTCTCGCTGGCCGGGTCGATTTCGCCAAGTTCAGCCTGCGAAAGGTTGTACTCGGTGCGCAGCTGCGAGAGCTTGCCCCCGGGCGAGCCGCCGTCGGGTTTGTTCGGCTCAACGGTCGCCGGCAAGCTGAGGGCCGAGAGCGGCAACAATAGCAGCGCAATGGCCGCGATATACACAACCTTGCGGAAAAAGGCGGAATTCCGATTCATGCGGCGATCTCCCGCGTCTTGAGGCAGAAATAGCCCACCACGGTGACGACGGCGAAATAAACGAGCGCCATGGTCACTTGCTGGCCGACCAGGGCGGGAAAAATGCTGTATCCGTCGGCCACAAACATGGCCGTATTAAATCGCGTGAAATCTGGCAAGGCGTAAGTCGCCGCCTGTAGGACGCGCATAAGCACCGCGTCCATCCCTTCGATGACGCGAATTACGACCGATTGCTGATTGTCGAGTTCCACCATCACATTTTGCTGCGTGATGATCCGGATCGTCGATTCGATGGGACCGCCCCCTTCCACGGTGCCTGTCGCCACGTTGCGGATGAACTGTCCAAAGTGGCCGACACTAATCGCCGAAAGCGTGGCCATCATCGCCACGGGACCGCTAAGGAACGTGCTGAGCGTTACGCCGAGGCTCGTCACCAGCAGCATTTGCAGCCAGATGCTCAGATAGGCTTTCGCAAAGTTGAGCTCGAAAGTGCTATCCGCCGGGCGTAGGTAGGCATCGGCTTGGGCCACGCCGAAATATTGCGCCGGTTCGACACAGCGGACCTCCACCGAGATCTTGCCGTCGCTCGACACCAGATCCTTGAACAGGTCGATCTTGCCGTCGCTCCCCGTGCCGGTTTCCGAATTCAATTCACGCGGGATCAGACGATAGTCGGCAACGTATTCCTTCGACTCGAACAGGATGGGTCCGCTCCGCTTCACGGGAGCCGACGGATCGGGATTGATGAGCACGATTTCGCCGAGCACCCCTTGCTCGATGTCCCCCTTGTATGAACGGAAGACGCGGAGCGTCATCTCCAGCGGGAGGCCTTTGGGATACTTCTCTTCCGAAACGCCACCAAAGGTCCAGATCGCTGCCGCCTTGGAAACGCCACCCGGCGGGCCCCCTTCGATAAAGCCACGATAGTCCCATTCATTACCGACATTAATCCCCTTCGGGACAACCTTGCCGTCTCGATCGTGAATTACTAAAGCCCCGAAGACCGGAGCCCGCGCGATCAAATCCCCCTTGGGCGGGCCGATTTTCACTTCCTGCCCGACGATCTCCACGTCGTGCCAGTGGCCGTTGACGACGTTGGTTCGCCCCTTGCCATCCTCGCCAATTTCCACCGTATGACGGTGATGATTGTCGAAGCTGGTCTGTCCGCGGCGAACCTTGGTTGTCGTTCCCGGCAGCGTTTCTTCGGTCAGATCAGCAACTGCCAGCGCGTGATCGTGCGACAGGCCGGCCCGCACAAAGCCGTAACTAATGAGACCCATTGCTAGGAGCATGACCGTCCCGACGGCAAGGAAACCGAGCGTGCGGCCCAGCACGATTTCGCCCGCGCGGATCGGCTTGGTGACGACGGTGTAGATGGTCCGATTCTTGATGTCGTTGGGGATGCTGAACGTGCTCAGAAACAGCGCCATCAGCAACACCAGAAAATTGGTCGTTCCCAGTACAAAACTGAGATAGACGCGAGCTGGATTGCTGTTGTTGACGTCGAGAAACATGCCCGCAAACAAGAGCAGCACAACGAATACGGCAAAGCCGATCAGGACCTTGTTGCGAATCGCCTCCTGAATGGCGAGACGCGAGACGGCGAGCGTGCGACGGAGAGAGAAGCGGGGGAGGTCGTCGGTGACGGCCGAAAACATGGCCCGTCCAACGTAGTAGAACGCTTCGCTCGGGCCGTACTGAAACGACGTGATCACAAAGGCGATGAACGGAGCGACGATCAAGATCAAGAAGCAGATCGCCAGGGCGCCCCACAAAAAGCCCCAGGTTTCAGGCAGGAAGAGACGCGAATCGACCGGATGGCCGAGGAGCCACTGCCAATAATCAGGAATTCCTTGTTCCAGAGGCATACGAGAGCACCAAGTTCGAGCGGGCTAATGAATCGAGCCAACCAAGGACGACGACTGCTACTTCTGACCGGCACGACGGCCCGGGCGAGCCTCGCTGTCGCGGACGATATTGAGGAACAGCTCTTCGAGTGAGAGCGTGGGATGATCGACTTCGAGCAGCTGACCGCCGTGGCGGGCGATGACGGCTCGGATTTCTTCTTCGCAGGCAGACGACAGTCCCTTGGCACGCAGTTGCGTCACGTCCTGCACGGTCAATAGCTCGCTAACCCGGCCGAGTTCCTTGAGTTCCCCCTGGTGCAAGATGGCGATGCGGTCGCATACGTCCTGCACGTCGGGCAAAAGGTGGCTGCTCATGACGATCGTTTTGCCCTGATCACGGAGCTTGAGGATCAGGTCCTTCATCTCGCGAGTGCCGATCGGGTCGAGGCCGGACGTCGGCTCGTCGAGCAGGATCAACTCGGGATCGTTAATGAGGGCTTGGGCGAGCCCAATGCGACGCGTCATCCCCTTGGAGTATTCGCGAAGCTGGCGGCGACGGGCCCAGTTGAGGCCGACCATCTCGATCAGCTCGTTGGTCCGCTGCCGACGAGTCGCCGCGGACATGTCGAACAGACGGCCGTAGAAGTCGAGCGTTTCCTCGGCGTTGAGGAACTTGTAGAGGTACGACTCCTCGGGCAGGTAGCCGATCCGCTCGTTTTTGCTCACCTCGGTCGCGTCTTTGCCGAAGACGAGAGCCTGGCCACTCGTGGGAAAGAGCAGGCCGAGGAGCAGCTTGATCGTCGTCGATTTGCCGGAGCCGTTGGGGCCAAGCAGGCCGAAGATTTCGCCGCGGCGCACTTCGAGGTCGAGCGCGTTGAGTGCCCGCACCTTTTGGCGGCCCCAAAAGTCGCGATAGATCTTGGTGAGACTGCGGGTCTCGATGATGACGTCGGTCGCGGCGGCTGTGGACTTCGCCGGTGACGGAGGGGGAGCAAGTTGGGTGGCCATGCTGGGACGGGCTGATCGAAGGACAGGCTGTGCGGAAGAATGAACGGTGATACCAGCTCGGCGAATGCGGAATTCAGCTACGAGCCGTGGCTGATGGGCGATAAAGTTTGACCCGGCAAGCCTTTCGGGAGAATGCAGTCGCTTGTCTTACGCCGCCCAAATGCAGGCGGTTCAAAGAGCGTTGTAATTTCTCCAAGGCTGCCGGAGAGGCTACCATCGCCGCCCCAAACGCCAAACCTCCCACTATAAAGCGGCTTGGCAAAGCTCGCAAGGATCGGCGCAAGTCGTTGTGTGGCAACGGTCTGCGGTGGAGCGAGGCCAATGATTGCAGCAACATTGCCGGCGGGACCGCACGTTGCAATGACTTCTAGCCAAAAGGGCAAGACTTACAACGATCCAGTCGCCACGCGTCGGGCAACAGTTGCGAGGCCAGTAAAAACGTTTGCCGTAAGTCCCTGTGGATTCGGGGCTTGTTGCAAATGCAGCGAGTCGAACTCCGCAGCATGAACGGTCTAGCCGACGGATTGGCACACCTGTTGCTTTAAGCTGTGTCAGCGACGGACGGCTGGTGGCAGCCGTCAGGATGGAACCGGACACGTCACCGCGAACAAGGAGGATTGCCTATCGCAGACACCCGTCCACCTTGCGAGGTGGATGGTTAATCCTGACCGCGATTGGGTAGAGTCGTGGTTGGGATTCCCGCCCAATTTCCTTCCCGCCTGGATGAGGCCGCACGGATTTCCCGCTTCCGTGCGGCCTTCTCTTTTTCTTGACTCACAAACTATCGCGGCACCGGGACAGGCAGCGCCCGCCGCGGCGGGGCCGGCTTCGCTTCCCCCCAGTCGATCACGTTGCCATCTGAGCGGTCGAAGAGTCGCAGCAGATTCTCGGTCGTCACGCCCGGGCCAACCACTCGCACACTCCCGTCGGTCATGGCCGCGAGGAAGCCGTTAGGTCGCAATCCAAGCAGGCTCTTCGCCGGTTCTTTGGCGTCCGGCACAAACTCTTCAGGCTTGGTCCAGACGACGGCCGTTGTGTCGTTCGCTTCAACGAGGGCAATCGTGTTCGACGTGCCGTCGGTGACCGCGGCGAAGCTGGTCCCGTCGGCCGGTGAGCTTTGGAAGCCGCGGCCGGTCGGCTTGATGATTACACCGCGCGTGCCGCCAACGCCCATATAGACGGTCTTCCCCTCGCCCGCCTTGCTGCCGGGAGCGCGATAGACCTTGGGCATCTTGGCGATCAGCTTTTTGTTGTGCTCGCTATCCCACGGCTCATCGAGCTTGAACTGCTCATAAAGCTCTCGCTCTTCGATCCAGGGGAGGATATGTACCCGCCACGACAAGAGCGGTTTGCCGGCTTCATCGGCGCTGTAGGCCGCCGGCATCCGATTGAACGTGTCGTGGAAGTTGTGGATCGCAATCATCTGCTGTTTCAGATTGTTCTGCGACTCCATCTGGGAGGCCGCGGCACGCCCCGCCTGAACGGCCGGCAAGAGGAGAGCAACGCCAACCGGTCCGACGGCGCCGATGTTCGTCACGGGCAACGTCTGCTTTGTTTCGATCAAAATCCCTTCCGGAGAGCGACGAACCACGGTGATGCTTGGCCGTAAATGCTTGCCGATCGAGCGAGCCGTGGGGAGCATAGCGGGATCGAAGAGCGGCGGCCGCGGGGCGATTTCGGCCCCGTAGCCATAGCGGGGCCGATTCACTTCGCTTAGCAGCATCGGGGCGATCATCTGCACGCTGGCATACATCGACTCAAACATCGGCCTAGTGTCGTAGTAGGAGATCGCCAGAGGTGGTTTGGGGCCGGCAAGTGCTGCCGCGACTTCGGGCACATCGGCGAGCGACTTCTCTCCCTTCTGGCGAGCGAGCACGGCTTTTACCGCTTGCGGATACAGGCCGACGATGAGTTGCTTGTCGGTCAGGCACCACGCAGGTGCAAACGGCATCGGCATCCCCGGCATCGAAATATGGAAGATCGACTGTCCGGAGAACGGCGTCTTCACGTATTGCATCTGGCCTGGTCCAACATTTTCGCCAAGCGACGACATGAGCGCGGTCTGCGCTGCGGAGACTTTGGCTCGGTCCCAGACTTCCACAGTAACCGCTGCGCTCATAATGCCGCCGTCGGCCGATGCCGCATGGAGCGACCAGTTATTGCCGAGGCCACCAATTGCTTCGCGGAGATTGACTCCCGTTCGCTCCTCGAAGCGGGCAAATTCCCGATTGATTTCCTCGGCCGCCCGCGGATCGGCCTCTGCTGCCGCGGCCAGCACCACCTCGAGCAGCTTGCTTGCCTCCAGCGACATACCACTGGCAAGCAGCGCGTCGCTCGGAACGTGAGCCAAATCGCTGGCGACCACCCCTTCGCTCTCGATGAGCGAAAGCAATCCCCGCGGGGGCCCGTCGATGCCCAGAACCGTCTTGCTCACCATGCCGGTTTCGTCCATGCCGGTCACGGAGGTGAGCGTGGTGAGCTGGCGAAATCCGAGCGATGCGATGACCGATTCTCCTTCGGGGCCAGCGAGCGGCGCAAACGAGTCGATCAGCTTCTTCAGGTTGACGTACGACAGCGTACTGCGGCGGTCGATCCCCGACGATGATTGAAGCTTCGGGAGCCAGGCGGGAGCTTTCTGCCCCCGAATTCGCTCGCTCATGGCCGCCAGCGAACCTTCGCCGATGCCGATCATCAAATAGCCGTTGCCGGCGCCCCAACTCAGTTCGACCGGAATATCGCGCGAGGGAGCGAGTTTGTGGAACTTCCGCGTGCCGATCGCGAACTCCTCCGGCTTTCGGTCGTCTTCGGTGAGGATTGTCGTCAGGGCCGAATCGAGCATCGCTGCCGAATCGCCCGCGTGAACGATCAGGCCGCCTTCGACGGCGAGCGATTGGCCGCGCGGTTCAAGCTTGGAAAGATAGATCGCTGCCGGACGGGTGATGAGTGAGCGGACCCAGACCGGGCCGGACTTTGCCAGAGCCGCCCCGCGCGGATCTTCGTCCCCTGGACGCGACGCCTGGTTCATCCAGTTGGCCAGCGACTTCTCTAATGCGGCAGCGAACTGCTGCACCTCAGGCTCGGCCAGCAACTGCTCGGTCTGGTTCGGGCTGTTCGCGTTGGGCGACGCCATGCCGGCCCAGGTCGCGTAGAGGACGCAGTCATCCGGTGCGACATAGGCCATCACCGGGTTTTCCTTCTCCGGCGGCGTCCCCATCGGCAGCACGCCCGCGCCGCCAAAGAACATGAGCAGCACTGCGAACTCCGAAGAGCCAAACATCGACATCGCCTGCATGACAAGTCCCTCGCTGATTTGTGGAAGCCACCGAACGAGCGCGAGTGCGCAAATGGACTTCCGTGACCGCGAGTCTAGCCCATCAGGTCGCGCATTTCATCAAGCTGCCGAACGACGTTTGTAACATCCGGCCGGAACTGAAGGGGGTTATCGGCAGCGGACCAGCGACATGAGAGCGAACGCCGTGCCGTACTGCTGGTGGTAGTTGTAGAGCGGATAGTCCCACCAAGAGCCGTCTTTCTCCTGCAAGGCAACAAGCCGGTGGGCGAGCTGCTGGTACATAGCCGGCCGGTCGCTCTCGGGCAGCTCCTCCGTCACTAGGGCCGCGTAGTAGTGGCCGTAATAGAAAAAGTAGCCGGCCACCGCATACCACGACTCGTGCGGGATCGGGCGTTTGCGGCCGATGTCGAGCCACAAGTTGCGGGCATAGAGCCGATTGAGCCATGCGGCGATGCGGGCGTCGGTGATCTTCTCGTCGCCGTACATCCGGAGGCACAGGTTGCAGACCTGCGAACGGCCGAGGCTGCCGCCGGGCATGTTGACCGGATGCTGCGGCGTGTACTTGAGATACTCGCCATAGACGAAGCTGCCGTCGGGTTTTTGCTGGCGGCGGATCGCGGCCAGTCCCCGGTCGATGAGCTTCTGCGGCACTTCAGCGCCGATTGCCTTAGCTTCATGAAACGCGATCAGCACGGTCGCGGTGGTGAAGCTGTTGGGATCACCAGCCGGCTTTTGCGTGTGTGCGGAAAAGTCGTAGTAACCCCAGCCGCCGTTGACCACTTCGTAGCGGTTGAGGAGGTCGATTTGCTGAGCGATCTGCTTCATCAGTTCCGCCTGCTTGCTCGAATCGCCGGAGCGGAGCTTGTGCAGGCGGACCAGAGCCTGAATCGCGTAGGCGTGCCCCCAGACGTTGTAGATCGCGGCTGGCTCGGCACGCCGCAGCTTGGGCAGGTTCGCCAGCAGCCACGTTTCGCCCCGGTCGATCGCGGCGGTCGCCTCTGGGCGCGGATCGGCGACTTCGATCATTGCGGAGACGCAGAGCGCCGTTACCGCCGAGCGAAACGCGTGGTGCGCGCCGGGGACGGGAGCGTAGATGTTGAGCTCTTTCGTCCGCTCGGCTGTCCCCCACGAGCCGTCCTTGTTTTGATCGGCGAGAAGAAAATCGACGCCGCGGCGAATCGAGTCGTCGAGCGTCCCCCGTGTCGTTGGCTCGACCGGATCAGGCTTGGGGCCAACCGTGTCGAGCGGCGCTTCTTCGGCCCTGGTCCCTGACGAACAGATCAGTACCAGAGCGACGAGGCAGGTAAGAACGAATAGAGCGGGGCGAAGGCCCAACACGCACAGCGGGAACAGCCAGTGACGCATACTCGCACCTCAACCTACGAGTTTACGCTACGGAAGCCCTCAAGGTGTTGAAAATCGGTCAGGCCCTTAAAACCGCGCCTACCAAATCCACGAGAGGGACGCGGTAAACACGGCCAGCAGCAGGCCAATGGAAATGATGAAGATGAGCACTCCGACGACGTGCTTCCAGGCGTCGGAATCCTCGGCTTTGAGCTCTTTGCGCATATCGGGCGTCATGTGCACCCAGATGTCGTGTTCGCCGTGTTCGGCGTCGTGCGATTCGGTCGCTGCCACAGTCAATCTCCGCGGTTAATGCATCCCTTGTAGTCGGAGAGTTCCGGCCGGGCAAGCGGCCATCTTGGCTACAGCAGGCTTTCCAGCAGCAGCCGCAGTTTTCGCAGCTCGCCGACGTGATCGACTTCCGGCATCTCGCGGATGTTGACCGACAGGGCCCGGTTGTACTTCAGCTTTTGCAATTGCGTGATGAGCCGGCCGTATTCGATCTCCCCCTGGCCGACGCGCACCTGGAAGGCCTTCTTGCTCGTATCGCGAAGTTGCAGGTGATAGACGTACTTCATCAGCTTGTCGATGCTGCGTCCCTGGTACATGCCGCAGATGTAGGCACTCGGATCGAGTGAGAGGCCCAGCCCCTTCACGTTGTCGCACATCACCATCACCGTATCGGGGTCTTCCGAGAGGCGGCCGACCTGGCTCTTCAGGCCGACGCGCACGCCGTGCAGCGTGGCGATATCGACGAGCTTTCGCAGGTGCTCTACCTCTTCGTTAAACGGCGTCCCCTGCTCGGCGGACGGGACGCTGAGCGTGACGATCTTGGCCAGGCGGGCCATCTTGCAGATGGCGGTGAACTGCTCGTAGTGAGCCTCTTTCTCGGCCGTGATCTTCAGGTCGAGCGCGACGACGTCCAGTCGCCGGGAGTTGCGGCACATGGCGGCAGCTTTCTCCGGGTCGGCGGCGACCTGCGATGGCTTGAGCTGATCGGCGTCTTCAAACAGGGCGAGTTCGACGCTCGTGTATTCCAGATCGGCCAGACGTTCCAAAGCGGCCGGCAGCGACAAATCCAAGAAACATTCCGTGGTGGCACAAACAATCACAGGGCACACTCCTTTGCAAACCAGCCGTCCCTGACGGCGCGGGCCCAGGCCCGGAGATGGCAAATACGGCAAAGAATCCGGCAGTTTGGGCAAGCCGCGCAAACCTGCCGGCCCATACCCAACCAAACTGCGAGTGTACTGTCCGCCCCCAGATTGTGGAACAGCACCGGCCATGATCGGACTGGTGCGAGCCGGATGCCGGGCGGCGAGCTATGGCCTTTGCCGGGCGGCGAGCTGATCGCGAACGACCTGCACGCCGGCATTCAGGATCGCGTCGTCCTGCAGGGCGAGGCTCAGCGTGCCGTCGGCTGGCTTGGCAGCGGCCTGTACCTGAATGTGCGGTGTCACCCCTTCGCCGCTGATTGCCTTGCCGCTGGGGGTGTACCACTTGGCGGTGGTCAAACGAATGCCAACATTCGCCGCAGCCAGCGGGAAGATCCCCTGCACCGAGCCTTTGCCATAGCTCGTCACGCCGACAACCGTACCGCGCTGGTGGTCGCGAATCGCTCCGGCAAAAATCTCGCTCGCGCTGGCCGAGTCGTGGTCGATCAGCACAACCAGCGGCACTCGCCACGTGCCAGCAACCTGACCACGGTGATCAAAGTCCTCGCGTGGACTGCGGCCACGCGTGGCGACGATCAGGCCGTCCATCACGAACTTATCCGCTACATCGACTGACGCTTTCAGCAGGCCCCCCGGATTGCCGCGGAGGTCGATGATCAAATGGCGGAGTCCTTGCCCGTGCAGCTTCCACAGGGCCGCATCGACATCGCGGCTCGTAGTCTTCTGAAAGCTGCAGAGCTTGAAATACCCGATACCGGTGGCCGGTTCGAGAATTTTCACGTCGGTGACGCTGGGAACCTCGACGCGCCGCCGCGTGAGCCGCAGCCGCCGCGATTGGCCATCGACACCGAGGACCGTGACCTCGACTTGGCTCCCTTCGGTGCCCCGGAGCAGGTCGGCCAGCGTATCGGGCGATGTATTGGTGATCGACTTTTGATCGACGGCGGTGATCCGCTCGCCGCGCTCGATGCCGCCCAAGTGAGCTGGTCCGCCCTCAATGAGGCTGACGATCAAGAGGCCCGTGGCTTCGGTCTTCAGTTCGATCCCCAGGCCGACAAAGTTCCCCTCAATCTGCGAGAAGACCTCATCCATCTGGCTGCCGGTGAGGAAGCCCGAATATTCGTCGAGCGCGGCGGCTGCACCGCTGGTGAACTCCATCACGACGACCTGCTGCGGCAGGCCGTAGCGCTGCTTGAGCGTGCTGCCGACCGACTGCACGTGGGCCAGGGTCTGTGAGCGATCGGCAACCGTGCGCGATTCAACCAGCCGCCGCATTTCGTCCCGCAGGGCGACGATTTGTTCGCTGGAAAGCTGCGGCAGGTTGCGGGCCACGAAGAGCGGCTCAGCCAGGGCAACTTCCAGGTTCACGAGGCCGCTCTTGAGCAACTCCTGCCAGCGCGGCTGGTGGACGTAGTTCGACTGAATTTTGACAAGCACTTCGTCATAGATCGCCAAAGTGTCTCGCTCGCTTAGCGAGTCGAGCGCGGCGGTGTAGCTTGCGTCGCCGTAGCGGCGCGCGATGTCGAAGTGTGCCCGCGTAAGCGTGATGCGCTGGCGAAGCTGCGGGCGATCAGGATGCAAGCGAAGTTGCTCTTCGTAGTACGAGAGCGCCTCGGCCCACTTCCGCTCGCTTTCGAGCCGAGTGCCGGCTTCGAGGACCGTCGCCAAATCGTCGGTCGCAGGGACCGGATCGGCGAGTGTCACGACCTGAGCAGCGGCGGGCAGCGACAGTGCGAGAGCCCCGATCAGCACGATCAAGGTCGGCACAATCGAAGTCAGCACTCGTGCGGCAAGGCGGGTCCAAAACTCGCGACACCTGCGATCCGTCATACAGCGTTCTCGCCAGCGTAGCGACGCTTGCTGCCCGTGCGCACGGCCCGCGGGCAATCGGTCGATTGCCGCGGCGAGTGCTAGCGAGAGGCGGCCAGCGTCGGGTCAGGATGGGTTTACAATCGGGGCGAAAGATGCTGGCACCCATGCCAACTGCCGGGTCCTACCCGACGGTCTTCCTGACACTTTGTCCCATTTGGCCCACTGAAACCGGCTGCTCGCTCGCCGCGTCAAAACGGGCGATCGACCAGCATCAGCTGCAATGGATCAAGGGGGACCTACCTTCCGCCAGAGTGAATATAAGACACGAACTGCCCGACGTCAAAAAAAGCGGCGTAACTGATTTGCCGGCCATTCCTTATAATCCGTTGGCCGACGTGCGACCGGGCGGATTGTAGTGATTGTTCGGCGTCGCTAAAGGAAGCGACCATGCCGCAACAGCGTCCGTGCCAAGAGTGCCGGCGGTGAACCTGCCGGCGGGGCGTCGTGCCGAATACTACGGGTGACCACCTCGAGAGGCAACCTGTCGGGCTCGATTCAGCCAAAGTGTCGTCGAGCGTTTGCCCCATGCCAGCATGCGACATTGACCCCTCCGGCACGTTCTCGGATACTCCTGTGGGAGCCTTATGTCCGCCCTCGTAACTGCCAATCTCGCCGACTATTGCCGCCAGAGCGCCGAGCGCGCGAAGCGTGCGTCGGCCGACCTGGCACAGGTCAGCGGTGCGGCAAAGAACGCCTGGCTCCGCGACTCGGCAGCGGAACTTCGCAAGCAGGGGGAAGCGATTCTCGCGGCGAACGCGAAAGACATTGCCGCGGCCCCCGGTTTTGGCCTGTCCGACGCGGCGATCGACCGGCTGCGACTCAATCCCACGCGGATCGACGAGATCGCACGCGGCCTGGAGGAGGTCGCGGCACTTCCCGATCCGGTTGGCGAGGTGATCGAGTCGTCGATTCGCCCGAATGGCCTGCAAATTCTGAAGACGCGCGTCCCCTTGGGCGTCGTCTTTTTCATCTACGAATCGCGGCCGAATGTCACGGCTGATGCCGCCGCAATCTGCCTAAAAAGCGGCAACGCAGTAGTCCTCCGCGGTGGCAAGGAAGCGGCTCATTCCAGCGGCGCGATCGTGGCGATCCTACGTGCGGTGGCCGAGAAACACGGCTTGCCCTCCGAAGCGCTGCAGCTTGTTGAAACGACCGATCGGGCTGCGGTCGGACACTTTCTGAGCCTGCCACAATACATCGACGTCGCCATTCCCCGCGGCGGGGAGAGCCTGATTCGCCGCGTCGCCGCCGAAGCGAAGATGCCGGTGATCAAGCACTTCACCGGCAACTGCCACGTCTATGTCGATGCGTCGGCCGACCTGGCGATGGCCGAGCGGATTGTCGTCAACGCGAAGTGTCAGCGCCAGGGGGTTTGCAACGCCTGCGAGTCGCTGCTCGTTCACACTTCCATCGCCGAGCCGTTCCTGAAATCCGCCGCTGCCGCGTTCACCAGTCGCGGCATTGAGATTCGGGGCTGCGAGCGAACGTGCCGTCTCGTTCCCTCCGCGAAACAGGCGACTGAAGAAGATCATGCCGCCGAGTTTCTCGGGCCGATCATCTCCGTGAAGGTCGTCAGCTCGCTCGGCGAGGCGATCGAACATATCAACCGCTATGGCTCGCAGCACACCGACGCGATCGTGACGCGCGACCTGGCGGCGGCTCGCACGTTCACCGCCCGCGTTGATAGTTCCGCTGTCATGGTCAACGCCAGTACGCGGTTCAACGACGGCTACGAGTTCGGCCTGGGAGCGGAAATCGGCATCAGCACCGACAAATTCCACGCTCGCGGTCCATGCGGACTCAAGGAATTGACGACGTACAAGTATGTGGTTTTCGGAGACGGGCAGATTCGCGAATAGCCAGCCGATTGCAAGGAAGCATCCATGGCCGACGACGTACTGAGCCAGGCTGAAGTCGAGAGCCTGATTAACTCGATGGAGTCGCACAGCCCGTTGGCCAAGGCGGCGCCGGTGCCGACGGCTGCCCGCGGGGGCGCGAAGCAGCGAGAGAAGATCGTCACTTACGATTTCAAGCGGCCCGAGCGCGTCGGCAAGGAGCAGATGCGGGCCCTGCAGTCGCTGCACGAGGGATTCGGCCGCAATTTCGGCGCGGCCCTCTCGGCCCTGCTCCGCTCGATCGTCGAAGTGAAGCTGACGAGCGTCGATCAGCTCACCTACAGCGAATTCGTCTTCAGCCTGGAAAACCCGACCTGCTTCAGCCTGCTGCGAGCCGAACCGCTCGAAGGGAACCTGATCCTCGACATCAACCCTTCGATCCTCTATCCGATCATCGATCGTCTGCTCGGCGGCGGGAAAGACCTGGGACCGATCTCGCGGCGACCACTGACGGAAATCGAGCTGCGTCTCGTCGGCCGTATCACGGGCCTGTTCCTGCAGGAGCTCAAGAAGGCGTGGGAAAACGTTCTCACGCTCAAGCTCTCTGTCGAGCGGGTCGAAAGCAATCCGCAGCTCGTGCAAATCGTGCCCCCGAACGAGGTCGTCATCCTCGTCAGCTTTGAATTGGGTCTGGGTGACGTGCGGGGGATGATCAATCTCTGCATCCCGTTCAACAGCATCGAGCGAGTCAGCTCGAAGCTCGCGGCCAATACCTGGGCAAGTTACAACCGGACCGGATCGACGCCCGAGTCGCGAGCCCTCATCGGCGGCCGGCTCGACCGTTCGCAGGTCGATGTGGTCGTGACGCTTGCCGAATCGAAGCTGACGACCGGCGACCTGATCGGTCTCCGCGTCGGCGACATCATCACCACCGACAAGGACGTGCGGACGCCAATCGACGTGGCCGTGCAGGGGATCAACAAGTTTCTCGCCAGCCCCGGCGCACTGAAGGGAAGCAGAGCGATCCGCATCGAGGCAGCCCAAGCCAGCAAGGACCAGCCCGGTAAGGAGCAGCCCAGCAAGCCGCAGACTGGTTCGCCGACCAGTCCCGCCACGATTGCTGGAAAATCCGCAGCCAAATAGGCTGCTTCTGTGGTCCAGCTGCGATTGCCAAAAAAAAAGGCTGGAAAATTCGCCGCAGCAGCTAAGATCTGCCGTGGGCCAGCGAACACCACGCGGCCACAGTCTTCTTGCGGGAGAAATAATGATGAACATCACCGGGAAAACGCTCGTTTGGCTGACGTTGGCATGCCTGCCGCTCGCGGCGACCGGCTGCGTCGGGGCAGTGAAGCAGGCGCGGCAGGCTGCTCAGCGGCAGCAGCTGATGAACGAGCTCAAGCAGCTCGGTCTGACGCTGCACAACTATCACGATGTGAATCAGAAGCTGCCCACTTCGTGGGCTGAGCTGCAAAGTTATGGTGTCCCCGCAGGACTCCAGCAAAAATTGGAAGCGGAAGGGTACACCCTGGTTTTGGGAATGAAATTCTCGGAAATGACCAACGGAACTTCCCGGTTCATGATCGCCTTTCGCCGCGACGCGGCTCAAAAGGGCGGAGTCGTGCTGTTGGCCGACGGCTCGGTGATGCAGATCACGCCGGACGAGTTCAACGAGTACTGGAACGCCCAGCAGCCGACGATGACCAACGCCACGGTGATCGAGCCACCCGGCGGCGGCGCTGTGGCTCCTGCAGCGGGCGGCGGATCAGCGCCGCCTCCTCCGCCGTCCTCAGGAAGTTAGTGCTGAAACACGAACTCCTTCGCGTTCAGCACGGCCCAGCAGATGTCCTCAAGTCCCGCGCGGCGATCGCCCACCTTGTCGATGTGGGCTAGTGCAATCTGCAGTTCGTCGTCGGTTGCCGGGCGTGAGAACGCGGCATAGTAGAAGTCGGCCAGGAATTCTCGATCAGCCGCTCGCTGCTCATCGTGCGTCTGGGCACTCAGCTCGACCTTTCGAGACGGATAAGCCGTTGCCAGGGCATACTTCGTCGCCAGATACGATCCGGCGGCAGCGAGTTGCTCTGCCGCAAGTTCGCGATCATAGACCAGGATCTCTGCCAAATCTCCGTGCCAATTTTGAGCACTCGGCGGAATATCCTCGCGACTCCCGATCGTAAAACCGGCAGCGCCAGCATCGGGACCAACTGCGCCGGGTTGGCTTACCGGCTGTTCGCGGCCATTCACGGCAACGAGCAGCTTCTGCCCCGCGCCGCGCGAAGTGAAGGCGGCAACGAACGGCTCGTGAAGTGTCGCAAACCGCTCGATTGGGACAGTTGAGTTCCCCGCGCCGTTCACGCCGTCGGAATAGACGTAGTACACGCCCCCGAGGTTGATGTGCTGCGCGGCGAAGACTGTTCCACCCTCCGCTGTGCTGCGACGGAAGCAAACGATCGCTCCGCCACGGCCTCTTTTAGCTACGCGACCAACGGCGAGAACCGTACGCGGCTGGCCGGACTCGACCGGAATCAGGGCGGTGTTGCTCAGCATGTCGTCCAGGCCGTCGAAGCGAATCGCCGGCAGGTTACCGATCGCTCGGCTGACGAACGTCGGCCGCCGCGCCGCATCGTCCTGCACTGCATCGCGCTGATTGCCGCTTTGATCGGACCAGCGAGCCACCGCAGCTCCTTCAGCCGCCGCTTGGCCATTGCTGCCAGTCACGCCGCTGTCGGCCTGCAGCCAGAGCACTCTCCCTTCGCTCGGCGGCTCACCTGCGGCAGCCAGCCGCGGACCGAGCTGATCGAGATGCTTGGCGAGCCAGCCGCGACGATCGGCGAGCTTGGTTGTCAGCGCCACTCCATTGAGCAATAGCAGTGGCTGCGAAAGCTTCGGCTCGCTCGACCGCTCGCAGGCGCAAACCGTGTCGCGCCCCGGCTGGCCGAAGACCTTGAGCATGTGCCCGCCCATTTCCGGCGACGGCAGTTGACCGGCCCGCGTCCCGCTGGGAAGGCCGGGATAGTCGTCGCTCGCGCCGGTCACTTGCGAGATTGCATCGACTAGTTGCTCGGCCGGCAGCACCCGTGCCGGATAAACGGCAAAATACTTCGCGTGCTTCTCGGTCTGGCCGGTGGCTCGCGACGAAAGCTGGTAGGTCCGACTGCGCAGGATCATCTGCACAAGGTGCTTCTGATCGAAGCCCGAGCGGGCAAACTCAGCCGCCAAAGCGTCGAGCAACTCGGCATTGGCCGGCGGATTGGAATCGCGCAGGTCATCGACCGGTTCGACGATCCCGCGGCCAAACAGCCAGCCCCAAATGCGGTTCGCCCCCACTTTGGCAAACAGCCGGTTGTCGGGCGACGCAAGCCAGCTAGCCAGTTGTTTGCGGCGATCAGTTTGTTCCTGCCCAGCAAACTCCGCCTTCTCCGGCACTCCCGGCGGCACGACCTTCCCCGTTCGCGGCTGAATCGTTTCGCCACTGGCCGCAGCGAAGATCAGCGTCTCGCCATCCACGGACGTCGTCTTCCGCTGTATGCGGGCAAAGAACGCTCCCAGGCCGTGATACTGGTCCTGCGACCAGCGATCGAACGGATGGTTGTGGCATTTGGCACATTGGATACGCGCCGCCAGAAAGAGCTGCGCGGTGGCCTCGGCACATTCGTTCGTGTCGACTGCCGCCCGATAAAAGCCGGCCGGCGGATTCGCCAGCGTGCTCCCCTCGGCCGTCAGCAGCGTCCGCACGAACTCGTCGTACGGCATGTTCCGCTCCATCGCCGCGACGAGCCAGCGATGCAGCTTATATGCACCCGCCGTTCCCATCCGCCCGCTCTTCACCCGCAGCACGTCGGCCCAGCGCTGAGCGAGTTGTTCGGCGAATTCCGGCCGCGCGAGCAACCGGTCGATCAGTTCGTTCCGCTTGTCGCTTGCGGCATTGGTAGCAAACGCCTCGACCTCGGCCCGCGTCGGCAAGAGGCCGATCGTATCAAGATAAACGCGGCGGATGAACTCGTAGTCGCTCGACAGTTCGGCGGGCGCGAGTTGCAGCTTCTTCAGTTTGGCAAACGTGTGCTCGTCGATAAAGTTCTGATGGGGCGGCTCGGTCCACGAGAATCCCGGCACGTCTTCGTGGAAGAGGAAGGAAACCGTGTCGATGTGGTCGAGATACCGGACGAGAATCGTCGCCTCGCCGCGACCGATCCCTGAAACCAGGCCATCCGTGCTAACGCTGGCAACCGATTCGTCCGAACTGCTGAACACAGCCAGGTGCGTCAAATCGCGCGCGCTGCCATCGCTGAAGTGGCCGACAACGCGCAATCGCTGCGACCACGCGGGATGGCGCAGCGCGGTCTGTTTCGGTTGCACTTCGATCTTCAGGCTGGCGACCGTCCCGGCCGAATCAGGCCGCGCGCCTTGCGCAATCCAATCTCGCAGGATCGCAAAAGCCGGGTCGGTCTTCCGCAGCTTCTGCCCGCCGCCGTGCGACACGGCCATCAGCGGCTTCAGCAGCACCAAGCTCGAATCAGGATCGTGCGGGTTGACGCGGCGACCAAAGTCTTCCCGGATCAGCGTTTGTTCGTCGAGCAACGGATCGAATCCGCGGAGCGAGAGCCGAAAACCTCCCTTGCCGGTCGGAGAACCGTGACAAGCGCCGGCGCTGCAGCCCTGGCGCGAAAGCGCGGCGAGCACGCCTTCGTGGAAAGGGATGCGATCATCAGCGGCGCAGGGGCAAACGGCGCTCAGAAGTAAGACGATCGAAATGGTCCGCCAACATTGCATTTGCCACCACTGAGCAGTGGGGCAGGCTTCCAGCCTGCCATTTCATTCGGCAGGCAAGATGCCTGCCCTACGGTCACACCTTTACATCTTCATTCCGCGGCTTGCCGGCAAACGTCAACTCCACCTGCTTCACGCGGACAAATGTCGATAACGCCTTCGCCGGCAGTTCCAGCGGCAAGTCGCTCGTCTTCTCGATCACGATTGCCAATCCAAGCCCGCGGCCAAACGAGAAGTTGTTCCCGGGCATCGGGTGAACGAATTCCTTGGTTAATTCGACCCGCTCGTACACAGGTGTCGCCGCATCCTGCCACTTGGGCACAAAGACGGTCGCCGCGTGTTCCTGCCGGGCGGTCACCTTCTTCGCCGGGTCGGTGTATTGGAAGTAAATGAGTTTGCAAGTGAAGTGCTTGAGGAACACCGCCTCAAACCAGTCGCGGTCGGTCGCTTGCCCGCACAGCTGGACCTTGACCGTGAACGTACCGGAGAACGGGCTGCGCACTTCCTGGGCGAGAATCGCCGATTCCCCTTTGGCGATTTTCACGCCTGCAGCACCATTGGCGATCACCCCCAGCAGCACTTCTCCGGGCCGCTTCTGCACTACCAATCCTTCGGCAGCCAGAGGGCCTGCCTTCCAGCCGCGCGGTCGCGCTGCCGCATCGGCCGCTCCCAGCGGCGTCGCACTCGTGAAGCCCGGATCGAGCAATAGTTCCTTCTCATCGAACGGCGGCACACGGTCCGGATCGCCCGTACATTCGCACCGCTCGCGCGTCGCTGGCTCCACGCCAAGCAGCTTGTACAGCGGCTGGCCGAGCGTCAGGCGATGTTCGCGTCCTTCACGGTCGGCAAACGTGCTGGCCGGACTGATGCCGAGCAAATGAAAGATCGTCGCGGTGAAATCCGGCGGCTCGACCTTGTCGGTCGCCGGATACGCGCCGTCCTTGTCGCTGGATCCAAACACCTGTCCGCCGGCGATGCCCGCACCAGCAAGCGACGCGCAGAAGACGGGTCCCCAATGGTCACGGCCGCCGTTGCCATTGATCTTGGGCGTGCGCCCGAATTCGCCGACGGCGACGACGAGCGTGTCGTCCAAAAGGCCCCGCTCGCTCAAATCCTCGATCAAGGCCGTGTATCCCTGATCGAACATCGGGCAGAGCACATCCTCGACCCGCTCGGCATTCTGGGCATGCGTGTCCCACAGCGGGTTATCGACCGCGTTATCCCCCGGCTCGCGCGGCCATTGCACGTGGACCAGGCGTACGCCCGCCTCCACCAGCCGCCGGGCAAGCAGCACGCACTGCCCCCACCGATTGCGGCCGTAGCGATCGCGAACCTTGTCGGACTCCTTGTCGATTGCGAACGCTTCGCGCGCCGCGCCGCTCGTCATCAACTCAAACGCCTGCTGCTGGTAGCGATCGAACAGCCGTACGGCTGGGCCACGTTCCGCGGCAGCGAAGTGCTGCTCAACCTGCTTCAGCAATTCTTGACGCTGATTGATCCGCAGCGGCGGCAGTTCGCTCAGCCGCAAGCCTTCCACCTGATAGCTGGCCGCCGACGGATCGCCGAGGAACCGATCGACATCCCACTCCTGCCCGAGAATGCCGCCGGTTTGTCCCGCGGGCGTGACGTTTTCGTTCAGGCGGGCGATGTCCGGCAGCCAAACCGTCGAAAGCGGCGGCAGCGTCTCGCTTGGCTTCAGCTTCTTTACGAGCGAGCCAAAATAGGGCCAGTCCGTCGGCTGGATCGTGCGCGAATTTGGCCCCTGATACTTGTATCCGGTCCAGAGCCAATAGCCGCTGGAATCGTGAGTGTTGTCGTTGGTCGAAAGCGAGCGGATGACGGCCAGCTTGTCGGCCAGCGCCGCCGTGCGCGGCAACAGCTCGCAAAACTGAATCCCTGGCACGTCGGTCGAGATTGGCTTGAAGGGACCGCGGACTTCGAGCGGAGCGTCGGGCTTCGGGTCGAACGTCTCGTGCTGTGGAGGCCCGCCCGCGAGCCAAAGATAGATGACGCTCTTCGCCTTGCCAAACGTCTTGTCGGTGGGCAAAACGCCCAGCGGGGCCGTCTCGCGCGCCGCCAAAAGCCGCGGCAGCGAGAGGCCCAGCATCGACAAGCCACCGACGCGAAGCACCTCGCGGCGCGAGATGCCGTCGCAGAGCTTGCCGGGCGCACCGTGCAGCGAAAACATCCGGGCCTCCGAAGTAGTAGGCACACTCCGTGTGCCGTCAGGATTCTAGCACGACTGCCGCTATCGAATCCACGCAAATTGATCGGTTCGTTACCTGCTGGCTGCGGGTTTAGGTCGATACAATCAGGGAATGACCTCGCTTCCTCGACTTGCGATCACGATGGGTGACCCGTCGGGCGTTGGCCCGGAACTCTGCCTGCGGCTGTTGGCGGACTCGTCGATCACGAGCACGTGTCATCCGGTGATCTTTGGCGATGCAGGCGTGCTGCGTCTCGTTGCCAGACGAACTGGGCAGCAACTGGCAGCAGCGATCGTTCCGGCAGCCGATTGGACGCAGCGGGCGGCAACGATCAATGGGCCGACCGTTCTCGACTTCTCGAAAATTGACGCCGAGCGAGTTGTACCCGGCAGAGTCGATGCGACCACGGGCGCGGCATCGTTTCTCTACATCAATCGCGCGATTGATGCGGCACTGGGAGGCCAAGTCGTCGGCGTCACGACGGCCCCGATCAGCAAGGAGGCTCTGCATGCTGCCGGGCACAACTTCCCTGGCCACACGGAGATCTTCGCCAGCCGCACCAGTGCCGCCCGTTCGTGCATGATGCAGTTCTCCGACGAGATCACGTGCAGCTTTGTCACCACGCACATCGGTTATCGCGACGTGCCAGCGCATTTGACGACCGAGCGCATCCTGGAAGTGATCGAACTGACCGCAGAAGCTTTACAGCGTCTCAGAAAACATCCACCGCGGCTGGTCGTCTGCGGGCTCAATCCGCACGCGGGTGAGAATGGCCTCTTCGGCGACCTCGAGGAGGAGCGAATCATTGTGCCGGCAATCGAAGCGGCTCGTCGCGCGGGCCTGCAAGTCGAAGGGCCGCTGCCAGCCGATACGGCGTTTGTACCCGCCAAGCGACTGACGACCGATGCCTTCATCTGCATGTACCACGACCAGGGGCACATTCCGGTGAAGGCCCTGGCGTTTGATTCGGCCGTCAATACGACTCTCGGTCTGCCGATCGTGCGGACCAGCGTCGATCATGGGACGGCAGCTGACATCGCCTGGCAGGGGCTCGCCAATCCGGGCAGCCTGTTTGCTGCGGTGCGATTGGCTTTACGTTTGGCGAATGCTTAGCCGCCGCGTCCACGCGACGACTTACTTCCGCACGTCGAGGCAAACGATCTCCTTATCGTCGCGGAGATACAGATACCCGCCCGCCAATGCCGGCGCTTGTCGTGTGGTACCAATGACGGTCGCCCGGCTGATCTCCTCGAACTTCTTCGGGTTGGCACGAATCACAACGAGTTCCCCCTTCATCGTCGAGATGAAGAGCTTTCCGTCGGCGGCAATGAGGTTCCCTTTGCCAAACCGAAGCTGCTGCCACGCCCGTTTGCCAGTTGCCGCTTCAACGCACGTCAAATGTGTGACCGGCCCGGCACTACCCACGTTGTCGAAGCCGTAGAGATAGCCGTCCAGCAGGATCGACGTTTGCCACTCATTGCGCAGGACGCTACTGGCTCCTTGCGAGGTCCAGACTTCGCTCGCCGCAAACTTCTCGCCGTCGGATTTCAATCCCAGCAGTGTGCTGCCATGATTCTCACCCGACGAAATGAAGACGTTCCCCTTCACGGCAATCGGCGTGACGATGTTGCACTGATAGTCCGTTTCATAGGGGAATCGCCAGAGGATGCTGCCGCTGTCCGGTGCGACACCGATGGCCGAGCCGCCAGTAAACGCCACGAGTTGTTGTTTGCCACCGACCTCAAGCAGCGCCGGCGACGAATACCCCGCGCCGTCTTCTCCCGCCTTCCACGCGAGCTTGCCCGATTTTGTGTCGTACGCCGCCACGGCTGCTTGCGGAGCACCGACCTGCACGACCACGAGCTTCCCTACAACCAGCGGCGAACACGCCATCCCGTAGTCGGCCGGCTGGCCGCCAAGTTCCTCCGGGCAATTATGCGACCAGATGATCGCCCCATCTCCGAAATTGACCGCCGTCAGAATTCCCTCGCCGGTATAAATGAACACACGCTCGCCTGCGATCGTCGGCGTGGCTCGCGGGCCATTCCCCATTTCGTTGCGATACTCGGAAGCAAGCGGCGTTTCCCAGATTGGCTTTCCGGTCGCCGCGTCGCGGGCGACTAGAAATTGCTGGCCGTCCTTCTGCACGAGCGTCAGTAGTCGGCCGCGGCTGATGGCCAGGCCCGACATGCCGACGCCCCCCTTGATCCGCCACACTTCTTTCGGCCCTCCTGCCGGCCATTTGTCGAGCAGGCCGGTCTCGGCCGAGATGCCGTTGCGATTGGGTCCGAGAAATTGCGGCCAATCGGCATCGGCGGCAGGAGGTTCGACGCCCAACGTGGCAGTTACGAATGAACCAAAGGACAAAACAAAGAGTGCGACGGTCAGAATCCGGACGAACATTAGTTGGCTCCCTGCAGGCGGTGGAATGACCTAGAGCATCGTCGAGCAGCCGGTTGGGCCGCAAGAGGAACTCGCCACGATCCATTCGCAATCATTGTTGCGAGTTGGTATAACAAAGTTGAGCTAGCTAACGTAACGGCTGCGTAACAGCCGGCCAGTTCCGAGCGAGGTGCATGCCGATGGCGGGGCGAAGGTCGTTTCTTGTTTCGCGGGCCGCTCTCACAACTATTGCGAGCGCACTTGTCGCGAGCGGGCTCATCGCCGGCTGCGGCCATCACACGGAACCGGCTGCCGAGAAGAAGGAAGAACCGGCTGCACTGCCGACAATCAAGGCGGCGGTGTTCCGTATCGAGCAGAGCCCCTGGCCGACGATCGTGAAGACGCAAGGGAGCCTGACCGCCGACGAAGTCACGGTCGTCGGCGCTAAGGTAGCCGGCCGCGTGGCCGATGTATTTGTCGATCTGGGAGACGTGGCCAAGGAAGGGGAAACGCTGGCGACGCTCGAGCAGGAAGAGTTCAAGCTGCAGGTCGCCCTGGCCGAGGCGCAGCTCAGTCAGGCTCGGGCGGCTCTCGGTCTTGCGCCCGCCGATCCCGTGGAGAAGCTCAATCCTGTGAACGCCCCGCCGGTTCGCGAGGCGCGTGCGGTGCTCGACGAAATCGAGGCCCGCGTCGCCCGCCTGCAGCAACTCCGGCAGAAGAACGCGGTGACCCAGGACGAATTGCTCCTCGCGCAGTCCAGCCAGGGAGTCGCCGATGCTCGCTATACCGCCGCGGTAAACAGCGTCAAGGAGAAGATCGCCTTGATTCATGTCCGGGCCGCGGAATTGTCCGTGGCGCAGGAGCATCTGGCGAACACTACTATCGTTGCTCCGTTCGACGGCTACGTTTTCGAGCGGCATGTTGCCCGTGGAACATTCCTGCAGACGGGCAATCCGGTCGTCACGCTCGTTCGCACGAAGACGCTCCGTTTCCGTGGCCAAATGCCCGAGCGACACGCGCACCGCCTCGCGATTGGTCAGCAAGTGACCCTGCATTTCGAGTCGATGGACGAGCCGGTCATCGCCCAGATCAGCCGCATCAGTCCGGTCGTAGATGAGATGACGCGGGCCCTCGCCTTCGAGGCGACCGTCGATAATAGCTCTGGAGCGTTGCGGACGGGCCTGTTTGCCGAAGCTGAGGTCGTTGTCGATCCGGGGGCTCAGTCGCTCGCGATTCCGCAGGGGGCGATCAGCGAGTTCGCCGGCGTCGAGAAGGTCTGGAAGCTCGTCGATGGGGTGGCCCAGGAACAAGTGATTCAGACGTCGCGTCGCGATCCTGACGCGATAGAAGTCGTTGGTGGACTGGCGGCAGGAGATACCATCCTGGCCGACGGCACACAGGGAGAAATCGCCCGCGTCGAACCAACGACAACCACCGGCCCTGCCAGTTTTCGCACGCAGGTTGCCAAGCCGCCGCTCGGCGGAGATTCCGACACAACGGCTCAGCCCGATGCCACGGGCGAAGTCGATGTGTCCGACAACAGCCGTGCAGCCGAATAGCGACTCCGAACCGTCTGCCGATTTGCCCGCCCGTTTCCTCCCGCCAGCAAAGTGACCTCGCGTGTATTGGCTCGCTGAATTGTGCGTCCGCCGCCCCGTGCTGGCCCTGATGATCATCCTCTCGCTGGTGGTCGCGGGGGTGACAGCATTTCCGCAGCTTGGCGTCGATCGCTTCCCCAGCATGGACCTGCCGTCGGTCTATGTCCGCACGGTTTATCCCGGCGCGGCATCGGAAGAGGTCGAATCCGAGGTGTCGCAGGTGCTCGAAGATGCCGTCGCCACCGTCGCCGGCATTGACGAGTTACGCTCGATTTCGAGCGACGGCATGTCGATGGTGATGGTGACTTTCAATCTGAATCGAAATCTGGATGCTGCGGTGCAGGACGTGCGCGATGCGGTGTCGAGTGTCCGGAACCGCCTGCCGCCGGGGCTCGATCCACCGGTCGTGCAAAAGCAAGACACCGACTCGTCGCCGATCATGACGCTCGCCGTATCCGGCCCGCGCACAGCGAGCGAACTGCAGCTCATGGCCGATCGGTACGTGAAGAACGTCATCGAGTCGGCGCCCGGAGTCGGCCAGGTGACGATCGCCGGCGCGGCCGATCGGGCCGTGCAAGTGAACATCGACGCCCGCCAGCTTGCCGCCCATCGCCTGTCGATCCTTCAGGTGCGCGACGCGCTGATGTGGCAAAACGCTGAGGTTCCCGGCGGCCGGGTTGACGAAGGGATTCGCGAACGGAGCCTCCGGACGATGGGGCGCTTCGAGCATGCCCGCGACTTTCCGGACTTGGCGATTGCGTCGGTGAGGGACACGGTCGTTCGCCTGCGCGACCTGGGGGAAGTGCGCGACGCGACGAAAGAGGTTCGCACGCTCGCGCGTCTGAACGGTAAGCCGGCGGTCGTTCTGCAAGTTCAGCGGCAGTCGGGCGAGAATACGGTTCGCGTGATCGAAGCCGTGAAGAGTCGCCTGCCGCGGTCGCGCGACTTATTGCCCAAGGATGTGCAAGTCCAGGTGATTCAGGACCAATCGCGCTACATCCTCGCCGCCCTGCACGAAATCGAGGGGCACCTCGTCATCGGCAGTATCCTGGCGTCAATCACGGTCCTTGCCTTCATGCGGTCATGGCGTTCGACCCTGATTGCCGCGATTGCCATTCCCACGTCGGTCATCGCCACGTTCGCGTTCATGCGGCTGTTCGGCTTCACGCTCAACAACGTGACGATGCTGGCCCTAGTGCTGATGGTCGGTGTGGTAATTGACGATGCAATCGTGGTACTCGAAAACGTCTTTCACTGCATCGAAGAGAAGGGGATGAACCCCACTCAGGCGGCCATCGAAGGGACTCGCGAAATCGGCCCCGCCGTGCTCTCGACGACCCTCTCGCTCGTGATCGTCTTTTTGCCTGTGTCGTTCCTGTCGAGTGTGACGGGGCGGATGCTCTACGAATTCGGCGTGACGGCAACGGTGGCAATCCTCGTCTCGATGCTCGTCAGCTTCACGCTCACGCCGATGATGTGCAGCAAACTGCTCAAGCCGGCCAGTACGACGACCTCCGGGCCCGCTTCGCGCCGCGGCTTCTACGGCCTGATCGAAGCAGCGTATATGTGGTCGCTGCGGCTCTCGATGCGGTTTCGCTGGGCGGTGCTCGCTCTGTCGATCGTCACGATCTTGCTCAACATCCCGCTCTACAAGATGGTGAAGCAGGACTACATTCCGACGAACGTCGATGAGTCGGAATTCGAGATCAGCATCACCGCGCCGGAAGGGGCGAGCCTCTCGGCGATGAACGAGGCGCTGACCAACGTCGAGAACGAGGTGCGCGAGCTCAATGGCGTTGAGACGATCCTCGCCACCGTCGGCACGCGCGGATTCGGCGGTGTGAACCGGGGCGAGTTATACGTCCGACTGACAGATATCGAAGCCCGCTCGTTCTCGATCGGCCGCTGGTGGCGAGGACTCTTGAAGGGGGACCCCGGGGAAGCGTGGCGCGGCAATTTCACGCAGCGCGACGTGATGAACGCGGCTCGCGCCCGGATGAAGCAATGGCCCGATCTGCGTGTCTCCGTCCGCAATCTCACATCGCTAAGGCAAGGGGCGCCGGTCGATATCGACTTCTCCATCACCGGGCCGGATGTGCAGGCGCTCTCGAAATTCAGCGAACAACTGCGCCTCAAGGCGAAGGAGATTCCGGGGATCGTCGATGTCGATACGACGCTGCGTCTGGACAAGCCGGAACTGCTTGTCCGGATCGACCGGCCGCGAGCGAGTGCCTTGGGCGTCGATGCCCGCGAGATTGCGGAGACACTCCGCGTGGCCGTCGGCGGCGATGATCGCGTCTCGCGCTATCGCGACCGTTCGGTCGATGACGCTTACGACGTGGAACTCCGGCTGGTCGGGATCGACCGCGGCGACGTGGCGTCGATCTCGCAGCTTTACGTGCGTGCCAATCCGGGCCGGCGGCCGAATAACAGCCTTACGCCAGCTTCCAACGGACCGACTGGCCCCGTGCTGACGCGAATCGACAACGTCGTCAATTTCCGCTTCGGCAACGCGGCGGCTCGCATCGACCGGCTCGACCGGCAGCGAATGGTTGCGGTGCGGGCGAACATCGCTTCCGGCTATGCTCTGGCCGACCGCGTGCAGGCCCTGCAGGCCGCCGCGAATGAAATCGGCATTCCGCCCGGCTTTGAAACGCGTGTGCTTGGTCGCGGCCGTGAACTGGAGCGAACGCTCAACGATTTCGTCTGGACGTTTGCCCTGTCGTTCATCTTCATGTACATCGTCATCGCCGCGCAGTACGAGCATCTGGTGCATCCGCTGACGATCCTGCTCTCGCTCCCGCTCGCGGTGCCGTTCGGACTGATCAGCCTGTACTGGGGTGGCGAAACCCTCAATCTCTATTCAGCGCTCGGCATCCTGGTGCTGTTCGGCGTCGTGAAGAAGGCGTCGATCTTGCAGGTCGATCACACCAACGTGCTCAGGGCGAAGGGGCTCGACCGGACCGAAGCGATCCTGCAGGCCAACCGGGATCGCCTGCGGCCGATTCTGATGACGACGATCGCCTTCGTCGCCGGCCTCTTGCCGCTGCTGATTGCCACTGGTCCCGGCGCGGAAGAGCGCCGCTCGATCGCCGTGCTCGCGGTCGGCGGACAGACGCTCTCGCTGCTCCTCACCTTGCTGGCGATTCCGGTGATCTATTCGTACCTGGATGACATCGGGCGGCTCGGTATCTGGGCGTTCGGCGGTCACAGTACTCAGGCAAATCCCGTTAGTACTATTCCCGCCGGTACTGCTCCGGCCGTTCATCCACCTGCTTGAAGTAATAGTCGATGTCGTAGGTGATGTTCTTGACGCACACTGCCCGAAACTTCTTCGCCCGACCGGTCAAACCGCTTTGCAAGTAGAGCGCGTAAAGATCGCGAGGCTCGGACGAACTGTAGTAGCTCGGTCCCATCGGGTCGCCTGTGGCGGGATACTCCAGGGCGTCGAAGGCGCCATCCAATTCGCCCCGCTGCAGCTTCGTCAACGGTTGTCGGCGTACGTGCTTGAACAAGATGTCCCAGCTCACGCCCCATGGAATCCGCCCGCCCCACCAATTTTCGGGCGCGAGCTTCTTGCGAATGACCTCGCCGAGCTGCGGCACGTATTTTTCCGCGTTCTCGCTGGCCAGCACATTCACAAACAGCGGCTTGAACTGCGGATGGTCGATTTTCGCTTGGAGGATCGGCCGGCTGGCGTCCAGCGGCAGCGAAAGCAGGCTCAGTGCCGCATCGCGAGCAACGCCGCCATCCTTGTCGTCCAAGAGCGGCGCCAGTGCGCCAGCCTGCTGCTGATACTGGCCAAAACCGATCGCTTGCGCGGCCCCACGGCGAACGAGCGGCTCAGGATCGGCCGCGAACTTGGCCAGAATCGCCGGGTCGAAATCGTCTGGATAGTCGGCAACGAGCACGATCGCCGCCTTGCGAACGGCCGGATCCTTGTCGTCCAGCCATTTCTTGATCGACGGCACGATCGCCGGCTCGCGGGCGCGGCCCAGTGCCAGCACCGCCATCACACGGACCTCCGACGGCGCCCGGCTATCGACCACTTCGGCCAGCTGCTTCCAATACAGTTTGCCACCCAGATATTCCTTGGTCGGGTCCCACTCGGCAAAGCCCGGAATGCCCGTGCTGCCGATCGACGCCAACCAGCCGGGGGCGTAGTCGTGCGACATGTACGGATTGCGGCAGCCGAGCACGGTAATGGCCACACCGGCAATTTTTGGATCGCGATGCGTGATCAATCGCCGCACGGCGTCCAGCACTTCCTCGCGGTCGAAGTCGTGCAGCTCGAAATGGCTGCCACCGCTCATCTCGTCGAGATGCGCGAGGCCATAGAACACGTCCGTTTGCTTGTCGCTCTTTAAGAGGCCCGCAAGCTCCCGCGAAACGACTTCCTTGATCGACTCGTCCGCGTGCGGCTGTTTGCTCGCCGCGAGCACCACTCCCTGGTCTTCTTGCGTGGTATGGCTCTTCCACAATTGCTTGAAGACGCCCGCCTCGTCAGTCGCGGCCGCAAAGACGATATAGCTGCGGCCTACCTCGAACTTGTAATGCTGTGGCATGAACATGTAGCCGCCGCCGTCGTTGTTCTCGGCATAGTGGCGAAAGGCGATCACCTCGGCCTTCGGGCGTCCCTTATACGTGGCCAGCACCTTTAGCCGCGTTTCGACCGGCCGGAACTGGCGGACTGGTTCAAACGACGCATCTTCGACCGGCTTGGTGGAGACGACCTCTCCCTTGATCACCAGATCCGCTTTGCCCAGCAGCTCATCGAGCGAGAGGGGCGGACCGACGGGATAGGCGAGAGCCGAGCCGGCGAGGGACCATCCGCACAAGACGGCGGCGCAGAGGCGAATGCGGTTCATGGCGGCTCGGCGGAGTGAAGTGGGAACGCGATCTGTCTAGGGCCAGACGATAGCCGCATGACTGCCGATTTGTAACAACTCGCCGCAATGCTGCTATTCCGCTGCTGCCTTGATCGGCTCGGCCGATACCTGCACGTCCTTGCCTAGCAGGTGCTTGTCAAGAAATACCTTCACGCGGGCCTCGACCTCCGCACCGCCGATGCCGTGTCCGCCCCCTTCAATCTTGACGTAGGTCGAATCGACCCCTGCCTTTCTCTGAGCCGCGTGCAGGCGCTCGGCTTGGTCGATCGGCACGGTCCGGTCGTCGGTGCCGTGAACGATGAGAAACGGCGGATCGTCGGCAGTGACGAACGTGACGGGGGACGCCTGTTTGGCTTCGTCGGTCTTTTCCTTGAGCGGGCCGCCGAGCAGCTTATAGACCGGTTGGCCGGGCTGATTCATGCGGGGCGAATCCGTGGCGAATGCCGAAAAGTCGCTCGGGCCGCAATAATCGACGACGCACGCCACTCGGCTGCTGACGCCGGTCGTGCCGAGTTCCCCTTCGACCTCTTTCACGTCGCCGGAGCTTCCCAAATGGCTGACCAGATGTCCGCCAGCAGACGATCCCCACACGCCAATCTTTTCCGGGTCGATGCCGAGCTTCTCGGCGTTGGCCCGAATCCAGCGAATCGCCGCTTTGCAATCGTGAATCTGGGCCGGCCAGCTCCCCTTGTCCGTCAGCCGGTAGCCGACCGACACGCCGACGTAGTCGCCGCTGGCGACGTATCGGCCAAGCCGCCCGCGGCCGCTCCCCTTGTCCCCGTTCTGCCAGCCACCACCGTGAATCCACACGATGCAGGGCCGCGGCTTGTCGCTGGCGGACTTCGGCTTTAGCACATCGAGCTTGAGGCTGATGTCCCCTGCCTTGGCATACTCGACATCGGCCTCAATTTCGATTGCCTCGGCCAAGCGTCGTCCCGCGGGGCGAGCTTTTTCGGCGGGTGCTTGGCCAAGAGCTGCTTGTCCCAGCGCGGGTGCCAGCGGCAGAAGGCAGAACAGTGACAACAAGTAACGCATGACGAATTCCTCCGAGCAGAAGATGCGCGGACATTGTGAATTATTGTCCGCGCCGAAAAAACTCGTGCGAGGGAGGTCGAAATTTCTGGCTTAGCCCGTCGTTTACGGCATTGTCGGCCGGCGGGTGAGCGTCGTTTCCGATTCGACGATTTCCTTCCCGCGGCGGGCCTTCACCTTCACTTTGTCGCCGGGCTTGTAGTTGGTGAGGGCCCCCTGAAATTCTTCGAGCGTCACCGTCTTGGAGTCGCCGATTTGCAGGAGCACGTCGCCACCCTTGAGGCCCGCCTTGGCGGCCGGGCTGTCATCGCGAACCATTTCCAGCAGCACGCCGTCCTTTTCCGGATTCGGGTAGGCGGGCATGCTGCCGAAGTACGGCCGGTCGGACGGATCGCCGTCGCCGCTGGCGATGCTCTCGATCTTCTTGATCTCGACGTAGGTCGGCCGCTCGGGACTGGCGAGGGTGGCGTCGATCACCTCGACGAGCAGATCGGCGACGCGCCGCATCCCCACGATATTCAGCTTCGGCGAGTCGTCGCTCGGCCGGTGATAGTCGCTGTGCGTGCCGGTGAAGAGGTGCAGCACGGGAATCTTCTTGCCGTAAAACTTCGCGTGGTCGCTCGGCCCGTAACCGCCGGGGTGCTTCGTGATCTTGAAGCCGTGCTTGGCGCCAAGCGAATCGACGAGCGGGTCGAACTCCTTCGCGGTTCCGGTTCCATAGACGGCCAGGCTTTCGTCCTTGAGGCGTCCGACCATGTCGAGATTGAACATGACGATCGTGTTTTCCAGGGCAAACCGCGGGTTGCGGACGTAGAAATCACTTCCCAGCAGACCGCGCTCCTCGCCGGTGAAGGCGATGAAGACGATCCGCCGCGAAGGCTTTTTGCCGCTGGTGGCGAGGCGCTGAGCGATTTCCAGGAGCGTTGACGTGCCGGAGGCGTTGTCGTCAGCGCCGTTGTGAATGTCGCGGGTCCACGGGGCGAGCGAGCCCGCGCCGCCGCTGCCGAGGTGGTCGTAGTGAGCGCCGATGACGATCGTTTCGTCGGCCAGCGGCCCTTCCCCTTCGAGGACGGCAACGACGTTCTTCACTTTGGCCGTTTTCTGCACGAGGTTCGTCTGGCCGACTGCTTTCCAGCCCGTCAGCTCGGCACTTTGCGGCACAAGCGTTGCGTCGATTTCCTTTTCCAGCGTCGCCAGATCCTTATTCAGGGCCGCTTTGAGCACGTCGTCGATCGCCGCCCGGCTGGCAAAGAGGACCGGCAGCTTGCCGTGTGTCGTTTCATCGCCAGCGCCGTGCAGCGGAAGCGGCTCGTCGGTCGTTTTTCCCAGGCGGGTGTTGAGTTCGCCGGCCTGCTCGGCGGTTTTGGCCATTTCCTTGGCAATCGTCGCTTGTGCATCGGCGGGGGCCGCTTGAAACTTCGCGGCAAATTCGGCCAGCTTGCTAACAACTTCGCTGAGCAGCTTGCGGCTATCCTCTTTCCGCGTTTCGAGTTCCAGGCCGTCGTTGACGAAAATGACGGCGGCCGCCCCGTGCTCGGCGGCATTGGTCAGCTTCCGCTGGAAATAAGCGTGCTGCGTCGTCCGAGCGCCGGCGAAGGGGCTCTTCGCGTCGGCTTGCTGCGGCTCCTTGCGGAGGATGATGACGACCTTCCCCTTCACGTCGATGCCGGCGAAGTCGTCGTAGGTGAAGTCCTGGCCGTCCTTCTTCAGGTTCGTGGCCGTGATGCCGTAACCGACAAACACAAGCGGGGCGTCAAAGGAACCGGTTCCGCCTGCTGCGAGCGGGTTGAACGCCTCGCCGAGCTTCAGTTCCTTCCGGACCGGTTCGCCATCGGCCGAGCCAGCCGGGCCGACAAGCGCGAGCGTGTTCTGCTCGGCCGGCCCCATTTCGACCGTGACGTTGATGTCGAATTTCTGGAACGGCGTGCCGTCGAACAGATCGGTCTTGAGGCCCAGCTTAGCGAACTCGCGAGCGAGATAGTCGGCAGCTTTGTCGAGCCCCTGCGTGCCGACGCCGCGACCTTCGAGCTCGTCGGATGAAAGGTAGATCACGCTGTCAAGCAGCCGTCCTTCAGACTCGGCAGCCGTTTCTGCTGCATGGGACGGAGCAAGTGTTGCCGCGAGGATCGAACACGTGAAGAGAACCGCGGCAAATGTCGGAAGCAAAGTGGAAATGCGTCGATTCATGGGCAGGTGGGATCGGTAATGGAACGGAGGGAGGACCAGGCAGAAGTATATCAGGAAGTACGCAGGCGCGCCCTGCGGGGTTCCTGGCGGGAATTTCCGAGGACTCGCTGCCAGAGGCGATTACCGCAACGATTCAAGCAGCTTCGCCTTGGCCGCTTCGAGCGGGAAGGGCTCGTAGGTGGTGAGGGCGGTTGCCTGGGCGGCGAGCGAGCGCCCTTTGCTGGTCACGCCGGTGGCGGGGCGAGCGGTCCGCTTTTCGATCGCGTCGTTCCGCTTGTCGCGCTTGGCAAGGCTGCCGAGTTCCTCGTCGATCCGGCGGACCTGGTCGGTAGTCGATTTTTGCGCACGCTGCTGACGGGCGAGCAGGCCGGCCCGCTGGCCGTTAATGGCATCGGCCTGGCGACTGACCGCCACGAGGTCCGACTGAATCCGTGAAGCAATGAACGCCAGGCGTTCTGCTTCGCGTAGTAGCTGCCGGCGGACGTTCTCGTTCTCCTCGCGATCGGCCTGAGCCTGCAGGCGGCCGATCTCGGTGTCGTAGGAGAGCAGATCGCGATTAAGCGAACCAGCGCGGGCCTCCAAGCGAGCCAGGTCTTGGACGAGCGGGCGGTCCTCTTTGGCGATCTCTGCCAGCTCGTCGCGCAACTCGGATTGCAGTTGCGAGCGGCGGTCGTCCAGTTCTTTCGACCGGTCGGTGATTCGCTGCCGCTCGTCGTCGATTTCCGCGAGCGTCTTGTCTTTCGCTGCTTCCGCTGCGGCAATGGCCTTCAGCCGTGCGTCGTCTTTGGCGCCGGTCGTTTCCAGGAACTTGACGATCACGCTGTCGCGAGCTTCCTCGAATAGCGCTCGCCGCGTTTCGGGAATGCGATCGACGATCGCCTTCTCCGCCGCTTTGCGCTCGTCCTGGCTGACGGCATCGGCGATCGGCCCGCCGAGAAAGCCGTAGATGCGGCCGAGGAACTGATAGAGATCGTCGTGCTCGGCCTGCTCCGCATCGTTCGTAGGAGGAGCGGCGGCAAGCTGCTTGCTGAGCTCGTCTGTCGTGAGCATCGTCGCTTCGTAGTTCTTGAGGAGCGTCGCCGTCCAGATTTTGCTGCGAGAAGCAAGCTTGTCGGCAGCGTCTTTAGCGAGCAACGCGTCGGCTTGCTTCTGAGCTTCTTCGTATCGCCGCTGAGAAAGGAGCACGAGGAGCCACGCCTGCCGGGCGGCGGGCTCGCCGGCCGCCAGCTTGGCGACTTCTGCCGCCTGAGCATCGGCAGCCGTTCGGGCCTGGGGCGAGTTGCTCCAGCCCACTTCCAAGAGACGCGTAATCGCGTCAGTGCCGGCTCGATCGATGGCGACGGCCAGTTGCGGCCACGAGAGCAACAGGACGCACGCGCTGGCCGCGATGTGCCGCAAACGGAATGCGGTCATGAACAAACTCCGGTCGCAGGCGACCGCAGCCGCCCCTGATGCTGGCCGGGTGCCGATACATGCATCCTATCGTGGTCCGCTTGCTCCGCAAGCGGAATGTCCCGCCGGGCCGGCGGAACCTACAGACGGCACACGGAGTGTGCCTACAACTTAGGCGGCGGCGATTTCGCGAATGGCCGCGAGGGCCGCGTCGATTTCTTCGGCCGTGGTGAAGTGGCCGATGCTCAGGCGGAGCGTGCCGCTGGGGGCGGTGCCGAGAGCGGCGTGCATCCGCGGGGCGCAGTGCAAGCCGGCGCGAGTTTGGATCGACCAATTCGCATCAAGGAGCGAAGCGAGTTCCTGAGGATCGTAGCCGGAGATGTTCAGGCTGACGACGCCAAGGCGACGTTTGCTCTCCGGAGGACCGTACAAGGTCAGGCCGCGGATGTCTGCCAAGCCCCGGAGCAGCCGTTCAGTCAAGTCCCCTGCATGCTGCTGGATCGAAGCAATGCCGCGAGCCGCGATGTCCCCAACTCCGGCATTCATCCCGGCGATGCCCGTTACATTCAGGTTGCCTGATTCATATCGATCCGGGAGCGTCGTCGGCTGAACGTCTTCATCGCTGCGTGTGCCTGTGCCTCCCTGACGCAGCGGCAGCAAGTGTTCTTCGATGCCTGGCGCAATATAGAGCAGCCCCGTCCCTAGCGGACCAAGCAGTCCTTTGTGTCCCGGCGCGGCGAGCAGGTGGCAGCCAATCTGCCGCACATCGACGGGGACGTAGCCGAGCGACTGGGCCGCATCGACCAAATAGAAAATACTCCGCTCCGCGGCAATTCTGCCGACCTCCTCGACCGGCTGGATCGCGCCAGTGACGTTCGAAGCATGCACGAGCGCGACCAGCCGCGTTTGGGGCGTGATCGCCCGGCGAATGTCGCCCGGATCGACATACCCTTGTGAATCGCAGCCAACATAGGTGGCCGAAACGTCTCGATGCTCCGCAAGAAACCGGAGCGGCCGCAGGACCGAGTTGTGTTCGCAAACGCTCGTCACGACGTGATCGCCGGGCCGCAGGAGACCGTGCAGCGCAAGATTGAGCGAGTCGGTGCCGTTTTGCGTGAAGACGATTCGCTTGGCATCGGCCGCACCGATCAACTCCGCGATTTTCTGCCGGCAACTGGCGACGATCCGCTCGGTTTCCGCCGCTTCGGCATAGGCCCCGCGGCCGGCCGGCGCGCCGAGCCGCCGCTGGTAGTCATCGACCGCGCGATAGACGGACTCCGGCTTGGGCCAGGAAGTGGCGGCATTGTCGAGGTAGATTCGGATGACTATCCCCCAATCTGATACATTGCCCGCTCGGGGCGGACGAAATCGGAGGAGTCGATGCCGTGTCCCGGCTTCTTCGCCCGGACGCAGTCGCGGATCAGTTCGGCCAGTTCTTCATCGGTGCCGTTGCCGCGGAGCAATGCTCGTGCGTCCCATTCGACGGTCGAGAAGAGGCAGTTGCGAATCTGTCCTTCAGCCGTGAGGCGGAGGCGGTTGCAGTCCTCGCAGAACGGCTGCGTGACCGGGTTGATGAAGCCGACCGTGCCGCTACCGTCGGTGAAGCGAAAGTCGGTCGCAGGCTGGCTCGGGTCGGGGCGAGCGGCTGCCTCTAGCGGGCCGATCGCCTCCTCGATTTGGCGGCGGATCTCCTCGCCCGATAGCACCTGGTCGTGCTGCCAGTGCTGCTCGGCATCGAGCGGCATGAACTCGATGAACCGCATTTCCATCTGGTTTTCGCGGGCAAAACGGGCGAGCGGCACGACCTCCGGCTCAGTGATCCCCTTGATCGCGACGGCGTTCAGGCGAATCCGCTCAAAACCGACGCGCTTGGCCGCGTGAATGCCCGCGAGAACGCGGTCGAGGCCGTCGCGGCGGGCGATGCGGCGAAAGGTCTCCTCGCTGAGCGAATCGAGGCTGATGTTGAGTCGCGAAAGCCCGGCATCTTTCAGCCCCTGAGCCTGCTCCTCAAGCAAGATGCCGTTGGTCGTCAGGGCGATGTCACGAATGCCGGGGATCGCCGCCAATTGCCGGACGAGCTTGTGCAGATCGGCCCGCACGAGGGGTTCGCCCCCCGTGAGCCGCAGTTTGTTCACGCCGAGCGATGCAGACACGCGAGCGAACCGCACGATCTCCTCGAACGAAAGAATCTCGCGACGCGGGCGAAACCGGACGTTCTCATCCGGCATGCAGTAGAAGCAGCGGATGTTGCAGCGATCGGTGACGCTGAGGCGCAGGTTCGTGTGAACGCGGCCTAATGCGTCAACTAATGGTAGATTAGGCGTCATTGGTCATTTGTCACTGGTCATCCCAGGATGCACCCACTCGGTTGCCCCATCTGCCCAATGCTCCTGCTTCCAGATTGGCACGACCTCTTTGATGGTGTCAATGAGCCACTGGCCCGCTTCAAAGGCGACGGCGCGGTGCGGTGAGCTCACGGCAATGGCGATGCTCGCTTCGCCGAGTTCCACGCGACCGAGGCGATGAACGATCGCGCAACCGACGATCGGCCAGCGCTGGCGGGCCTGGGCCTCCAGTTCGGCGAGCTTCTTCTCGGCCATCGCCGGATAACATTCGTAGTCGAGCGAAAGCGTTTGGCGTCCGTGCGTGAACTCGCGGGTGGTGCCGAGGAAGAGGACGACGGCTCCGGCGTCGTGCGAGGCGACGGAGGAGAGGACGGTTTGGGGGTCGATCGGATTGTGGGTGAGGGCGATCATGAATGACCAATGACCAAGCACCAATGACCAAACAAATCCAAGCGACCGAATAGCACCATCGTCCGGAATATATTGGTCATTGGTCCTTTATTTATCCGCCGCTCACCGGCGGGATGAGGGCGATTTCGGCTGCAGCGGGAATCGCCGAGTTGTCGGGGACATACTCGTTGGCGATGGCGATCCGGCTATGAGCCATCAAATCGGCCAGCCGTGGGAATTGTTCGGCAATCGCACCGCGCAACTGGTGGACCGTTGCGACGTCGGGGAGTTCGACGCAGATCTCGCTGGCTCCCACTCGTTCGCGGGCGACGGCAAACAGCTTCACGCGGACGTTCATGGCGCATCATTCAAGTGACAGTCAGTTCGCCGCCACGAGTGGTCAGGAGTGAATCGAGTTCCGGCATCAGGCCGTAAGCCAGGGCCAGGATCTTGAGCGGATGGATCGTCGGCTTGGTGGTTCCCTGCTCCATCTGCATTTTACACGAGCTGCATTCGGTCGTCCCGGCTTGAATGGAGGGGTCGCGCATCGCCCGAATGAGGCCCCACCCGGCACGGAGGCTCGCCCGGTAGTTGTCTCGCATCAGGCCGAATGTTCCCGCCATGCCGCTGCAGCCCCGTTCGATGCGCCGGACGCTCACTCCCTTGATGAGACCGAGGAGGTTTTCGCCCGGCGAACCGAGCTCCAAAGCCCGCAAATGGCACGGCATGTGATAGCCAAGCACGAGATTGAGCGGCTGGAAATTGAGTTCGAGCTTGCCTGCCTCGTGCAGCCGCCAGAGGTACGAACACGCTTCATGGGTGTGTTCGGCCACCAGACGCACGTCGTCGTCGTCGAGCAGGTTCGGATACTCGTGCGTCAGGCAGAGGGCGGCGGTCGGTTCGGTGCAAACGATCTCGTACCCCTGACGGACCGCTTCGGCGAGGACGCGGACGTTGCGGGCGGCTTGCTTGCGGGCCCGCTCGATGTCGCCAAGCGAGATGCGGGCCATGCCCGAGCCGCGCTGATCGGGATGAACATAGACGGCGATGTTGTTGTGTTCGAGGACCGCGACAAAGGCCTCGGCGAGCTGCACGTCGTACCAATTGGCGTACAGATCGACGAAGTAGAGCACTTTACCTCCCGTGCGGCGGGTGGGCCGTGTGAGGCGACGGCGCTCGGCCCGGCGGAGGAAGCTCGTCGAGCTGACCCGCGGGAGTTTGCGGCCTTGGGCGATGCCGGCGGATTTTTCCAGCAACCAACGGGTCCAGCGATGGTGCAGCGCATAGTTCGCGACCGAGCTGAACGCCGAGAGCCAGCCGCTGAACTTGTCGAGCCGGCTGATGAGCCAGTCGGGGGTGGCGAGACCGCTGGCGGCGACATATTGAGCCTTCGCTTCGACCATCAGCTTGGGAATATCGACCGCAGCGGGGCATTCGAGCCGGCACTGGTGGCAGTTGACGCAGAGGTCGGCGATCGCTTTCAGTTCATCCTTGGCGAGGAGTGCCGAATCGAGCTCGCCGGCAATGACCGCTCGCATCAGGTTCGCCTTGGCTCGCGGCGACGCTTCCTCCGAGGGGGCGAAGCGAAAGATGGGGCACATGCGAGCATCGGGCGACTGCGTGCGGCAGCGGCCGCAACCGTTGCACGACGAGGCGATCTGCGGCAAGTCGCCGTTCCAGTTGAGCAGCAACTCCAGGGGCTTGATCGCGGGGGCTTCGCCATTGGTGGAGGTTTGCGTTTCCGGCAAAGCGACAGGTGGAGCATCGGCGAGCGAGCCGTTGGCCTTCGCGGCCGCGGCCGTGGCTGGTGCTGCGTCGGCGTCGGCCAAGCCTTCCGTAGCAAAGGACCGCAGGTTTTTGGTGATCGGCTGGGGCAGATCGGCGACGACCTTGCCCGGATTGAGCAGGTTCTGTGGGTCGAAAATCCGCTTCACTTCGCGGAACACGTCGTAGAGCGGGCCGAACTGCTGCCGCAGGTACCACGTGCGAGAGAGGCCGCTGCCGTGCTCGCCGCTGATCGTGCCCCCCAATGCGAATACGTCGCGGTATAGGTCGTCGGCCAGCGATTGCAGCTTCCGCACATCGGCGTCGGTCGCCAAATTCAGAAACGGCCGGACGTGCAATTGCCCGTGCCCCGCGTGGGCGAAGAACGAGGCGGTCACCTGGTGCGACTTCAGCACGTTTTGCAAGCGGACGAGAAACTCGGGCAGCGCCTCGGGCGGGACCGCGATGTCCTCGACAAACGGGGTCGGCCGGTCGCTCCCTTGCACGCGATAGAGCGTCGGCGAGACGCGGCGGGCCAGCCGGCGAAAGGCGTCGTATTCGTCCGGCGCGAGGGCCTGATGAAATGCGAATGCCAGCCGCTGCCGCCGCTGCCAGCGAATGACTGTTTGCTGCAGGCTATCGATCACTTCGCGTTCGTCGTCCCCTTGCTGCTCGACGATCAACATCGCTTCGGCTTCGCGGGGGATCGCCTGGGCATAACGAGCATCAATTTCACGGGCCAGCGACAAAATCCGCCGGTCGATCAAGTCGCAGGCGACGAGGTTCAGCGACTTGGCCTCAGCGGCCGCCACCGCTGCCGACTCGAGGCGATCGAAAAACACGAGCGTCACGCCGCGGTGCTTGGGAATCGGCTCCGTCCGGACCTTCGCCTGCGTGATGAGGGCGAGCGTCCCTTCGCTTCCGACGAGGAGCCGGGCCAAGTCTAGTTGCCCATCCTGCAACACGTCGTAGAGGTGATAGCCGCAGCGGTTGACCCACGCTTTGGGCTGATGAGCGGCAATTGTCGCTTGCTCGCGCTGGATGAGCTCGGCCAGCCGCCGGACGATCTCTCGTCGCCGCGGCACCGGATCGACATTCGGATCGTCGGTCACGGGATGCCGAGCCGCCTCGAACGATTCGCCGTCGGCGAGCACCACTTGCAGGCTTTCCACGTGCCGCCGAGCCGAGCCATACCGGAGCCAGTTCGAGCCGCTGTTGTCCAAGGCGAGCACGCTCCCCATCGTCGTGACGCCACCCGTCGCCGGGTCGGGGCCGAACTGCCGCCCGAAAGCCGCCAAATAGCGGTTCAGTTGCCCCAGAACGACGCCCGGCTGGACGGTGGCGGTCTCCGCATCGACGCTGACGATTCGTCGCATCGCCCGCGAGAAGTCCAGCACGAGGCCCGGTCCGAGCGACTCGCCCGCGAGGCCCGTTCCTGCTCCGCGGGCGTGAATGGGGAGCGTGTTTTCGGCGGCATAGCGGACGGCGGCCTGCACATCGGCCAGCCCCTTGGGCCGGACCACACCCAGCGGCCGCACCTGATAGATGCTCGCGTCGCTGGCATACATGGCGAGCACCGCGTCGTCGCAAAAGACTTCGCCGGAAAGGAGGCCCCGCAGATCGGCCTGAATCCGCTCGCGCTGTTGATCCATGGAGTGCGAAAGTCCGCCCAGCAACCGGAGATACGACGACACTGAATCTTCACGTCGCCGGGGGAGCAGGGCAAGTAGTGAATGTCGTGACGGACCACTCTAGGAGATGGTTCGCCGGGCAAATGACCAATGTCCAAATCCCAATGACCAATCGGAAAGCCCGAATTATTGGTCATTGGTGCTTGCTCATTGATCATTCGAAAGTCCCGCTAGCCCGGCGGCACGTACTGGTGGGCTGGACTCCCTTGCCTTGCCCGCCGATTCCACGGTGGGGTATTCTGGGAGTTACCCCATCTGCGGTTTCGCGCGAGAAGGACGCTTCCATGAATCTCCTCCCTGCCTGGCGGATGCTCACGACGATCGTCTGCCTGGCCACCTTGTCGCTGATCGCGATTTCTCACGGATATTCGCAAGATGCGGTGAAAGAGGCAGCCAAGCCCGCCGCTGACGACGCCCGGATCGCCGAGCTGATCAAGCAACTCGGGGCTGAGGACTTCACCGAGCGGGAACGGGCCCAAGGCGAATTGGCCGAACTGGGCCTGGAAGCGTTCGATGCCCTGCACACCGCCCAGAACGACAACGACCCCGAGATTTCGCTCCGTGCCCGGCATTTGGTGCGGAGCATGAACGTCCGCTGGTTTCAGGAATCGGACCCGCCGGATGCCGTCAAAATCCTGCGTGGCTACGGCGACCAGGCCGATGGCGAGCGGAAGAGCCGCATCGACCGGCTGGCCTCGCTCGACAATCGCCAGGGGATCGTTTCGCTCTGCAGGCTGGCCCGGTTCGAGACAATCGACGTTTTGTCAAAAGCCGCCGCTCTGAAGGTGATGGAGCAGGAGGAGATTGCGGACGCGACCGCTCGCGACGAGATGGCGAAGTCGATCACCGCCATCGTGGGAAACAGCAAACGCCCCGCGGCGAACTGGCTGCGGCTCTATGCCCGGACGCTCGCCGATCCGGCCGAAGCACTTGCCGATTGGGATGCGGCCACCGCTGCCGAGCAGGTGACGATGGACAAACATCCGGAGAAGACGAGCGTCGAGATCGTTCGCGACCTCTACCGCTGGCAGGTCGAACTGCTCAAGCGGCAGGGAAAGGATCAGGAAGCGGTTGCCGTCATCCGACGGACGTTTAAGCTACTGGACGGGACGCCCGAACAGGTGAAGGAGCTGATCGGCTGGCTGATCCATGCCCAGAAGTACGACGTGGTTCTTGAGGCTGCCGAGCGGTTCAAGCAGACGTTCGACGATTCGCCCGAACTGCTATATCGCCTGGCCGAGACGCAGCAAAAGCTCGGTCGCGAGGAGGAGGCGAAGGGAACCGCAGACCGGGCTTTGGCGATTCGGCCGGAGAATCCCGACGAGCACCTGCTGGTGGCGATCAAGCTGCAAGAGTTCGGTCTACATCCGTGGGCCGAGCGGGAATTCCGGCAGATCATGACGAACACACCTGCGGGGCAGGTGCTCGACTTCCGAGCCCGGTTCTATCTGTCGGAGCTGTTGCACGATCAGGCCCGCGACCGGGACGCGGCAGACGCCCTCAAGCCACTGTGCGACCTGATGGACAAGGACCCGGCCGCGAAGGACATCTGTGCCCGTGCCCAGCGCGACCCGGAGGGGGTTTATTCGCGGATGCACTTCTTTGATGCGTGTGCGCTCGTTGAGGAGGGGAAGGCAGCCGATGCGGAGTCGCGGCTCGACAAGGCGGTCGCCCAGGACCCGACCGATGCCGACGCGCTGATCGCTCTTTACCGCTTGCCGAATCAATCGGCCGAGCGGAAGGAGAAAACGAAGCAGATGATCGAGTCCACAGTGGCCCAGTTCCGCACGCAGCTCGAACAGTACAAGCTGGCCGCTGAGCAGGCCCCGACCGAGCAGTTTCAGAATTCCTACAACATGCAAGTCGCCCTGATGTGCAATCAGCTCGCGTGGCTCATCGGCAATACGTTCGGCGACTACGACGAAGCGGTCCGGCTCAGTCATCGGTCGCTGGAAATCCGCCCCGAATATCCCGGCTATCTCGATACGCTCGGCCGCTGCTATTACGCCAAGGGAGACTTCGAGAACGCGATCAAGTACCAGTCGCACGCCGTCAAGCTCGACCCACACTCCGGCCAGATGCAGAGGCAGCTCGCGCTGTTTAAGAAGGAGCAGGCTGCCAAGGGTGGTGCGAAGCCATGAGCGGCGAACTAGCCACTGTCGAAGCCGCACCGGAAGGAGCACTCGTTCCGCTGGAGGCTGTCGCGCCGGAGGAATCGGCGCTGGCAACATCGGCGAAGGGGAAACGCCGCTTGCGGCCGGACCCGATGTATCATGCCGTCGTGCTCGGCATGTGTACGGCGGTCATCACGCTGGCGTTTCTGATGAGCGTCCGGGCGCAAACGCAGGTGCTCATTCCGTACCTCGGCATTCCGCTGCCCGACTTGTGCCTGGCCAAGCGCTGGAGCGGCGGCAGTTGCCCCGGCTGCGGCATGACCCGGTGCTTCATCTCGCTGGCCCACGGCGATTGGCGAGCGGCTCTGCGCTACAACGTGGCCGGTCCGCTTCTCTTTGCCATGATGGCGTTTCAGATTCCCTACCGCATCGTGCAACTCGTTCGCATCCGCCGCGGCCTGGCGGAAATCTATCTGGGCGTTTTCCCGCAAGTTCTGTTCGGCATTTTGGGCGTGCTGATGATCGGACAATGGCTGCTGCGGTTTGCGGGGATTGGGTTTTGAGCTGACGCAGCCAAACGTAGATAGGGTGCATGAGTAAAACGAAATGCACCTGGGCCATTGATTCGGCGGTATGTAAGTTGCTGTTTCGTTGACCGGCTGCAACGTTAACATCCGAAGGACAAGTGACCAATGACCAGTGACACCCTCCCCGTTTACGACGGCCAAATTCATGTTGTGCAGGCCGGCAGCGGGACGCCGCTCCTTCTGGTTCACGGCTTTCCGCTCGACCACACGATGTGGCAGGGACAATTGGGCGGACTGGCCGATCACTTCCGCGTCATCGCGCCGGACCTGCGCGGCTTTGGCAAGAGCAGCGTGACTGGCGGCCTCGTCACGATGCAGCGGATGGCCGACGATCTGGCCGAAATGCTGACGGCAATGAAGATTACCGAGCCGGTGGTGTTCTGTGGGCTGTCGATGGGGGGCTATGTAGGCTGGCAATTTGCTTTGCGTTATCGCGAGCGATTGGCGAGGCTGATCCAGTGCGACACGCGGGCCGTCGGCGATAGCGCCGAAACAGCGGCCAACCGGGTTGGCTTGGCCACGCGCGTGCAGAAGGAAGGGCCCGGCTTCGTTGCCGAGACGATGCTCCCCAAGCTTTTCGCCCCGGCCACGATCGAAGCGAAGTCACCGGTCGTCGAAGCGACGCGGGAGGTCATTTTGCGGACTGACCCGAAGGGAATTGCCGCCGCCAGCCGCGGCATGTCCCAGCGTCCCGATGTGACGGCGTTGCTGCCGAAGTTCGATGTGCCCTCACTTCTCACTGGCGGCCAGCACGACGCAATCAGCCCGCCTGCCGAGATGAAGGGAATCGCCGAGGCGATGCCTCAGGCCAAGTTCCTCGAGATCGCCGGCGCCGGCCACATGGCCCCGCTCGAGAAGCCAGACGAAGTGAACCGGGCGATTCGGGAGTTTTGCCGTTGACTTCCATCGACAAATTACGGCCTTAGGTACAATCAGGGGCATGGAGCCGAACCCCTACGAAGCGCCTGCTGGAGGGCCGTCGAATCGTTCGCCACAGACAGCAAGTCCGCGAGTGCTCGCAACGATTTTCGCGGCGGCGCTCTTAGCCGTCCTCGCATTGGCAGCAGCTTGGGCGATTTCCACCGTGGCTTACTACGCCATTGTCACCAACGCGCAACCCTAACGGGCAGGCTCGCTTAGTGACCCACGACTGGCGCACGATTTGCAGCATTTGTACACACCGCAAGACAACTGTCAGAATGGCACGTTCGCGGTGCGCCTGTGCTTCAGAACCGTGCAGCACTTTCGAGCATGGGCGCTCGATCATTCACAATTTGGTTTGGCCTACTGCATTCCGATGGCGCTGAGGAATACTTCCCCGCTTAGGGCATGTTCAGCAGACGCGATTCCCAGCGGAGATCGGTCATAGAATTCATACTCGACAAAACCGCAGGAATCAGCAAGTCACTATGCTGCAAAGACTTGTGGATAGTCATGCGGTCGCGAGAGATGAAAAGTCGCGCAAAGTATGAATGCCGGGGATCTGCCGGCGGCCTGTTCAGACGGCAATCGAGCACCGGTCTGCATCACCTAAAATAGTGCAAACCTGGCGACTTACTAGAACGTCCAGAGCAGCAGCGTTGAATAGTCCAGATCGTTCGGCTTGGCCCCTTCGGGGGTGCTGTCGTAGCGGTCGATGACCGAGAGCTTCAGGCTCAGGCCCCACGCCTGGGAAAGGGCGATTTCCCACGACGCCTGGCTGTTGAGGCGGAAGTCCCCCCAGGCGGTGATCGTCGGGTAGTAATCGACCTTGGCACTGATGGTGTGGGTCGGGTTGAACTTGTGCTTGAACTCGCCGCCGAAGAGGAGTTCGGGGTTCCAAACGTCGTTGGGGCCGCCGACTTCGTGCGAGACGGCAAGACCGCTGCGGCCGATGAGCGTCGTCGCGTCGGTCTGGATGAACTCAAAGCCGAGACCCGTGTCACCGGAGATGCGGTACTGAAACGCCTTGAATTCGTCGTATTCCCAGAGGCCGTGAATGAAATAGTTCCAGCGCGACTCGGGCAGCGGCCATTCGAGGCGGCCGTCGATGAGGGCCGTGTTGGCGGTCGTCACGCCGTCGGCCGATTTTTGGATCGAGGTGACTTGCAGCGTCTGCACGAAGGTCGGCGTTTTGTGCTTGGCCGTCATACCGAAGCGGACGTTGAAGGTTTGGCTGTTCCCCTCGGTGCCGGAAAGGCCGAGTTCGACGTTCCCTTCCCACGGGTCCCAGAAGGTTGGACTCCAGACGTGCCAGCCGGGCTCTTCGAGGATGACCTTGGCTTCGTCGGCGGGGGTGGAGGCGGTTGGTGCGGCGGGGTTCGGTGAAGCGGGCGTTGGTGTGCCCGGTGCGATCAACTCCGGTTGCGGAGCGAGGACGCTCATCGGGGGCAGGCCGGTTGTTTCGTCCAGCGGCGGCAGGCGCTCGGGCAACGCGTCGAAGATGGGTGGTCCCACGTACTGCCCATAGCTCGTGGCAGCAACGACAGCGTGCAGACAGACGGCGATAGCAAGCGCGAAGCGGCGGCTCATGGCGGGCGGAAAGTAGCAGACCGAGCGGCGGCGGACAATGGAAATCGTCGCCGCTACGGCGGCAAGGTTTCGTCCTCGATCGGTTCGTCCACCGTCACCGGCGCGTAGCGGTTCATGTATTGATAAATCTGACGGACGCCGGTGAATGTGCCCCAGCCGAGAGCCATCGTGCAGAGCAACATGCCGGCGAGGGCCCAATTGCGCCGCGGGGAATAGACACCCCAGATTCCCATGAGGATGCCGACGAAGGCGACGATAGCCGCTTCCCAGCGAAACGGTGCGAGGACGAGCGCGAAAATACCGAGTGTGATCGCTCCATACGCTCCTCCCTGGGCCGCGAAGTTTGGCCGCTGCGGCGCTCGGCGAGGGACGGGGGTTGGAAGCGGCGTGGCGAGCGGATGCGGCGGGGGCTGGAAGATGGATGGAGGTGGTGGCGAAGCAGAAACTTGAATGGGCCGCGGCGGGTCGATCGTGGCGGTGGCCACATCGCTCGCCGTGTCGTCAAGGACGCGGGCTTCCAGCGGTTCCGCCGCTGTCGCTTCGCTCGGTGCCGAGGAGGTCGTTGCCGCAGCGGCGGCTAGCGCGGCGGGCTCGACACGCACCGGAGGGAGCCCCTCGACAGTCGGCCGGGCAACGAACTGCTGGCCGCACTTCCAGCAGCGGTTGACCGCACCGAGCAATTCCTCGCCGCAATGGGCACACCGGACTGCCATGAACGTAGTTTCCCGATCCAACTCGTTGTCAAGAATCGTACTGGAAATTAGGCTAAATCTTCCCGCCGGGCGACCGTCCGTCATTTCGTTCGCCCACCTTGAATAGAAACAGCCGCAGACGCGGCGTCAACGAACCTCTCGCACTATGTCCACTCACGCTTCATTACGTGGTTTGGTCGCCGCCTCGGTTCTGATCCTCACAGCGTCCTCCGCCTGGGCCGTTCCCGGCGAAACGACACCGCCGCCGAGCGAGGCCCCGCAGATCGCCTCTGCATCGGACGAAGGGCAAGCCGCGATGAAGGGCTTTCGTGTTCCTGCCGGCCTGGCGGCATCGCTCTGGGCGGCGGAGCCGGACCTCGCCAATCCGGTCGCCTTCTGGGTTGATCCGACCGGTCGCATCTACGTCTGCGAAACCTTCCGCCAGGGTCGCGGCATCGAGGACAATCGCGGTCACGAGCATTGGCTCGATGACGACCTTGCCGCTCAGACCGTCGAAGACCGGCTCGCTTACATCCGCAAGCACTTGGGGGACAAAGCCAACGACTACACGAAGCACGACGACCGCATTCGTTTGCTCACGGACACCGACGGCGACGGCAAGGCAGACAAAGCGACCGTCTTCGCCGAACACTTCAACGGCATTGTCGATGGAACCCTCGCCGGCGTGCTCACCCGCGGCAACGACGTGTTTCTCACCTGCATCCCCGAACTCTGGCGGCTGCGGGACAAGGACGGCGACGGCAAAGCGGACGAGCGAACGTCACTTTCCTACGGTTATGGCGTGCGGTTCGCCTTTCGCGGTCACGACATGCACGGCCTCGTGCTCGGTCCCGACGGCCGGCTCTATTTCAGCATCGGCGACCGGGGCCTGAACGTGAAGCAAGGGGACCGGCACTTCGTGAATCCCGAATCCGGGGCCGTGATGCGATGCGAACTCGACGGCTCGAACCTGGAGATGTTCGCCCGCGGCCTGCGGAACCCGCAGGAGCTTGCCTTCGACGATTACGGCAACCTTTTCACCGGCGACAACAATAGCGACAGCGGCGACCGGGCCCGCTGGGTCCATGTCGTCGAAGGAGGGGACACTGGTTGGCGTATGGCATATCAGTACCTCCCAGATCGCGGTCCGTGGAATCGCGAAAAGCTCTGGCATCCGGCACATCCCGACCAGCCGGGCTATATCGTGCCGCCGATCACCAACTTCGCCGACGGCCCGTCGGGGCTGGCTCACTATCCCGGAACCGGTCTTCCGGAACATTTCAACAATCGCTTCCTGCTCGTCGATTTCCGCGGCGGCCCGGCCAACAGCGGCATTCGCACGTTCCGCAACAAGCCGAAGGGGGCGACGTTCGAACTGGTCGATGCCGAAGAGACGATCTGGAACGTGCTGGCGACCGATGTCGAGTTTGGTCCTGATGGGGCGATCTATCTGGCCGACTGGGTGAACGGCTGGAATGGCGAAGGGAAGGGGCGCATTTACAAGTTCGCGGCGACCGATGAAGCGGTGGCCGCGAAGGCGAAGGAGACGCAGGCGTTACTTGCTCGATTTCACATAGCCGCGACCAGTGGTCGCGCAGATGGCTCGGCGGGAGCCGCGTCCTCCCAAACGTCCTTCAACGTCGACGAACTGACCAAGCTTCTCTCCCACGCCGACCGCCGCGTTCGCCAGGAGGCGCAGTTCGCGCTCGTCGATCGTAAGGCAACCGGGTCGCTGTCGTCGGCCGCACGCAATGGCGAGTCGCAACTGGCTCGCATCCACGCAATCTGGGGCCTGGGCCAACTAGCCCGTCGCGGCATCGACCATGCGAATTGCCTGAAGCAAGTGCTGAGCAATCTGTCGCACGACGCCGATGCCGAGGTTCGGGCGCAGGCCGCGAAAACGCTCGGGGACGTGAAGCACGATTCGGCCACCGACGAGCTTCGCAACCGGCTGGCCGATGAAAGTTCACGCGTGCGGATGTACGCGGCGTTCGCCCTGGGGAACATACAGGACCCCGGTGCGATCGAGCCGCTGCTGAAGCTATTGGATGAGAATGCCGATCAAGACCCCGTACTGCGTCATGCAGCGGTAATGGGACTGGCCGGCGCGGGGCGGGCGTCGAACGAGGCGCTGCTGGCCCATACGAAACATGCTTCGCCGTCGGCCCGCCTGGGTGTGTTGCTCGCGCTGCGCCGGCTTGGTTCGGAGCAAATTGCCGAGTTTCTAAACGATGCCGATCCGGCATTGGTCGTCGAGGCGGCCCGTGCGATTCACGACGAACCGCTCGCCGGCGCGATGCCTCAACTGGCTGCACTGATTACTCGAACGAGCGACGACGACGCGCTGCTCCGACGCGTGCTGAATGCCAACTATCGCCTAGGCACGCCGGAAGCGGCTGTCGCGATTGCTAAGTATGCCGGTCGCAGCGACGCGCCCGAAGCGATGCGACTGGAAGCGCTGCAGATGCTGGAACAGTGGGCCAAACCGAGTGGTCGCGACCGCGTGCTCGGTATGTGGCGGCCGCTGCCAGAGCGTCCCGCTGCCGATGCGGCTAGTGGCATGAAGGCGAACCTAGCGGCGATCTTCAGTGGCACGGGGAAGGTCCGCGTGCAGGCGGCACTCGTCGCGACGAAGCTCGATATTCGTGAGGTCGCGCCGGTTCTGCGCGGCCTCTTGGCCGATAAGTCGCAACCGCCGCAGGCTCGGGCCGAGGCCCTGACTGCCCTCGACTCGCTCCGTGAAACGGGCATCAAGGAAACGGCCGACGAACTGCTGGAAGACAAGGAGCCGGTCGTGCGTGCTGCCGCTCGCAACGTGCTCGCTCGGATCAATCCCGAATCGGCAACGCCGCTGCTTGTGGCGGCGATGAGCGCGGACGCCGTCACCGAACGCCAAGCCGCGATCAGCACGCTCGGCCGGATCAAGAACGAAGCGGCGGAGAAGGCCCTTGCAGAAGCTCTCGACCGCTTGCTGGCCGGCGATTTTCCCGCCGATTCACGGCTAGAACTACTGGCCGCTGCAGCCGAACGGGGACCAGCCGCACTCAAGGAGCGAGCCGCGAAGTACGAGAGCCAGCGGCCGAAGGACGATCCGCTCGCCGTCTGGCAGGACTGCCTCGATGGCGGGGACCTCGAACGTGGCCGCCGGATCTTCTTCGAGCGAGCCCAGGTGTCGTGCGTTCGCTGCCACAAGGTGGGAGGCACCGGCGGCGAGGTCGGGCCGGACCTTTCGAAGATTTCCACCGACAAAAAGCGGGACTACCTGCTCGAAGCGATCGTCGCGCCGAGCAAGACGATCGCCAAGAACTACGAGTCGGTCATCATTCGCGACGTGGATGGCGTCACGCACACCGGCGTCCTGCGGAACGAGTCGGAAACCGAGGTGCAAATCATGACTGCCGAGGGGCGGCTGGTAACGATTGCCAAGAACGATATTGAAGCTCGACGGCCGGGAAAGTCGGCGATGCCCGAGGATCTGACCAAGCACCTTAACCGGTTCGAATTGCGGGACTTGATCGAGTTTTTGGCCAGTCAAAAATAGCCGATTTTTCCAGCAAACACGACGTAAGCCTTTATTGTGCAATGACTTGCGAATTGTTGTCAAAATGTCGCCGCGGGGGGAATAGCAGGCCGGCCTAGCGGTTCTATATTCTTACATGGCCCCGGCTCCGTTTTTCGCAGTGCCACCTGTCGCACCGCGGCCGCGGTTGGCCAAGGTGCGTTTTGCAAGTCCCCGTTTTTTGAGGAGAGTTGTGATGAAGAATTTTTCGATCCTGGCTGGTTTGCTCGCCCTGTGCTTGGCCGTCATCGGCTGCGGCGCTCAGACCGAAGTGAAGAAGGCGACCGAAGCTGCCGACAAGGCCGCCACCGAAGCCACTGAAGCTGCCGGAGCCGCCACCGAAGCCGCTGGCGCTGCTGTTGAAGCCGCCGGTGCTGCTGTCGAAGGCGCTGGTGCTGCTGCCACGGAAGCCGCCGGAGCCGCCACCGAAGCTGCTGGCGCCGCCACGGAAGCCGCTGGAGCCGCGACCGAAGCTGCTGCCGATGCCGCCAAGGCCGCTGGTGAAGCCAAGCCGGAATAAGTTCGCTCGGTTATCCGATCGAAACACAAAGCGCCGCGGGTCACACGCCTGCGGCGTTTTTCATTTCTTGGCCGTACTGCGAAAGATCGCCTTTGCGTTTCAACGCAAAGTGCGCGAAGGCGCAAAGGTCGCCAAGCAACTACTATATCTCTGCGGCCTTTGCGCTCTTTGCGCCTTGGCGTTGAATCCCATCCGTATCGTCCAGCAGAATTGGCTTCCTTCGACCGCAGAGGTTTCATGTCACGCTCGCTGACCTTCGCACTGTTCTGCTTCCTCGCTGCTTCGCTCGCCTCCGCTGGCGAACCCGCTGCCGCGCCCGAGGGTTATGAACTCGTGCCGCTCGAAGGTTGGACCTGCATCGTCGATCAGAAGCTTGCCCAGGACGAACATGCTGCCGTGCGGGCCGATGCGTTGCGGCTGCTGGGCAATCAGCTCGCCACGATCAAACGCCGCGTGAGTGCTAAGCGAGTCGCCGACTTGCAAACGATCCGCATCTGGATCGACCTCGACCATCCCAAGCTCAAGCCCGCTCAGTATCACCCGTCCGCCGATTGGCTCAAGGACAACGGCATTCATCCCGCCCTGCATCGCTGCGTCCACATTCCGAATGTGCGGGGATTCATCGACCCCAAGCACGACGCCCAGCAGCCGTGCGTCGCTCTGCACGAACTGGCCCACGCGTATCACGACCAGTTCCTCGGCTTCGACCATCCGGGCCTGGCCGAACGTCACGCCGCCGCCAAAGCGAGCGGCAAATACGACGAAGTGCTGCACATCGACGGCAACAAGCGGAAGCACTACGCCCTGACCGACCCGAAGGAATTTTTCGCCGAGCTGACCGAGTGCTACTTCGGCACGAACGATTTTTATCCCTTCGTCCGGGCCGAGCTGCGCGAGCACGACCCGGAGTCGTATCGGCTGTTGGAGACGATTTGGGGGAAGGTCGGAGAATGAGCGTTACCGCAGCGCCTTCTCCTCGCTCGGCGGCACCGGATCGGGCTTCAGACCCACGAGCGGCTGGACGTTTTCGCGGAGCCAAAGGTTGCGAAAGCGGACCGGGTTGCCGTGGAATTGAATGCTAATTGGTTCGCGCTCGCCATGGGCCGAGTACTTCGGCGGCTCGGTGTACGATGTGCTCCCTTGCAGCTCGAAGTGGTTCTGCACGACCAGACCGTTGTGCAGCACCGTCACGTAGCCCGGCGTCTTCAGCGCGCCGTCGGCGGCAAAGCGCGGGGCGGTGAAGAGAATGTCGTACGTCTGCCACTCCCCCGGCTTGCGGCTGGCGTTGACCATTGGCGGCTGCTGCTTGTAGATGCTGCCGCATTGGCCGTCGAAGTAGGTTTGGTTGTCGTGCGAATCGAGCACCTGCACTTCGTATCGCCCCATCAGGTAGATGCCGCTATTGCCGCGCCCCTGGCCGTCCCCTTCGACCTTTTCGGGCGTGGCAAACTCGACGTGCAACTGGCAATCGCCAAAGCCCTGCTTCGTCGTGATGCTGCCGCCGGCGGCCGTGGCGATGCCGTCCGCGATTTGCCACCGCTCGCCCCCTTCCCAGCCATCGAGTGATTTGCCGTCGAAGAGCACGATCGCGTCGCTCGGCGGCTTGTCAGGCGAGCCGGGATCGACCACCGGCGGCTCGGGCCACTTGATGCCGCTTTTGTATTCGTCGGCCCACCAGGCGGCAGCGGAGAGGGACAGGAGGCTGAGGGCAGCGAATGAGAGGACGAAGATTCGGCGGAGTTGCATGGCGGACACCGGAGAGGGATGAAACGCGGAAGGCAGCGTTCCATTCTCGCGGAACCGATTCACGATGAGAAGCTAGGTGACGCGTTGCACCGTCAGCCGTGGTTCGCTTTGCGACCCACAGCCACACTGACCAAGTTTGGTCCCGGTTAAGAACCCTATCGCGCCGCTGCCGGCCGCCCCATCCCATGCCACCATTCGCGGACGACAAGCTGCGGAAAGATCCAAGCGTCTTTGGCGTAACGGGTGGCGAGGCGACGGGGCTCGCTCAGCACGCGGTGTAGCCACTCGAGGCCTGCGTGCTGCATCCAGCGGGGAGCGCGAGACTTCTCGCCGGCCAGGAAGTCGATCGTCGCCCCGACACACAAAGCTGCGCGGGCGTCGATCTGCGCCGCGTGCTTATGCACCCACAGCTCTTGTTTGGGCGCGCCGAGACCTACCACCAGCACATCCGGTTTCGCGTCGGCAATGCGGGCGAGAATCCGCAGGTTCTCGGCGGCATCCTTCTCGAAGCCCAGTGGCGGGCTGTACGTGCCGACGACTTTCACTCCCGGCCAGCGGCGCTGGATATTGCCAGCCGCCTTGTCTGCCACGCCTGGAGCAGCGCCGAGCAGGAAGATTCGGAGCGGCTCGTCCCCGGCAGCTCGCGTTTCGTCGGCCAGGTCGAAGAGAGCAGGTGTGAGGTCTGATCCTGCAACTCGCTCAGGAAGCGGCTTGCCAAGCACGTGCGACGCCCAGATTACGGGTGCGCCATCGGCCAAGATCAGCCCCGCATCGCGATATGCGGCTTGCAGACCCGCGTGGTGCTGCAGCATCACAACGTGATCGACGTTGGGCGTGACCACGAAGCGGCACCGTTTTTCGCCGCCAGCCACCCAGGCCAGCACTTGGCCGGCTGCCTGGTCGAGGCGCAAGGGGTCAATCGTCACGCCGAACAGTTCGATGCGCGTACACATGCCGCCGGCCCTCGGGGTAGTCGATGCCGGGCTGCGGTTCCGCTCGTTCCCGCTTCCCATCCAACTCTGTCGTATGGCGGGGCGAGGCGGCGGAAGTCGAAGGGAAGAAAATTGCCAGCAGTTGCCGCCAGCATTTCCGCGGCGGCGGAGCAACCTGCCCGATCGGCATAATCGGAAGATTCTGGGGTCGGGAGTCTTTAGCGGGGGATGGCTTCCATGTAGTTGGACCGTATTCCGCCAAAGACTCTCGACCCCTCGCGATTCGTAACACCTGGCGTCGTTGCCACCATCGCACTTGGGGGCTACGCTTGAATCTCCTGGCGGCGCACATTTCCCCACTTGCCCAGCACCACGCTCGCCAGCCCACGGAAAGCACACCCCGCGGAAAGCATGTTCCGCGGCGCGCCATGAACCTGACCGCCTCCGTGCTTGCCGCCGTCGCCAAGCTGATGAGCGGGGCGACGCTGCGCTGGCACGAATGTCAGCCGGATACTTGCCAGCGAGTCTACTTCGCGAATCATACGAGCCATCTCGACGCGTTGGTGCTCTGGGCGTCGCTGCCGGGGCCGATCCGCGACCTGACGCGGCCGGTCGCCGCGAAAGACTATTGGGCCCAAGGAGCCCTACGGCGATACATTGCAGCATCGTTCGGTGCGATGCTGATTGACCGCGAGGAGATTAAGGTGCATCAAAGCCCGGTCGATCTGATGATCCGCGAGATCGGCCAGACCCACTCGCTGATCGTCTTCCCGGAAGGACGTCGCAACACCGAGGAGGAGATGCAGGAGTTCAAATCGGGCCTGTATTACCTCAGCAAGAAGCGGCCCGACCTGGAACTGATGCCCGTGTACATCGACAATCTGAATCGCGTGCTGCCGCGTGGCGAATTCCTGCCGGTGCCGCTGCTGAGTTGCATGACCGTCGGCCCGCCAATCTGGCTGGAACCGGGCGAGAACAAGAACGAGTTCCTCAAGCGTGCCCGGCAGGCGGTGCTGCGGCTGAAGGATGTTTAGCGCGATGTTCGACTGGTTGCCGATCACCGACGGATTGCTCTTGCCAGAGTTGCTGGCGCAGGGCAGCGTGCGCTATCTCGACGCGCGCACGAACATCCTGCTCGGCAGTGTGCTGGGCGTGCTTATCGTTGCGTTCTTTGTCGGCCGGGCGCTCCGCCGCGCCCCGGAGAGCACTGCCAGCCCGGCTGTCGTCCGCACGTTCAACCTGCGGGTGCGGGCGTGGTGGATGATGACCGCCATCCTCGTCGGTGGCTTCCTGCTCGGCTACGTGACGACGGTCGTGCTGTTTGGGCTCGTGTCGTTTTGGGCGCTGCGCGAATTCATCACGATGACGCCGACCCGCCGTGGGGACCATCGGACACTGTTCTGGACCTTCTTTCTCTTCACGCCGCTGCAGTACGTCTTCGTCGGCCTGGGGCACGACTGGTATGCCGTCTATACCGTGATGATCCCGGTGTATGCCTCGCTGTTCATTCCGGCCCGCATCGCGATTTCCGGCGACCCGAAGCGATTCCTCGAGCGCGTGGCAAAGATTCAGGCCGGGTTGCTCATCTGCGTGTACGCCCTCAGCCATGCCCCGGCACTGCTCGACCTGAAGCTTAATACGTCGGATGGACAGCGGTGGGTGCTAGGAGCGGCGAAGACGCCGGCCGCCGCAAATCCGTCGGACGCCGAGAAAAAGGCCACAGAAACAAGCAAGGCCAAAAAGGACGCAGAGAAGCCCGCGGCAGATGCGAAAAATCCCGGACCGACGGTTGGTCCTGCCATACCTGCCCCGGCGGGGACGATCCTCTATGGCAGCAACGCCGGTCTGCTCTTCTATTTCATCCTGATCGTGCAGCTCAATGACGTATTTCAATACGCGTGGGGCAACTTGCTAGGCAAGAACGTCATCGCGCCGCAGATTAACGCCAGCCGCACCTGGGAAGGGCTGATCGGCGGTGTACTGAGCACGATGCTCGTCGGGGCTCTCTTAAGCTGGGCTACGCCGTTCAAGCCATGGGAAGCGGCCTGCATTGCCGGCATTGTCGGCCTGATGGGCTTTGCGGGAAGCATGACGATGTCCGGCATCAAGCGCGACCGGGGCGTGAAGGATTACGGTACTCTGGTGAGCGGCCACGCCGGCGTGCTCGACCGAATCGACTCAATCTGCTTTGCCGCCCCAGTCTTCTTCCACATCACGCGGGTGTTCTTCTCGCAGCTGCCGTAAAGCAGTTTCCCTACCGCGGTTCGTCCGGGATGTCGATCCAGCGGCGTTCGGCATAGGACTGGAGGACCGAGTCGGCAACGACCTGGGCCCGCAGGCCGTCGTAGAAACTGGGGACGGCGTCGCGCTTCTCGCAGATAGCGCTGACGAATTCCCAGACGAGGTCGTAGCGGAAGACAGTGGCCGGTTCCCCCTGCGACGGATCGCGCGGGCTGCCGGCGGGGGCGAGGAACTCCTTGGGGACATCGACGGGGGCCAGATCCTGGCCGGTCTTGCCAAGCATGATCTGGTTGGGCATGTGCAAGCGATAGACGCCGGTTCCCTCCGATCCGTTGATCTCTGCCCACTCGTGGCCGAACCCTTTGAAGCCGTAGCCTTTGGCGAGCGTCGTCCCTTCCCAGACGCCGGTCGCGCCACTGGCGAACTGGCCGATCAGGCTCGACCAGTCATCGACCTCGCTCGGCGGGCAGGTCTTGCCGTCGGGCGTGCGGTCGCGGGGGGCGAAGCGAGCGACCGAACCGCAGAGCGACGCGAGCGGTCCCAGGAGATCGATTGCGAAGTCGATCCGGTGGATCGTCATGTCGAACAGGTCTCCGGCCCCGGCTTTGTCCTTGTATTGCCGCCAGCCCCAACTCGTTTCGGGCCAATCGAGGAAGCGCTGGCTGCGGAAGTGGCGAAGCTCGCCGAGTGCGCCGGATTTGACGAGGTGGCGCAAGTATCGCATCGACGGGGCGAAGCGATACGTGAACGCCGTCATGTGGACGACATGGGCATCGCGGCAAGCGTGGTACATCGCCCGGACCTCGCCAGCATCGAGGCCGAGCGGCTTTTCGCACATGACATGCTTGCCATAGCGAGCTGCCGCGAGCGTGATCGGTTTGTGCGTGAAATTCGGCGTGGCGATGATCACCGCATCGACGTTCGGATCGGCACAGATCGCCTCGAAGTCAGTCGTGACGTTATCGCAGCCCCAATCCTTGCGCCGTTTATCGAGTAGTTCCTGACTTGCATCGCAAACGCCGGTGAGCGCGGCCCGTGGATCAAGGCGGATGGCAGGAACGTGGTGGTAATCGCTTACTGCGCCGGCGCCGATGATGGCGATTTTTACGGGAGTGGTCACGAGAGGTTCAGGTTCCAAGTTCGGAGTTTCAAGTTGGCGTTGTGCGGTAGTGTCTCAGAAAAATGAGCCTTCGCCAGCGGTGGATGCGGAGGGTGAGCAGAGGCCGGAACCTGGACATCGCACAGAGTGACCGGCGATGCCACTGGCGGCGACTCGTGATCGGTAAGTTGTTGCGAACCATGACCTTATAACGTGCGTCGTGATATTTATGGTGGTTTAATTCACTTTATTGCGAGCTCCCGTGTGAGGATGACAGCACGATCACGGCTGTGAAAATTTTCTCTAGCGCCCCCCTGAAAGACGGTGTACTAGCGCGAGTCGAATCGGTAAATTGATTGGACACCTGACGGGGGCACTCGTCCCTGGAGAAGCTTGCCACTCTGACCATAACCCTTGGAAAGACTTTGCGTTATGTGCCTCTTGGCCATTCAATACAAATGCGTGAAGGACGCCCCGATCCTCGTCGCGGCCAACCGCGAGGAGGCGTATGATCGGCCGTCGCTCGTTCCTTCGATTCAGCCCGGCAAGCCACGAGTCCTTTCAGGCGTCGATGCGAAAGCCGGCGGGACGTGGCTGGGCGTAAATCAAAACGGATTGTTCGTCGGAGCGGCCAATCGGCCGAAGCTCTTCTCGCCGCAAACGCCCAAGTCGCGCGGCCTCCTCTGCCGCGACTTGCTCCGGGCCAATTCGGCCCGGCAGGCGGTCGATATGGCGATGGATGAGCTGATGGCGAACAAGTACGACGGCGTGAACTTTATCATTGCCGATTATGAGTCGGGCTGGGCGGTGCATGGCGGGGACGATCCGCACGTTGTTGAGTTGATCGAAGGGCTCAACATCATCAGCAGCTACGACGTGAACGATCTGCGCGACGAGCGGCAGAAGCTTGCTCGCCGGCTGCTGACGCTGCAAACGCTCGACTCGGCGGTGAAGTTCCTGGCGGTCGCCAGCAAGGCGTTTGCCCGTCCGCCGGCAGCTCCCGATCGGCCCGGCATGGTCGTCCGCGGCAAGGAACGGGGAACGGTCAGTTCGACGCTGATCGCTCTTGGCAAAAAGCCGCGGGACGCGATCTTCCAATACGCCAACGGCAACCCCGAAACGGCCCGCTATGAGGATTACTCGCCGCTGTTGCGGGACATCCTGAGTCGCGGCCTGCGGGAATCGCGGACAAAGCAGAAGGCGTAGTTGTCGGCAGCCTTAGGCCGCACGCCGATAGAGCCAGGCGTTGCCGCGCTTGCCGGTGACGTCGGCAGCGCCGGTTTTGCGGAGACAATAGGCGATTCGCTGAGCAATGTGTCGGCGGACGGATAGAGCCTCCGCTAGTTCGCCCGTGTGAAAAGGCTCCGTGAGACCCGGCGGAACCAGCCGCCAGAGATCGGCGCAGGTGGCGAAGCGCTCGACGCCCGTGACCGCGACGAGCCGCTGGTCTTCGACTACAAAGTCCTTCGCCCGCCAGCGGCGGCGCTTGCCGTGACCGGGATAGCGGTGCTCTTCGATTTCGACGAGCGGCGTTTCGAGCGTCAGGTTCTCGTGCGGAAAGACTCGCGTGAAATAGACGAGTTCCGCGAATAGGTCGAGCAACGAGCCCCGTTTGGGACTCGCCTTGCGTGACAGCTCTTTGCCACCTTTGCGGCTGAGACTGACCAGCGTCTTGCGTACGACGAGCGGCTTGACGACGAGAACGCGGTGGCGAGCGAGCAGCTTGGCGATTTTGTCGCGGATGGCGGCCAGCGAGCCGTGCTGAATCTCGACGAGCTGATCGCCGCGGACGGCATCAATGCGGTAGGCAAACCCTTCCAGCCGCTGCTCGGTCCGGGCGTCTGCCCCGGCATAGAGGGCTTTGAGCTGGCGATGGAGGGTGGTTTCCATGCAGCGAAAGATAACGCCGCTACCACGGACGAACCAAGAGCAACCTCAGCGGGACGTACCCTTGGTCGCGAAGATTGACACTGCAATCAGTTTGCCGTCATCAATTTTGCAGAGACACTTTGCCTTGTCTCCAACCTTCAAATCGCCGAGCTTCACTGGAGATCCGTTCAAAGTGAGATCTGCAACGGAACCACAAGCAATAGATTGCGAGCCCTTCTCAGACTTGAGAATGAGAGTTCCTATTTCAAGACTGGCGATAGTCCCTTCATGGGTGACACTTTTCGGACCATCCCGATTTTCCATCTCCTCGATGTAGCGCCGCAGACGCTCGTTTTCGTCGGTCACGTTCCAGAGGCGGAGCATGTTTTCGACCCGCTTGGTCAGCTCGACGCGGTTTACCGGCTTGGAGAGGAAGTCGTCCGTGCCGGCCTTCACGGCGCGTTCGATGTCCCCCGCTTCGTTCAGGGCGGTGACCATGAGGACCATGATCTTGCGGGTGGCGGGGTCGGCTTTGAGCTTCTGGCAGACCTCGAAGCCCGAGAGCTTGGGCATCATCACGTCGAGCAGGATCAGATCGGGCTTGAACGACTGGACCTTGGCAAGCGTATCCTGGCCATCGACGGCGATTTCGGTGTCGCAGTCGATGCCGGCGAGATAGGCCTCGAGCAGCTCGCGGTTAGGCTGGTTGTCGTCAGCAATGAGGATGCGGCGTTTGTCGGGCATCGAGGCAGTATAGCAGGCAAGGTCTGGCGAGCGGGAGGCGTAAGCCTCCCGATGATTCCGACGTTTCCGGCCGCGCGGGATGAGCGGGGAGCTGACGCACCCCGCTCGCCGGATTTCCGCTCGCCAAGCACTACCCCAAGTGCTTCCGCAAGCGCTCGTGCGTTTTGGGATCGTGCAGACCCTTCTTGCCAAAGCCCGGCTCCGCGCCGGCAGCGACGGCAGTCGCCTGATGCTCGGTATAGTTCGTGATGAGCATGACGGGGATGGACGAGGTTTTGGGATCGGCCTTGATCGCGCGAATGACTTCAATCCCTTCGGTCCCGTCTTCGTCGAATTCCCGGTTCACGAGGATCAGGTCGAACGATTCCTTCGCGAGCAGGTCGGTGGTCTGGACGGCGTTGTGGGCCTGCACGACGGTAGCGCCGAATGTTCCTTCGAGTAGAGAGCGAATCGACCCGTGGTCCATCGAGCAATTTCCGACATCGAGCACGCGCTTGGTCATGGGAAATACGAAAGAGGAGGGTTTATTCGGAAAACGGATCGGCAAAGGTCTGAGCAAGCGGATCGGCCGATGCGGCAGCCGCGGGAGTCGGCGTCGTGTCGGCGAGTTCCGCCCGAATCGTGTTGTCTTGCCGCACGACAAGCCGCTGCGTCGAGATCGCTACGACGAGAACGGTTTCGCCCGCTTCGATCGGCTTTCCTTCGCTCACCGCATCGTAAGTCTTGCCATCGATGACAACGAGGCCGCTAGGGAGCATGGTGCCGCGGGCGGTGCCGCGTTTGCCGACGAGATTTTGCAGACGATAGTTCTCGGTTTCGGGGAGCACCTCATCGGGAGATTGCGGCCGTGGAATGAGAATCATGCGGCCGATAGGCGTTTCCGGCCACCACTTCACCGCGGCGGCGAGTGCAGCCGGCACGATCACCCCTTCCAGGACCATGATCGACAGGCCGGTCCACGGCCCCGCCATGAAGCCGACGACGATTGCCGCCAGGAGCGAGAGCGCGCACAAGACCGCGAGGGCGCCGCCCGAAGGAATGAAGAACTCCAGGACCAGAAAAATCAGGCCCAAAAGGAGCAACAGGAAAGCCCAGGTCGTAGGGTCCAAGGAACGGCAGGGTTCAGGGTTCGGGGTTCAGAAAGCAGAGTTTCAAGTTCCAGGTTGAGACCATTCACTTACTCACCACTCTCGCTCCGCTGCAAATGACAAATGACAAATGGCAACTGACATCCTCACGCATCCGACGCACGCTTGACGACCACGATGCTCCCGGTCACGTCTGCGACGATAACAGGCGTTCCCTTCGGCAGAAACTCGCCGTCGCTACGGACATCAACCAGTTCATCGCCAAAGAGCGCCTTACCAGCCGGCACCAGCGGAGTACTCGCCTGACCGCGTTTACCGTGCAGGTGATCGAGGACCGCGAGCGACTCGCGTCGAGACAGCTCGTCGCGTTCTTCGCCAACCGGTGGCTTGAGCATCATCCGGTTGAAATAGGGTGTGTCGGGGAGGAAGCGGCGAATAGCGGCCACCGCAGCGAGGCCACCGGCCATTCCTGACGCCACCATCAAGAGCGAGACAGGAAACTGCCGCAATTGGTATTCATTGGTCGGTACGACGAACGTCTGGCTGGCCAGCACGATCGATGAAATAATCATCAGCCCGCCGCCGATGCCGAAGATCCCCATGCCTGGCAGCACGAACAGCTCGATCGCCAGGCACAGGATGCCGCCGACAAAGAGCAGCACTTCCAGCCACCCGGCCGTACCGTGGAGGTAATGCGACCAGAAGAACAGCAGGAAGCAGAGCCCCGCGATGAACCCCGGCGCGCCGATGCCCGGCGTGGACATTTCGAACATAAGCGCGAAGATGCCAATAAACAGGAGGAAGCCGGCAATCCGCGGATCGGCCAGCCACTCGATGAATTCCAGGGCCCAATTGGGCCTTGCCGTCGGCAGATCCCCTTCGATCTGAAAGAGCGACTTCGCGTCATCGAAGTTGTGAACGATCGCGCGAGCGAGTCCCCATTCGACGGCCGTTGCGCCGCTGATGCCGGTGGCGGTGGGAAGAGGGTCGGCGTCGCGATTCCACTCGTTGCGATCGGGGAGTGTTTCGAGTTCTTCCAGCGAAAGGTAGCGGACCTCGCCGCCGACCGTCCGCGTGCAGCGATAGACCTGCAACTGCGGATCGACGAGGGCCAGTGGAAGCGACCAGTCCCGGTCAGCAGCGCGGGCAATGCCCGGCAGCGGGCCGCGGAGATCGGCCAGTTCGTGCGGCTTGGCAGGAAGCTCACCGGGGCCGCCCAGATGGGCGTCGGCCGTAACAAGCAGTTCGTCGCAGAGGGTGGCGATGATCGCGGCGTCGGCCAGGGCCTGCGAATCGACCACTGCAACCGTGTGAAACTGAGGTCCGAGCGAGGCGAGCTTCTGAGCCAGACGGCGGCTTTCGTCGAGGTCGCCGCCCCCCGAACGGATCACTACCAGGAGCAGGTTGAAATCGCGCCGGCGAACGTGGTCGTCGATCGTCCGCTCAAGGAAGTTGACGAGCTGGCGATGAATGGGACCGTTTACGTCGATCCGGAGCGGCTTCCAACCTTCTTCCGGCACGAGCTGCTGCTGAAGCGAAGCTGCGGGAACATCGAGCGCCACGGCGAGCGCGCGGCGGTCGTCGGCCAAATGCGAGGCAAAGCCAAGCTCGCGAAGCTGCGCTCCGGAGAGCACGTGCGGATCGCCCGGCTGGAACAGAGTATCCTCGAATGTGACCTTCCCTTCCTGCTGCAAGCTGCGGAGTCCGTCGGGAAGTTCATATCGCAAGCCGTCGGGCGTTTTGACCTTGTGAACCTGAAGATCCTTGTCGAGCAGCCCCAGGGCGATGGCCGGAGGAATGGTTTTGCGTCGGTCGGCGATTTCTTGATAGCAGCGCCGCGTCAGGGCGTCGATGCTCCCCCGCTCGTCGTTGCCGGCTGCGCCGAGTTCGGCCTCCTTCTGAATCACGATTTGCTCGCAGGCCAGCACCGGAAGCACGGCATGTCCCTTGACCGACTTCGGCAGCCAGGCGACCGTCCGAATGCCGGCGAGGCGGTCACTCCCCAGATAGCGGGCGAGCGACAGGGCCCGCTCGAAATCGTTCCCCTCGCCCGACGTGTTCTCCTTCGGACGAAACTCGAAGACGAACGTCGGCCGCGGGCCATCTTTGGGCCGCTTGCGCAGGGCTTGCTCAATACGGCTTTGCAGGTGTGAATCGACCAGGCCGTCGATGGGGAGGGGTACGTCGAAACGAACGACGTAAGGTTCCGTCGCCGGATTCGCGGCAGGGGGAGCTTCCGCGCGATCGACATTCATCGGCGCCGGTGCATCCTGAGCGTGCAAGGGACGACCGGGGCTGGTGGAATGGCCGCCCCACCAACCGGCCCAATGGCCGGCGAGAAGCACCAAAACGGCCACCACCGTCAGCCGCGCGATCTGTCCAGCGAGCGGCCGATATGTCTTCCGATTATTCATGCGATGCTGCCGCTGCATAGGGATTACTCCGTTTGGACAATTATAGGGCAGCAAGCCAGGGCGAAAAAATGGTCCGGCAACTTCTCTTAACACGTGACGGCAAGCAAGGTTGCAAGCAGGGCTGATCCTCGCCTGCCGCCTGTGCGTAAGGATATTCGTTGCGGATAGCCGCTCGCTTGGTGGCAAACCGTGCGCCGGAAGCGTATTTCTACCGGCAGCGAAAATGACAATCGTCCGCCCTGCCGGTTCACAAGCCGGTATGATTGCGGGAGTTAGAGATAGTTGTCCTTTGTCACTTGTCGGGAGCCTGAAACTCCTGAACTCCGAACCCGAACCCTGTTACGGCAGGAGACGCCTGCCCAACGGCTGCATGGCTTTCGTCAATCTTTCGTTGCTTCTCGGCGGCGCCTTTGTGGCGATTCCCGTCGTGTTGCACTTGATCATGCGCCAAAAGCCGCGACCGTTTGTTTTTCCCGCTCTCCGGTTTGTGCAGCAGCGGCGACTGGCCAATCAGCGGCGGCTGCAACTGCGGCACTGGATTCTGCTCGCCTTGCGATGTGCGGCGATTGGACTCTTGGCGCTCGCCCTCGCGAGGCCGGCGGTCGCGTCGGCGGCCATGTCGAATTGGGTGACCATTGGCCTATTGGGGACGGCGGCCGTCGTCCTGGCGGTCATTGCGGCAGCGGCGACGTTCGCTCGCACCGGCAAACCGCTCATTTTTGGACTGTGGGGCGCGGCAGCCGCCCAGGCGATTATCTGCCTCGTCATGGCCGCGATGAGCCTCACCGGAAATAAGCCTGTCCTTGGCGATCAAGAAGCGCCGGTCGCCGCGGTCCTCGTCGTGGACACTTCGCCGCGCATGGAATATCGCCACGATAACCAGACGCGATTGGCGAAAGCTCAGGAAACGGCCCAGTGGCTCGTGCGGCAATTGCCAGCCGATAGCGAGGTGGCCGTCGCCGATTCCCGTGCCGGCAGCGGCGCCTTCGCCGTCGATCGCTCGGCTGCCGACACGATGATCGAGCGACTGCGGCCCACCGGTACACCGCGTCCGCTGGCGGAAGTCGTTACCGCTGCGGTCAATCTCGCCCGGCAGAACGAACGGCCGCGGAAGGAAGTCTATGTCTTCACCGATCTCGCGCGAGCGGCCTGGGAGTCGCCTGCCGCGGCCGATCTCTCTCAGCTGCTGGCCGACAATTCCGGCGTCCTCGTTTATGTGATCGACGTCGGGGTGAGCGAGCCGCGCAACTTCGCCCTCGGTGATCTACAGCTTTCGAGCGACGTTCTTTCGCGCGGCGACGAGCTGACGATCGAGGTCGATGTCTCGGCAATCGGACCTGCAGGCGGGAAGACCGTCGAAGTGCAACTCGACGAGCCCGATCCGACGCTGCCGATCATTCGCGACGGCAAACTGGTGCTGCCCAAGAGCGTTCGCCGCGGCAGCCAGGAGGTGAAACTGGCCGCCGGTACGAGCGAACGAGTCCGGTTTGTGCTCCGCGGCCTGGAGCCGGGAATGCATCAGGGCTCGGTGCGAATCGTCGGCGAAGACGGCCTGGCTCTGGACGACGTGCGGCACTTCGCGGTCGAGGTGCAACAAGCGTGGCCGGTGCTCGTTGTTGCTCCGCCGGGTGTTTCGGCGACTTATCTAACCGAAGCTCTAGCGCCGCGCGAGCTGCGCGAAACCGGCCGGGCGACATTTGAATGCACCGTCATCGAACAGTCGCGCCTCGCCAGCGAGGAATTGGCCGATTATCGGGCCGTCGCCTTGCTCGACCCGCAACCGCTTACCCCCGATATTTGGACGAAGCTCGCCGAGTTTGCCGAGCGGGGGGGCGGCGTCGCGTTCTTCCTCGGTCACAACGCCCAACCGGTGGCTTTGTTTCAGAACCCTGCGGCTATCGGCGTTTTGGGCGGCAAGCTCACGCGGCAGGCGCGATCGAGCGGCGATCTGTTCGTCGCCCCCCGCGGTTACGACCATCCCGTGATGGCCGCGTTCCGGCAGGTCGAAGCGAACGTTCCGTGGAACCGCTTCCCGGTTTACTTCCACTGGAATCTTGACGAATTGGCGGAAACGGCCCGCTCGATCGTTCCATTCGGCGACAACAAGCCCGCCCTCGTTGAGAATCGCGTCGGTCGCGGCCGCGTGCTGACACTGACGACGCCGATCTCGGACCCGCCGCGTCCGCAAGGGTACGAATCGTGGAATCGCCTGGCGACCGGCGAGGACGCCTGGCCCTGCTTCGTGCTCGTCCGCGAGATGATGCTGTACCTCGTTGGCAGTTACGGGGCGACACTCAACCTGCATGCCGGCGAGGCGGCCGTCCTTCCCAATGATGAAGCGATCTATCCCCATCGCTATCAGCTCTTCACTCCGCTCGATCAGCCGCAGGACGTAATCGCCCGCGACGGCCGCTTGAGCGTCCGATTTACAGATCATCCGGGAGCTTATCGGCTCCGCGGGCAGAAGAACGGTCCGCTCGTCCGCGGCTTTGCCGTGAATCTGTCGGGGGACGCGAGCGACCTGACGCGGATCACGACGGAGCGGCTCGATGAAATTCTCGGCAAAGACCGCTATCAACTCGCCCACAACCAGGACGAGATCGACCGGGCCGTCGGCAACGACCGCGTGGGGAGCGAATTCTATCCGCTCCTCGCCTTGCTCCTCGCTGCCGCCCTCGGTCTCGAACATGTGCTGGCGAACCGGTTTTACAAGAAGGATGACTGAGGTCCTCTGTCTTCTGTCCTCTGCCCTCTAACGCATGTCCCAACTCGGCGCCGAACCGATCTTCGACAGCTATGCCGCCGTCCTGGCCGTCATTGCCGGGTTGGCGGTCTTGCTGCTCGTGCGCCCGCAGTTCGGCACGCTCAGTCGCGGACGCCAGCTCACGTTTCTCGCTTTGAGGTTGGCGGTGATTGGCCTTGTTTTTTTGGCCTTGCTGCGGCCGACGTTGATTACCACGGTTCGCACGCCGCGGACGAGCGTCTTCGTGCTCCTGTACGACATCAGCCGGTCAATGCAGCTTCCCAGCGGTCGCGGCTCACTTTCGCGCTGGCAGCAGCAGGCTGAAACGCTCGCCGCGTCGCAATCGGCCCTGGCCAGCCTCGCGGGCAAAACCGAGTTGCACGTCTATGCCTACGACTCGCGGCTGACGCCGGTCACTGCCAGCGGCGGCCGCTTCGAGGTCTCGCAAAAACCGGCTGGCGAGCAGACCGATATTGGCACTTCGCTGGCCGAGGCGATTGGCCCGCAACAAGGAAAGCGGTTGGCAGGCGTGGCGATACTCGGCGACGGGGCGCAAAACGCCTTCGAACCTCGGGTCGAAACGCAGGAAGCGGCCCGCAAACTTCGCGACGACTTCGCCGCGCCGCTCTACACGGTGACTTTCGGCCCTGCGGGCGACGCGGCCCAATCGCGCGATGTGGCGGTGGAGCGACTGGATGAGCAATTCACCGTGTTCGTGAAAAACGAGCTCGTCGTGCGGCCCCTCTTTCGCATCCGCGGCTATGCGAAGCAAGAGATCCCGGTGACGCTCACGCTCGAAAATGAGAAAGGGGAACGCGAGATCATCGGCCGCCGCACCATCCGCGCCGACGACGACGGCCGGCAGCTCGAAACCGAGTTCACGTACACGCCGCAAACCGCCGGCCGCTATCGGCTCGTCGTCGCCGCCGAACAGCAGCCGGGCGAGCTGGTGGTGAAGAACAACCGGCTCGATGCTTACCTGACGGTCCTCGAAGGGGGCCTGCGGGTGCTGTATCTCGACGGCGAGAAGCGGTTCGAGCAGAAGTTCCTGCGGCGGGCGCTCAATGCCTCGCCCGACATCGAACTCGACGATCGGATCATCGACCGCCGGAGCCAGCGGCAGTGGCCGGTCGATCTGCGCGAAGAAATCGCCACGGGTAAGTACGACGCGTTCATTTTAGGCGATCTCGATGCGGCAGCTCTGGGAAAGGACTCGCTACAGGCGTTGGCCGACGCGGTGGGCAAAGGGAAAGGGCTCTTGATGATCGGCGGGCGGTCGAGCTTCGGCCGCGGGCACTATCTGAAAACGCCGCTCGAAAACACCTTGCCAATCGTCATCGATCCGCTCGAAGCGGCTGACTTCGGCGGGCAGGATCGCGATGAGTTCTATCTCTCCGGTCCGCTGCCGATGATTCCTGCCGAGCCGCACGCGATCACGCGGCTCGCTGCGCCAGCGGAAAATGCCGAGGTGTGGCGGAAGCTGCCTCCGCTGGCCTGGGCCAACAAGTTCGCGGCGGTGAAGCAGTCGCCCGGCGTCGGCGTCCTCCTCGAAACGCCGGAGAAACATGCGCTGCTCGTCAGCGGCGAGTTCGGTCGCGGCCGGGTTCTCGCCTTTGCCGGTGAATCGACCTATCTCTGGCCGTTGCACGGCTTTGAGAAGGAACACAAGCGGTTCTGGCGGCAGGTAGTGCTGTGGCTGGTGCGGCGTGACGATCTGACCCGCGATGACGTCTGGATCAAGCTTGATCAGCGGCGGTTCAATCCGGGGAGCCGCGTGACGATTGCTGCCGGTGCGCGCACCGCGGCTGGTGACCCGATCACCGATGCGACGCTCGACACGGCCATCGTCCATCCCGACGGCCGCCGCGAGCCGCTCCGCCTGTCGCTCGATAAAGAGGAGTGGAAGGGGACGTTCACCGCTGACAAGCCGGGGGACTACGCGATCGAAACAAAGGCCGCCTCCGCCGCCGGCCGCGAGTTAGGTCAGGCACGAGCTGAGTTCCTCGTCTTCGATCGTGATCTGGAATTGGCCAACCCGGCAGCCGATCCAGAACTGATGGCGTCGCTCGCGTCGTGGACCAGGGGGGAAGGGGGGCGTGCCGTCCCGCCCGAAGAGTTGCCCAAATTGCTCGCGGAACTCGCCGACCAGCCGCCGGACTATGAAGAGCGTCAAACCCGCTGGAAGCTCGCGAGCACGGCGGCCGATGCTTGGCTGTTCTTCATCGCCCTGACCGGCCTCTTGTCGGTCGAATGGTGGCTGCGGAAGAAGTGGGGATTGGTGTAGCGATGAGTAGCCGCACGAGCCGCTCGCACCCCGGCAATTCGGGGGCATTCGTAGTCAGAAACGATTGAACGATCGTGGAGAATTGACTACGCTCGGTGTGGCCGCCGATGAGCATCGGGGCCAAGTTTCCCCTCACACAAAGATCTTTTTGGCCGCAAAAATTGCGGTTAGTTCCGTGCCGTCGAATCGGACTGAGAACACTGCGGCTGCAACACAAGCGGCCGCGTTATATCGGTACTTGCGTGACTTGGTTGCACTCCGAACCGTTACGACCAAAGACCTCGACTCGTATCTCGACGTATTTTGGTTCCACGACGTCCCACATGAGCCGGAATGTGAAACGGCCGCTTGGGAAGATGAAGCGAAAGGAGACGATTGCTCGTGGCTGCGCATCGACAAGGCGCCGAAACCTGTGCGACCGCCACTGCCCGACGAATTGCTTGAATGGGTCAGCGATTTGCAACTCGACGACGCCACGTCAGAGCCCGTTCCCAGAGAGAAAATCAAAGTAACCAGGGCGAATACCGTTGCCGCGAACGATGAGCAAGATACGGAACCGACTATCGAGGCTCTAGTCCGATTCAGCGACGTACCGGAGCTTGGAACAAGCTGGCAGACGTACCTAGAGAAGCAATGGCGTCCGTGGCAGGCGAAGACGAAACGTTACGAACGCGTTCATCACGCCTATCGCAAGCTGTTTCAAATCTCTCAGCAATTGGATCGGGGCGGCGAGCAAGTCGAACTCGTGCTGGGGCTGGGCGTCGTGGGATGTCGTGATTCAGCCGGACTTCGAATCTTTCATCCAGTAATAGTCGGTCGCGCGACACTCACGCTGGAAGCCGCTACCGGCCGCCTGGAACTAACGCCTGCGGAGCAAGGGATTGACTTCAAATTGGAGTACGAGATTCTCGACCCATCCGAGCGGCCGTCTTCCGACAAAATCCGAGAGATTCAGTCGTTGGTTTCCGAGATTGAGTCGCCGTGGGATCGTACGGCCGTTTTTCCGATTCTCGCGGCATGGCTCAACAGTATGCCGACAGGCGAGAGCGGGGGCTTTTCCGAATCGCTGAAACCGCCGGAGCGGGTTACTACTACACCGCAGCTCACCTACTCGCCCGTCTTGATTCTTCGTCGGCGAACCTCTCATTCCCTTCGCCACGCCCTTGAAAAGGCATCAGAATTGGTTGAGGAGCACGGCCACCTGACGGACGTTCTCAAAGAAGCGCTGGGCATTCGCTCCCCTTCAAATGAATCAGGTCCGCGAGGTGAGCACAGTGGCCGCGAACCTGAACCCGTCTTGTTTCCATTGCACTCCAACGACGAGCAAATGCAGATTGTGGAGCGGCTCGACCGATCGGCGGCAGTGCTCGTTCAGGGACCGCCTGGAACTGGAAAGAGCCACACGATTGTAAACCTGCTGTGCCACTTGCTTGCTGCCGGAAATCGCGTGCTCGTGACCAGCCAAACGCCGCGAGCACTGCGCGTATTGCGGAAGATGATGCCTGACGAGATTCGCCCGCTTGCCGTTAGCCTGCTCGGTGAGGACCAGGAATCTCGGCAGAACCTTGAAGAATCGGTGCAAGGAATTCTCCAACACGTCAATAGCACCTCGCTACCATCGCTCGAGAAACGCATCAAGGAATTGAACGAGGAGCGGACTTGCTGCCAGGGAGAGTTGGCGGCATTGCTGCGACGTATTTGCGATCTTCGCTCCAAAGAATCGCAATCCGTTCATGTCGCCGAGTCATACTGTGGAACGCCACAGTCCGTCGCGAACGAACTTTCGAGCGACCGTGGGAACGCATGGTGGGAAATTGACGTACAGTCCAATTCGCAATGTCCCTTGAGCGCACCCGATCTCAGCAACCTGTGTCGGTTTATCAGCGAGTTTGGTAATTCCTACGACCAAGCGGCCAAGTGTCAGTTGCCCGCCTGCCAGAACCTCCCGACCGCCGATGCTTTCGCGACCGCGGTCGCCCGATATCAAGCGGCGAAATCTCGGGCCGACAATTTCGCTTCGTACCGTGGCGATCCACGAATCGCCTCGTTACAGGCTCGGAAGCCGCACGAATTGGCAACGCTGCGAGATTTGTGCTCGCGCCTCACCGCCGCCATCACGGGATCTGTACGTGCCGGATTCTCCTGGGTAGATGCTGCGCTTCGGGATGCTGTGACCGGAAAGGTCCACGTTTGGCGGAGTCTGCTGGCGTCGTCGTCGGCCAGCATTGAAGCCATTGATGTGTTGGCGAGGGGCACAGCTATCCCAACTGCACAGCCTCCAGTTCCCGCCGGCAAGACCGCAGAGGCAGTCGTGGCCGATGCCGAGGCATTGCTCAATCACCTTCGCGCAGGCAAGGGCTTTGGCTTTTTGGATATTCCGCAGTCCAACAATCAGGCGGACGGAGTACCTCTGGAAAGACACGACTTGGCACGGCAAGCCGCTAGTCGCCGCCGAAGCAGTGGCCGAGTACAAGGATGCGCTGCTGGCGTCGATCACGCTCGAATCGGCGTGGAACGAATGGGCAGGCCACGTTGAGCCGCCCAAAGGGACCTTCCTCAATCGACTCGCGATACTTCATGCTTATATTGCACCACTCGACAAGACCCTGGCGGCCGGTGCATTGTTTGAAGAGTTGCGCTCGCTGCTGACGACGTGGAACTTGCCGACTCCACAGATCGATCCGTCGCAAGCCGCGTCCGATCAGTTGGGCTTCATCGCAGTCGCTGAGACATTCAACGATGAAAAGGCCGCTCGCGCCGATCTAGTTGGGCTCATTGGGTGCGCGAAAGCAGTTTGCGACCAAGCTCTGGGCCATTCGCTCGCAGCATCGCTGGTCGCCGCCGTGGAACGAGGCCAGGTGTCGAACTACCGCGCACTCCTCCAGGAATTGCAGCAGGAGTCTGAACGGCGTGATCGAGCGGTTCGCTGCGGTTCGCTCGCCCTATTGCTACGCCAATCTGCCCCTCGGTTTCTCGCTTTCCTGCATGACGAAGCTTTCCGAAATCGAGTGCTCGATAACCTAGGGGAGTGGGAGAACGCGTGGTGCTGGTGGAGCGCCCAATTGTGGGTTGATGCTTTCGTTGCCGCCCATTCGCCTGTCGAGCTTGAAGCGGAAGTTCAAAAGAAGGAGTCGGCGCTTCGCAACCTTACTTCCAAGCTGGCGGCATCCAAGGCTTGGTTATCCTGCTTGCTTGCTCTGCAACACGATCAGTACAGGCAAGGCAGCCTCGTTGCTTGGAAACAGACGATCGCGAGGCTTGGAAAGGGAACCGGAACCCACGCCGAGACTCACCGCCGCACAGCTCGCAAGTACCTTCAAGAGTCGCGGACGGCAATTCCCGCCTGGATCATGCCGTTCTATCGAGTCGCCGAGCAAGTAGAGATCGAACCAGGGGCATTCGATGTTGCCATCATTGATGAGGCTAGTCAAACGGGGCCAGAAGGCTTGCTGGTTTTCTTCCTAGCCAAGAAGGTGATCGTTGTTGGTGACGACAAGCAAATCTCACCAAATCCTGGATTTGTTGACCAAAATGAGGTGCAAGCCCTCATCCGACAGCACTTGCGTGAAGTGGCCTTCGGTGACACGATGCTACCCACGAGCAGCCTGTTTCATCAGACTGCAATCCGCTTTGGCAATCGGCTCACGCTGAGAGAACATTTTCGCTGCATGCCGGAGATCATTCGATTCTCGAATGATTTATGTTATCGCGATACGCCTCTTATCCCGCTTCGACAATATCCGCCGGATCGTCTTGAGCCACTACAGACACGCTTCGTTCGCGACGGATTCCGGGAGGGACGGGGCCAGAACGTGATCAACCGCCAAGAAGCGGCGGCCATTGTCTTGGAAATATCGAAGTGCTTGGCTGATCCGGGGTATGTGGGCAAGTCCTTTGGTGTAGTCAGTTTGCTCGGGGAGGGGCAAGCCAGATTGATTGAACGATGGCTCTTGGAGATGGTCGGACCTGACCCGTTTTCGGATTCGAAGCGTCGGCTTCGCTGCGGCGATGCGTATAGCTTCCAGGGAGACGAGCGCGACGTCATGTTCCTGTCCATGGTTGCGTCGCTTGGCGGCGTTCGGTTGACGCCGTTGGCATCGGAGCAATTTAGGCAACGGTTTAACGTCGCTGCATCGCGGGCGCGCGATCAAATGTGGCTGTTTCACAGCATTGGGGAATCCGATCTGCACCCGGAATGCATGCGCAGGCGACTGCTCCAATTCATGTATGCTGAGGTGCCGCCGATTCCCGTTGGCGACCTCGATCGTTGCGAGAGCCAGTTCGAGCGGGATGTTGGCGAGATGCTCGTCCAAAGGGGCGTCGCCGTTCAGCCGCAGTTTCCTGTCGCTGAATATCGAATCGACTTTGTCGCGCAGGGACGTATTGCCATTGAGTGCGATGGCGATGCCTTCCACGGACCAGAACAGTATGAAGCTGATATGGCCAGGCAGCGAATGCTCGAACGTTGCGGGTGGAAGTTCATACGGATTGGCGGAACCCAATTCTATTCCAACCGCGAACGCACAATCGACTACGTAATGAAAGAGCTTCGTCGATTCGGCGGCATTTGCCAATCGGAGCCGACAACTCGCTCGAGCGCGAGACACGCAATTGAAATCAGTGGCAACGATTGCCTTGCGACGCTTGGAATCATCACTAGAGGGTCGCAGCCTGATGCGAAGGCAAGTGATGTGGTGCCAGAAACCCTGGATGATGACGCGGAGTCGCCTGCCGCTCCTGCGGAAGACGAGACTGCCGAGAGCGCTCAGCGCACCTTCTGGCTGGCGGTTCCGGAGGCAATCAAGAACGTCAATGGCGAGTTCGCCCATTTTGACGGTCTCGATGACGACTCGAAGCTGATCTACGTTCAGTTGCAATCGTCGGAGCGGCCTCTCTCGCGAATCGAGCTCGCCGACGCAACGGGGATTTCGATGCAGCGGGTGGCGCGAAGCACAACGTCACTCATCCAATCGCGCCTCGTCGCCGAAGTTTGGGAGGATTCGTTGCTGAAGTACAAGTACATTTCAACCTCCCAGTAACTCACCCCCCCTGCTACCGCGCGGCCCGTTCGTAATTACCGTCGCCCAATATCCGCCACGTGAATGATCGAACTGGGCTTCGTGGCCGCGGACGGATTCGTCGATCTGGCCATCGCGAAAGACCTCGCGCCCCATGACCCACGTGCGGACCGGCCAGCCGGTGAGCGTGGTGCCATGCCAAGGGGACCAACGGCTTTTGGTTTCTTGCTGTTCGTTCAAGATGGTGGCGGACTTGGCCAGATCGACGAGGACTAAATCAGCGTCATAGCCGACGGCAATTCGCCCCTTGCCGACGATGTCCCAGACGCGGGCCGGAGCGTCGCTCATCCAGTGGACGACTTGCTCGATGGTGCAGCGGCCGCGGTTCACTTCGTTGACCAAGAGGGCGAGTGAGTTCTCGACAGCCGGCAACCCGGAGGGTGAGCCGCCGTGGCCGGCCGAATAAGGCTTTTGCTTCTCGGCGAGCGTGTGCGGCGCGTGGTCGGTGGCGATCACCTGAATGCGGCCATCTTGCAAAGCCTCCCAGAGCCGGGCGTTGTCGGCCGCCGATTTGAGCGACGGATTCATCTGCACGAGCGTTCCGAGTCGTTCGTAGTCGTCCGTGTTGAAAAACAAATGATGCGGACAAGCTTCGGCCGTGATGAGGTTGCGATGATCGGCGAGCAACTCCGTCTCCGCGCCGGTCGAAACGTGCAGGACATGAAACCGATGTCCGTGGCGGTGAGCCAGATCGATCGATCGCTTGGTGGCAATGACCGCGGCCGCTTCGTCGCGCACACGGCTGTGGTCGGCGACGTTCGTCGTGCCCGCGAATCGCGCCGCATTGGCCCGGATCGTCGCCTCGTCCTCGCAGTGGGCACAGATTGGCAGCGTCGTCTCAGCAAAGATCGCTTCCAAAGCCGGCTGCTCATCGACGAGCAGTTCTCCCGTGCTGCTGCCGATGAAAATCTTGATGCCCGGCGTTCGCTTCGCTTGCTTTAGCTCCGCAATGTTGTGCGGCGTCGCCCCGATGTAGAAGCCGTAATTCACCAGGCACTTGGTCGCCGCCAGGGCGAGCTTTTCGTGCAGCCGCTCCACGTTCGTCGTGTTCGGCACCGTGTTCGGCATTTCGAGGAACGTCGTGACGCCCCCTTTGGCACAAGCCCGCGTCGCCGTGTGCAGGTCTTCCTTGTGGGTGAGGCCCGGCTCGCGGAAATGAACCTGGTCGTCGATCACGCCGGGCATCAGGACCAAACCGTTGGCTGAAACCGTTTCATCGGCCGCTGTGTGTATAGCCGGGTCGATGGCGGCAATGCGGCCGTCTTCGATAAGGACGCTGGTGCGTTCGCAACCTGTTGGCAGGACGACGGTTGCGCCGGCGATCAAAGTTTTCACGTTCTGCACCTGTAACAAAGCCGAGCACGTATCGCTTAGCTGCTTAGACAACAACGAACGCCAGCCAAAGGGCCGCAAGTCATGGTAAGCCTGGTAACGAAGGGGAGCGAGCGGGTGGAAGCGAATCCCGCCGGAGCGATGGTGTACCTCGTGCTGTGGCGACCGCGGGCGGCTCAGGCGTGGCGGAGCGAGGAATTCAGCAATCGAACCCAGGCTCATCAGCGCTATTTCTCGCTGATCGAGCGAGGGGCAGAGGCGTTTTTGGAGCGGAGGCGGGCCAACTTGCCGGCATAGGCGGCACAACCGCACTCGGTGGATCAAGGGGAATGACCTAAACTTGGCAGACGGCGCGGCGGACACCGTAACCACCGCGAGCGGTTTCGATCCGGGCCATTGGCCCGAGGCGACCGGCTTCGCCGCCACCGTCTGTCACGTTCCCTTGACCCCGGATCGTGTATGTCGCTTGTCGATCGAATTCTGTTTTGGCTGGCCCGCCTTCGGCTCTGGATCGCGAACGGCTTCATCGCCGCGATTCTGGCCGTCGTCACGATCGACGCAATGCCGCAAGCACCGCCGCCGCTGAAAGACGCGGTGCAGCCAGTGGCTCAGCGCGTCGGTCTAGGGCAACACTGGAACGTCTTCACTCCGCCCGACGGCGTGAACACCCGCCTGCGGGCCGAGATCACCTATCCCGACGGCAAGACGGCGACGTGGCGCTCGCCGAACTGGCCCGACGTGCCCCTTTGGCGGCGATTCACCGGCCATCGGCATGAAGAGTTCTGGGACACAGCCTGGGGCCAGGAGGACGAGCCGGTCTGGCCGAGTTGGGCGAAGCATCTGGCTCGCACGATGCGGCCCGATGACCCCGATGCGTGGCACGGAGCCGAGGTAAAAATTATCGTCGAGGAGGAGCATGTTCGCTCGCCGGAATTTACGCCGTGGGAAACGTGGCGAACGCGGCCGAAGTTCGAGGATCAGTGGACCTTGACCATCGAGAAGGTGCCATGAGCGATCCGCGCGGCTATTCGCTCGTCGCGGCGGCACGCTCGCTGGCGGCGTGGTGGCACGACTTCTTTCACGGTCCGCAAGACGTGCGGGTCTGTGCTGCCGTACGTATCGCTTACGCAGCCGTGCTGCTCGTGAATTTGGCGGTTCTTTATCCCGATCTCGACCTCTGGTACACCGACGAAGGAATTTTGACGGCTGCCGCGTCGAAACAGATCGGCGAACCGTTCCAATGGTCGATCCTGTGGCACCTGCCGGCAAAATCGGCGGTGGTCCACACGTGCTTCTGGATTCTGACGGCACACACGGTGCTGCTGCTTGTCGGCTTGCTCTCGCGCGTGAACGCGGCCTGCGTGCTGGTCTGGCTGTTGTCGTTTCACAATCGGAATGTGCAGATTCTCGACGGCGAGGACTTTGTCTTTCGACTCATTGCGATTTTTCTCGTGCTGATGCCCTGTGGAGCGGCCTGGTCGGCTGATGCGTGGATTGTCTTCGGACTGAAGCGATGGTGGACGGGATCAGCACCGGCGACCAGCTACGAGCGACCCACTTGGGGACTGCGACTCTTGCAGATTCAGATGGCGGTCATTTTCTTCTCGGCAGGGCTCTACAAACTCGGTACGGAAGCCTGGTTTGATGGCACGGCGATCTACTATGTCGCCCGGCTGGACGATTACTTCGGCAAGTTCCCGGTGCCAACATGGATGTTCGACACGCCGTGGGCAGTGTGGCTAATGACCTGGGGGGTCGTGTTGGGCGAATTGCTCGTGCCCGTATTCGTATGGTTTCGCGAGACTCGCCGCCTGGCCCTGCTCGTTGCGGTCTTGTTCCACCTGAGCAATGAGTGGACGATGCACCTCTTCCTGTTCCACTGGATCATGCTTGTCGGCTGGATATCATTCCTGCAGCCGAGGGATTTTGCCTTGTTCCGCAAGGCCCGTCTCACGAGCAACTAGCCACTAGCACTAGCCACTTCCCCGTGATCCGCGCCCTCCTCTTCGATCTCGACAACACGCTCGTCGATTCGCGGCTCGACTTCGACGCGATGCGGCGCGAGATGGAACTGCCATTCGACCTGCCGATTCTGGAAGCGATCGACCGCTTGCCGCTAGCGGAGGCCGAGCGCTGTCGGACGATTTTGCATCGGCACGAGTTGGCCGGCGCTGCGTGCGCGACGCTCTTGCCGGGCGTGCGGTCGCTGCTCGACGAACTATCGCGCCGAGGACTCCCCTTCGGCATTGCCACGCGCAACAGCCGCCCCATTGCTGCCGCAACGCTCGCGAACGTCGGCGTGGCGTGCGAACTGGTCCTGACGCGCGACTGCGGCCCGGTGAAGCCCGATCCGTGGGCCGTGCATCACGCCTGTCGGACGTGGAACGTCGAACCAAGCAGCGTCGTCTTTGTGGGAGATTATCGGTTCGACATTGAAGCTGGCCGGGCCGCGGGAGCTCGAACCGTTCTGCTTACGCATGCCCAGGATCCGCATTTGCACGCGAATCCCGAAGGAGCGGACCTCGTTTTGTCGTCACTGGCCGAATATCCGCGCCTGCTCGCGTGGATCGACCGGCACGGCCATCTCTTCGACCGGCAAGTGTGCTAGCGTGACTTCATCCGCCGATATTCGTCGCTAAGGGATTGTCATATCACTTTGTAGGCTTACAATCAGCCGATGGTGGTAGGGTATCTCTGGGCTCCGCCTCTCCCGAGCCGCGTGCCGGCTCGGCCGGAGCCCGCTGCAATGGAGGCGATCATGCTCGTGGCGATGGATCAGGAGTGGGCGGTCGAGATCGACCGCGGTCCCGATTGGCTCTTCATTCGGTTGCGGCCGCCGCCTACCGATGCCGGCGAGTTTCCGCTCGCCGAGACGATCTGGGAGAAGCTCGAACAGTCGTTCTGTCATCGTGTCGTGCTGGAGCTGGACGACGTGACCTATCTGCGGAGTTGGCTTATCGGGCAACTTGTCCGGCTGCATAAGCGATTGGCCAGCCACGGCGGCACGATGCGGATTGCCGGGCTGTCGGCGCCAAACCAGGAAGTGCTTCGCACGTGCCGACTATCGGAGCAGTTCCCGGCTTATCGGAACCGGACCGATGCCGTGATGGGGCATCGCCCGCCCCAGCCGCGGTAATTTTTGTTGTCGGTGCGAATTCGCGAGTGAGTTACTTCGCTTCCGTGGGAGGCTGCGCCTCTAATGCCGGCTTGTCCTGCGCTCGCTTGTTTGCCGCCGGCAGTTTCGCCTTGTACTCCGTCCATTTCTTATGGACGGCGTTCCGCTCGTCGTCGCTGGCAAAGCCGATCAGCCGGGCGTTGTAAAAAATCTGTTGCGGATCGGTCGATTGCAAATCGGCGCGATTGGCGAAGTAAGTCTTGAGATCCTGTTTGGTCAGCAAGACGGCCGTCGCGAGTGCCGCGTCGCGCACCTGAATGTCGTGGATCACCTTGTCCTGCTGCATCCGCGTGATGACGACTTTGTCCTCCAGCAGCTTCTCGACGAGTGGCAAGTGCGATTCGTTCCCCAACTTGGCCACCGTCATCAGGGCATATAGCGACATGTGAGGGACGCGGTTGGCATCATTCTTGAGCACCTTGAGAGCCGGCACCATCCCGTCGTCCAGGCCATAGTTCATGGCGACGAGCATCGCCATATAGGCCGAGTTGTCCTGGCTCCGGCGGATCAGCGCCCCGAGCATCTTCTTGGCTACATCGCTCTTGGACGGATTGTTCAATGCGTCGCGCAGAGCCTGTTGCTGGCAGAAGTTCAGCACCATCGTCATCGTCGGATCGGGCAGCTCGACATCTGGCTCCGCCGCAACGAAGACGAGCGAAACCAACGATCCCAGACCGATCTGCCGCTGGCCGAACTGCATCGCCTGCTGGTGCTGCGTCATCCGCTGGCCGACGAGTTCTGCCGCTTGCCGCGGGCTCTGCTCCAAGGTTTGCAAGAGCTCCGGGTCGGCGCGTGTCAGTTCGACAAACAGCTGCCGCGTCTGGGAATCGTCCCCATAGGTTTTGCCGAAGCGGCTCCAGCTTGGCAGCGAATAATCCGAGGCATCTTTGCCGGCCAGAAATGCGTCGAGCCGTCGCTGCAGATCGAGCTCGCGGATTTGTCCCAGAATGCGGATCGAGCGATAGCGCACTTCACGGTCGGGATGTTCGGCTGCCGCTTCCAACGCCGCAAATGCCGAGATTCCGATGCGCGTCAGTTCGTCGCTGGCCGACTCTCTTTCTGTGAAGTCCTCGCTGCCGAGCTTCCCAATCAGTGCAGTCGGGTGAGCCGGATCGGTTGCCGCTGCTGCCGGCTTTTCGTCCGCTTCAACAGTTCCGAGCAGGACGGGCCCCGTTGCAACCAGAACCATGCCCCAAACGCGGTGAAGAAAACTATCGCGGTTCATGGTGGGCGCTCATCCCGAGTCGTCGGACAATCAAACCGCCATTGTAGGTCTGGTCTGTGCCGAGCGTCTAGCAAGCCGGCCGAGGTAGTGTCCTAATTTGAAATCAGTGCCAGGGCGGAGCCCAGAAGCGAGTGTTTCCCAGGGCGATTGCTACGACGAAGGCAATTGAGGCAATTGCAAGCACGGCTAAGGCGACAAACGCCCTGAATATTCGCTTCCGAGCGTTTGCGCACTCAGGACAAAGGGGTGTTGCTATAAACTCACCACTGTCGCCGCACCGAGGGCATTTCTCGTGCTCTTCCATACCTCTGATTGTAGCCTGGCGGGTAGGGGGATTAGGGTTCAGGGAACGGTATTTGCAGCATTTGTACACGTCACAGACGCACTGCCATTTTGGCGCGCTCGTCGTGCGCGCTCGTTTTCTAGTGCTCGATTGGGGCGCGGCAGCCAGGTGGCGAATACGGGCAGTTAATAGCGTGGCGAGTATTAGCGGCATTAGCGCTGCTACAGGATCGGACGGTAGCGAGGGACCGCCTCGAGGATCGCTCGAAGTGACTCTTGCTGAAGGAAGTTGCGTCACGACATGGAGCTGCTGCGACGCTGACGAAGCACGCATGTCGCGCTACTAATTCGGAGTTTTTATGAGTGGTGATCGCGGATTGCCCCAACCGAAACCAATGTGGCCGGTGGCGCTGCTCCGGCGACCTTATCGTGCATAACTTGCATAACCGCATATTTCCGAAATCGTCGTTAAATGGTTGTTGCCAAAGAGCTTGCGATAATACGCCGGCCGAACGAATCATTGCCGCAAACGTGCATAACCACCGTCTCCGCAAATTGGCCGCGGTCGTTTGTGATAAGGGAAACCTTTCGACACGCCGCGCAAGCGTCGGACGTGGCACCCAAACTCAAAATGCTGAGTTGACGCTGAACTTGCCCATGCACATGAATCCGATTGCCACAGACATGTAACTGCCCCACCGGACAGGCTTGTCACGGCTGCTCGAAAGGAGAAAACTTGGGGCGCTGGTCAGCCGTCTTATCTAAGTGGGGCGGCAGATCCAGTTGGCGACGGCTTACCTATCTTTACAGGGACCGTGTTTACACGGAGTAGGGCCATGAAACGCTTTTCAAAACTCGCGACGTGGCTGGGGGGATTGGGATTCTTGGTTCTGGCACTGGCGGCTGCTTCGCCGGCTTTCGGCCAGGGGGTGCTCGTCTGGGTCAACCCGCCGCACCCCATTCCGCTGCCGCGGCCGATCATCCGACCGGCTCCGACGCCGCCTCCGATGTCGTACAAGATCAAGGAGCTCGACTACCACGCCAAAGTGGTCGATCAGGTCGCCCAGGTGCAGGTGACGCAGTCGTTCGTGAACACGGGTAGCGCCCAGATGGAGGTCTCGTTCGTCTTTCCGCTGCCGTATGACGGAGCGATCGACCGGATGACCTTCATGGTCGATGGTAAGGAATACGACGCCAAGCTGCTGAAGAAAGAGGACGCCCGCCGTATCTACGAGGGGTACGTCCGCCGCAATCAGGACCCCGCCCTGCTCGAATGGGTCGGCTACGGCATGTTCCAGACGAGCGTCTTTCCGGTTCCGCCGGGAGCCGAGCGAAAGGTCAGCCTCAAATTCAGTCAGCTGCTGCGTAAGGACCATCAGCTCACCGACCTCTTTATCCCGCTTTCGACGGCGAAGTACACCTCGCAGCCGGTCGAGAAGCTGGCGATCAATGTCAGCGTCGAATCGTCAATCGACCTGAAGAGCGTCTATAGCCCGACGCACGCGATCAACGTCCAGCGGCCCGACAACAAGCACGCGATCGTCAAATTCGAAGCGACGAACACCGTGCCGACGGCCGACTTCCGCCTCCTCTTTGACACAGCCGACGGCAAACTCGGCGCGAGCCTGCTGAGCTATCGGCCCGACGCCAACGAAGACGGCTTCTTCCTGATGCTTGCCAGCCCGGAGGTGAAAGCCGACAACGACGAGCGTCCAGCGAAGACGGTGATCTTCGTCGTCGATCGCTCCGGCAGCATGAGCGGCAAGAAAATCGAGCAGGCCAAGGACGCACTGAAGTTCGTCTTGAACAACCTGCGGCAGGGGGACACGTTCAACATCGTCGCCTACGACAGCACGGTCGAAGCCTTCAAACCCGAACTGCAAAAGTACGATGAGGAGACCCGCAAAGCAGCCCTCGGTTTCGTTGACGGTATTTATGCCGGCGGCAGCACGAACATCGACAGCGCTTTGACCACGGCCCTGGCGATGATCAAGGACAATTCACGGCCGAATTACATCCTGTTCATGACCGACGGCCTGCCCACCGCGGGCGAAACGAACGAGGCGAAGATCGTTGCGAATACCCGTGAGAACAATAAGCTGCGCACGCGAATGATCAACTTCGGCGTCGGCTACGACCTCAACAGCCGGTTGCTCGACCGCCTGTCGCGCGAGAATTTCGGCCAAAGCGAGTTCGTCCGCCCCGACGAAAACATCGAAGCCAACGTCAGCCGGCTCTACAGCAAGATGAGCTCGCCGGTGATGACGAGCCTGGCGGTGAAGGTCGATGTCGATGCGGCTGGTGATTCGCCCGCCACGAATCGCGTCTATCCCAAGGAAGCCTACGACCTCTTCGCCGGCGAGCAGCTTGTGATGGTCGGCCGTTACAAGAAGCCAGGTGGTGCCAAGGTGACGGTCACCGGCAAAGTGGGCGATGCCGAGCGGAAGTTCGACTTCCCCGGCACACTGGTCGAGAAGTCGATGGACCAGAGCTATGCCTTCGTCGAGAAGTTGTGGGCGATGCGGCGCATCGGCGAAATCATCGACGAGCTTGATCTGAAGGGGAAGAACGACGAATTGATCAACGAGCTCGTCATGCTTTCGACGAAGCACGGCATTCTGACGGCGTACACGAGCTTCCTCGCCGACGAGAACGCTCCGGTGCGTGAGCTGGCCGATTTGAGCAGTAGTCGCCGTCGGGCCAGTTTGGCTCTCGATCGATTGAATCAAACGGATGGCCTGGGAGGCGTGGCTCAGCGCGACGATAAGAAGTCGCTGCAAGAGGCAGCCCAGCCAGCCGCGGCCGCTTCACCAGCGTTTGGCGTGCCTGGCGGCGGCTCGGGTAGTTTTGGAGGTGGCGGACTGGCGAAGGCTGGTCGCGGCGCTGCCGTACCGGGCTTGCGGGCAGCCAACACTTACCGCGATGCCGATAAAGACGCGGAAGTGCTCGCCAGCGGTATTCAAAACGCCGGCAAGGAAACGCTCTATCGCCGCGGGAAACTCTGGATCGCCACGAACGCACAGAAGATCGACCCGGAAAAGGATGAGGCGAAGATCAAACGCATCAAGCGATTCAGCGAAGAGTACTTCGAGATCGTCCGTGCCAATACACAGGAGGAAAACGCGGTCCTTGCGACTCAGCAAGAAGGGGAAGAACTCCTGGTCATGCTCCGCGGTCAGGCGTACCGGTTTGAATAGTAGGTCCCGCCGGCCCGGCGGGACTATCGATCGGCGCGACCGTTGGTCGCGCTGACTGGCGAGTGGGAAGCGTCAGCCTCCCGATGACTCTGCAGTTATCACACCCGCTCCACAATCATCGCCACTGCATTGCCGCCACCTAGGCAAAGCGCCGCGAGGCCCAGTCTCGCCTGCCGATCAGCCAGCGCGTGCAGCAGTGTGACGAGCACACGCGCACCACTTGCGCCGATCGGATGACCGAGGGCAATCGCTCCTCCGTGAACATTTACCTTCGCATGGTCGAGACCAAGCGGCGTCATGCAGGCGAGAGCTTGAGCGGCGAAGGCTTCATTAAGTTCGACGAGGTTGATGTCGCTCATCTTGAGGTCGGCCTTGGCGAGAACCTGCTCGACTGCGCTGACAGGTGCAATGAACAGGTCTTTCGGCGCGACCCCGCTCGTGGCCGTCGTGACAATCCGCGCCTTGATTGGCGACTGCGATTGCGCTGCCACCGATTCACTGACTACGACAAGGGCCGCTGCCCCATCCGAAATCTGCGATGCATTGCCGGCTGTCACTGTGCCATTGGCAGCGAACGAAGGGCGCAGCTTGGCGATGTCGGCCAGCGTACATCCGGGGCGCGGCCCTTCATCTTGATTGGCCACGTTGACGACCCTTCCCGCCTGCACGCTTACAGGCACGATCTCGGCGTGGAATTTCCCGTCTGCCTGGGCTGCGACGGATCGACGATGACTTTCCACGGAGAATTCGTCCTGCGCCTGACGGCTGATGCCGCACTTGCTGGCCGTGTACTCGGCCAGAGCCCCCATTGGCTGCTGCTCGGCGGCACACCAGAGGCCGTCATGCTGCATCGAATCGAGCGACTGCTGATTGCCAAACTTCCAGCCGCTACGCACACCGACCAGCAAATGCGGAGCGAGACTCATGTTCTCCATACCGCCGGCGACAATCACGTTCGCGTCGCCGGCGCGAATCGCCTGGTCGGCGAGCATCACCGCCTTTAACCCGCTGCCGCATACCTTGTTGATCGTGACCGCGCCGACCGTTGGCGGAATCCCCGCCGCCAATGCTGCCTGGCGTGCCGGTGCCTGGCCAACTCCTGCCGATAGCACGTTCCCCAGGATCACTTCCTCGACCCGTTCCGGCGGAATCGCTGCGTCGGCAAGGGCCGCCCGAATGGCCGCGGCAGCAAGCTGCGGAGCGGGAACGCTCGACAAGCAGCCGAGCAACTTGCCGATCGGCGTGCGGCGGGCCGCGAGGATGTAGGACGAAGGCATGACGCAATCTCCTTGGTGCCGCTAGAATTCTGCGGCCACTAGAATTCTACGAACCGTACACCCATCCGTCTTGCCAAACCGCTGCTGAATCTCTGCCATGATCGAACTTCGTCCGCTGGGCCGTACCGGCATCCGCGTTTCGCCCGTCGCTCTGGGTTGCTGGCCGATCTCTGGCATGACCAGCCTCGACGTACACGAGGCGGAAAGTCTGGCGACACTTCACGCGGCTCTCGACAGTGGCATCAACTTCTTTGACACGGCTTACGGCTACGGCACCGCGGGCGAAAGCGAGCGGCTCATTGCTCGGGCCATCGCTGGCCAGCGAGAAAGCGTCGTGATCGCCACGAAGTGCGGCATTCACTGGGGAGCGGACGGCAAACGCGTGCTCGACTCTCGGCCAGAAACGATCCGCAGCGAGTGCGACGAAAGTTTGCGGCGATTGGCAACCGATCGCGTCGAGTTGCTCTATCTGCACGCTCCCGATCCACAAACGCCGCTGGCTGAATCGGCCGGCGAGTTTCGGCGGCTGCTTGAGGAGGGGAAGACTCGGGCGATCGGCGTCTCGAACGTCACACTCGCGCAACTCCAGGAGTTCGCCGCCGTCTGCCCAGTCACTGCCGTGCAGCCCCCTTACAACATGCTGCAGCGCGATATCGAGCGAGATCTTGTCCCCTGGTGCCGCGAGCGCGAGATCTCGCTCTGCATCTATTGGCCGCTGCTCAAGGGGCTGCTGGCCGGCAAGTTGCCGCGTGATTTTGTGTTCCACCCCGGTGACGGCCGGGCCAAATATCCGATGTTCCAGGGTCAAGAATGGGAGCGGAATCAGGATCTGCTCGACGATCTACGCGTGATTGCTGCCGCGATCGGGAAGACGATCGCCCAGCTCGTCGTCAATTGGACGATCCACCAACCGGGAATCACGGCGGCGCTGTGCGGTGCGAAACGCCCCGATCAAATCCGCGAAACGGCCGGCGCAATGGGGTGGCGGCTAACGACCGAGCAGATGCGGCAGATCGACACAGCTCTCGCCCGTCGTGGGACGCCGGTGGTGAAAGGGGCGGTTTAGTCGATCGAAATGGTCCCACCGTCGATTTCGCTCGGCTGCTACAATGAGAGAATTCACGAGCAGCCTTCAGTATCCATGTTCTACGGCATCATCAAGAAAACGACTGAGCGCGGGTTCGGCTTCATCGGCCAGGAGGGCGGGCCGGACGTGTACTTTCACGCCACACAGCTTCCGGAAGGGGAGTTCGCCCTCCTGCGCCCCGACCAGCCGGTGATGTTTGAATTGGAGAAACGCAAGCCGGACGAGAAACCTGCCGAGCGCCGCGGGCCGCGCGCCGCCAAAGTAAAGCTGATCGCCCGGATGCCCGGCGGCATTATGGAAACCAAGGAACTGACGCCGCCGCCGCACCGCAAGGCAAAGTTCCGCAAGGCCAAATGGAAGAAGCGAATCGACTTGCAGGCCAAAGGCGAGCCTGCCGCCGGCGATTCGTCGCCCGAGGGGTCGCCATGAATCGCCTTCCGCTCACGCTTGTGGTTCTGTTCGCAATCGTTCTCCCGCTTACGACGCTCAACTTGAGAGGCGAAGAACCGCAGTATCTGGGTCGCACGCGCCAGGAGTGGGTTGCCGCCTACGAATCGGGCGGGCGGCGCGAGCGGACACATGCCGCGTGGGCCATCTCCAACTTCGCCGTCGAACAGGTTGGCCCAACGAATACGACGCTGTGGCTCAACGAACTTTGCCTTTTGGCGGAAAGCGAGTCGCCGCCGGTCCGTTACTGGGGCGTCCTCGGCCTCGGCCGGCTGCTCTCGAAGCTCGAAGCTGATCCCACCGCTCGCGAGACGGCCCTCGCGGCGCTTGGGGCCGCGATGAAGGACAAGAGCGACGGTCCGCGCCTCGCCGCGGCGGAAGCGCTGGGCCGTGCGGGCCGGGTCGATACCGCCTTGCCCGTGCTCGTGGCGGCGATGAGCAGCCCTCAGGAAGCGGCTCGCATTCAGGCCATTACAGCTCTGGCGAATCTTGGTTCCGCAGCCCGGCCGGCCCTGACTACGGTTCAGGCCGCAACGACGGACCCAAGCGAGTACGTGAAGCGAATCTCCACGCGAACCGTGGCGGCACTTGAGGCGCAATAGCGGCGAATCAACTTCGCGGCCGCTCCCGAACGCTCCGTCATGGGTTGTTGGATTTGCCGGAATCAGTCAGGTTCGCGTCTGCCGGATTCACAGTCATCCCGCGCGGGCTCGTCAGTCCGGGGATGATTGGGATGCCGAGCTTGTGCATCGAAATGATGAGCAAACCGGAGAAAAAGACTTCGTCCAAATTGCCCACGCCGGGAAAGAAGTCTGGCACGACATCCACGAATCCTCCGCCAATGTTGGCTAGGTAAATGCATGAAACGACGACTCCACCGAGGGCAAAGAGTTTAGCACTGAGCGGCGGGCTGGAAGTCGTTACGGAAGCAGGAGCTTGGTCGTTCATGCGAGTCGGGACCGGAGAGGGCGTGCGGCGAGCGGATACCAATCAGTCTATTCGCTACCGCGGGTGAGTGCTTGGATATGACCAAAGGTCGCGGCTCGATCGTTGGGCACCATGCGTAGGCCGTTCGCAATGGAGGATGGATTGCTCATACGGATCACGAAAACACGATAGCGGGAAAGCACGAAAAGCAGCTATCGTGTTTTCAACCTTTCGCGTTTTCGTGATCGTTCGGGGCCAGCGGTCTTCCATGTCATCGCGGCTGGCGAGCTATGGCTCGTATACTACGATGCTAGTCGTGCGCCGCGGGTGGCCGCTTCCATGATCTTGTGTTCGGTCGCTTCGGCTCTCGCGAATGAGCCGGTTAAGCGGCCTTCCGAGAGGACGAGAATGCGGTCGCAAACCGTCAAGAGTTCCGGCAGTTCGCTCGACGTCATGATGACGCCGATCGCTTGCTCGCCTCCTTTGCCCGGTCGGACGAGGCCATCGATCAGCCGATACAGCTCGGCTTTGGCGCCGACGTCGATGCCGCGGGTCGGGTCGTCGAGCAAGAGAACCTGCGGCCGCGTTTGCAGCCAGCGGCCAATGATGCACTTTTGCTGATTGCCGCCGCTAAGGCTGGTGATCGCTGCGGAAAGGCCAGCCGACTTCACCGATAGCCGCTGAGCGGTGTCGGCGGCCATTCGCCATTCGCTGCCGCGGTTGATAAGTCCGGCGGCTCCTGTCTTATCGAGCGTGCAGATCGAAATGTTCTCGCCGACGTTCATCGCGGCAAAGAGGCCGAGTCGCTTGCGGTCTTCGGTCACGAGGGCGATCCCCGCCTGGCACGCTTCGCGCGGATGACGGAAGCGGACCGGCCGGCCAGCGAGCTCGATCGTGCCACTTGGCTGCTCGGTCGCCGCCCCAAACAGGCATTCGAGCAGCTCCGTGCGGCCAGCGCCCATCAAGCCGGCGATACCGAGCACTTCCCCCCGACGCAGTTCCAGCGACACGTCCTTGAGCCGCCAGCCGCGAGCATGCCCCGGCCAAGGGAGCGAGAGACTCTCAACGCGCAGGAGCACGTCGCCAGCTTTGCGTTGTGCGCCGAAGTCGATCGCTTCAATCTCGCGGCCGACCATGAGGTGCGTCACTTCGCTCGGCGTGGTTTCCTTGGTGACGAGCGTTTTCACGAGGCGGCCATCGCGCAGCACCGTGATCCGGTCGGAGAGCGAGAAGACCTCCTCCATCTTGTGCGAGATGTAGAGGATCGTGACACCCCGCTTCCGCAACCGCTCGATGACACGGACGAGGCGGGCGACTTCGGCTTCGGTGAGGGCGCTCGTCGGCTCGTCCATGATGAGGATATCGCTTTGCAGCGAGAGAGCCTTGGCGATTTCGATGAGCTGCTGATCGCCGACGCGCATCGTGCCGGCCAATGCCCGCGGCGAGATGTCGCATTCCAGCTCGCGAAGCAACCGGCCGGCAGCTTCTTCCATCGCCCGGTCGTCACGAAAGCCGATCCAGCCGCGGATTTCCCGGCCGAGGAAGATGTTGGCCGCGGCGGAAAGCTGCTCGACGAGGTTCAACTCCTGGTGAATGATCGAGACACCGGCTGCTTCAGCATCGCGGGTACCGGTGAAGCGGACCGCCTTTCCTTCGAGGAGCAACTCGCCTTCGTAATCGGTGAGCACGCCCGACAGGATCTTCATCAGCGTGCTTTTGCCGGCCCCGTTTTCGCCGCAAATGGCGTGCAACTCTCCGGGGAGCACATCGAAGCTGACGTCCGACAGCGCCTGCACGCCAGGAAAGGCCTTGGAGACACCCTTGATCGCGATGATCGGCTGCGGCGCGGTCATGGTCCCCTCACGCCTTGCGCTGCGATTCGAGCAGCTTGATCGTGCCGAGAATGAACAGGGTCACGAGGCCGACAGCAATGCCGAAGATGAGCATTCGTCCTTGCAATGCGGGGACGTTGGCGCTGCTCATCATCGCGAGCAGGCCAGCACCAATGGCGAGCGTCGGGATCGCCGCCAAGCCGCGCAGGCCCGGGAAAAACTGCCCGCCGGAGCGGAGCAATTGGCGGGCCTGCGTGAGCGTGACCGCCAGCGCGACGACAATGCCGACAATCATCCCTTCGTACACGTCGGCGTTCGACTTAATGAGCTTTGCAACCGCGTCGATCACCAGGCGCAGGAAGAGCGTGCCGAGCACGGTGCCGAAGACCGTGCCGATTCCCCCCTGCAAACTGCAGCCTCCGACAACCGCCGCGGCGATCGCGTTCAGCTCGTAGCCGCGGGCCAGATTTCCCGGCTGAACGACGCTGCTGTCGGCCATCGCGAAGATGCCGGCGATCGACGCCGTCATGCCGCCGAAACAATATGCGAACCACTTGATGTTCTCGGTCCGAATGCCGGAGAGCCGGGCCGCTTGCTCGTTGCCCCCCAGAGCGTAGATATGCCGGCCGAGGACGGTGCGGCTAAGGATGATCCAAGTGACAACGGCCAGCACGAGGAACACGCCCATCGAGAGCCAGACGTTGTACTCCTTTACCCAGAGAAAAAACGGCGTGTTGACGTTGATTTGCTGAGCCGTGCTTCCCCAACGCAGCTTCGTGACGAATTCGAGCATCGCGCGCGCAAAGCTGCGCAGGCCGACAAGTGTCGCCAGCGTGGCGACAAATGGCGGGAGTTTGATCGACGTGACCAGCCACGTGTGCAGCGTGCCGACGAGAAACCCCGACAAGATGCCAGCCCCGATGCCGCACGTCACACCCAGCGGACCGACCGTGCGAAGCAGTTTGTCGCCCGGTTCGGCAAACAGGACCATGACGAGGGCGCAGGTCGTGGCACTAAAAGCGACCATCGAACCGGCCGACAGATCAATGCCACCGGCGATGATGACGACGGCTGCCCCCAGCGCAATGATGCCGAGCAGCGCCGTATTGCGCAGCACGATAATGGCGCTGTCCTGAAAGCTCAGGAAGTACGTGTGATTGCGGTCGAGCAGGCCAGTGAGGACAAACACCAGCCCAATCGCCGCGACGAGGGCCAGCTCGTGGAACGGAATCGCCCACCGCTGGCCGGGCCGCGCGAGTGGCGGACTTTGTGGCGAATTCATGAACTCGTCAGGTCGTATTTCTTCAGCCAGGCTTGAAAGTCGGGAAGGAGCATGTACTCGACCACCTTCGCATCGAATTGATCGGGCTTCACCGGTGAATCGGCACTAGGGACGACGACTCGCAGGCCGGTGGTGTAGATATCGCCGTCTGGTTGGCCTTGATTGGGGAACATTTCCTTGATCACAGCCGCATCGTCCTTGATCATCGCCTTCATCAGGCGGCAGGTCTGCACTCCCATATCGAACGGGTTCTGCACGACCATGACGTCGATGTTCCCCTTTTGCATGTGCTCGATGGCGAGGGCCTGAGCGTCGAACGTGCCAATCACGAACTTGTCGCGATTGCCCGCTTCGGTTACCACATCGGCGATCGCCGGAGCGTTGTAGGCCCAGATGCCGACGAGAGCGACGAGATCCTTGTGATTCGAGATGGCGTTGCGGACGTTGTCGCGGGCCTTCGCGAGGTCCATTCCGTCCTGATCGCGCGACCGTTCGGAATACGCCGTGCCGATCGCTTTCTGCACACCGTCCATGCGGCTGCGGGCGTTGTCGTTGTCGGTGAAACCGGCGAACTGCACATAGCCCCCTTCCTTCGCTCCCTTAGCCTCCAGCAGGGCCTTCGTCGCAGTGCCGAGCGTCTTGCCGCCGGTGACGTTGTCGGTGCCGATGTAGAAGGTGCGGGCGTCGCGATAGAGATCGCGGTTTACGTCGCCATCGACGGTGATGATCTTCACCCCCTTGGCCTGCAGCTTCTTCATCTCTTCGACGATGGCGAGGTTGTCGGCCTGAATGACCGAGATGGCAACACCGGCGATGTCGTCCTGCGTGGCGTACTGGCGGAGCTTCTCGATCTGTCCTTCGGCGGTGCCGTTGTTCACGTCACGCTCGACGGCGAGACCCGCGGCATTCAGTTCGTGCAGCTTTTCGCCTTCCTTGAGACCGCTGAGGCAGGCGTCCCAGAACGGATCATCGCCGTTGGTAACAAAGATGATTCGCTTGAGGCCCGCGGTCTTCGTGGTGCCTCCGCTACCGCCATCCGTGGTGGCGGTTGTGCCGCCGGATGAGCATCCGGCCACAAAGGCCGTGGCCACGAGGGCCAGAAGAATTCCAAACCGCTGCAATGCGTTCATGCCAAGGCTCCGCAGGGAGAGAAGAAAGGAGAGGAGCAGCCAGCCAGGCGGCCCGCTCGCTGCACGATCGCGAGCGGCGGGCGGGAATGTTGTTCCAACCGAGCGAACTAGCCGTCGGTTGACGTGCTTCCCTCGCCGGCCGGGGCCGGAGCGGGAGCAGGGGCGGGAGCCGGCGCTGGGGCAGGAGCACCGCCGCAACCGACCATGGCCCCGAAAAATCCCGTCAGCAACAAGGCCGCTAGCACACGACGAAGCATCGTTCCAATCTCCTGCAAGTTGTTGTCAAGTCGAAACTTCGGATTCTAATTCTGCCGCTGCCACGTGGCAAGCAGCAAGGGGACGGCCGGCGGCACTCAACTTGCCAGCACCGCCAGCCGATCCCAACGATAGACCCTGCTTGCGGCCCCGCTATTCCCCGCCGCCGTCTGCTACCCCAGACGCCCTCGGTCCCAACCCTCGTCCCGCTATGAACGCTGCGCTCACCGCTGCCGCGCGTGCTCGTGCGCCCTTGCGCGCGGCGACCGATGCGGGCCAGCCGCGACTGCCGCAGATTGGTGGGTGGGAACTGACACGGCTTATTGCGGAAGGGCGGTACACGCGGTCTTATCGAGCCAGGCCGCTGGACGGCGATGGAAATGGACCAGGTGATTTTGTGCTCAAGTTTGCCCGGCAGGATCCGGTAACTGCGAATGTGGCTCGGGCGATGCTGCGACGTGAAGCGGTCGTCAGCCGACTGGTGGGGCACGAGAATCTAACGAGCGTGCTGGTCGATGGCGCCAACTCGACATCTCCGCATCTAGTCCTGCCATTTTCAGAAGGGGTGACGGCCGAGCAACTGGCATCCTCGTGCATTGTGGGATCGAGCTGCCGAGAACGGATGCTACCGCTCGCGACGGCGTGCTCGGTCGTCCGGCAAGTGGCGCTCGCAACCGACCAGTTGCACGCCTGCGGCTGGATTCATAGCCGGATCGAGCCAGCCAGGGTGACGATCGGGCGTGGCGGCGATGCCACACTGGGTGAATTGGGAGATGCTCGGCGTATCGGCACCGACGAATGCCTCGGTTCTTCATTGACCGAAGTTGGCCACACGCCGCCGGAAGTACTCGTCGCGCACAGCCGTTGGTCGCCGGCAGGGGATGTGTATTGTTTGGGCTTATTGCTGTTCGAGCTTGCCACGGGCCGGATGCCGTTCGTCGGCCATGACGGCAAATCCGTGGCCCGCATGCATCGCGAACAGGCGCCCCCGGACCTTCGCGAAATCCGTCCAACCGCTTCGCGAAAGCTGGCTGAACTCATCCGCCGAATGCTCGCCAAGCAGCCGCTCCGGCGTCCGAGCGCCGATGTGGTCGCGCGGTGGCTGGCGGAGATCGAGATTGCCGAACTGCCCGCTTCAATCGAAGAACGGAAATAGCTTCCGAATTTCTTCAGGCGTCGGCTGACGACCGTATTCGCAAATCTCGAACGACTCGGCGAACTTGACGGCTTTGCCGCGCTCTTCGCCATACCACTGCAGGAGCGCGGCGCGGGCTCGCGTCGCCTCGCGGGTTTGGCGGTCGGTCCAGCGGTCCTTCAGCCAGGCTCGCCGGCCCGCGTCGTCGCTTGCTGGAGGGACGCTGCGAACGAATTCTTCGCTGCCGCTGGCACCCCCTTCGTAAGTCTGCGACGTCAACTCGTGCAAGGCGTCGAGCTTTTGCTCGAACACATCGTCGAGCGAGACGGCGACTTGCGGCTGGAACGGATAGGGCTTTTGGAATCCGTCGCTTGAATAGAGAAACACGGGATTCTTCTTCAGCACCGGCGTGTCTGGGCAGATAAACGGCACCGTGACCATGAATGCCGCATCCTGCACGAGGACACCGACATAGCGATGGTCGGGGTGATAGTCCCAGGGGCGATGCGCGATGACGATGTCGGCTTTCCATTCGCGAATCAGCCGCGTGATTATGCGGCGGTTTTCAAGCGAGGGAACGAGCTCGCCATCGTGGATGTCGAGCACTTGCGAATGGACGCCCAGCTTCTTAGCCACCGCCGCCGATTCCGCGGCCCGCCGCTGGGCGAGGGGTCCACCTGCCATTTGCCAATGGCCGATGTCGCCGTTGGTCACGCTGACGAGTTTCACGTGATGCCCGAGCTTGGCCCATTTGGCCCCCGTGCCACCGGCTTTGTATTCAGCATCGTCGGGATGCGCTCCGAAGACGATGATTCGGAGCTTGCCTTCGTCTGGCGGAGAATCGGCGGCCAGCGCAGGAAACGCGAATAGCGTAAGGAGAAATGCGGCGAAGGTGCGGTGCATGTCAGTGCTCCGTGAACGTTGGTGGGAGAATTGGCTGTCGTGAATTCGACGGGGGAGCGGGGCGACTGTCAATCATTCCGTTGCGTCATCTAGAGTGCAGTAGGTCGCAACTTGTTTGACGAGCCACGGCTTGTGTGCGACGATTCGGGCGAAGCCCGGAAGTCATTTCCTCTCCTCGAGTTCCCGACAATGTCCTCACTCATGAAAGCTCTCTTTACTTGCTCACTGTTGGCGGCTGCGCTGGTGGCCGCGTCTTTCAATCTGCGTGCCGAGGAGTTGGCTCCCGGCGTCCGCGGCGTGGCGACACGAGCGCCGGCCGACATGAAGATCGACGGCGATTTGAGCGAGTTTGCGAACTCGTTCTGCACGCCGGTGAACTACTTCAACCCCAAGGTGGGCGAACGAGCGGCACAGTTTTTCTACATGTGGGACGACGAGGCGTTCTATGCCGGGTTGCGGACGCTCGACACGAAGCAGGCAAACCACGCTCCCGACGATCGGCTGTGGGAAGGGGACGGCGTGGAGTGGTATTTCGACACGCGGCGGGACGAGAATTTCCGCGGCCTCGATTGGGGCAAAGGAGCCGTCCATTGCTACTGGACCGGCTACAACAAGGCCGAGGTCGCGCCGCGATTCTGCCTAAGGCCGGGTTATCTCGACGCGATCGAGAAGATTGGTGTGCAGGTCGGCGCGCGGAAGACCGACTATGGGGCCGAGGTCGAGTTCAAACTGCCGTGGGCCAACTTCCCGAACTTCAAGCCGGCGAAGGGGGAAGTGATCGCTCTCGACGCGGAACTGTGCTACAGCGACGGCGGGCCGCGCGTCGATCGGATTTTTGCGTATGGCAGTCCCCTTTGCGTGCAGCAGCCAGCGGGGCAAGGGAAAGTGCAACTCGTTGAGAAGCTGGAGCCCGCCCACTGGAAGCAAATCGCCGCGGTCATGATGCCCGTGCGGTGCGATACGGCGTGGAACCAGCCGACCAAGGCGATGGTGACGGGCAAGCTTGCCCTGCCGCCGGACCAGGCCGACCAGGTGGGCAAGGTGGTCTTCCGGATCAGCGACCTGGAGGGAAAGACGCTGGGCGAGTATCCGGGCACTATGCAGACGATCAATGAAGCGGGCAAGTTCCGCCTGGCGACCGCCCAGTGGCCAAGCGACGCCGCCGTTCCCGGTTTGCACACGCTGATGGGAATTGTCTATGGCCAGGACGGCAAGGAACTATGTCGGGTGGCCCCACGGATGGTGAGTGCGGGGTGGGAGCAGGGGTATTAAAGACCGCGCAGCTTGAATCGCGCAACTGCCGCGCGATACAGTGGCGAACATGCGACGCTTCTTTCGTTACACGATGCGGCAAGTGTTGCTGCTGACGGCGGCGGCGGGACTGCTGATCGCTGTTCTCGGGCCTGGATTGCGTCGCGATTTTGTCGGCAGGCGGCACGAGCAAGCGAATCGCCGATTGCTCGACGGGGCAGACGGGGGCGACGTGGCGGCGGTGAAGCAAGCTCTCGCCGAGGGGGCCGACTTATTCGCGTGGGATGAGCGACGTTGTTCGGCAGTTGGTTTCGCCATTCGCGACGGCAATTTGCCGCTGCTGGAATTGCTGTTGTCGTCGAATGCCGACCCCGACATGAACAGTCTCGGCGATCTCACTCCATTGGAGCAAGCCGCACTTACGAACAACGCCGCCGTAATCGAGCTGCTGCTCGGGTCGGGGGCGAAGCGAAATCGCGATAAGGCGGTAATTGCCGCCATCGTCAACGACCGCCCTGATGCTTTGCGGGCACTTCTCCACGGCAAGCCTACTCCGAATCTGCTGGCCGTCGCCATCGAAAGCCGTTTGCCGCACGATCGCCGGCTCGCAATGATTCGCTTGCTCTTGGAATGGGGCGCCACAGTGAATGCCCCCGGCTCCAGTGAAAAGATAATAGCCGGACGACTTCCGATGGATCGCGCGCTGGGTAATGAAGAGCGAGACTTGGTGAACCTCTTACGCGAGTTTGGCGCGCCGTACACCGTGCGCGAGGCTGTCGTGCTCGGCCGCACGGACGAGGCACTGAAAATGATCGAGCTCGATCCTGAACTCGTGAGTCGGCGATTTCTCCCCTATGCCTACATCGAATCGCCGGATCGATACCCGACGCTGCTCGGCTTCTCGCTCCGCCACGGACGGCGCGACATTGCACGCCATCTGATCGACGCCGGCGCGCCTATTGACGGACTGGAGTGGTATGACGAAACCATGCTCGTTCAAGCGGTCGTCGGCGACGATCCGGAGATGATCAAGGAGCTTGCCGGCCGCGGCCTACCCATCAATTCCGACGATCCGCGCAACTCGCCGCTCTTTCATGCCTCGTGGCGCGGCAAGACGGCAGCCGTCGCAACGCTGATCGAACTCGGCGCCGACGTGAAGCAGCCGGGACCGCTGCACCAGGCGGCAGCGCACAACTTTCCGCAGATCGTGAAGCTGCTGCTCGAAGCGGGCGCTGATCCACATCAGTTGGACGAGCAAGGCCGCACGCCACGGGAGCAGAGTAAGAGCGTCGCGGTCCTGGCTGTGCTGGACGAATTCGAGGGCAAACGCAGTAGGGATTGAAGCGTAAGTCGCCGATCACCGGGACCAGGTTTGGTCCCGGCTAATAACGCTCGCTCACCCGCTGATGATCTTCTCGCACGCTTCGCCTTCGTTCAGCGTCGGGCGCTCGGGGCGGTTTTTGTGCCGATAGACGAGCTGCATGTGGTCCAGGCCAAGCAGCCGCAGGATCGTGGCGTGGAAGTCGTGCGTGTGCAGGCGGTCTTCTGTCGCGTGCAGGCCGATCTCGTCCGTCGCGCCGACCGTTCGCCCACCACGGACGCCGCCGCCAGCCAGCACCATGGTGTAGCCGTAGGGGTTGTGGTCGCGGCCGTCACCCTTCTCGCTCATCGGCGTGCGGCCGAACTCGCCACCCCAGATGACGAGCGTGTCGTTCAGAAGGCCGCGGCGTTTCAGATCCTTGATCAGCCCCGCCACCGGCTGGTCGCTGGCGGCGCACAGCCCCGAGTGGTTCTTTTCGATGCCCGAATGCGCGTCCCACTTGCTCCCCGAGCCGTGATAAAGCTGCACGAAGCGGACGCCCCGCTCGACGAGCCGGCGGGCCAGCAGGCACTGCCGGCCGAACGCCGCGGTCTCTTTCTTGTCCATGCCGGAAAGAGCCTGCGTCTCGGCCGATTCGTCCGACAGATCGACGACGCCGGGGGCCT
>CAYLLN010000008.1:0-55164 GCA_964384375.1 uncultured Pirellulaceae bacterium
ATCGCCTGGCGGGCCGCGATGCGCGAGTGCCAATTGGGCATCCAAGAGTGATCCAGGTGGAGATGCCCCGCTGGGACCACGACCTGTTGCGGAGTATTGCTATGAGCGCCCAGCCGGAGCTAAACGCAGCCCGGATGCGGACGGCGGCGACGCGATGGGGAATCGAAGTCGCGAGGCTTAAGCGGCGGCCCGACGTGTCGGTGAGCGGCGGCTGGATGGCGATGGATGCCCCTGGAGCGATGATGCCCGGCGCTGGAGCCGATTCGTGGACGCTCGGCTTCTCCACCAATCTGCCGATTTACCACCGGAAGTACGATGCCATGTTCAACGAAGCGTCGCGCGAGCATTTTGCGGCACATGCGTCCGAGGATGAGGTGGCCCTGCGGCTCGATGCGAGCTTGCGCGACCTGTGGGCACAAGCGGAGGCCGCCCAGCGAACGATCGAGTTGTATGAAAAGACAATCCTGCCGCAGGCCAGGCAGACCTTCGAGGCCGACCAAAAGTCGCTCGTCAACAACGCCGTTACTTTTGACCGGGTCATCCGCGACTATCGCACGCTTTTGAGCCTGGAACTGGGCTATCACAAGGCGCTGGGGCAACTCGCCACAACACTAGCGCGGATCAGGCAAACCGTCGGCGTCGATCTATTGGCTACGCCCGAGCCTTCACCAGCTATAGCCCCCTGATCACCGAGCAATTGAAGTGGTCGCTTCCGCACACTAGTGCGACCACCGCGCGCCTCTCGGGGTCCGCTTTGGGCGAGGACACTCTGCTCGGCAATCTCTTCAAGCCCTTGCGGAACAACGTCTTGCATCAAATGCGCGCCGATTCTCGATGGTTGGTACGTGACTAGCTTGATCAGATTAGTGTCAACGCGAGACACACACGCCCATGAGTTTTTGGCCCCGTGATGCCCGCACAGTTTTTTGCTGGGAGGTGTGCAATGAAAAAGGTCATTCTTACTGTTGCTGCTCTTGGATTGGCAGCGTTGATGGTCACGGAAGTGCAAGCCTTCAGCTGGCCAGGCAGGCGCGGAGGCAATTGTGGCTACGTTCAGCCTGCCCCGGCAACCGTTCAAGCGGTCGTACCCGCACAAACTGGAGTGCGTGCTTTCTCGTATCAACCCGCTCCGGCTGCTCCGGTGACGACCTATCGGGCCTATCGTGGCAACACTAGTGGTCCTGCCTATACAAACGGGATCAACAAAGCGTTGGGCCGCGGCTTCTAGCCGAGCAGCACGAATGCTGAAGTTGATCGCAGAGCCCCGGCTTCAATGGAGCCGGGGCTACCTGTTTCGACATTGCCGCGAGTCACTCTTGTCGTAGCGATTGCACCAGGGCTTCCAGTTCAGCCACGTCGCGCATGCCGACGACCGTAACATGCCCCTTTTCCAGTGGCCAACTACTCGCGAGCTTGTCACCGAGCTGGATCAAGCAGCACGACTTGTCTCCGCAGTTGGCCTGAACCGCCGGTCGGTGGCCAAACCAATCGAGCTGCGGCTCATCATGCTCAAACATGATCAGCGATACCTGACCATCTCGCTGATAGGCAGTCTGCACACAGCGGCAACACGGCATGTTGAGGACGTACCGTTTGAAGAGCGTGTGATTGCCGAGGATGGTTGCCCGTCCCACGGTGGACCGTTTTAATGCCGCTGTCGCCTCGTCTTCGCTTGCAAGTACGCCTTCGTACTTTGCCGCCAGGACATTCACCGATTCGTTCGGATGGCGTTCAAATTCCTCCAAAAACGCGATGAAGTCGTCAACCATTTGGCCGTGGCTGTGCGGCCGCCAAAGGATCTGCCAGGTCAGTACCGTGACGATGACCAAGGCGGCGCTGGCTCCCGCTAAGGCAGCCAGATGGCGGCCTCGGATACCCTGTTTTGCCGCTGGCCGACTGGCTGCATCCAGTGACCGCTCGATGTTCGGAAGTAACGTCGGCGGCGCGGCGGGCGGTTGTGAATCTGTTACAAATTCCGACAACCGTTGCATGGACTGCAATCGACTGGCGCAACTTGGGCAGGTTTCGACGTGTACTCCTACGCTATGAGCCTGCTCCGGCGATAATTCGCCATCATAAAGAGGCGATAGCAGCGGCTGTACTTCGTTGCAGTGCATTGCTCTAGCCATTCCAGCCTAGTTTTCGTAAGTGATCCTGCAACTCTTCCCGCGCTCGATTCAGTCGCGATGCGACCGTCCCCATTGGAATCTCCAGGGCCGCTGCAATCTCGGTGTAAGATAGCCGTTCCACCTCCCGCAGAAGGAAAACCGCCCGCAGTTCGGGAGCGACCTTCTCCAGGGCGCAAGCCAATAGCTCACGAGCCTCCTCGCGGTCGCCTCGGTGGGAGCGTTCGTCCTGCGGTTCAAGATTCAAGATTCGTTTCCGGCGTGATCGTTCGCGGCGGAGATGCTGCATCGCCTCGTTGACGGTGAGCCGATACAGCCAGGTCGTAAACGATGAGTCGCCGCGAAACTGGGCGATCCGCTGAAACACCTGCAAGTACACCAGTTGGGCAACGTCCTCCGCATCTTGTTGACCAACCAGTCGAAACAGCAGGCGGTAAACCTGATCCTGGGTCGCGAGCACCAACGATCGTTGAGCCGCGGGATCTTGGTTTCGGCATCCGGTTACAACCCGTTCGAGGTTGTCAACGCCAGCACCATCGCTGGAGTCATCACCGACCTTCTCCGTCGCCAGATTAGATGCAACCTGGTCCTGGTTTCTTCTAGCGGCGTTGACGAATTGAGTGGTCATACGGTCGTTCTGGCGTTGCGGAAAACGTCGCATCCGACGCCCAGGACGATGCAAGTGTAGTGCCGTATCGAGATTTGTGGCAATTTAGCCAGGTTCGTTGAACAGTGGCGTGCGAATCCGCACACCAGAGCGCGCTATGAAATGTTCTGGTTGCCAAGAAGAAACAACCATCAACTTGCATCCAATTGAGTGCAGCCTCAGGTGAAGCTGCCCGACATGCGTTGGGTTCGACTTATTATTCACAGGAGACAGATCTCATGTTTGTCAAACGGCTGGTTATGGCAGCGTTCACGATCGCAGCTTCTATGGCGGTTTTCGATGGGGACGTATTCGCTCAGAAGGACGCAGGGGCGAAAATTCGTGGCGAGCAAAGTGTACCATTCTGGTCGTCCAAAGCATCCTCGCGGCGCATCACACACGCCCGAGACTATGCCAGGGATTTCCACGGCTACATCGTGGCCAATCCCAAACCCTCCCCTGCCGTCGTCAAGGAGGCGACGACCGAGATTGGAAATAACCTGGCGGAAGCTCAAAAGCACCTGGGCCAATTGAAGAAGGATTTTGCCGACGACAAAGACGCCGTAACGGGGATCGAGGCACTGGAGAAGCAACTGACAGCGGCATTCGATCAGCACAAGATGCTGGGAGCCTGCTGCGAGAAGGCAACTTTCGACGCCATTGAAACGATGGAATGCTGCAGCGACTTGGCGACGCAACTTGATAAGCTACTCGTAAGTCACGACGAACTGATGCGGAAACTAGCGCGAAAAGCTGCCGCACCGGCACCGGCGGCGACAAAGGGGAAGGCTCCTTAAGCCGCATTGAAAGCGCCACTATTGCCTGCTATCGGTATGGACCGACCACCCTCCGCAGCAGAGAATGGAAGCAGTCCGATTGCAGGTTAGGCATGAATTGGTATCTGTCAAATCGCCGCTGGTTGTCGTTGGCAGTGCTGGTCGCACTGCTAACCAGCGGGCTCTTGGCATCGGCTGCCCCATGTTCGCCGGCAAGCTCGCTGACACCGGACTCTTGCAGTCAGGCAAGGAAGTGCTGCTGCGAAGTGGCGGATAGCACGCGGGCCTGCAGTTGTCAGCCGCACGACCAGCCACTGCCAACCAAACCATCCGTGCCGGAACCTTCTTTCGGCGAGGTGAAGTGGCTGGCTGCGACCAGCCATTCCGGGATCACGATCCCGATTCTGGCTTGCAGCGACCAAAATGCCAGATCGGAATGCACCAGCGAGTGCCCATCGCGGCGGTCGCTGCAGTCTATTCTCTGCAACTGGCGATCTTGAGCCGTTCTCCGGGCTCCCGCTGCGCGCCTAGCGCAGCCATTAAGGCTTGACCGGCAGGAATCTCCTGCCGGCTGTCCTTGTTCTCGTCGATCGGAGATTTGTCATGGCCGCTGGACCCGGTTCATCCAATGTCGCGCCCCTTCCGAACCGTCTCGCGTGGCTTGGCCGCAGGCTGCTGCCGCTGGGACTCTTTCTGGTGGCGAGCGTGCTGCTGATCGTTCTCGTGGGTCTGGCTCAACGCGTGGGCTGGCTGCGAGCGGGGACCGGCACTGCTTCGCCAGGTGAGTCCGCTGCGGGAACAATCTACACCTGTCCCATGCACCCGCAGATTCGTCAGCCGTCACCCGGGCGCTGCCCGATCTGCGGAATGGAACTCGTGCCAGCGTCAAGCGGCGCGGCGAATCTCGATGAGCTGGCGGTGAAGATTGAGCCAGCGCAGCGGCGACTGGCCAACATTCAGACGGCCAAGGCCCTGAGTGCTCCCTTGGAAGCACAGCTCCAAACCGTGGGTGCGATCGCGATCGACGAAAGCCGGCAGGCCACAATCGCCGCCTACATCGACGGGCGGTTGGAACGCTTGTTTGCCGACTACACGGGCGTGGACATCAAGAAAGGGGACCATCTCGCGATCATCTACAGCCCGCAGCTCTTCGCGGCGCAGGTAGAGTACGTCGAAGCTCGCCGCGCGTTGTCTGCTGCCGGCGGGCTCGCCGCAGTTCGCCAGGCTCAGGAAGCCCTGGCCGCGAACACGCGGCAGAGACTTCGCGAATTCGGCATGACCGACACGCAGCTCGCAGAGTTGGAGAAGTCGGGCCAAGCCCAGTCGCGGCTGACGATCTATGCCCCGCAAGGGGGCACGGTCGTTGAGAAGCTCGCCGTCGAAGGTAACTATGTCAAGGCGGGTGATCCGATCTATCGCATCGCCGAGCTTTCGACGGTGTGGCTAATGCTGAAGCTGTTTCCGGAGGACGCGACTCGCATCCGCTTTGGGCAAAAAGTGGAAGCGACCGTGCAATCGGTACCGGGAGAGAGGCTCACCGGTCGCGTGGCCTTCATCGACCCCACGGTTGACCCAAAGACGCGAACTGTCGGCATCCGGGTTGAACTTTTGAACGACGGTCGCTTGCGGCCCGGCGACTACGCCGAGGCGTTCATTACACTCCCCATCGGTCCGCAGGGCCGTGTTTTCGACGCTGATCTGGCAGGTAAGTGGATCAGCCCAATGCACCCGCAAATCATCCGCGATGTGCCCGGACAATGCCCGATCTGTGGGATGGACCTGGTACCGACCGCCAATTACGGCTTCACGGAAGACCCGGTGCCACAGCCCGTTTCGCTCCACGTTCCGCGACTCGCCGTGCTACTGGCCGGTGGCAACAGCGTCGTCTATGTCGAAACCAAACCCGGCTTGTTCGAGATCCGCCCGGTGACGCTTGGTCCAATCCTGCGCGACAAGATTGTCATTCTCGACGGCCTTCGAGAAGGGGAAATGGTTGCAACGGCCGGCAACTTTTTGATTGACTCGCAGATGCAGCTCGCGGGCAAGCCGAGCTTGATCGACCCCGCCCGAGCAATCGCGAAGGGAAAAAAGCAGGCTGGCCCACTGATCTTCGAGCGAGTCGCCGTTGTGCCTGTCGCCGGAGAGGCAGGCAAACAACTTGAAGAACTCTATGCCGCCTACTTCCAGGTGCAGCAGGCGCTCGCCTCCGACAAGACGCCGCCGGCTACAGCAGCGCAGGCCCTGCACGATTCCGCCAGCCGCTTGTCTGCTGAAGGTTCTATGTCAGAGTCCGCGGCAAAACTTGTGCAGGAGATTTCCGCAAAGTCCGAGCATCTGCATCACATGGAAATCGCCGAGGTCCGTAAGGCTTTCAAGCCGATCAGCCACGCTGTCATTACCCTCGCGACGCAGGTTCGGGCCGAGGGGGCAACGAGCGCCTTCACTCACTTCTATTGCCCAATGGTCAAGGACGGCGGCGGGGACTGGCTCCAAGCAAACGACCAATTACTGAATCCCTATTTCGGTAGCGAAATGCTTCGCTGCGGTGAAAAGGTCCGCCAATTCCCGGCCGCGGGCGGCAGCGATACGCCTGCCGATCCGCATCGTGAGCATCGGGCAATTCCAGCGAAACCGGCGAAGAAAGGGGACGCCTGACGATGCTGCGAGCGCTCATCGAGTTCTGCGTCCGTCAGCCGCTGCTGACGGTGCTTGGCGCGCTGGCCATCGCAGCGATTGGCGGCTGGTGCGCCACTGTCGTTCCCATTGATGCAATTCCGAACGTTGGCGAGAACCAGGTCATCGTCTTCACCGAGTGGCCCGGCCGCTCCCCCAAGGATGTCGAAGACCAGGTGACCTATCCGCTCTCGGTCGCTTTGCTCACTGTGCCCCATGCTGAGAGCGTCCGCGGCAAGAGCATGTTCGGCTACAGCTTCGTCCAGGTGACGTTCGCCGACGGAACGGACTTCTATTGGGCTAGATCGCGGGTGTTGGAACGGCTGGGGACTGCAATCGCCTCGCTGCCGGAGGGCGTCACACCGACACTCGGACCCGACGCCACGGCCCTGGGCCAGATTTTCTACTACGTGCTCGAAGGCCCGCCAGAAATGAATCTGGCCGAGCTGCGCTCGCTGCAGGACTACGTCATCAAGTACGAATTGCAGTCGGTCCAGGGGGTCAGCGAGGTCGCCAGCGTCGGCGGCTACGTGCGGCAATACCAGATCGAAGTTGATCCCGATGCCTTGCGGTTCCACGACATTCCGCTGGAACGGCTCATCGCGGCCGTCAAGGACTCGAACATCGACGTAGGAGCCAAGACGGTCGAGTCGGGTGGCATGGAATACGTAATCCGCGGCCGCGGTTTCATTGGCCAGAACAAGGATGTGCTGCAATCGCTGGCCGACATCGAACAGACCGTCGTGCTTTCGCGCGACGGCGTGCCCGTGCGGATTCGAGACATTGGCCAGGTCCAGCTTGGCCCAGATTTTCGCAGCGGGGCAATCGACCTCAACGGAACGGAGGCCGTCGGCGGCGTTGTTGTGATGCGGTTTGGCGAGAACCCGCGCGAAGTTATCCGTCGCGTGCGGGACAAGATCGAGCAGATTGAGCCCAGCCTGAAGGGCGTGCGGGTTGTACCGATTTATGACCGCACGGGCCTGATCGACGAAACCGTCGAGACACTCACCGAGTCGCTGCGGGAGGAGTTGCTGATCACGGCAGTGATCATTGTGCTTTTCCTGTTGCACATTCGCGCCAGCCTGATCGTCGCGGTCACGCTGCCAATGGCCGTGTTGATGGCGTTCATCGGCATGAAGTGGTTGCAGATTGACGCCAACATCATGTCGCTGGCCGGCATCGCCATCGCGATCGGTGAGGTGGCGGACTTGGGAATCATCATTTCCGAGAACGTGTATCAGCATTTGGTGGAGTGGGAGAATGGTCGGAGCGAGTCACCACAGAACAGAGACAATCCTGCATCGGGCCGCGATACTCGTACACGAACAGACGTGATCATCGGCGCAACGCACGAGGTCGCCCCGGCGGTGATTACGGGCGTTTCGACCACGATTGTCAGTTTCCTGCCTATCTTTTTTCTGACGGGTCGTGACCTCAAGCTCTTCGCGCCGCTCGCCTGGACGAAGACCTTCGCGATGGTCGCAGCCTTGATTGTCGCGGTGCTGCTGGTGCCTGCTCTGTGCCGTTTGCTGCTGCACAGCTCGCGCTGGCCGGTGTGGCGAGGCTTGATCGTCGCGACCGTTGCCGGCGTGCTCGGCGCGCTGGCCAGTGTCCTGTTCCTGCGGGCTTGGCTCACGGATGTCTCGCCGCTGCCGTGGTGGGCGACCGCCCCCTTGATCGGTCTGGTCATCGGCGGACTAGCCTTCCTCATGTCCCGCGAGCGACTGCGGCCGATCGAGGAGAATCCCACCAGCCGGGTCATCCTCTGGGTTTATGAACCCACGCTCCGCTTCTTGCTTGCCCACAAATTCAGCTTCGTTGCCGTGCCCTTCGGCATCGTTCTACTGGGCATGGGAGCCTGGTTCGGCTTGCCTCGAATTCTCTATCCCGCCGAGCAGTTCGCTCGCGTCCTCGGCGCGGAGCCCAACGAGCTACCGGGTTATGTCGATCTCAAACATCGCTTTCCGGGCCTGCGAACGGACGACTGGATTGCCCTGGATGAAGGCACCTGGTTCTACATGCCCACGCTCTATCCCGCGGGCAGCTTTTCACAGGGCATCGAAGTGCTGCAGACACAAGATGCGCTCATTCGGGAGATCCCCGAGGTCGAGAACGTACTGGGCAAGATTGGCCGCGTTGAGTCGGCACTCGATCCGGCACCGGGCGTGATGATCGAAACCTACGTCATGCTGAAGCCCGAGGCCCAGTGGCGCGAGGGGGTCACTATTGAAAGCATCTGGGAGCAGATCAACGCCGTCGGCACGCTACCCGGCATCACGCCGGCTTCCCCGTTGCAGCCGATCGAGGGGCGTGTGGTCATGCTGCAAAGCGGGATCAAGGCACCGATGGCGATTCGAGTGTATGGCGACAATCTCGATGGCCTGGCGACGGCTGCCCGCGATGTGGCAGAGGAGCTGCGCAAGATCCCGCAGGTCAATGCGGCGACCGTGAATCCCGACATTGTCCTCGGCATGCCCTATGTCGAATTCGAGGTGGACCGCGAAACGGCCGCCCGGTTCGGCTTGACCACCATGTCGGTCAATCAGATTATCGAAACCGCCCTGGGGGGCATGAACCTGACACAGACTGTCGAAGGCCGCGAGCGGTATCCGATCCGCATCCGCTACCAGCGCGACCTTCGCGAACGGATCGACGATCTGCCGCGGCTGCCGGTCGTGACCGAAACGGGTGAAGTCGTGCCGTTGGAGGTGTTGACCAAAATGAAGACGACCTGGGGGCCAGGCATGATCAGCAGCGAAGACGCTCGCTTGGTTGCACACATTGCCTTCGCCCCCTCGGGAATGGTTGGCGATCTGGAAACCGTCCAGGCGGTTGAGAGCCATTTGCGACAGGCGCAATCTAGCGAAACGCTGAAGCTCCCTTCGGGCTACGCCTTGCTGCCCGTCGGCTCCTTCCAGAACCAGATCGAAGCCAACCAACGCCTCGCGGTCATTATTCCGATCGTGATCCTGGTCGACCTGCTCATCATCTATCTCAATTTTCGCAACCTGCCGCTGACGCTTATCATCTTTTCGCAGATCCCGATCGCCATTTTCGGCGGCATGATCGGCCTTGGGCTGTGGGGCATCGAGATGAACACGGCCATTTGGGTCGGTCTGATTGCTCTGATCGGCATCGCCGAAGACGACGGCGTGGTCATTGCGACTTACATGGAGCAGCTTTTCAACCGGCGGCCCATGCGCTCAGTCACTGACTTGCGTGAGGCCACCGTCGAAGCCGGCCGTAGGCGCATTCGCCCCTGCCTGATGACTGCGTTCACCACGTTCGCCGCGCTCCTGCCTGTGATGATGGCAACGGGACGCGGTGCGGACGTGGCCCGTGCAATGGCGCTGCCCGTCTTCTTCGGCATGTTTGTCGAACTGGTTTCGCTGTTCATCGTCCCGGTGCTTTACTGCGGCTACATGGAAATGAAGCTGAGCCTCCAAAACGCTGATCCTGTCCCTCTTCCAATGGAGACCGTACATGCCTAGGTCCATGAATATCTTCTTCGGCCTTGCCATCGTACTGACCGCCACCGCTCTGATCCGGCCCGTTGCGGCAGCAGAGCCCATCGAGATTGCCCGAGGGACCGGCCAGAATCGCCCTCAGCAGCCTCAGATCGCTATCGACTCCGCTGGCACGGTTCACATGGTTTACGGTGTGGGAGATCGCGTGCGTTACCACCGGTCGCAGGACGGCGGAAAGACCTTCTCACCTGCCTCCGATCTGCCCCTCGTCCACGCGATGTCGCTGGGAATGCGGCGAGGGCCGCGCATTGCCGCGACGAACTCTGCGGTCTGCGTCTCGGCGATCGGCGGAAAACAAGGCAAGGGCCGTGACGGCGACTTGCTGGCCATGCAATCTCTCGATGGCGGGAAGACCTGGTCGCAGCCCGCTCTGGTGAACGATGCAGCCGACGCTGCTCGGGAAGGGCTACATGCGATGGCGGCCGGGCCACAGGGCCGGATTTGCTGCACCTGGCTCGACTTGCGGAATCGCAAGACCGAAATCATGGCGTCAGTTTCCGCCGATGGCGGCAAGACCTGGAGCAAGAACGTGCTTGTTTACAAATCTCCCGATGGGAGCGTGTGCGAGTGCTGTCACCCCAGCATCGCCTTCGACGGCCGTGGAGCCATCCACGTCCAGTGGCGTAACGCGCTCGCGGGCTCTCGCGATATGTACATGGCAACGTCGTCCGACGGAGGCAAGTCGTTTGGCAAGGCGAGCAAACTCGGCAGCGGTAGCTGGCCGCTCAAAGCCTGTCCAATGGACGGCGGCGGAATCGCTTGTTCTGGCGAGAACTTCGTTACGATCTGGCGACGCGACAAGTCCATCTACCTGTTCGCGACGGGTGACGGTGAAGAACGACGCCTCGGCAGCGGTGAGCAGCCGTGGATCGCACTGGCGAAAGAGGGGCCATACTCAATCTGGCTGGCGAAGCGCGGGGGAGCCGCGTTGGTACTCACTCCGGCGGGCACTTCGGCGGTCAGATTAGCCGAGCATGCTGCTGATCCGGTGATTGCAGCCGGGCCTAACGGTCAAGGCCCCGTGGTAGCGGCGTGGGAAGCGGAGCACGGCGACTTTTCCACGATCCAGTGTCAGGTTCTTGGAAACTGATTCAGCGGGACTTGAGGAGGCTCCAGTGAACGATCTCATCGAGTTTGCCAAGTGCATTGAGGGTGAATTGCGGAGCGCAAGTCGCGAGCCTCATTGGGACGCCAGTGAGGCGGAGCGATACATGATCGACATCGGCTCCCGCCGGAAGCTGTTCATGGACCGAGCCTCCCAGCTTGCCGCCACGATTATTCAGCCCCGCCTGGAAGTGCTGTGCAGCTACTTCACTAATGCAGGCCGAGCGAAGGACGAACAGCCGTTCCATTTCGCGTACTGGTTTGGATTTACGGAGCGATTTCCCGCGAGCACGAAGCTCACTCTGGCTGTCGAGCACGATATGCGGTTCGAGAAGATTATCGTTGCCTACTCTGCGGCGATGGTCCCTCAATTCATCAAGTTAAACGAGCGAGACCGATTGACTTTGCCGCTGGATGGAGCAGCGGACCCAGTGGTCGCGGACTGGGTCGAGGCACGACTGCTAGAGTTTCTCGACGGTTACATGCGCATTGACAGAGGAGGTGAAGACTTCGCAGACGAATCCGTAACCGATCCGGTGTGCGGCATGCGCATCGGTCGCTCAACGGCGACGGCCAGCGCCAGCTTTAGCGGGCACCCCTACTTTTTCTGTTCCCGCACCTGTGAGGAACGATTCACCGCCGACCCGGCGGAGTTTGTGAAGATTCGAGCCCTCTGACAACTGCCTCACCATGTGGAGCAGACGCTACTACAACTTGGTGTTGCGTAGAGAATCGTGGGCGACGGCAAGCATACACGTTCTCAGATCGAAAGCGCTTTGCGGAGCTGATCCGTCAGTTCGGCGCTCGGGGAGCGCGAAAACCGTCATCAAGGCAAATCTGCCTCAATATGCTTCTGAAGATCGCAAGAGAGTTCCAGATCAAACTGAAGAAGGGCTGACAACGAGCCGCAGTGCGTTCAGACGAAATTCGCGTTCAGCCTGCAATTCCTGAAGACCGACTCAATAGCATACGCAAGCAGTCGCGCGATGCGACTGCGCACGAGCAGGGAGGCTCAGATGCGACTCAAACTGCTGGCAATAGGATGCTGTCTAGCAATTGCTGGCTGCCAATCCCTGGGATTTCCTCGCTCTCCGACAACGCTGACCAAGTCTGACCACCATCGGTCATCGCCTACCGTTACCCCTGCATCGCCGCACGCAATGTCTCCGCAACCAGCACCTGCTGTTCAGCTGGCGCAGCACGTTGAGCCGGTCCCTGACACCGAGCCGCAGCCCGAACCACTACCGCAAGCCGCATTGAGGCCGGTGGCACTCGGCAGTCTGACGCTTGCCGATCTGGAGCAAATGGCTATAGCTGCCAATCCCTCAGTGGCCCGTGCTGGCGCACTTGTCGAGGCAGCGCGAGGCAACTGGATACAAGAGGGGCTTCCTCCGAATCCGAACGTGGGTTACGAAGGTCAGCAGATTGGCAGCGGGGGACGTGCCGAACAGGACGGCGTGTTTGTTGAACAGGAATTCGTCCGCGGCGGCAAGTTGCGACTTAATCGTCAGGTCGCAGCGCAAGAGTGGGTGCGGCGAGAACAGGAGCTTGCCGCTCAGCAGCAGCGCGTAGTCACGGACGTGAGAATCGCCTACTACCAGGTTTTGGTTGCTGAGCGGCAACAGAAACTGACGGGTGAATTGCTCGGCATCGCCAAGGAGGCAGCGAAAGTTGCTGACGATCTGCTTCGAGCGAAGGAAGTTGGTCGTGCGGATGTCGTCCAGGCCCAGTTGGAAGTCGGTAACGCAGAGATTCTAGCGCAGAATGCGCTTAATCGGTACTCGGCAGCATGGAGAACACTGGCGACCGTAGTTGGCAACTCGGAACTCCCTTTGCAGCCGCTCGACGGGAACCTTGAAGACAATCGGCAAGAGTTTGGTTGGGAGCAAAGCCGTCAGAAATTGCTCACAACCAGCCCAGAGATCGCTGCTGCGATCGCAGAGATCGAACGGGCGCGATGGGCGCTTCAGCGTGCAATGGTGGAGAAAACTCCGAACGTCACGGTCGCCGGCCTAGTCAACTGGCGTGATAACGGAATTGACGGCGACCCCGATGGCGGGATCACCGTCGGCGTTCCGCTCCCACTCTGGAATCGGAATCAAGGTGGCATAGTCCAAGCCCAAGGACAGGTGGCTGCCGCCGAAAGGGCGCTTGACCAGCTTGAGCTTTCCTTGGAAAACCGGCTCGCACCAGTGTTCGAGCGATATTCCAATGCGCACAATCAAGTTGACAAGTACCGCGGCCAACTCCTCCCTGCCGCGCAACAGTCCCTCGACCTCGTCCGGCGACTTTATCAGGCAGGGGAAACTCCGTATCTGAACCTGCTCACCGCCCAGCGGAGCTTTTCGCAGACCAACGTGAATTATCTCGAATCACTCCGAGAGTTGCGTGCAGCCGAAGCAGAGATTGAGGGTTTACTACTCTCGGGAAGCCTGGAGAGCCGGTAGCGTCGTTCTCCACACAGGTTCTTAGCGAAGCAACGACTGTGCAGAACCTGCGATGACAGCCAAACTGAGACGGGCCGTCCGCCCGACCAAGTCCGGCGAGCGGCTTGAAAAATCACGTCAACAATCAACACAATCTGTCGTTGGCACGGTTAGTTGACGCGGCCCAGTGACTTGTTGGCGGCGTTCTCGTAAGAATGGCCCGTCGAACGGCTGCCATACGCCCGGCGGCCGCCATACGTCCGATACGATGGGGCAGCCATGCCCGGCTGGTACGAGAACGGGCGGTAGCCGCTGGGTGCGGCGGCCTGGTAGGTCGGAGCGTAAACCGTGGTCCCGCTGCAACCGCCGCGGCCAGCAGCTTCGGAGGTAGCCTGCGTGGCGACAATCAAGGCAGCTCCCACAACAGCAGCAGTCATGAACTTCAACATGGCAAACACCTTTCATGGAGAGGAAACGGAAAAGATCTTCACCGACGACGCTCAGCGACGCAAAAGCGATGCCTTGGCGGCGCGGTGCTCAACTCGATGCCTTAATGACAACGCGGAAACTGCGAGTCACAGGTGGAGGACGATGTTGCGAACGATCAGTTTGCAAACAAACGTCGGAACGACACAGCGACGAAAGCAACCTCGCAATCACGAGGCGTCGCTGCGAAGCGGAAAACTTAGATGGTCAAGTGCAGAAACAGCACAACCCTGTCGGGCGGAGTCAATCCCTCAGACCAGGCGCTTAGCGAGTGGCGCGAAAGGATGGGCGACAACTCGGCAAGTACCTCGGCCCGCACGAGGATTTGCGCTGTGGCCGTATTCACCGACCGGTCGGTCATCTTGGTCAGCCCAACATTATTGGCAAGAGCCTGGCATTGGCAGCCGCACGATGCCGAATGACCGTGCACGGCGTTACAGTTGCTAGGGCAGACAGTTGACTCGGACTGGCCGCAGCAGTTTTCGTGGTTCGCTCGGCCAAGTCCGACATTTGGGACGGCCCCGATTCCTGCGAGAAGCCAGCTCGTCTTGCAGCACACGGTCATGAACGTCCCATCGCCGCAGACGCACCCAGCGCTGGGCCACCCCGCAAGGACTGCCAGCGGCAACATCAGCCACACAACGGGCTTCCGCATCGACTTAGCAAAACGGCGGAACATGGTGGAACTACCTGGGCGCGACGACTACTTGCAGCATTGGCACTGGCCAGGCACGAAAACAAGTTCAGTTCTTAGCCCTCGGCGGGACATCCGCCGGCGGATGCGACATTGAGTCACGCGCCCCTCAAATACGGCGGCCGGGCTATCCTCATTGTGCCAGAGGCCGACGTACCAGTGCATGGCACGGCCGAAGGCGGGAATCCGCTCCTCGGCTCGAATCAGCGGGTGGTAGAACCACGCAAAAACCTCTTCGCTTAGGCCCAGTCGCCCAGAGGACTTGAGGTACATCGCCGGCCCGGCTGAGAGCGCATACAGAAGCGGGAGTGCCAGCAACAGGGCGGCCAGCGTATGGAACAAGCGGTGGTTCATCATCCAAAACCTAGTTTGACCGGCGTGATCTGCCAGTTCGCGCCACCGCTCCCAGCCCACCCGCAAAGGGGTGCTCCAAGGTTACGAACGTTCTAGCCTGCAACGGCGCGGCCCGTTTATTGCTGGACCTCTGACGCGGTCGCGTTGAAACCACGCGCCAAGAGCCTCAATCCCAAAGAGCGAATGCGATGGCCCACCTAGAACACAAAAAAGCGAGCCTGCCTGGCCCGCGCCCAGGCTTGCCAAGCGACGGCCAAGCGCTAATCCCCGTCGGTAGCAGAGTCCCCGCCAGCAACTGCAAGCTGTAGCTCTCGCCCAGGAGTGCCCGCGGCAGGGTATTCCTGAGCCGGTGGAGTTTGTGCGATCCAGGCACGTTCCAAAGCTGCCGTGCCGTCTATGCGGTAAATCTCCCGCAGCGCCCGGTCACAGCCAACGTCCAATCACGATTCGGCAAATTCCAGGAGCAAGGATGGCTTGCCTTGCCGAGCAAGGAATCCGGTCAAAGATGCGCTCTGCGCATAGAACGCAGGGACTCGCGAAGCATGAGGATAACGGTCGAGGTTCATTAGCTCGACGGCCCGGAAGGTGAGTCGGCGCGATTGGGCGTCGGCCAAGTCACGCGCATGCAAACGCTGCTTCTCCGCAGAATCCGCGAGCAGGGCAATTCCCTCGTCTAGCCAGCGAGGCGGAATGCGCCCATCTAGCATATCGCAGAGCACTACGTGGGTTAGCTCGTGCGGCAGAGCACTCAATCTTCCTTGTACGTCCGGCAGTAGATCAATTCGCCTGCCGTGGCACTTCCGGTCACGCACGTCCAGTCAACTGGAACCATACGAAGTCTCACCGCCGCTCCCAACCGCGGCCAAGTAACTGCCGCGCGATGCGTGGATGACGATCTCGCAGCGGGGATTCCAGTCGGCCGGCTCTTCTTCTTCCCTCCAGTGCCAATAGAAATGCGAGCGTTGGGCCTCGGCGGCGCGGGCAATCACATCAGCCGAGAGGCGGCTGCTGTACGAACGGACCTTGAAGCTGCTCGATGAAGACTCGAAGACGAACGGCAAAGACGTGCCGCGCGACAATGAATCGTTTCGTGGGACGCAGCCTCTACATGGACAAGAATCTATGGGCACCGTCGAGCAGAGTGCCGCGAGCAGTGGTATCCACATGAAAGGGCTTTGCGAGGGTTACGGGTTAGGCTCCCTCGGCCAATACACATTTCACGCCACTTCAATTGCACGTCGGACCACGCACGACGCAAGTCATGTAAGTTATGAGACTTACCGCGATCCCGAGGGGGAACACGACTCGCCTGGCAGCCGCCTTTGCCTGAAAAAGTGGTAAGCAGTGCCGCGCAAGCAGGCGGAATCAAAGCGCCGACCGGCAAAGGCCGAAGAACTACGTTAAGCGCGTCCATTCTGAAAAATGATTCACTTCACCTGTCGTTAACTCTCTTGGCGCAACTGCTGTCATGATAGAGACTTGCGATGAGAGTGCTCCCTCTGAACCGGTTGTAGCACTTTGGCCTCAACTTATGGCATTGGTCCATTGACGGATCGGGATGTATAATTTGGGCTGTCACACGCTCGTCTTCGCGAGATGTTTCGGCACATGCTGAAAATTGCTGTCATCGCCTACCTCAGCCTTACGACGGTTCTCGGACCGGCGCTGTGCTGTTGCAATGCACAGCAACTTTTCTCGATACTCGAAGGCTCTACTTGCTGCGGCAAGCTCGCATCTGGCGAAATTTCTGAAAGTGAGCCATATTCGCACTGCTCGCATCATGGCCACGCTCATCATCGGCATGAACATCCGGCGACCACGGGAAACGACACAACCGACGACTTGCCACCGGCTGGGCACCAGCACGATAAACAAGACTGCCCTTGCGGCGAGCATCATGCGACCCTAGTGGCTGCCACGGATGCCGCGAACTGGAATCGTACCGATCTGTTGAGCCAGACTTGGTTTGAACTGGCCCTTGCAACGCCCGCTTTGCCCGAGTTTGGTGGACCTAAAGCGGTTCTTGTCGTTGCCACACCTGCTCATCTCTATGGCAGAGAGATGCTGCGCGCCTATCAGATTATGCGCTGCTAAAGCGCCTTCCTCGCAGGCCAGTTCTCCGCCGCGGCGGGTAACGATCTTCTAAGCCTGCGTCGCCCCGATTGGGCCTATCGTCAATTGATGCGCTCGTCCGCTCACGTTTCGGCGTGAATTGCTACGGGCCAAGCTTGAATCCACGGATCATGGATGTTCCACCCCATAAGGAGATTGCTCATGTTGCGCACGTTTTCATTAATCGGCGGAGGAATCGTTGCCTTCGCTGGTTTGTTGGTATTCGTTGGATGCTCGGCCTCCACGCCGAGCGGATCGCCGTCCCCTTCGGCAAACGCGACAAGTGACCAAGCTGCGCCCGCTGCCGATGCTACCGAAGCCCAAGCTGCGCCCGGAGGCGACGAAGAGCATGGCCATAAGCCTGGCGCTCATGGCGGCATCATCGTGTCGCTCGGCCGGGACAGCTACCACGTCGAGGCGATCGTCACGGCCGCGGGTGAACTGCGACTCCACACGCTCGGCAATGACGAAAGCCGGGTAGTGGATGTCGAGGTGCAAGACCTCATCGCCTACGTGAAGCCAGCCGGTGGTACTGACTCCACGTCAATCGAAGTCAAACCGCAGCCGCAACCTGGCGATGCCGAGGGAAAGGCATCCCTGTTTGTGGCGCAGCTTCCCGACTCACTGATCGGTCAGAGTATCGACGTTACGGTTCCTAATATCACCATCGGTGGCGAACGCTTTCGCCTTGGCTTCACGACCAAGTCGGATGCACACGGCTCGGAAGCCATGCCGAGCAAGGTTGCGGACGAGGCCGAACGAAAACTCTACCTGACGCCAGGCGGCCTCTATACCCTGGCCGACATCGAAGCGAACGGCAATGTAACGGCGTCTCAAAAGTTTGTCGGCTTTCAAGCGACTCACGACTTGAAACCCAAAGTAGGCGACAAGATTTGCCCGGTGACGCTGACCAAGGCCAACCCTAAATGCTCCTGGATCGTCGGCGGCAAGAATTACGAGTTTTGCTGCCCGCCCTGCGTGGATGAGTTTGTCGCCCAGGCCAAAACCAAGCCCGACGAAGTGAAGGAGCCGGATCACTACGTCAAGCGCGAGTCCACGACCGGCACCGAATTGAAGTAGCACGTTGCCGGCTGCACGTGCGCCGGTATTTCCTCTTTGTCTTTTAGTGAAAGGAATTGCCATGATGAATCGCAGAGTTTTTTCGATGGGTTTGGTTGCTGTCGCCACGTTGGGGGCTGCGAATCTTACTCACGCGGCTGATCCGCCGGCCACGACGATCAGCGTGAAGGGCATGCACTGCCAGGGCTGCGCGTCGAAAGTTGCCAACAACCTGCAAGCAGTCAAAGGCGTTGGCAAGGCTGACGTTGACGCATCGAAGGCTGTAGCTGTCGTGATTGCCAAGGATAACGCAGTTCTTTCGCCGAAGGCGCTGTGGGAGGCCGTTGAAAAGGCAGGCTACACGCCGACCAAGCTCGTCGGTCCCACCGGCACGTTTACGAAGAAGCCGAAGACTTGACCAACCGTGTGCGGACCCGCGGCTCGCCCTCGCAGCAGACAGGGCAGCCGCGGAGCTGCTTAGAAAAGACCTGATTGCATGCGGGACAAGGGGATTCGACAAATGGTTGGCATCACGCAGCGGCTCATGCGTTCGATTCGCACCGAGGGTCTGCTCGGCGCGGTAAGGCGCGCTCGCTATCACGGGTACGAGTGGTTTCGGGAGAAGACCTTGGGAACCACGACAGGATCGCGCCATGATCCCTATGGACCTGTCGGTGATGAACAGCGTCGTCCCTACGAACCCCTGTGTTACGCCTGCATTGATGCTGCCTTTCGTCGCATCACGCCTGACGACCGCGCTGTCTTTCTGGACTACGGCTGCGGCCGAGGGCGCATCGTTGCAGTGGCCGCGACGCACCCGTTTGGAAAAGTGATCGGCGTCGAATTGAATGCAGAGTTGTGTGCCGCCGCGCGACTCAACTTGCAACGTCTTCGTGGAAGGCGGTGTCAGGTGTGGGAGGTTGTCGAGTCAGACGCGACCGAATTCACTGTCCCGGAGGAAGTTACGGTCGTTTTCCTGTTCAACCCCTTCCTGGGCGAAATTTTGGACCGTGTTCTCCATCGCATCGAGCAATCGCTTACGCGCAAGCCGCGATTACTCTCCTTGTTCTACGTGAATCCTGACTCGGACGTAGATGTGTTCGAGTCGTGTCGTTGGTTGAATCTCAAAGCCGAGTTGCCCGTGGGGCTGTGGCAGGGCATGAGGTTTCGCCATTACCAGTCAGCTGTCCAGGCCCCACAGTAGCCGAAAGGAGTCGAGCTATGCCAATTGCAGCCAGGCTGGCATGCCTGGGAGGTTTGCTGCTGCTCACATTGCTTGCCGCTGGATGTGCGACTGACAGCGCTTCGCGGCCGAGCGGGTCGAGTAGCGGCCACAGTTGTCCAAGCTGTGGAGGATCTTGAGTTCGTGAGAGTCTGCCCCACCGGCGTTTTTCGCAGCCGCGAAGAATGCCGGGCCTCTGGGACGGCATCGGCAGTCCCAGAGGCAATTTTACTTACGGAGAAATCGAGTGCGTACATCCCTTCTAGCGTTAAACGCTGCAGTCGCCTTATCAATTCCAGCGATTGCATTCGCTGGTGATACGATCGAATTGGCGCGTGGTGCTGCGCCTCGGCACCCTCAGCAACCCCAGGTTGCGGTGGACGACAAAGGAGCAGTCCACGTCGTCTTTGGAGTGGGCGATGAGATTCGCTACTGCCGCTCCGAAGATGGCGGCAAGAGTTTTGCCAAGCCGATTGCACTGCCAACCGTCCATGCCATGTCGCTGGGAATGCGACGCGGACCGCGAGTTGTCGCTACCGACGCAGCGATTTGCGTCACCGCCATTGGCGGAAAGCAAGGGAAAGGACGCGATGGTGACGTACTGGCCCTTCGGTCAACGGATGGCGGCAAGACTTGGGCCGGACCGATGCAGGTTAACGATGTCGCTGACTCGGCCCGCGAAGGACTGCACGCAATGGCGGCAGGCCCCGGCGGCTCCCTGTGCTGCGTGTGGCTCGATCTCCGCAATCGAAAGACCGAGGTGATGGCCTCAGTCTCGCAAGACGGCGGCAGCACGTGGAGCAAGAACATTCTTGTGTATAGGTCGCCGGACGGCAGCGTTTGCGAATGCTGCCACCCCAGCGTCACAGTGGACTCCACAAACAAAATCCATGTCCTGTGGCGCAACTCGCTCGCTGGCGCACGCGATATGTACGTTGCTTCGTCATCGGACGGAGGAAAAACCTTCGGTGATGCGTGGAAGCTGGGGAGTGGATCATGGCCGCTGAAAGCCTGCCCGATGGATGGCGGGGCAATCGCCGCTATTGCTCCCGGCAAGGTGGCGACGGTCTGGCGTCGTGAAAAGGCTGTCTTCCTTCTGCTGGACGGCCAGAGTGAAGAGCGCCGGTTAGGAGTTGGCGAACAGCCGTGGATTGCCGCGACGGCCGACGGACCATTCGTCGTCTGGCTGAAGAAACGCGGTGACGCTGCCCTTCTGCTCTCGCCTGGCGGCGGCCTGCCAATTGCATTGGCAACCCATGCCAATGATCCGGTCATCACTTCAGGGCCGACCGGCCGCGGACCGGTTGTCGCGGTCTGGGAGGCGCAGGAGGGAACGAACTACATGATTCATTGCCAAGTCGTAACGGACGCGAAATGAGGCACGTCCAACACGTGATGCGAGGGATCGCGCTAACCCCAATGTCGTTCCTACAGGAGCCAGTCATGCATCACCATACCGTGCCCTCGATCCTCATGACCATCGTTCTGGTAGTCGCCCTAGTTTCAGGATGCACCAGCCAATCCAAACCAGCGGCGAAATCGCCGGATGCCCACGGCGAGCATGCGCCTGGAACCGAAATGGCTGCTGAGCGGGCTGCACAACTGATTCTTAGTTCGACGCCGGAGCGGCTACGCGCCGGCGAACCTGTCGAGCTGCGAATCATGCTGCACGATGCGTCTGGCCAGATGCTTAAGGAGTTCGAGCCAACCCACACGAAGCTGGCTCATCTCATCATCGTCCGAGAAGGACTCGATGAATTCGCTCATTTGCATCCGACGGTCGATAGAACGGGCAACATGACGGTCACCCACACGTTTCCCAGCGGCGGAAGCTACCTCTTTTTCCTTGACCACAAGCTGGTCGAAAAGCCGCCGGCAACAGCGCAAGCCAAGCTGGTTGTCGAAGGAGACTCGCCGCCCGCGCCGGCCCTAAAGCCGGACGTACCAGGGACGATTGAGGGTGACGGATTGCAGGCTAAAGTTTCGATGCGTGCGTCAGCGGACAAGTCCCAGGTGGTCTCTTTCGATGTCCAAGATACGAACGGCGAATCGGTGAACAATTTGCAACCGTATTTGGGGGCGATGGGGCATCTCGTGGTTCTCAGCGCCGATGGGGGCCAGTACGTGCATGCCCACCCGCCCACCGAAAGCGCGCCCACCGAAAGCGCGCCCGACGGCAAAGTAGAGTTTGAAGTGCATTTCCCTGGGCCGGGCACTTATATGGGCTGGGGACAGTTTCAACGTGGCGGAACGGTCTTCACAATTCCAGCCGTCATGCAAGTCGAAGGCGCGGCTCCGCATCACTAGGGATTCATTTCGAGGCACAAACCATGCTGTCGATTTTCATGCGTCCGATTCTCAAGCGACTCTGCTTGAGTGCCGCGATGGTGTTTCTAGCCGCCGCGACAGTTGGTAAAGCGGCCGCTCACGAGGGGCACGCGCCGCTGCCTACCAAAGGGGTCCAGGTAGATGTCGAGAAGGGACTTATCACACTCAGTCCTGAAGCCCACCGGACACTTGGGCTGCGGACTACGGCGGTGGAGCAACGTGCCCTAGAGGCGAAGGCGCTCGCCTACGCCACGCTGGTCACGCCTTGGCAGCAACAGTATTTCGTCAGCTCGCAGGTGGCGGGGCGGATCGCAGCTCTCCACGTCGTCACCGGCGAAACAGTCACGCCCGGTCAGTTGCTCGCGGAGATTGCCAGCTCCGAGCTGGAGGCACTGCAACTGGAACTGAGAAATGCGGCCAACGAACTGGACCTCTCCTCCAGGCAAGTCGAGCGGTTACGTGGACTGGCGGAAGATGAACTGATCGCCGGCCGCGAGTTTTCTGAAGCCAATACCAAACACGAGCAGAACAAGAATGCAGTGCAGATTGCCCGCAGTAAACTGCGGAGCCTCGGGCTGAGCGAAGTGGTCATCGACAAGGCCGCTTCGCAAGCCGACCGAACTTCGACATTGCTCTTGCCGCTGACTAGCCCGATCGGAGGTACGGTCAGTCACTCCGACCTGGCAATCGGCAAGGTTATCGTCGCCAACGAGCACCTGTTCGAGGTCAACGACCTCTCCACGTTATGGGTGAAGATCGGCGTGTTGGAACGGGATGTTGCACAGGTTAAGGCCGGTCAGGCTGTGGAACTAGAGTTATCCGCCTATCCCAGGCAGAAAGTACAGACCGTGGTGGCTGTACCGGCTGTGGATATTGATCCCGTGACCCACCTAGCAACCGTGTGGGCGGAGATCAAGAACCCAGCGGGAGCGCCCAAGTATCTGCCGGGCATGTATGGTACGGCCCAAATCGTTACGTCCGAGCCAAAGAAGCTGCTCACGGTGCCAGCTTCGGCGCTACTCGGGAGTGGCGGGGAGCGGTACGTGCTCGTAGAAGTTGCCGCCACATCGAAAGGTTACGAGTACCGTCGCCAGAACGTTGTCGTTGCTACCCAGAGTGCCTCGCTGGTGCAGCTTGGCGCGGGAGGCTTATTCCCCGGCGACCGCGTAGTAACCGTTGGCGGCCAGGTTCTATCGTCCTTCTTCATCCTGGGATCGCTCCGCCTCAGCCCGGAGGGGATTCGGAATGTAGGGCTGGAGGTCAAGCCAGTCGCCAAGCACGTTGTTGAAGAAGTGCTTTCGCTCGACGGCCTGATCGACCTGCCGCCGGGCCGGACGGCTACTGTCTCCTCACAACTCGCAGGTACCCTCACTCGCATCCACGTCGATCGGGGCGATCGGGTGACCGCAGGCCAGGTGATCGCGGAGGTGGCGGGACTGCCTCTTCAGGACACGCAACTCGAAATGGTGCGGGCTGATTTGGAAGCCAGGCTGCTATCGGGGACGCTTGAGCGGCTGAAGTCAATTGGGCAGACACAGATTGTTGCCATGCGTCGAATCTGGGAAACGGAGACGGCGCACGCCGCCGCCGTCAATCGCCGCGAATCAGCCCGCCAGACCCTCATCACGATGGGAATGGCTGCGATCGACGTGGACGAAGTCCTCAGATCGGGCCAGCCGAAACCGGCGCTGCCAATTCGCTCTCCGATCGACGGCGTCGTGGTTGGGTTCGATAAGGTTTTGGGCGAAGGTGTAACCGCCGACGACGCGCTGTTCGCAATCCACGACCTCTCCCATCCTTGGGCCAAAGTCTTCCTTTCGGAAGCCGAGGCAGCCAAGGTGCGTACCGGCATGCCAGTGCGCGTGCGGCTGTTGTCCGATCCCGGCTTTATGGCCGAGGGAAAGGTCGTGCAGTCGGCTCGCATGGTCGGTGCCGAGAATCGGGCATTGGCAATGTGGATCGAGTTTGCCAGTCTTGGTGACAGGCCACTCCTGCGAAACCTCATGGCCCGCATCTCAGCCACAATCGCCAAACCAGAGGCCACTCTCGCGGTGCCGCGATCGGCGGTTCTCCGCGAAGGGACACGCAACTACGTCTTCGTCCAGAAAGAGCGTGGCCTGCTGGAGCGCCGGGGAATCGAACTAGGTAGGTCGGATGACCGCTTTGTGGAAATTCGCAGCGGGCTGACGGGGGGTGAGAAAATCGCCGTGCAAGGAATCGCCGAACTCCAAACGACCTATGCGTCGGTTCGGTGAACTCCATGCTTAACGCAATCATTGCTTTCTCGCTCAAGAACCGAGCGCTCATCATGGCGCTGGCGGTCCTGATCGTGCTGTATGGCAGCTACCAGCTTACTCAGATGCCGGTGGACGTTTTCCCGGATCTCAATCGGCCCACGGTCACCGTGATGACCGAAGCGCCTGGCCTGGCCCCCGAGGAGGTCGAAGTTCTGGTCACACGTCCCATCGAATACTTGCTGAACGGAGCGACCGGGGTGCAGCGCGTCCGCTCCGCCTCCGGCATCGGGTTGTCGATCGTGTGGGTCGAGTTCGACTGGGGTACCGACATTTATCGGGATCGGCAAATCGTCGCGGAGAAGATGCAACTCGCCCGCGAGCGTTTGCCGCAGGATGCCAACCCTGTCATGGCCCCGATTTCGTCCATCATGGGCGAGATCATGCTGCTAGGCGTTCTATCCACGGAGCAACTCCAATCGCCCGAAGAGCAGACCGCCAAGGCAATGGAACTGCGCACGTTGGCGGAGTTCACGATCCGCAATCGTTTGCTTGCAGTCGAGGGCATTTCGCAAGTCACGGTGATGGGGGGCGTCCTCAAGCAATACCAGGTTGTCACGTCCCCGGAGCGGCTGGCGGCCCAGAATGTGTCGCTCCAGCAGCTTGCGGACGCCGCAGCCAAGTCAAATGTGATCGCCGGCGGGGGAATCCTGGAGCGGGGCGAAAGGGAATCGCTGATCCGCATCAGCGGCCAAAGTCTCGCGCTCGATCAAATTGAAAACACGGTCGTCGCCTGGCGCGATCCCCGGCCAGTGCTCATTAAGGATGTCGCCGAGGTCCGGTTGGGCGGCCCGGTACGCAGAGGCGATGGAAGCGTTTGGGTGAAGGAAGAAGGAACGCCCACCGGCGGCGATGCAGTCATGCTGGCTGTACAGAAGCAGCCCCATGCCGACACCCTCAAACTCGACAAACGACTGGAGATCGTTCTCGACGAGTTGCAACGTGATCTCCCCAGAGATGTCCTGATCGAACGCCGCATTTTCAAGCAGGCCGACTTCATCGAAGCCGCGGTCAATAATGTCGTCGAGGCGGTTCGCGACGGCGCGCTGTGGGTGGTCGTGGTGTTGTTTCTTTTCATGTGGAACTTTCGCGTGAGCATTAGCTCGCTCACCGCAATGCCGATCTCGATTTTGCTCACCGTGCTGATCTTCCGGCTGCTGGGCATCTCGATCAACACGATGACGATGGGCGGCATCGCAGTGGCGATCGGCGATCTCGTGGACGATTCGATCGTCGATATTGAGAACATCTATCGCCGGCTGAAAGAAAACCGGCGCGCGGCACACCCGCAGAATCCGCTCAAGGTCATCTTCCTGGCGTCGAGCGAGGTGCGCAACTCCATCGTGTACGCGACGCTGATTGTCTCGCTCGTTGTGCTACCGCTATTCGCACTGGACGGCCTCGAAGGGCGTATGTTCGCGCCCTTGGGCATTGCTTACATCACGTCGCTTCTGGCTTCGCTGGCAGTCTCGCTGACGATCACGCCCGTCCTTGGTTCGTTCCTGCTGCCGGGAGCGAAGTTTCTGGACGACGAGCGAGATCCTTTCCTACTCCGAGGCTTGAAGTGGATCACGGAGCGTGTCTTAAGGTTCACACTGCGCCACGCCTACGCGATTCTCGCGGTGGTCAGCCTGCTGGTGGTGCTCTCCATCACGTCTATTGCCTGGATGGGCGGCGAGTTCCTGCCCCCGTTCAACGAAGGAACGCTCACGATCAACGTGCAGACGGAACCCGGCACAAGCCTCCGCGAGAGCAACCGCGTGGCCCGCCAGGTGGAGAAGCAACTCCTGGAGGTTCCCGAAGTCCTCTCGGTATCCCGTCGCACAGGCCGGGCGGAACTCGACGAGCATGCGGAGGGCGTCAATTCGTCTGAGATTGACGTGCGCTTGCTGCCGCACGAACAGCCGAAACCGGGCCTGTTTTTCGCGGCCGTGCGAATGGTCCCCGGCATTCACCTGTGGGGGACTGTGTATCAAGGTCGTCCGCGCGAGACGGTGCTCGCGGACATCCGGGATAAGGTGACCAGTGTCCCCGGCGTGAAGGTGAATATCGGACAGCCAATCTCGCATCGCCTGGATCACATCATGTCCGGCGTCCGGGCGCAGATCGCCGTCAAGGTATTCGGCCCTGACCTGCACGAACTCCGTACAGCCGCCCAGGAAGTCCAGGAGCAGATGGCCAAAATTTCCGGCATCGTTGATTTGCAAATTGAGCCGCAGATCGAGATTTCTCAGCTTCGACTGCGCGTGAAGCACGAGGAGGCCGCCCGCTACGGCCTGGCACCGGGCTACATCGCGGAAATGCTCGAAACGGCCTTCAAGGGGCGCACGGTTTCCCAGATTCTGGACGAGGATCGCTATTTCGATCTTGTCGTCTGGTTCGATGAAGCCTCGCGCAATGACCCCGAAGAGATCAACAAAATGATCCTCGATACGCCATCAGGTCGAAAGATCGCCCTGGGAGACGTGGCCGAGATTCTCGATACGACCGGCCCGAATACGCTCAATCGCGAGAACGTTCAGCGGCGGATCGTAGTCTTCAGCAATGTTCAGGGGCGCGATTTGGCCGGCGTGGTGCAGGAAATCCAGCGTCGCGTGGAGCCGATTGAAAATGCACTGCGAAAACTTCCAGGCAACTACCGAATCGAGTTGGGCGGGCAGTTCGAGGCCCAGCAACAAGCCAACCTCAGGCTCGCGGTGCTGGGCACGTTTGCGGTGATCGGTGTCTTTTTGCTGCTTTGCAAAGCGCTTCAGTCCTGGATAGCGGCGGTTCAGGTGCTGGCGAACATTCCCTTGGCCGCGATGGGTTCCGTCCTTGCGCTGCTGCTCACGAACTGGCCCGAATGGGAGGTGCTGCGGGCAGCGCCCTGGTGGCAATGGCCGCAAGTCTGGATCGAAGCTACCAGCCTGTCCGTCGCCCACTGGGTTGGGTTCATCACGCTGATCGGTATCGTCAGCCGCAATGGGATCATGATGATCTCGCACTACATTCACCTGATGCAGTACGAGGGGGAACAGTTCAACGAAAAGATGATTATCCGGGGCAGCCTGGAGCGGCTTGCGCCCGTCATGATGACGGCGATGACCAGCTTCATCGGCCTGTTGCCGCTACTATTTGGGGCCGGACAGACGGGCAAGGAAATCCTGCATCCCCTGGCGGTGGTTGTGTTCGGCGGGATGCTCGCTTCGACCATTCTCGACCAAATTGTGACGCCGGCACTGTTCTTCAAATTCGGCCGCCGAGTTTTCGATCACCCCACGTCTGCCGAATCCGCCGATCATCGAATCGAGCGGATGGCGGACGAGCTTTTCCCGACTACTTTGGATTTACCAACGCCCCCGCCGGTCTCTACCGATGCTGGTGCGGCCTCAGCCCCTCGACAAGGGACGACTGCGGATAAAACGGACGGCAACGACATTGCGCGGGAGCGGAGAGAGGATGTCTCCAGTTAGGAGGTTTCCGCGCCCGCACTCACTAAACCAGGAGAACCGAACATGCGTCTTACCCTTCTCGCCGCCCTTGCATCGTTTTTGATCGGCTGTTCTCGGCCTGCACCAACGGCAACACCAACCCCCAACGAAGGCCACGACCACGGTCATGGCGATGGCCATGACCACGTTCATGACACGCCAATCACCAAGGCCGACGTGAAAATGCCGGCTAGTTTCGCGGAGCTTGTTTCACGCATTGAGCAATATCGCGATGAGATCAAAGCCGCTATTGACGCTGAAAAGCCAGAGTCCGGCCATCGTGCCTTAGACGAATTGGACATCGTGCTGGGGGAGGCTATGTCGCTCGCGCAGAAATCTGTACCCGAGGATCAATTGGCAGCCGTGAATGAAGCGCGACAGTCGATCCGAAATGCGTTCCTTGAAATCCACCAGAGTATTGACGCGAAGGAGAAACCTGATTTCGCGGCGAAAGAGCAGGCTATTCAAACGGCGATCACGTCGCTTAAAACAATTGCCTCAGTGGCCCCAACTCAGTGAGCGATCCGCGCCTCAATTCGTGTAGTGCGCGTGCGTTACACCTTGGTGTTGCGTAATCTCAGTGAATTTGCAACGACGCTGACCGAACTTAGGCTCATCGCTGCACTGGCCAACATGGGCGTAACAAGCCCGAACGCCGCCAGGGGCACGCTCAGAGCGTTGTAAACGAATGCCAGGAACAAGTTTTGGCGAATGCCGGCGGAAATGGCACGGCTAAGCCGCTTGGCTCGCACAATGCCTCGCAGGTCGCCTTTGACCAGCGTGACCGCGGCACTCTCCATCGCCACGTCGGTGCCTGTGCCCATTGCGATTCCCACATTGGCTTTGGCCAATGCCGGTGCGTCGTTGATCCCATCACCCGCCATTGCCACGCAACGACCTTCGCGTTGCAGACGTTCAACAACCGCTCCTTTCTGCTCAGGCAACACCTCGGCAATCACTTCGTCGATGCCGAGCTTTCGAGCGACGGCGTCGGCAGTTGCCCGACTGTCGCCGGTGAGCATGATGACCCGAAAGCCCTCGGCATGCAGCATTTGAAGCGCCTCGGGCGTCGTCTCTTTGATCGGATCGGCAACGCCTACGAGACCAGCGATGGTCCCATCAACGGCAACGAGCATCACGGTTTGCCCCTCGCACCGCAGCTGCTGAAGTCTCGCTTCAACCGAGGCAATCTCCGCGCCCTCCTCGCGCATCATGGCGGGATTGCCGATTGCAACGCGACGAGCATGCCTTGTGCCACGGACACCTTTGCCAGTCACTGACCGGAAGTCTTGGACATTCTCGACCGCAACACCGCGATCCTTTGCTCCTTGTACGATCGCAGTGGCCAGAGGATGCTCGCTGCTTACTTCCAGGCCCGCGGCGATAGCCAGCACCTCTTCGTCGCTGAACCCATCGACCGGTTCTACCGTCACGAGTTTAGGCTTGCCTTCGGTCAATGTGCCTGTCTTATCCACCACGAGCGTGTCGGCGTTTCGCAGCGTTTCCAGCGCCTCGGCGTCACGAAACAGTACGCCCGCCTTGGCCCCGCGACCTGTTCCCACCATGATCGCCATCGGCGTCGCCAGTCCGAGGGCACATGGGCAGGCAATGATCAGCACGGCAACCGCGTTTACCAGCGCATGGGCCAATCGCGGCTCGGAACCCCAAAGTCCCCACGCTGCAAATGTCAGCACGGCAATTCCAAGGACAGCCGGGACGAACACCATCGCTGCCTTGTTGACGAGTTTCTCAATGGGTGCCCGGCTGCGCTGTGCCTCCCCTACCATGCGCACGATCTGCGACAGCAGCGTGTCTCCGCCAACTCGCTCGGCTTGCATTACCAGGCCGCCCGTTCCATTCACCGTACCGCCGATGAGTTTGCTGCCTGCGCTCTTCTCCACCGGGATCGGCTCACCGCTCACCATCGACTCATCGACGTGACTCTGTCCCTCCAACACAACTCCATCGGCAGGCACCTTTTCCCCAGGACGGATTCGCAGCCGGTCGCCAACATGGACATGGCCAAGCGGGATGTCTTCTTCGCGGCCGTCATCTCGGACAACTCGCGCGGTCTTGGGTGCCAGTCCGAGCAGCATGCGAATTGCAGCTCCAGTCTGCGAACGAGCCCGCAGCTCAAGTACCTGCCCGAGCAGCACGAGGACGACAATCACAGCGGCACTGTCGAAGTAGGGCTCGATGGCACCCGCTGCATTGGAAAATCCCGCTGGAAATATCCCCGGTGCAATCGTTGCTGTCAGGCTGTAGAGGTAGGCCGCACCAACGCCAAGTGCTATCAGCGTGAACATGTTTGGACTGCGGTTCATGATCGACAGCCAGGCCCGCTCGAAGAAAGGCCAGCCGCACCACAGAACCACCGGCGTCGCAAGCACGAGTTGCACCCAGTTCAGGGCGGTCATGTAGTCGTGCAGAACGCTCATTAGGGTTTCGGACGGAATCAGACCGGCCATCGCGATGGTGAAGATGGGCAGTGTCAATGCCGTTCCAATCCAGAACCGGCGCTGCATCGACACTAATTCAGGATCGGGGCCTTCTTCAGCCGAGGGCTGCATCGGCTCCAGTGCCATGCCGCATTTAGGGCATGTGCCGGGACCATCCTGAACAACCTCCGGGTGCATCGGGCAGGTGTACTTCCCCGGCGGGGCTGGCGGCTCGGTAGCGGCCAAGATCGCCGAGGTAGGTTCGCGAACAAACTGCTCTGGATGAGCCTTGAATTTCGCGAGGCAATTGGTACTGCAGAAGTGGTAGGTTTTTCCAAGGTAGGCATGCGAACCCGCCGCGTGATCGGGGTCCACCGTCATTTGGCACACCGGATCGACAGCGTTTGCTGCCGCCTTCGCGACAAACTGCTGAGGGTTTGCCTGAAACTTCTGGCGGCAATGAGCACTACAGAAATGGTACGCGACTCCTTCGTAGGTCGCCGATCCGGCGGCCCGCTCAGGATCGACGGTCATCCCGCAGACGGGATCAACTGCGGATGTGTGAACGCTGGCGTCCTGATCGTGGTGGTGCTGATGCGGCATGTCTGCGACTCCTTTTGTCAGCTACATTCTGCAGGCGCGTGCTTCTGGCACTTCGCCTCGATCGCACCCAGGATGGGACAGCCTTCCAATGCTCCGCGGCCATCGCACGCCGCAATGAGCGGTGCAAGCGCCCGTTTCATCCGTTTCAGTTCCGCGATTCGCTTGTCGATGTCAGCAACCTTGGCAACGGCGCGTTCTCGAATATCCGATCGTTTCGCCTTCGGATCGAATTTGAGGGCCAGCAACTCGCGCACCTCACGCAACGTGAACCCCAGTCGCTGGGCCTGCTTGATAAACCTTAGCCGGTCGATGGCTTCCAGGTCGAATTGCCGGTAGCCCGACTGCCGGCGAGTCGGCTTCTGAAGGAGCCCTTCCCGCTCGTAGAACCGTACCGTTTCTACGCCGACTCCCGCTTCCCGAGCAACCTGACCAATCGTAAGTGTCTGCATGATTTCGTCCCGTCCCAATCCTACAGTCCGTACCATACTACAGGGTCAAGACTGGTGATGAATCGCACGAATCGACCCACAATGTGGCTTCTACCCCGTGAACGCTGCTAGAAGAAACAACTCGTCGTTTTCGATGCCGCTTCAGCTTAAGCAGTTGAGGCGAGCTGCGAAGTTGTAATCGTGACCCTACGGTCTGCCAAACGCGTATTCGAGGTCGGCCAAACGGCGATGCAGCGTGACGATCGCCTCTTGATGCTGCTCGCGGGTCGTGACGAGCTGCCGCTGGGCTTGGGCAAGGTCAAGGAATGTGGCCTTTGTGGCCTCCTAGTTTGATCTAGCGGCAGCGACGTTTTGCTCGGCCGCGGGTAACAGCTTGGCGTTGTACAGTTCGACGACTTGGCGGCTTTCTTCGACTTGTTCGTAGGCCGACTGGACCTCGTAGCGGATGTCCGCGATTCGCTGCTCGTACTCGGCCCTGCGCTGGTTCACGCGGAACTGGGCCTCGTTCACCGCGGCGTGCAGTTTGTGGCGGTATACCGGGAGATTCATACTCACGCCGACCTGGCCGCGCAGGTCGCCTTAAGTGCTGGCCGGCTGCCAGAAGGTGTCGTACCGGCCGAAAAGCTCCACGTCGGGGTGAAACCGTTTGTATGCCAGGGTTAGCTTGGCCTGCTCGACTTCGATCTGGTGAGATAGTGCGGCGAGATCCGGTCGCTGGGTAATTGCTAGGTGCTGAAGCAGAGCTGGGTCGTCGTCATTGAGTCGTATTTCCAACTCGGCCGGCGGTGGTAGCGGCGCATCGGGGAATTGCAAAAGCAGCGTGTTGATCCGGGCCTTCGCAACCCGAACCATTCGTCGAAGCTCCAGCCCGCTGCGGTCGAGTTCCGCCAAACCCAAATCGGCTTGAAGCACGTCCTGCTGGGTGACCTGATTGGCGCGGTATTTCGTTTGAGCAGTTTCTCGATACTGCCGCATCAAGGCGACGTTTTGTTCGTTGAGTTCGGTTTGTCGGTGGGTCAGGTAGTAATCGAAGAACGCCGTCTGAGCGATCAGCGATAATTTCAGACGGGCCTCATCCACTTCATGCCAAGCGGCAGCAGCTTCCTGCTGTGCGACCCAGCCACACGCCTTGCGCTCGCCAAACCAGGGAAACTTCTGGCGCATCTCAAGCGTGTAGGCGGTTTCCGTCAGCGGCGAATTCCACGTGCCCGGAGCTGTCATCGCCATGAACATGGGATCATCGAGCGCCACTGCCTGCGGATACCGCTGGGCTGCCGCCTGCCACGCAGCCACCATCGCTTGCAAGGACGGATGCTTCGCTTCCACTGCGGCGACGAACGATTCGAGCTGTAGCTCACCGTCAAGATTGGCCGGCACGCCCTCCACGACAACGACTGGCGGCGAAGGGGAGGGGAGCTGTTCCTGATAGGATGCCGGGCGAAGTGGCCCCTGCTCCAGCGGCAAGTCGGATCGGCTGACGCCGCGTAGGTGGCCATCCCACGACGCTTTTCAGGAGTGTTTATGACACTAGCAGACTCGCTGCGCGAGTACATCAAAGCCTGTTTCACTGGGCTGTGGATCGAAAGTCACGAACATGACGATGCGCTCGCTGAGATCGCCCAGCTCGCCAGCGCCGAGAAGTGGCGCTTGGCCGTCTGGGATCTGGAGCAGGGACTGCGAGTCGCCGGCGCGATAGCCGAAGACAACTCTAGCAGTGATCCCCTGGCTGCGATCCGGGCGATCAATGCTCTGGCACAGCCAGATAGCTCGGCACTTCTGGTCCTGGTGAACTTTCGCCGTGATCGAGGTGCTGAAGGGGCGCGAGCGCAAGCTGACGCGGGAGTTCCTGCGACTGCAGAGCCACTACCTGTTCCAGGAGCACTTCTGCCTGGTGTGGCGGGCTAACAAGAAGGGGGCACGTCGAGCGGCTGATCGGCTTTGCCCGGCGGACCTACCTAGTCCCCGTGCCGCAGGTCGAGTCGCTGGCGTCGCTGAACCAGCAGTTTCGCGAGCGCTGCCTGGCCGACCTGGACCAGCGCACCCGGGGCAAGCCGGCCCCCAAGAGCGAACTGCTGCGAGAAGATCAGGCGTCTTTCCTGCCGCTGCCCAAGCAGCCGTTTGAGGCCCGTCGTGTCGCCGACCGCACGGCCGATTCTCAGTCGCTGGTCCGGTTTGACGACAACGATTACTCGGTGCCGGTCCGGTACCCCATCGGAAGCTGCTCGTGGTCACCACGGTGGAGGAAGTCCGGTTGGTCTATGAAGATCGTCTGGTGGCCAGGCATGCCCGCTGCTGGGAACGGGAACGAATCACCCAGTCGTCGTCGAGCATCATGAACGCCAGCCGGCAATAGCCGTCCAGCGGATGCCGGTCGGGGAAGTCGAGGATGGCCCGCCGCTCCCAGTCTTCCAGCCAGAAGTCGCGGGGCACCTGGCCGTTGTGCTCGTTCGCCCGGCCGTAGCAGTCCTGCCACTGGTAGAACTTGCTCGGGCCCACGCCCAGCCAGCGGATGAGCCTGGTCTTGGGCAGCTCCGTCCGCTCGGCCCAGCGCTTCACATAATCGACCACCTGTCGCGCGTGTCATGGGGAACCCACTGCTCCTTCAGAGGTCCCCAAGCTCTTTTTTTAATTCGACGTGCTCTTGCATCAGCTCGGCGATGATTTCGTTCTTGTTCGCCAGCTTGGTCTCAAGGAACGCGATCTTCCGCGCTTCGGCCTCCTCCTTCCGCCGCCTGCCGGAGGGGCGGTCGAAGGCCCGCTCCGCTTGCGACAGCAACTGGTTCACCCAGTTGTGAATCAAACTCGGCTGCACGCCGAACTCCTCGGCCAGATCGCTGACCGCCTCCTTGCCGGCCAAGTGCCGGCGAAAAATGTCTGCCTTCTGTTCCGCGGAAAAGTGCCTGCGTGTCCTGGACATCGAAACCTCCGGTCAGGTTAAGCTAACCCAACCGGCGCGGCTTTACAGTTCCAAGAGAAGCAAGACACTAGCAGCCGAGCGGGCGCTCCAACAATTGGAACTGGATCTGCAGAATCGCTTGGCGGTCGTTTTCGAGCGGTATGCCAATGCCCTGAGCCAGGTGAATCGCTATCTGACACGAATCCTTCCGGCGGCTCAGGAATCTCTGGAACTGGCCCGTCGCGGCAACGCGGCAGGCGAATTCGGCTATCTCAGTCTTCTGACCCCGCAGCGGGCGTTCTTTCAGACAAACCTCAACTACTTGGAGTCGCTCTGCGAGCTGCGAGCCGCCTCCGCAGAAATCGACGGGCTACTGTTGACGAACAACTTGCAAGCCGGACGGTAATCGCCCGGCGACACAACCAGCAGTCAGGCGTTTCCTCCCGACGCCAATTTCGGGCGACAATTTAAGGTCGAGCCCCAGGGCCAAATCGAGCGACCGGACAATTCCCTAACAAACTATCGAGCAATAAGTTCACAGGCTATTCTTCGTAGCCACTGTTAACCGTGGCAAATTCGCGATCTAGATGTGATGCACGTTCCCAATGCTGGCCTGGAACGCCACCAGGAAGCCATCGCCCGTTTTGGCGAAAGCTGAAGGCCATTCGAGCCATCGCACGGCGGTTGTGACGCGCTAGTCGACCCTGCGAAAAATGTGCTCGACCGACATGTAAACAAAAGCACCGATATCCGGGCTGTCCTCGCTAAGTCCGATGGGAAGGGATGCGCCGATGACCCATTCGACCTCGTCGAACTGGCAGACGGCATAGCGGACACCTGGGTTCAAGAGGACTTGGGCGGTTCCATCGCGGCCCCCAAGATCATCGATCTCCTCAATCCACAGATACAACCCCTCCACAAAGAAGTGGAGATACGTCTCGGGCTTCCAGAAGGCACTCGCACCGAGGTTATAGCCATGAAGGTCTTGCGGAGGCGAGGCTACCCCACTTGTCAGCGGAACCGAGGCATGTGGAACGATGGTGGCGCCCGCGTTGAAGTGGAAATCAAATGACTCACCATACCGACTGATCGGTAGATTGACCTGGTAACCTACCTCGCCGGTGCCCAGCCCGAAGCGCTCGTCAGCCGTGGGGACAATCAACGTGACGCGCGGCGCGCACCAAAGGAATTCGTCATTGTCCAGTAGCTGATAACGATAGTTTAAGAACGTGTCTCCGACATCCCCCTGCTGCGTCGCGGAGCCGCCATTAGGGTGTTCGAACGCGGTCAGGAACTGAGTCGTGAACGAGAACTGGTGCTTCTGGCTGCCTAGGGGTAATTCCATCGTATAGAGGAAGGCAAAGTCACGCGTTGTGCTTCCTTGGGGCCGATCGAAAAGTGTAATCCAGTTGAAGATGTGCTGCACATCGCCCGGTTCCTGGTTGAAGGCTTCTTCGACAAGGAATGCGTTGTCTCGGATGTGTCCAGGACCGGCTTCCTCGCTCACTAACTCTTGGCCGCGGATGATGAGCGGCGAAAGACCATCATCGTACTCCGACAACGTCATCGTCAGAGGCGTAGGCGCCTGGGCAACGCAAACGTCGGCATGGGCAACGAAGGGAACGAGCCAAGCGAGAATGGATGGGATGAGTCGCGGATGCAGGAGCATAGTGATCACGCGACGCTCATGGGTCGGCCCGATGTGACCTATCTGCGCAGAGTTGCGCTGTTGTGCGACGAACTCGCACACCCTTCAAGATCGGGCGTTGGGCCACGCCGATGTTAACATTTCGGTCACTCAAAACCCAATTTTCATGTCCCCAAAAAAAGACAGAGCCCCGGTCTGTTGCCCAGAAAGTCGCGATAGCGACGCCTGTTCGCTGGTCATTATGCCTTTCAAGGTAGCCATCGGATTCGGCACATCTCCATCAGTGGCACTAGGTCAAGGTTTCGTCACTTCACGCATGCGCCTTCGTCACACTATATACTCTGCGATTTGCTGAGCGCCCTTTGCGACGCAGTTATGCGGGCGAATCGTAAAGGTGGGAGGCGACTCATCGCTGTTTGCTAGCGTCTGGGCGCGATTTCAGTTCGGGCGGTAGCTGGCGCCGAATCGACGCGACGCGGACCTCGATCGCTTGAGCGTTTGCGCCGCGCTGCGTGTCCCGCAGTAGTGACGCGTATGCCTCCAGAATCTCGGCTAACTTCGGATGCTGCCTGCCGAGAATCGCCTCGTTGACGGTAAGCGCGCGAACCAAGAGTGCTTCTGCCTCGCTGTTTTTTCCCTGAGCACGGTACATTTGAGCCAGCCGAAAGACCGGTGCGGCAAAGTAAAGATGCTGCTCGCCAACGGTGTTTTTCAGAATCTCCATCGATTGCCGATATAGCGGTTCTGCCCGCTGGTAGTCGCGTTGAGCCTGATAAACCCGTGCCAGGTTGCTGAGGCTGATCGCATAGATCGGGTGCTCCTGGCCTACGGCCCCTTTGAGGATGTCGGCTGCCTGACGCGCGAGAGTTTCCGCTTTGGCAACCTCGCCCTGATCGCGGTATAAATCCGCCAGATTATTCAGGGCCAGCGCGTAGTCAGGGTGCGTCTGGCCGACCGTCGTCTTGAGCGTGGCCACTGCTTCTACGTAAAGTGGTTCGGCCCCGATGAGATCTTTCCGGCTTTGATGTAGATCAGCCAGGTTAATCAAACACTTGGCATAGAACGAGCGGGAAGCCCGCAGATCTTCTTTGGCGATTGCCTGCGCTTGGCGATAGAAAGACTCAGCACGCTCCCAGTCGCCCTTTTCCTTGTACAGAAGCCCCTGGTTGTTGAGGGCAGCGGCATACTGTGGATCACGTTCGCCAAGTGACCCTTTGAGTTTCTCGGCAGCCAAACGTAGCAGCGGCTCGGCCCGCGCAAACTCTCCCTTGTCGATGCAAAGCAAACCCTGGTTGCCGAGCGTCAGGGCGTAGTTCGCATGATCTTCGCCCAACGTCTGCTTGAGGATTTGGGTCGTCTCACGAAATGCCAACTCGGCTTGGGCGTACTGGTGAAGGCCGCGGTACAACTCGCCAAGGTTGTTAAGACTGGCGGCATAGTTTGCATGCGTTTCGCCATAAAGCTGCTTACGTAACTCGGCGACTTGTTTGGCAGAGATGAGTGCGTCAGCCAGTTTTCCTTCCTGATACAGTTTTCTGGTTGTGGCCTGGAGTTGGTCAGCCCGCTCTCGAAGCGCTGTTTCGTCCGACCGATTTTCAGCTGCCTGTCCTTTTGCCTGGGCGCTCGAGAGACCCTGAAATGCACCCGAAAGACCTAGCGCGACGCTAAGAGGGAAAACCGCAGTAGAGAATACATACCGGGCAAACAATTCGGGGAACATCAGTCTCATCCTTGGAAGAACGGCCGACAGTGACCTATTACACAATGGTCGTATCATCATTCGCCGAATGAGTCAGCCTCAGTTGTTCCGCAACGGGACGACAAGCGATCGTTGACCCAGCGCTAACCGTTGCAAGCTGGCGAAAGCTAGCATAACTCGCGAAGGTTCTATCCCATCGGCGCGTCGCACTCTAGTTTGATTTCAGAGGATTGACGGGACTGGAATGCCTCCTTCAGAACCAGAATGACATCAGCATGGCACACTGTGCCCGCCGACAGATGTCGTGGCGGTAGGCACTTCTCGCCGTGATCAATCGTGATCAAGTGGCGCCATACGCCAGATCTCGCGTGTTGCCAATCATTCAGGCGATCGCTGCGAGCGCGATGACTGTGATGGAAATCGAATGGCACGCGTGGGAAGACAGTGATTGTCAGGTCGGCTGCTTTCCCCGAATTGACTGGGGAGAATCGGCAGCCTCTGGTGACTGGCCTGGAAGAGAGGATGTGCGAGCCGCCACCTGCTGCATGCGGTGATACTGCCATTCTTTGACCAGGCAGTACAGGCACGGGGCGACGAAAATCGTAATCAACTGAATGGCCATGCCGCCAACGCTAGGGATGGCCATCGGCTGCATCACGTCGGAACCGCGTCCTGTCGCCAGAAAAATTGGAATCAGGCCAACCACCGTGGTGGCAGTCGTCATGAGGCACGGCCGAATCCGTTTCAGCCCAGCTTCAATCACCATGCCGCGAACGTCGGCGATACTCGTGGGCTGGCGCTCCTTGAAGATCTGTTCCAGGTAGCTCAAGATCACGACGCTATCGTCGTCGGCAACGCCAAACAGGGCGATGAACCCCACCCAGACGGCAACGCTCAAGTTAACACCCCAGAGGTAGAGCATCAGAAAGCCGCCCGAGATGGAGACGATTACACCGAAAAACACGATAAACGCGATCCACCAGCGGCCAAATCCGAGATAGAGCATGAAAAACATCCCGAGGAGGACCAGCGGCACGATCCACGACAGCCGCTGCGTGGCCCGCTGCTGGTTTTCGAATTGGCCGGACCATTTCCAGTAGTAACCAGGAGGAACAACGAGCGAGGCTTGCTCGTGCTTGCCGGCCGCCACAAGCTCGTCGCTGCGCCGCCTCTCAGCTTGCAGCAGGGCTTCTGCCTCCTCGACGACGCTGACTTCGTCGCGGTCGCGGGTGTTCATCGTCACGTAGCCGACCAAGAGGCCGTTTTCGCTCTTGATCTCCTGCGGCCCGACGACGTATCGAATCTTGGCGACTTGGCCCATGGGAATCTGGGCTCCCGTGGAGGTCGGAACGAGAATCCGATGTAGATCATCGAATTTCTCGCGGAGCTCACGTGCGTAGCGAACGCGGATCGGATAGCGCTCGCGGCCCTCGACCGACATCGTCAGGTTCTCACCCCCCAGGCCAATCTCGATGACGTCCTGCACATCGCGAATATTGACCCCATAACGAGCGATGGCTTCGCGGTCGATCTCGAATTCCAAGTACGGTTTGCCGACCAGCCGGTCGGCCACCACATCGGTGGCGCCATTCACGCGGCGCAGAAGCGGTTCCATCTGCAGAGCGATGCGTTCAATCTCCTTTAAGTCGGACCCGTAGATCTTGACGCCCATCATGGCCCGGAAGCCGCTTTGCAGCATGACAATCCGGGTCTGGATTGGCTGGAGCCAGGTGGGCAAGACGCCGGGGCTGGCGGTCTTGGCTTGCAACTCTTCCAGAATCTCCGCTTTGGTAATGCGCCGCTCTTCTGGCCAAAAATGGGTGAGCAGCGGCCTGCCCCAGCGCAACCAACCGATGTCGCTATGCCAGCGCTGCTGGGTCACCATGCGCCATTCTGATTCGGGTTTGAGCAGGATAACGGTCTCGATCATCCCGATCGGCGCGGGGTCGAGGGCGGATTCCGCCCGGCCGATTTTGCCCACCACGCTTTCGACCTCCGGCACTGTGCGAATGGCTACGTCCTGTTTGGCAACCGCCTCCTGCACCTGGGTTAGCGACGCCGAGGGCAACAACGACGGCATGTACAAGAAGGAACCCTCATCGAGCGGCGGCATGAATTCGCGGCCAATGCCGGGAAATACCTTAGCTGGGGCTTGCCACGCGGGCGTCATGGCTACATCGCGCCCGGTCGTGTTCTGCACCAGCGCCTGAATGGGATAGGCGAGCCGTTCGAAGCCGAACCAGATCAGCAGTCCACACATCACTACGCCAAGCGGGAGCACGAGAAACGTCCCCTTGTGATCGAGGACCCAGCGCAGTGTCGGGCGATACAACCAATAGATTGTCCTCGAAACAATATTCTGCTCCATCGGCAGAAGCTGCTCGCGTCCCATGCGATAGACGGCGACGCCGACACCGGCGCCGACCGCGGCAGCGATGAACCAGCCGGAAGTCCAATCGGTTACCACGCCACCCCAGGTCATGCCCAGTCGCGTGACGACAAAAATCACAACACCCGTCGCGAGTGCCACCAGCAGCGACCGCGACCGCGACCACTGCGTCGGCCGCAGCATGTAGTAACTCATTACCGGGACGAACGTCAGTGCCAACACGACCGAAGCAGAGATAGCAAACGTCTTCGTGTAGGCCAGCGGCCCAAAGAGTTTTCCTTCCTGATCGGTCAGGGCGAAGACCGGGATGAACGAAATGATAGTGTTGGAAACCGAGGTCAGGATGGCTCCCCCCACCTCCGTGGATGCACTATAGACAACCTCGTCATAGGGCCGATCGCGCTCGGCAGCAACGCGCCGATAGATGTTCTCCGTCATAATGATGCCCATGTCGGCAATGTCGCCGATCGCGATCGCGATTCCGGCCAGTGACATGATGTTGCTATCGATCCCGAGGAGGTACATCACCACAAAGCTCATCGCCACCGAAAGCGGGAGCGTCGGCAGGATTGCCAGGGAGCTGCGGAGGTGCAGGAGGAAGAGGACGACGATGATGCCCGCCACGATCGCTTCTTCGATCAACGCCTCGCGAAGCGTGTCCATCGTTTCATAGACGATCTCGGTGCGGTCGTAGAACGAGACGATGCGGACCGGAACCTGTTTTCCGTCGCCGAGTGTGATTCGTAACCCGGGCTCGATTTCGGCCAGCTTTTCCTTGATGCGGCCGATGACTTTCAGCGGGTTTTCGCCATACCGCATGACGACCACGCCGCCCACCGTTTCCCGGCCCGCATTGTCTAGAGCCCCGCGGCGAAAATCGGGGCCGAGCTGCACCGTGGCCACGTTTTTCACGAAGATCGGCGTGCCGCCTTCCTGGCGAATGACAATGTTCTCGATGTCGGCCAGGCTCTTTACAAACCCAATGCCGCGAATAAAGAACTCGTAGCCATTATTCTCGACGACCTTCGCGCCCACGTCGATGTTTCCGTTGCGAACAGCCTCATAGACCTCGGGCAGCGTCACGCCATGAGCGCGAAGCTTGTCGGGATGCACATCGACCTGATATTGCCTCACGTAGCCGCCGGCGCTGGCGACTTCTGAGACGCCCTCCACCGACTGGAGTTGATAACGTACGTACCAGTCCTGGAGCGAGCGGAGCTGGGCCAGATCCACGCCCTCCGCCTCAAGCGTGTACCAATAGATCTGGCCGAGCGCAGTCGCGTCAGGCCCCAGGACGGGGACTACGCCCGGCGGCAGTTTCGCCGTGGCAACATTCAGGCGTTCCAGGACGCGCGAGCGGGCCCAGTAGTAGTCTGCCTCATCTCGAAAGATCACAAAGACCATCGAGAAGCCAAAGCCTGACGCGGAACGGATCGTCTTGACTCTCGGCGTGCCCTGGAGACTAACGGTGAGAGGATATGTCACCTGATTTTCCACGTCCTGCGGCGAGCGGCCCGGCCAGTCGGCGAAGACGATGACCTGCTTTTCGCCAATGTCTGGAAGTGCATCGACCGGGGTTTCCAACAATGCGAAATAGCCTGCCACCAGCACCGCCGCGCTCAGCAAGAGTACGATCAACCGGTTGTTCAGGCACCAGCGGATGATGTAGTTTGTCATGGCGAATCTCGCTTAGTGCTTGTGTCCGGAGGCAGCACCAGTGGGCGGCGGCGTGGGAGTCCCTCCATGCCCCGCGTGCAGGTTGGCTGCGGATTGGCCTTCCGGGTACAAGAGGCTCGGCATTCCCTCGATTTGCCGCTGGCTGTCGAGCATGAATCCGCCGCTGACCACGACCTTGTCGCCCGAAGCCAGGCCCCCAAATACGGGAAAGAAGGGACGCCGCTGGGGGTCGTCGGCGATGGTGGCTCTGGGACCAATCTTCAATTCGACCAGTTCATAGGCCCCCTCCTTCGTCAGCCGGTAGGCGACCTGGCGAACCCCCGTGTCAAGTACTGCGGAGGCAGGAATACCAAGCACGGTATCGGCCGGCGCACTGGGTCTCGAAGGTGGCGGTGCTTGCACCGCCTGAATGATCGACGGCCGCCGGTTCTGAATCAGCTCCAGCTTCATCTCGCAGACTGGACAAGTCCCGTCTTCTGTCCGAACCACCTCGGGGTGCATCGGACACGAATACTTGCCTGCAAAGCCGGTCGGCTGCGGCGTGCCGTCGCTGCGTAGCGGGACGCGAATGACAGCCGACGCGTACATCGCCGGCTTCAGGCGACGATCGGGGTTCTTCAAATTCACGCGGATGTTGATCGCCCGGGTCTTGTCATCGAGAAACCGGGCGATGAATGTTACGACGCCGTGGAACTTCTCGCCGGGAAAGGCCTCCAAGGTCACCTCGACGTCCTGGCCGTACTCGATCCATCCGATGTCGTATTCATAGATATTCAGATAGAGCCAAATGGGGTCTAGCTCCGCGATGCGATACAGGATGTCCCCCTCCTCCACGTATTGGCCGACCCGCACTTGCTTGTCGATCACCGTCCCGGTTAGCGGAGCAAAAATCGTCAAGTGGGTCTGGGCTTTCCTGGTCTTCTCGATCTCCTCAATCTGCTCCGGCAGGATGCCCAAGAGCAGGAGCTTTTCGCGCGCCGCCTGCAGGCTGTCTTGCGCAAAGCGGTCCTCGCCGGGACGGGCTGTCGCCCGGATTCTTTCCGCGGCTTCCAGCGACAACAACAGTTCCCGCTGCGTAGTCAAGAGATTGGGGCTGTAGATCTCGACAAGATGAACTCCCTGCTTCACATCCACTCCAGTGAAATCGACAAATAAACGATCCACGCGGCCTGCCACGCGGGCCGTGATCTCCTCAACGCGGCTCTCGTTGTAATCAAGCTTGCCGACGGCTCGGATTTCCTTGACGAGCCGGCGGAGTTTGACCTCTTCAGTTTCCAATCCCGCTTGCCGCTCGTGATGTCCTTTCTGCTCGTCAAGCTTCGCGACAGGGATCAGGTTCATGCCGCAGATTGGGCATCTTCCCGGCTTCGGCAGCCGCACCTGCGGGTGCATCGAACACGTCCAGACCTGACCTACGGACGCTTGCTCCGCGCCGTCCTGTCGCCCCCAAATTGCAACGAAGACAATCACGCCGCTAACGGCCGCCATTAAAATCATGATGATCACCGCGTACCTTCCCAGCCCTTTTGGAATTCGCAACATCGTTCCATCCTTAATGTGATTCATCCGCCGGACGCGAGTTACTTCTCGGTCGCATGGAGTGCATGCGCCTGGGCACGGGCGAGTTCAATTTGCGCCTCAAGCCGTGCTGCTGTGCTCTTCAGAAGGTCGATTTGTGTTGCTTGTCCTGACTCAAACTGCGTTTTAGTCGCCTTCTCCAACGCTGTGGCTTCCTCCACAAGCCGTTTGTAAACTGCGAGTCGTTCGTGCTGGGTTGTGGCCAAATCGAGGTCCGCACGGGACAGTTCGCGTCGCGACTCAATTACGGACGCAAGTTGGGCTTGGCCGGCATGGTATGCCCGTTCCACAGCGCGAAGAGCCTCCTGCAGCACGGCGCGGCGTTCAAGCTGGAGCGCCTTAATCTCTTTGTTGTGCGAGGCGGAATCTTGCGTATCATCCGCCAGTGCAGAGTAGGCAGCGGTGAGGAGAATGAAGACGCAAGCGCCGATTCCAGCGACACGAAGTGGACGATTCTCAATCATGGCACGCTCCTTTCGGATGAAATCAGGATTTGGCACAGGGCTCGGGCAATCGATGTCGGAGCCCACACGAGTTAGCCCTTTCCGTGAAAACGCTGTACGGTCATTTTCCCTACTTCGATCATAGTCACGGGTGTCATCGCCAGCCCCACAATGATCAGCCACTCGACAATCGTGTGCGCCGGCACATCAAATACCCGTTGAGTGAATGGGAACACGGCGACGCTCACCTGCAGCATCCCCGAGACAACAATCGCCAGAAGCAATTGCGGATTCGTGAAGAATCCAAGCTGCGGCAACGTCAGTGTTTGACTGCGCGCTGCCAGAGCTCGCAGCAATTCCGCATAGACGACCACGCAAAACGTCATCGCCCGAGCGCGCTCCACGTTGCCATCGTGTGTCAGATAGCTGTAGGCGAAGGCCGCCAGGCCCACGCCCCCCACCAGCAGACCCTGCCACAGGATCGCCAAGCCGAGGCGTGCGGAGAGAATCGACTCGTCCCGCCGCCGCGGTTTGCGGCGCATCACGCCGGGCTCCGGTGGTTCCAGAGACAGCGCCAAGGCCGGCAAGCCATCCGTAACCAGGTTGATCCAGAGCAGTTGAATCGGCAGTAGTGGCGCAGGCCAGCCGAGAAGCCCTGCCACGAACATTAGGAGAATTTCGCCTGCATTGCACGAGAGCAGGAACTGCAGCACTTTCTGGATGTTGTCATAAATGCCGCGGCCCTCTTCGACGGCGCTGACGATCGAGGCGAAATTATCGTCCGTCAGCACCATATCGGAAGCTTCCTTGGTGACGTCCGTGCCGGTGATCCCCATCGCGATGCCGATATCTGCCGCCCTAATCGCCGGCGCGTCATTCACGCCGTCGCCTGTCATCGCCACGACCTCTCCTTTGGACTTCCAGGCCTTCACAATCCGCATCTTGTGCTCAGCCGAGGCCCGGGCGTAAACGCTGATCCGGTCCACTTGACTGGCCAGGTCCTCGTCGGTCATTCGTTCCAGTTCGAGTCCCGAGATCGCGCGGTCACCGGGGCTGGTCAGGCCTAACTTCTGGGCCACAGCCATAGCCGTGCCAGGGTGGTCGCCCGTAATCATGATCGGACGTATTCCCGCATCACGGCATTTCTCGACGGCCAGAATGGCTTCGTCCCGCGGAGGGTCGATCATTCCAGTCAGGCCCGCGAATATCAGTTCCGATTCGGCCGTCGCGTCCAACCGGCCTGGAACCGCAGCGCGGTAAGCTAGAGCCAGCACGCGCAAGGCCCGCGCGGCCATCTCCGAGTTCTCGTCCAGGATCGCCTTCCTCCGCTCCTCGGTTAGCGGATGCACGCTTCCGCCATGGATTTCGGCCACACACTTGGCAAGAATGACCTCCGGCGCTCCCTTGGTGTAGAGCGTGAATCGCTCGTGACCATCGCGCACGACGACGGACATCGCTTTGCGGGTCGAGTCGAAAGGAATCTCGAATACCAGCGCATCGGCGCGGTTTCTCGGATCGAGATGGGCTTTCAGCGCGGCGACAACCAAGGCTCCTTCTGTCGGATCACCGATGACCTTCCACTCTCTTTCTCCATCGCCTTGGGGAACAACACGGGCGTTGTTGCACCACGCGCCGATCGTCAGAGCCAGGGTTAGCTCTTCGTGGTCCTGGACTTCGACCGGCGTGCCGCTGGCGATTCCTGCGTTGCCATCTTGGTTTGGCGAGGTGCCGGGCGAGATCTGCAGGAATTGACCTCGCGGAGCATAGCCGACGCCGGTGACATAATAATGCCGATCGCCGGCCACGATCTCCTGGACGGTCATTTCATTGCGGGTCAGCGTGCCGGTCTTGTCCGAGCAAATGACCGAAACAGAGCCCAGCGTCTCCACGCTGGGCAGCTTCCTCACGAGGGCATTGCGCTTCACCATTCGCTGCACCCCGAGGGCGAGTGCAATCGTCACGACTGCGGGCAATCCCTCTGGCACGGCTGCGACCGCCAGACTGACCGACGTGAGCAGCGCGCTGAGCACGTTGCCGTTACGGACGATCTCCAGAACGAAGATTACCGCCACGATACCCAGGCAGACGACTACGAGCACCCTGCCCAGCCCTGACAAACGGCGCTGCAAGGGAGTCGGCTCCGGTTCGTGCCGCTGGAGCATGCCGGCGATGCGCCCGAGTTCGGTTTTCATTCCGGTGGCCGTGATCACCGCGGACGCTTTACCGGCCGCGGCAACCGTGCCCATATAGACCATGTTCTGCCGGTCCCCTAGCGGCGCTTCCGCGGAAAGGATGGCCGCACCATGCTTTTCAACCGGCAGCGATTCCCCCGTCAGGGCTGCCTCTTGAATGCTCAGGCTGAAGGCTTGAATCAGCCGCCCATCCGCCGGTATGTTGTCCCCGGCTTCGAGTTCCACCACGTCGCCCGGAACCAGGTCCTTGGCAGGGATCGATTGGAGACGACCGGCACGAATGACCTTCGCCAGAGGAGCTGACAGTCTTTGCAGGGCCGCGAGCGCTCGTTCGGCGCGTTCTTCCTGCATGAAGCCAATGACGGCATTCAGCAGAACAATGGCAAGGATCGCAATGGCATCGACCCATTCGCCCATCGCACCAGAAATGATGGCGGCTACGATCAGGATCCAGATCACCAGATCCTTGAATTGCCCCAGCAACTTCTGCCACAACGGCGTTGGGGGCGTTTCTGCGAGCTGGTTGGTCCCGTACCTCGTGCGTTGGGCCTGTACGTCAATGTCGGAAAGCCCGAGTTCTCGCGAGCTGCCGAAGCTCTGCAACACGGCCTCCGCTGCAACCGCATGCGGTGCGGCCGGCGGCGACAGAGCGGGTTCGAGCAAGGAGGTGTTCATGCAACGCTTGGAACGGATGCCGATGTATGCCAGCTACTGTGGCGTATCGTCCGCAAAAGGGAGAGTTGCGGCATCCGGTCCTACTTCCAGCAGGTTGATTACGTGCCGTACGCCCGCGACGCGGCGCACGATCTCTTGAGCCAATTGTTTTTCGTAGTACGTCCCGACCGTACCCACCAAAGTCACTGTTTCGTTGTGGACGGCAACCGACAGGTTGTGGAGCGATGTGCGCTGCGCCACGCGCAGATACTGTGCAACGCGTTGCTGGAGTTCGGTATTCTCGGCGGAAGCGTTCATTTCACATCGTGCGGAACGTGACAAAATGTTCCGGCTCGCCCTCGAACTTGACCCGGCACTCGGCACTACAAAAGAAGTACCCATGGCCGCGGTAGTCGGCGCTTTCCTTGGCGTCCGATCGGCTCAGCCGCATTCCGCATACAGGGTCGGCGACGATATCCTCGTCCAGATTCTCTGCGCCCCTGTCGTGTCGCAGGTAGATTTCTAAGAATTCAAAGACCCTTCGTTCGACCCATTCAGTGGTTCGCTCGGGATCGAATTGATCAAGGGGAATCGTCAGCCTATCGTGCGGCTGGTAGTGAAAGAACACGGGCATCAGATTGGCCTCGTAGCGCACAAACACTTGCTCAACCGATTGGTCATGCTCGATGGCGAACTCAAGTTTGGCCGTCACCGGATAACGATCGGAGTAGGCAAACCACGTCGAGTAGCGATGGGCTTGTTCATCGGCCCTCGTTCGCGCGCCGGAAAAGAGTTCGATAAGCGCGTCAAGTCTCGGTTTGACGACCGCATTGGCGAGCAGCTTGGCGATGTCGTCGAAGCGCGGCCATGTATTGTTCGAAGTCAGCCAGCGGCCAGCGCGGAGCATTATCCGCTGCGGTGATCCGCGTTTTTAATTCCCGTCGAAATTGTTCCAAGTCGCTCATCGATTCTCCCTTCGGCGCTTGCGCCATTGGCGCACTGGGCTCGCCAGATCGTTACGATAGGCGAACCGTCTCAAGGTCCTTGGGAACTGACGCATTCCAGTGCAATGTGTCTCGTATGGTCTGTGCGAAATGGTCGGCTGCGACGGGTTCGCCATGCACCACGTAGGTCTGGCTGGGCGGTTTTCCAAAACCGCCCAGCCAGCGAAGAAGCTCTGACTTGTCGGCATGCGCGGAGAGCCCATCCAGTCTCTCAATGTGGGCCCTCACACGAACCTCTTGACCGTGCATGCGCAGGTGCTTTGCGCCGTCTTGGAGAAGCCGCCCTCGCGTTCCCGCTGCCTGGAATCCCACGAGTAGAATGGTCGTCTTGCGATCCGGCAATCGCCGCTTGAGGTGATGCACCACGCGGCCACCTGTGGCCATGCCGCTGGCGGCGATCACGATGAACGGCCCCTGTTGATCGTTGATTGCCTTGGACGCGTCCGGTGTGCGGGCAAGCTGATACGGTTTGCAGCAAAGGGGGCAGCGCTTCTCATCCATCAGCAGCGCCATGTCCAAGGCGTGATCCTCAGGGTGGCGACAGAAGACCTCCGTCGCGTCGATCGCCATCGGACTGTCGATGAAGACGGGGAGCGTGGGTATTCGCCGCGCCTCTTCCAGTTCGCGAATTCGCCAGATCAATTCCTGGGTGCGTCCAATCGCGAAGGCCGGCACGATGAGCGCGCCCCCGCGCTCTGCGACCCGCTGAATGACGCCGGCCAGACCCTCCGCCGGATCGGTCGCCGAATGCAGCCGATCACCGTATGTGGACTCGACGAGCAGGTAGTCGGCGTCGCTGACGAACTCCGGATTTCGCAGCATTGGCCTGCCCCACCGGCCGAGATCGCCGGAGAAAATGACGCGGACGTCCGGTGTAGCCAAGAGCAGGTCCACGGTGGCTGATCCAAGAATGTGGCCAGCCCGGCGGTAGGTGCAGTTCATGCCATCCACCACCTCAAACGGCTCTCCGTAGTTCCGTGGCTCAACTAGCGTCAAAGATCGCTCCGCATCCTCGGCGGTGAATAGTGGCTCAGCCGGATGGTGCTTGGAGAACCCTTTGCGATTGGCGTACGCGGCGTCTTCCTCCTGGATGTGGGCCGCGTCCGGCAAGACGATGCGGAGCAGCGACTGCGTGCCTGGCGTGCAGTACACGGGCCCGGCAAATCCGTCACGAACGAGGCGGGGAAGGTAACCGCAATGGTCGATGTGCGCGTGACTGAGGACTACCGCATCGATCGATGCTGGTTCGAAAGGGGGCTTGTTCCAATTCCGCAGCCGCAGCTCCTTTAACCCTTGAAACAATCCACAGTCCAGTAACACCCGGCGGCCATTCACGTCAATCAGGTACTTTGAGCCAGTGACCGTGCCGACCGCACCGAGGAATTGCAGTGATGGTTCCCGCCGTTCCATTCTGTCACTCCCGGTCGAGATAGGCTGCGACGTCATCATCAAAACGGTCCACGCACGCTTGAGAGCAGAAGACGTAGCGGCGCCCCGCGATGGTCCGCTTGGCGACCGCGTGCAGCGCCTCAATCCACATGCCGCAGACCACGTCCCTCTCAGCGCCCAGAGCAGGGGGGCTCGACTCAGGTTGGTCGCAAGCATGGCAGAAGCACGATGGCCGCCGGTAGTGTTCTGTCCGGAATACGTGGACGAGGCGATCGATCAGTGAATGGGGGTCGGAGTCGTAAATGACGCGAGCCCCAGTCGCCTTCTGGCAGGCCGCAAGAATCCCTTCGACATGGTCAGTGATCCCGCCGGTTCCAGTGAGAACGCCGATCAACTTTCCTTCGTCGTAGGCGATGGCCAGCTCTCCGAGCGTTCCGCTGCTGCCGCCGACGATCACCACGATATCCGAACTGCGGATGTTGACCACCTCGCGCCCCATGAGGCCGCTGCCGGTGAAAATCAACACGTCATGGTAGACCGAAGGGGATTCATACTTGAAGAGGTGTTCGTCCAGGCTGAGGCCTGGTGAGATGCCGACGACCATTCCGCCCGAACGTTTCGCCCCTCGCACCGCGCCTAGGGGTAATCCAGGACAGGCACCCGTGATGAGCACGCAGTCCGCAAGCGCGATGGCTGCGCCCAGTTGTTCCGCCCTACTCAGGAATTCGGCAGAGATCTCCCTGCCAGCACCACCCATCACTCCAATCTTGAGCGCCATGGATGCAGGCGCTGCCGGCTCGGCGGAAGGCAACGGGCTCGGGTGCGCGCGATTATTCATCTTGGTGAGGCGGATGTGGCTCGCTCAGATTTGCCAGACAAGATGCACCGAGTAAGAATTTTCAGATCGCTAACTCAATCGCGCCCGTGCCTTTGGCGACGAAGTGTCATCGCGTGCCTGCGGGGGCCGCTGGTTTGCGAACGAGCTTCCGCATCAGCTCCTCGTGGGCCGCAATGATCTTGTCAAGCTGACTGGCCAGGTTGCTGCAGCACTCCATGGTTTCAATGGCATCAAAGTTCGCCTTCACACAGCAGGCGCCCAGTCGCTTATGCTCATCGAAGGCGACGGTAAGCTGTTTTTCGAGGCTCTCGATGCCGGCGACGGCTTCCTTTTCCTCGGCAAAGTCTTTCTTCATCGCGGCCAAGTGCTTCTTCACTTCTTCGAGATTCTTGCCGATTTCGTTGGTCACTTCTTTAGCGACCAACGGATCGGGCTTCGGGTTGGCGACGATATAGCCGTGAAAATCGCGTGCGTAGTCGCGCGCATGCTGCAGTCGCCGATGAGAGGATCGGGACGACCAGAAGGGAACGCTGTGCTCTCCGCGCGACTTCGAAGTCGCGTCCTTCTGAGCGAAGGCGGCCAGTTCGGTAACGCCCGACAGACCGGCGGCAATCGCCACGACCAACAAAACACGACGAGTGCAATTCAAGGGAACCTCCTCAACAAAAATGTGGTAACGATCGAGACACTAAGCACGAATTCCATCACAGTTGGCTTAACGCATCGCCACCCCATGCCGCCTGTCATGTCACTTCTCGTCAGAACCAGGAATTCAGCTGGTATTCCAGGGACGGACCTGCAAATCGGCTGGCGAGGTCGGCGAGCCTGGGCGTGCGGCCTCATCGCGATTAACTCATTTGATGCTGCCTTTTTGGATTTCTTCTTGCGATCAAGAAATGGCCCTAATTCTTGAGCGCCAGCCGGGAGTGTGCGTTGTGGCACAGCCGCGCGCATAGTGTGCGGTTTTGGACGTGGCGCGTGCTAAGATTGATCAGGGTCGCGAGGGCGGGGATCTCTTGCCAGCTCGTATTCACGGCGACCGATGGCAAAAGTGGTCTTGCCTGCAACCCTTAACGCGCGTGGCACTCCATTTGCCTCTTGCACGGCTGGATTTCGCATTCATGGACCTCGTTGGGAGTTTCCTCATGTCCTCCGTCGCCCTCTCAATTCCGGGAAGAATCGGGGAGGAGTTGGCATCTAAATCAGTCGCAAAAGCGAGAAGCAACGATCCATTAGTCGCCGATCCGCTAGCCCGCTTGGTATCAGGGTGTCGCCGCCGTGAGGCTGCTGCGCAGCGAGAATTGGTCGTGAGGACTCAGGAGCGAGTCTATCGGACACTGTATCGCATGGTCGGAGCGCAGGATGCCGAAGACGTTGCGCAACAGGTCTATCTCCAGATATTCCGCCAGATCGATCGCTTCACCGGAGGTGCTTCCTTTAGTACCTGGGTGTATCGCATTACGATCAACGAAGCGCTTCAGCACATCCGCCGTAACCGCAGACATCGCCTCAAACGTTTGGAGGGGGACTTGCAGGATCGCCAACCTGACCACCGCCAAATGCCTGAGACACGCGAATTGCTCGATCGCGCATTGGCTGACATCGAGCCCGACTTACGTATGATTTTCTTGCTACGTGAAGTGGAAGGGCTATCCTACGGGGCAATCGCGGAGGCATTGGGGATCTCGATGGGAACCGTGGCATCCCGGCTCAGTCGGGCAAGACTTGATTTGCGGGAGCGGCTTCGCAGCCTGGGATGGGACGGTTGAGGACTTATGAACTGCAACGAGGTCATCCCGCTTCTTTCTCCGCTGCACGATGGCGAGCTAGATTTCGAGCAGCGCCAGGCCGTGGCCGCGCATCTCAGATCGTGCGTGGAATGCTCCGGGCGGCTGGGGGCGCTGCGTCGTCTGACTGATCTATCCTGCCAGACGCCGTCACCGGCGCCGCCGGCTACTCTCCTGGCCAAAATTGAACGACTGATCGGCGACGGCACGCGGAACGAGTCCGGCCGGCGATCCTATGTTCGATCGCGGACGGCTGCTGCAATTCTCATCGCGAGCGCTGCTGCCGTGCTGGGTGGACTAATTGTTTGGCAGTTGGCAAGCGGTCCGCCTCAAAGCCATGTGGAAATGGTCCGAGTCTTTGGAGAGTTCCTGAGAGCTTACGAGCAAGGGAACATTAACGCGGCAGCCATGCTGGCGCAGGAATATCAAGGAACCTCGGTGAGCGAGGCCGAGGCGGCCAGCGCGCTGAATCACCAGACGGTAACGCGGGACACCGTCCTTTCCAGCCATCAGGTTGCCAAGCGCTACCTTCTCAAGATGCCATGCTGCGATTGCGTGCAGACGATTTACACCTGCGATGGCAAGACTTCTTTCATCGTCTTCGAACATACGCAAGAGGAACTGGAATGGTTTGAGGGTCGGTCCGTGGTCCGCACGGAGTGCCGGGGCAAGAGCTGCTGTGTGGTGGAACTCAAAAGAAGCCTGGCCGCAAGTTGGCGCGTGGATAGCGGCTACGTGACGGTGGTGGGTGTGCGCGACTTGACGCAACTCGACGAATTCGTCGGTGAACTGCGATCCCTCTGAACGCCTGCCCGCCGACCACAAACAGGGTCCCTGCCCGATCCGGCAGCAGCCGCGGCCACGCGGCCCGTAAACAACGCGAGCCCCGACTCGCCGAGAGTCGGGGCTCTGCAACCGTCCGGACAATTGCTGCTGGGAAGTCAGAATCCACGGCCCAGCGATTTGTTGATCGCGCTTTCATAGGCACGTCCGCCCGTGCTGCGGCTGTTCGTCCGATACTGAACTGTTGGGGCAGCCGGCTGGTACGAATACGTCCGGTATCCTTGATCCGCGCGGGCAGTTGCTGGCGCCGGTTGAACGTAAACGGGTTGGCGACATCGCCTCCACCCAAAGATTCCAGCCGAAGCATCCGTGACCATTGCCATCGCCAGTCCGACAGCGACCACAGTGAGAATGAACTTCTTCATAACACACCTCCCAGCATCAAAGGTTGTGCGGGCATCACGGAGCCGATCACACGGACGTGTGTCTCGCAATCTCTGGGAAAGTAGCAACGCGAACCGCGTGCTGAAGTGTGCGATATCGCAACCAGTGGCTGGATGAGGGATTAGAGCGCGCTACGATTGCCAATCATCCCTCGCTGCAGCGCGTGAATACAGACAGTTGGGCGACTGCGACCGCACACCAAAACTCGCCTACGCGAGCCGCACGAAAACTCAGGTCCGCTGGCAGATGCGCCACGTGGATAACCCGGAGCCTATGAAGATGCTCCGGACCATGCGGTCCGGAGCTTTGTCAAATGGAGCATCGCCGTCTCTAGTTCACTCGGCCGCGAGCCTTGTTAGTAGCACTTTCATACGAGTGACCCTGATTCACACGGCTCCTCGATCCATACGCAGATACGCCCGGCTGGTAGGAATACGTTCGGTAGCCAGTGACGGCCTGCGCCGTTGCCGGAACCGTAGTCGTGCAGGAGCACGAGTCCCCGGCAATGACATTCGCCGAAGACAGCGAAATTGCCGCGAGAATAGCCACAACCAGTAACTTTTTCATCGAAGACCCCTTTGACCTAGTACGGAGAGAGTGAATCAGAACGGGAAGCTCGCACATGGAGAAAGCGCATGCCCTGTCCTGGCCGACGTCCTTTTCTTACTTGCGGTCGCAGACCGCAACGACTGCCGATCTGAAAGGAAGTCGTGGATTTGTCATGATCGGTTGTCAGATGGCATCGACCTCGCGTGGCTTGCTCCTTCGCCGAAGTGCAGAGGATGGCGAGGATGACAATCGGCTACGACTATCCCTAAGATTCTGGTGAAAACGATCGAGACGAGCCGAACGCTGCGAAACGGACAGATTGGGCAAACTGTAGGGCTTCCTCACTGCCAGCGGCCAAGATTCTCGGTTCCTACACTCACGGTGCTTCAACGATCAACCCACCCGTGGATCGGCGAAGTTCTGCAATCCGTCTTTGGTAAGTTATGATCGCTTCGATCTGCCGCTCGCGCGCCATGATGAGCTGGCGTTGAGCTTGTGCCAGATCCAGAAAGTTCAACTTGCCCACTTCATAGTTCGCGCGAGCCGCAGCAACATTCTGCTCGGCCACCGGCAATAGCCGCTGCGCATACAGATCGACGGTTCGGTGGCTCTCTTCGACCTGCCGAGCAGCCGTTACGACCTCGTACTGGATGTCCAGCGCCTGCTGATCGAACTCGGCCCGCTGCTGGTTGACGCGGCACTGTGCTTCTCGGACGGCGGCCTTCAGCCTGCTGTAATAGATCGGCATGTTCACCGACACGCCAACCTGGCCACGGAGCGGGCCTTGCGTGCTGGCAGGCTGCCAGAACGTATCGTAGCGGCCGAAGACATCGAAATCAGGATAGAAGTCTTTGTAAGCCAGCTCCAGTGCAGCTTCTGTGGACTGCACCCGCCAGGCCAGGGCCGCCAAGTCCGGCCGCTGCCGCATGGCGTTCTGCCATAGGAGGTTTGCATCGGCCACACGTTGCGGGGGATCAAGTTCCGCCGGTGGACCGGGCAGCGGTGCATCGGGCCACCGTCGGAGCAGCGTATTGATGCGCGCTACCGCGACCTGCTGCATGCGCTCCAGTTCGAATTGACGTCGCTGAAGATCGGCTAGTTCCACATCCGCTTGCAATACATCCTGCTGTGTTACCTGATTAGCGCGATATTTGGACTGCGCCGTCTCGCGAAACTGCTCCATGATCCGCGTGTTGTCGCGATTTAGCGTCACGAGGCGGGCCACAAGGAAGTATTCGTAGAAGGCCATTTCGGCCACTAGGCGCACTTGCAAGCGGCTGTCTTCCACGTCGTTGAGGGCCGCGTCTGCATCAGCCGCTGCTGCTGCGCCGCGAAGCCTGCGCTTTCCAATCCAGGGAAGCTTCTGGTTGAGCTGCAGGGCATAAGCTGTTTCGGTGAGGTCCGAGCTGGCTGACGCTGGCGCCATCGTTCCCATCAACACTGGATCTTCGAGGGCGACCACCTGGGGATATCGCTGCGCGGCCGCCTGCCATGCAGCTGTCATGGCTTGGAGCGACGGATAACGGGCCTCAACGGCCGCTACAAGCGACTCCAGCTGTAGTTCGCCGTCAAGATTAGCCGGCACTTCCTCGACGACAACAACTGGCGGCGACGGGACAGGAAGCTGCTCCTGGAATGACGCGGGGCGAAGAGGCGAGAGGGTGCTGTTGTGCGCGGTCGCTTGGCTTTCAGGTGGCGCAGGTCGGCTTACTGCGACCGAACGGGGCGAATTTGGAGCGGTTGCAATCCGCGCCGACGATGAAGTTCTGCAGCCCAGCGCCACCGTTAGGCAAACGCAAAGGATTACAACGCGGAGCTGCGACATGCTCGCCTCCGAAACAATGCAGGGAAGTCGCCGTTACAGCAGTTGTGAAACTGCCGAGGCGAAATAACTGAGTCGGGCTCCGACGAGGCGGCGCTTTTGGCGGGGCGGGCACCGGAGAACCAGCGCCCGTGAACGCTGTTGAAATCGGTAAGTTCGGTAAGTTGCGAGCAAGAAGTCTTTCCTTGCCGGTAAACTTGACCGATCTTACCGCCGGCCGAAGTAGTTGTCGGCACACGGCCTGCTAGATGCGCGAAGAGGTTGTCAGAGGGTAGATGCGATCTTCGTGCGACCCTGATTCCATCGCCGCTGAAGGTCAGCCATTCCCGCGATGCCGTAGGTGTCCCGCAAGGCTTTGTCGTATCCATCAACCGCTGCGCTCTTGAGGAATGGAACTAGCTTCTCAGATCCGCCCGCCTGGGTCAGCAAGGCGACCAGCGATGCGCTCTGGCCGTAGAAAGCAGGAATTCGGTTCGCAGATGGATAGCCTGCGAGCTGTGTCAACTCGGCACAGTGAAAGCAGTTTTGCTGCTGGATCGACCGATCCAGGTCTCGCTGATGAAGGCGCTGCTTCTCGGCGGAGTC